>NZ_CP047200.1:1393431-2090147 GCF_030408675.1 Corynebacterium durum
CCGAGGGTTTTCCAGAATGGCCCATCATTATTGACCCTGATAATGCACACCATGCACTCAACCTTGTAAGTGACGTTGAATGGGCTAGACGCATGGTGGCCACTCAACCCAACAAGGTAAAACAGCGTATTGATGCCTTGGTGAAGACACTTCTTGTGTCCGTTCCGCATTTTGTCCCACCTCTACTGGAGGAAATAGCGCGCATTTTCGATAATGCTGGAAATAGTAAATATGCGGTTCAGTTCTTTGGAAAAGCAAGGGAGATTGACCGTACTTATGGCACGGATGGTGACACTGCACGCCATCGTCGTGTCATGGAAGAATTTGCGCGACGTGGGTGCGTCAGTGCCAAAGACATGACGCGGGAATCTGCGGATTGTGTCGCTATGTTCGGTGATGCTACTGAGGCATACCGGTACGTGCTTCACCTGAATGCTCAGCGATGTAGAGCTGGAATGCCTCCTTACTCTTCTATGGCGCGCGATCTTATAAAGATGGGCAAGGCTGCGGAGATAGATCCAGCCGATGTATGCAAAGATGTGCTAGAAAGTATCGAGGGGACTCGGGGGATGCGAACAGCGCCACTCGGATTTTATCAAGGGATGGCCAAGCATCTTTCTGGGGAATCGCTGAAACGACTATTTGCCACGTGCCCCAGCAGTGTATCTGGGGATGAATGGGCTGGGGCCGCTGACAAGGTGGGCTTGTTTAAGCTGTTAACAGAAGCTGAAATGCTGGAATGGCTATGTGATGCTATAAGGTCGAGTAATCGATACTCGGCTGAAAACCTGGTGCGGGTAGTTGAGAAGTATAAAGAAATATTGCATGGTCATGTATTGCGCGTAGCGTGCTCAAACTTGCACCTATCGTTGCTTATATCGCTGGAAAAAGCGGGTGTAATATGGGAATTTACCGACCCTGTCGGTACGGGAAATCGTCAGTTTTTGAGCTACCTTCGTGGAACGTATGATATTCTCGATATGGGTGTCATTTTCCGCAATCCTCACATATGCGAACGCTTGCTGCATGGAATTACGCTAAGTGAATTTGTGCGCGAGCATGATGTTGGCAGACTGCGGGAATTGGGTTTAGCGCCTGCGATAGATTACCTTGTCCGTTGTGATCTAGCGGTATTCCAAGGCGGAGATTTCCTGCTGCCTCAGGCGAAAAAAATGGTTGAGAATATGGATGTGCTCGCCAAGCTTGAGCTATCAAGGGAGGTTCTTGACGAGGCGATAAATTCACTTCATTATGATTTTGCGGCTATGTTGGCTCGCAATTTACAGGCAGGAGTGTTGACGGAATTATCATGGCCTGCGCTGGAAAAAGCTATGGCTGATTTTCAGAAACGACGCTTCTTTAAAAAAGATAAACCCATAAAGTTTTTTGAATCTTATCCTGGTGTTGTTGCGCTCATTGAGGATTCACTTGTTGCAGTTGAGGGGGAGTCAGTGGTGGCTACGTACATCCACCCTGATAGAGATTCCGTTATAAGGGCAGGTTATGTTGGGGATGCTCTTTATTGCATGAACGCCGAGGATGAGACGGTAAGTGGTGAATGGTCACATGGCCAAGCGATGATGGTAGAAAAACCAGAGAACTGGCAGTGGGGGACCATCACATCAACAGCTTCACTATTATGCCCAGCGGGTCGGCTTACTGGTGCTGGCATTATTACAGCCTACGCAACGAAAGCCCCTTATCCTGCGGGGAACGTATACGGGAGTACATCGGGAGATCTGTGGCGTCTTCAGCTTTCGGAGTATGAACATGGAAACTGCACTATCTATTCGGTGGATCCACACACGGGCGAGGACAAAGACGAAAGTTATCCTTCACAGTTCGATGCTGTGACGGCACCGAGCATCCGGCGCGAGGAGTGCGTGATGCTCCCAGCACCTGCAGGGCAGCATGTTGTACCCGTGCACGACGGTGAGTTTTTCAGCGTTTTTGCTAGGGATCGCGACAAGAATCTGCCCTACATGGTGATTACAGGCGATGGAAACATCGTGCGCAGTGGTGCGTATGCACCAGGTTTGGTGCAATTCGGTGGTGTGACATGGTTACGTGACGCAGATGGTAACGTGTATCTGCCTGGTCTTCCTGGCGATGAGGGGTTACTTGCAGAAACTCACGGTACCAAAGGAAAACACTGGCTTCATGACCTTCCATGGTCAGCATGGATCAACCTCCAGGTAAGGAACGAGGCTGCAAGCCAGCGGCTTAGGACTATCACTCCGTATCACGCCGCAGTGCTTCTCAATAGTGAAATGAGTGCTGCGCGTTTTCTGGGTACAAAGGATCCAGAGCTATGCGCCAGCGTTGACCACTGCGTCGAAGAGGTCCGAAAACTTGATAAGAAGTTGAAGCGACTGCGCTCTATTTTGCGCATGATCCGGGATAACGTTACTCCGCACAACACATCTAATGGTCCCCAAGTTGACAAGATTTTAGAGCATGCGCACAAATATCAGGCTGGGGTTGAAGCAGAGCAATTAGTAAGGCTAGTCCGCCAAGTACCAGTGGAAATATCTGGTACTTGGAAATGGTTGCTTTCTGTTGGTAATGAAAAATCTTTGGTGGCGTGGGCATCTGGACCACTGGCTAACCCACTAGTGGGGCAAGAAGTGGCTGCGATGTTTAGCGTGTTGGCCAACGCCGGTATCGGTGCTGAAACGTGGAATCAAGTGAGCTTGAATTGGACGAAGTTGGGTGCGGATCTTCCCCAATTGCATACTGGGCTTGTATTGCCTAACGCTGTTGTCGTGGGTAAACCTAAGCCGTACCAGTGGGGCGAATGGACGGACAGCAGCCTAAGCTACCGGGTGTTTGCCCAAGGAGAGCTGCCTTATACCGATACGGATGTTGTGGGCATTACTGCCCTAGGTGCGAAATATGGCATTGTTCCAGGTCTGACGTCGCAGCATATGGCTGAATGCGCACTGAGCTTCCCTGAACCTGGTGATATTGACCGTATGGTGCACGCCCTCAGCGATAATTGCGCCTTAACAGAAGCAGCAGCTACGGTGCTATTCAACGGGGGCTTCCACCCACTTCACCAAGGCTCACGGTTTCATGGCGACGACATTATGCAACAAGTCATTGATGCCGAAGATAAACCCAGATTGGAGGCAGCGAAGAAATCGCTGCGCATCTCTGCCAAGGTTTATGACAACGCAATTATTCAGTTGCGCGAGCTGGATCTGGAGCATGTTGAATTGCTACTGGCGGCAGCTTTTGACCGAAACTATGATGCCATCGCACGTATCGCGGCTGAGCTGCCACAAACGGTAGTTCCGCTTGATGACGATACGTTAGTGCAGCTCACTGGCTGGTACTCGCGGTGGGACGAAAAGATACCCAGGGTAGTGATGCAAGCAGCCCAGAAACTATCAGACGAAATGCTAGTTGATAGCTGTGATTATGGTCGACTTTTGGGCGCAGTGCTGTATTGGGCGACGCATGCGCCGTTGAATGACCCTTTACGTGGATTCTATGCAGATCAACTCGACATCCTGAAGACAATTGAGCCCGTGGATAACTCGAGAATGACAACACAATATCCGCTTCAAGGTTCTCTTGAGACCATCCCACCAATGCGTCCAGAGGACAGCGCAGACGCCCGCAGGGCACTACGCCAGGGCTATTTTGATGAGGTGATTGCTGGCCTACGGCGTGAAGTTAGCAGTGGTGGGTGTCCGCTTAACCCGGCGTTATCTGCATCAGATGTTGTGGATGAGGTGTGTGAGCACCTGGGCTTAGGAAAATTGGCGGCCATGTATTTTCTTCAGTTGTTGGCCATTGCGTACTGCCCGGATGTGAGCATCAGAACATGGAACAACTGGAAAAAGAAGGATTTAGACGCGGCCAGGGGAGAGCTTCTAGAAAAGCAGCTGGTTGTGCACGGCAAACGCACAAGGGCTGGCCGTTCGGTGTTTTTACCCTGCCCATGGTGGGAGGCAAGTTCCCCACACTATCCAATGGAGGAGTGGAAAGCCCAGTATTACCTGGTACGTTACGGAAACAAAGCGTGGAGTTTGGTTCCGTGGTGTCCGCCGCTACTGCCACTCGATACGTTATTCCGCCATGCTTGGGACCGCTATAAAGGTGGTGATGTACCTCGCATGGAGGAACTGACCACCACCCGCTATAAGGGAAAATCTAGGCGGTAAGCAATCCAGCTATTTTCCCCCGAAGCGGCGAGTATCGCGCAATTCAATAGGAGTATCGCCTGAAGAACCCACCACTTCCTCGAATTTTTGCAATGCGTTCCGGGAATGAAGCTGTTGGCGAGTGGTGGTGAGCTGCCAGCGGTTTCGGGATAAGACATTGAGTCCCCAGGATGCCGCCGCAGTGGCACGGTTGCGGAACCCAACGAGGAACATCATGTGTACCAGCAACCATGCCACCCAACCGATAAAGCCGGTGAATTCCACTTTTCCAAGTTTCACTACTGCGGAATAGCGGGACACGGTGGCCATGGAGCCTTTGTCGAAGTATTCAAAAGGCTCACGGGCGTTGGGGTCTCGGCCGTCGACTTCTGCGACGATGTTTTCTGCAGTGTATTCGCCACCCTGGATGGCTACCTGCGCCACGCCGGGGAGATTGTTGTAGTTCATCATGTCGCCGATGACAAAGACGTTGTTGTGGTCACCAACACTAAGATCGGGGTTAACCATAACGCGTCCGGCGCGGTCAATTTCTACGCCGGTTTGGTCAGCAATGAGTTTACCCAGCGGGGAGGCGGCGACGCCGGCGGACCAGATTTTACAAAAACAGGGGATAGTTTCTATCGTATCGTCCTGGGTGGACTTGTAGGTGACCGAGTCTTTGGTGATGTCAGTGACAATGGCATTCAGCTTGACGGTGACACCGAGTTTTTCCAGCTGACGCTGTGCGTTACGCCCGAGACGTTTACCGAACGGTGGAAGTACTTGGGGCGCGCCGTCGAGAAGCACGACTTTCGCTGAGTTGGTGTCGAAGTTGGAGTATTCATCGCGGAGCGTACGGTGTGCCATCTCGGCAACCTGTCCTGCGAGCTCCACACCAGTTGGCCCGGCACCGACGATGACAAAAGTGAGTAGGCGTTCGCGTTGCTCTGGGTCGGTGGCTAGTTCTGCGCGCTCGAAAGCGCCGATGATGCGGGCGCGGATTTCTAGGGCGTCGTCAATGGTTTTCATGCCTGGCGCGAATTCCGCGAAGTGATCGTTGCCGAAGTAGGATTGTCCGGCGCCTGCGGCGACAATGAGGTAGTCGTACTCATAGCGGCGGATAATGGCGCCGAGTTCGGTGGTCACGATCTGTTGCTCAATATTAATGTCAGTCACTTCGCCTTTGACCACGTGAACGTTTTCCTGGTCTTTGAAAATTTGTCGTGTGGATGGCGCGATTTCACCAGTGGAGAGCAGTCCAGTTGCTACTTGGTAGAGAAGTGGTTGGAAAAGATGGTGGTTGGTGCGGTCGATGATAGTGACATCAACATCGGTGTTGTTGAATTTTTGTGCGGCGAACAGGCCACCAAATCCTGAGCCAATGATGACGATGTGTGTGCGTCCGCCATCGGGACGGAAGGGCTTCTCCGACATGTATGTGCTCCTGAAAGCTAGGGAATCTTAGTACCGCATCGGTCTTTCGTTTGACTATCCTAACCCGTTGTCATGATTATCACACTTTTATGGGTGGTTTTAGCTGGGCTACTTCACTGATAGCGTGGGGAGTGGTTAGGATGAAACAGGCTTTAGCAGCACTTTTCCCTTAAGAGAATGTTAGTAATGACCTACCAAACCATGAATCCCGCGTACCCTGACCATTTGCAGCACGTGGACGCTTCCATGTGGCCAGGGGTGGTACATGTTCCTGAAGGCCGTGTAGCTCAGCGTCGTGCTCAGATTGTGGAGGCGCGTTTTGCTCTCGCTTGCGAGAAGGCAGGGTTGAACCTTGATCCACAGTCCAATGGCGGCCCGGATATTCGAGTGCATCATGATGAGCTGTTTTATCGGCTCGCTGAGTCGGGGTGGCTGGGGCTTGCGGAAAGCTACATGGCTGGTGAGTGGGATGCGGAGAATCTGCCTCGGGTGTTGGCGCAGCTGATTAAATCGGGCTTTAGCCCCCGCCGTAGGTGGTGGGGAACACCAACGCACATTGCGCGCGCAGATTATTCGGGTGAGGAGCTGTCAGCACAGCTGGTGCAACTGTTTTCCACTGACGGGTATTCGACGTTTGGTGGTATTTTTGCGTCCGGTGTGCCAACGACTGTACGCACCGCCGTTACAAGCCACGTGTCAGGTGCAGGGCGTCGTCATGAGCCTTCGTCGCATTTTGTGGACATTACGCACATCGATAAACCTGTGGCGGTGGAGCGTCAGGATCTGCGGCCCGCACAGGATCGTGCGGTGAAGGCACTTCTCGACGCCGCACGGGTCACCGAAGGCACTGACTTGCTGGAGTTTCCTCTAAGTGGTGGGACGTTGGCGCTGGCTGCGGCCCGGCGCGGCGCGAGCGTCGATACGCTGTCGGCTGATGCCGAGCATTGTGAGGTTGTGCGTGGTCGACTGGAGGATGAGGATGCGGCGTTTGCCGTGACGGTGCAGCACATCACCACGCCGATTCCGACGCGTCAGGAATGGCGTGGCCGGTATGACGCCATTGTGAGCATTGAGACTTTGGAGAAGGTGGGGAAGAACTATCGCAAGGCATATGCCTTGACTCTGGATCGTTTACTTACCACTGGGGGCTATGCGGCGCTGCAAAACGTGGTGGCCACGGAAAAGTTCGCGGAGCTTGATCCGCACATTATGGACGTGACACGAGCGTACATTTGGCCTGCGTTGGATTTTCCGACGATGGAAGATATTCACCGTCTGTTTGATCGCGAGACATCGTTGCGGGTGGTCGCAGAAAATCACACGCAGAATCACTATAAAGCGACGCTTCATTTACAGCGGGAGTTGTTTGAAAGCCACATGCGGGAGGCCGCTGCGGCGGGAATTGATCAGGTATATCGCCGATTGTGGCAGTATCACTTGGCACTCATGGAGGCGCTGTGTGATGTGGGTGCGTTGGACTGTGTGCAGCTTACACTGACAAGTCGGAACCGGGGCGGCTGGCGCTAGGTTCTTCAGGGGCGAGCTTGGTAGCAGTTTTCGCGGCTGTCCGTTTCGCTCGCCAGCGGCGGAACATCAACGTCAGTATTTTGATGGACATGGGGACGAAAACGGTTGCAAGACCAGCGATAATGAACCAGTGTATGAAGTCCTGAACAAAAGGAATCTCGCCTAGCAGGTACCCCACGAGTGGAAATCCAGTACCCCACAGGGTGCTACCTAGGACCGAATACAGCGTGAACTTCTTGTACGGCATGTGCGAAATGCCTGCCACCACGGGAGTAACCGTCCGCACGACACCAACAAAACGTGCCAGCATCACGGTGGCTGCGCCGAAGCGATCAAAATAATGGTTGGTTTTATCCACCGCTTCAGGACCGATCCAGCGCATGGCACGACTGTCCATCATCCGGGGGCCTGCGGTGCGTCCGATGAAGAATCCAAGTTGATCGCCAAGCCCCGCGGCAATGGGAATTCCTACGAGCAGTGTCCATAAAGGCGTGAACGGTGGGTTGGCGTGCGCCATGATTCCCGCCGTGAACAAGAGGGTATCGCCCGGAAAAATGAAGCCAATAAGCAACCCAGTTTCCATAAAGATGATGCCAAGAATCCCTATGAGTCCAAATGATGTGAGCAGCATATTGACATCGAACATGGATGTGATCCCTCAACTTTTCTTCACAGGGTGAGCACTACGACAACGATGATACGCGACCAGTTAGATCGCAGACACGTTGTGTGGGGATCAACAAACCAAAGTATGAAGATGCTTTGATAGCACGTTAACCTAATAGAGGAAATGTGTAGCTCATTTTCTAGATGTCGGTCATGTCAAAGTGTTTGGTTTCCTTCATCACCATGATGGCGATAAGGGATAACACTGACACGACAATCAGGTACATACCCACAGCCCCAACGCCGTACTTGCTGACCAACGCAGTAGCCACGAATGGTGCTATGGCTGCACCCAGGATGGAGGCAACGTTGTAGCTGATGCCAGATCCGGTGTATCGCACGTTGGTGGGGAAAAGCTCCGGCAGTACCGCTGACATGGGGCCGAAGATGAGGCCCATGATGAACATGCCAACGGTGAGGAAGATCAAGACGCTGTTTTCTGAGGCACTGCCAGGGGAGAGGAAATGGGTGAAAGTGAAGCCGAAGGCGATCATGACGAGAGATACGACGATCAGGGTGCTTTTGCGTCCACGGGTATCGGCGAGTCGGCCGGCCAAGGGGATGCTGATGATAAACGCAAAAATAGAAATGAGCTGCAGTTTCAGGAAATCCAGGTAGGGGATTGCCAGGCCATTTTTGGCAATGCCGTAGGACAACACCCAGGTGGTTACCAGGTAGAACAGCGTGTAGCAGGAAACCATGATGAATGTACCGAGGATCAGCGGACGCCACGAAGTGCGGAACACTTCGGTTAGAGGCATTTTTGCTTTCTTGCCCGACTCCACAGCTTTTTTGAACACTGGTGTTTCTTCCAGCCGGAAGCGGACATAAAGACCGACAATCACCATCACGGAGCTGAGAAGGAAAGGTATACGCCAGCCCCACGTCATGAACGCGCCTTCGATTTCACCATTGGTGTGGCCCAGGAAGGTGACCAAAATGAGGAAGAGGCCGTTAGCGGCAAGGAAGCCCAGGGGAGCGCCAAGCTGTGGCCACATGGCAGCCCAAGCACGTTTGCCTTTACTAGCGGTTTCGGTGGCAAGCAGGGCCGCGCCTGACCATTCACCGCCCAAGCCGAGACCCTGGCAGAAGCGCATCAGAGCGAGTAAAGCGGGTGCGACAATTCCTACCTGCGCGTAGGTGGGAAGCAGGCCGATGAGGAAGGTGGCGATGCCCATCGTGAGGAGCGAGCCGACTAGTGTGGCTTTGCGTCCGATTCGGTCGCCAAAATGCCCAAATATGATGGAACCCAAGGGACGTGCCGCGAATGCGAGACCGAAGGCCGCAAAGGAAGCAAGAAGACCGACGGTGGGGTCATTGTTCTTTGGGAAGAACAGGTAGGGGAATACGGCCACAGCGGCGGTGGCGTACACGTAGAAGTCGTAAAATTCGATGGTCGTGCCGACCATCGATGCAGTAATGATGCGGCGTCGCGTGGCGGCATCAACGGAAGCTTGTTGAGTTTCAGACATAGTACTGAGGTGGGTCGTGTTTGGTTATGTGGAACCTTGTGGGTTTTGCGGTTCTAAAGCTAGTTCATACGAAGCATGTGCGCAATGGCACGCGTGGGTAGGCACGTGCAGCTAACCTCGTATCTATGTGGTCAAACCTTGATGCACTTGATGCAACTGACTGGCTGAAGCGTATTACACAGGGCAATTCCGTCGAGTCTGGGATGCGTGCGTGTCTTGATAAAATTGAGCAAACTGATAAGCACATCAATGCCTTTCATCATGTGTTCGCTGGCAATGCGTTGGAACAAGCGCGGGTATGTGATGCAA
This sequence comes from Corynebacterium durum, assembly GCF_030408675.1. Taxonomy (NCBI): domain Bacteria; kingdom Bacillati; phylum Actinomycetota; class Actinomycetes; order Mycobacteriales; family Corynebacteriaceae; genus Corynebacterium; species Corynebacterium durum. Next base: position 1,402,991 of record NZ_CP047200.1, read on the forward strand.
CACCTGCAGAAAAGCGGGGTCCGCTTCACGGTCTACCCATTGCTATCAAGGAGGAAAACGCCATTGCCGGGATTCCCACAGCGTTCGGTACCGCGGCAATGAGCACGCCTGCAACGGAGGATTCGGCGGTGGTCGCTGCGCTGAGATGCGCAGGGGCGATTATTGTTGGCACAACGCGGATGCCGGAGTTTGGCACCTGGCCTTTTACGGAGTCGCAGAACGGGGGAGTCACGCGTAACCCTTTGGACCTACGATTTTCTCCGGGTGGTTCCAGTGGCGGTTCGGCTGCTGCTGTTGCTGCCGGCATGATTCCGGTGGCCATTGGCGGCGATGGTGGCGGGTCGATCCGCATACCCGCAGCGCATTGCGGTCTTTATGGATTGAAGCCGCGTCGCGGCCGAGTCTCCACGGCACCGGCTGAGCATCTATGGTGGGACTTGGGAGCCATAGGTCCACTGGCAAAATCACCACGTGACCTGCGGCTTATCTACAGCGTTATTGGTCAGTTCCCGGCTGTTCCACTGCCAAAACAACTGCGCATTGCTGTGCACGTCAACCCAAAAATTGCCGGAGTGATGGTTCCTGCCCAGCTTACCGACGCCGCGCTCCAGGCTGCTGAGCAGTTGGCTAAAGGTATGAACGGGGTAATAGTAGATACGGACCTGCGATTGCCAACGCCAACAGATGCATTCATGCCGCAGTTTCTTGGCGGATTAGTAGCAGAAGTTAAGCAGCTTGATCAACCTGAAAAAATTGAAAAGCGCTCACGGCAACTGGTGCGCATTGGACAGTTCGTGGGGTCACGGCGGGCCGTGGATTGGGCGCGCAAACGTGGTGAGCGGTATGCGCGCGACGTCGATAAGCTGCTGGATCAGTATGACGTGATTGTAAGTCCGACGGTCGCGGCGCGGCCGCCGTTGGCTGGGATCCTGGATGGGTGTGGACCGATCCGTGCGCAACTGGCGAGTCTGCCGTATGTTGCGTTCACGGCGTTGTGGAATGTGACGGGGCATCCGGCGATTGCAGTGCCCGTAGGGGTTGGGAATGATGGCATGCCGTTGAGCGTGCAGCTAGCTGGTCGCGATGAGGACATGTTGTTGCGGCTGGCGGAAACGCTGGGGAAGCCCAATCTGACATAATGTACATTATCGGACAATAACGTCATGTAGTGCTTACGCATGCCTGACGTTGTTAAATGTCACCATGACGTTAATGCTGTTGACGGCGGGTCAATGTTTTTCCATTGCTAGTCGAATGTTCAACTCACCGTCTTCGTCCACCTTTGCGGCGACAAAATCGGGCGTCTCCACGCCGAAGTCTATGCGGTTAATAGGCACAGTCCCGGCGATGACAAGCCGATTGCCGGTTCGGAGAACGTCAAACTCGGCCGTGACTTCCTTCTCTATACCATGCAGGTTAAGCATGCCGGTCACCGTCACCGTTCCGGGTTCACCATTGTCGGGAACGCCCGTGATATCGACTGGCGTGTTCACGGTAAATGTTGCTGTTGGGTAATCGTCCGTGTGCAGGATGGTACGCCGAACGTTAATGTCACGTTTCTCCACATCGGTCTGTAGGCCATTAACGTCAACCGTGACGTTTCCTGCGGTTAATGTCCCACCGTCAACGGTGACCTCACCTGTAACATCGTGGGTTGTTCCAGATGTTGAGCGGGACTCACCGGGCAAAAGCTCATGGAAGGTGTAGCCTACGGACGTCGTGTTATCACCTGCGTTGGGGATAATCGTCCAGGTGCCATTGATATCGGTTGTTGCTGCACTGGCGTCGCCTGTGTGCAACCCACCAGTTTTGATACCTGGGTCTGTGAGCGCCTTATACACAATGGGTCCAACACTCGCCAATGCTAAGACGATGATGGCCACAACGGTCAGGGCGACAAACGGCTTCTTCATAGTGTGAATATTATCGAACCGTGTTACCGCAAGTGTTCAATACTCCGGGCAAGGCGCACAAGTTCCTGACATAACTCACTTAACTCGGCGGCTGATGCTCCTTCAGTGGCGGCGACTTCGATGTCTTCAGCTGCGCAGCGTAACTCAAACAAGGAATCTTTGAGCTCAGCGGCCCGTTCTGGGTTCATGATCACAGCATTTGCAGGAATAGATGTGCCAGACACATTGTTGCGCTGTTCGTAGGCTCGTTGCCTGCAGGATTGGCTACAGTACTTTTTGGTGCGGCCTCGTGCGTTGGTATCCATGGGGCGACCACACCACTGGCACTGGGCTTCTTTCTTGGAAGATCGAAGATCGCTCACTCTCATAACCCTAGCGGACATGACCCGGTGAATTCACTTCCGGTATAGTGGTGTACTTGACTACCCCACTGGGTGAGACGAAGAGACCGTAAGGATAAATATGGCAGATCGTGTACTCCGTGGCAGCCGTATGGGCGCCGTGAGTTATGAAACCGACCGTGATCATGATCTTGCACCACGCCAGATCGTTAAGTACAGGACCGAGGTCGGCGACGTGTTTGAGGTTCCCTTCGCCGACGACGCGGAAATCCCCGGGACGTGGATGTGCAAAAACGGCCAAATGGGCACCCTCATGGAGGGCGAGGGAATCGATGCCAAGCCAGCTAAGCCGCCACGCACCCACTGGGATATGCTGCGGGAGCGCCGCAGCATTGAAGAGCTCGACGTGTTGCTGGAAGAACGCATTGAGCAACTGCGCAAACGCCGCAGGAACGCCGCTCGTCTGCTAAAGCAGCAGCAGGAAGAGGCGGAGAAGAATGCCGCCGCCGAGAAGAGCAAGGCGTAAGGCAACAGCACAAAGCGCTCCCAATGGGGCGCTTTTCTTGTTGTTAGATGTTGTACTTTTTGCGCAGCTTCTTCACACTGTGCGCAACCAGTTTCTTGGTTTCTTTGGAGATTTCCCGTAGCTGCTCGCCGCGGTGTGCAGCACCCCATTTGGTGACCTCTAGCAGGGAATCTTTGACAAAGCTGCCATCGAGCTTGGATTCGCCGATTTCGCGTTCGGTGAAAGTGATGGGCACCTCGCGGACATCGAAACCTTCACGAACTGCTCGCCACGCCAAGTCGACCTGGAAGATATATCCAGCGTTGGAGAGTTCGTTGAGATCCAGCGCCTCAATGAGCGAGCGTCGATAGGCGCGATAGCCTGCGGTCATGTCAGACAGACCGGCCCCCAGCGCCACCGAGATGTAAATGTTGCCGCCCTTGGACAGCAGCCAGCGTTTCTTAGGCCAGTTCACCACTTTGCCGCCGGGAATGTAGCGGGAGCCAATCACGAGCTCAGCGCCGCGATCCACCTCAGCCAGAAGCAGGTGAAGCTGCTCAGGCGCATGCGAACCATCCGCATCCATTTCACACAGGACCTGGTAGTCGCGCTCCAGACCCCATTGGAAGCCCGCAACGTAGGCACCGCACAGACCGCCTTTCCCTTCGCGATGCAGCACAAAAATTTGCTCGTCGTTGCTGGCGAAGTCGTCAGCGAGATCGCCTGTGCCGTCTGGGCTGTTGTCGTCAACAATAAGAATGTCCACGTCGGGCGCTGCTGAGCGTACGCGCTGTGTGATCAGCGGAAGATTATCCCGCTCGTTATACGTGGGGATAATCACCAACGTACGGTCGCTGGGCTTGCTCATAGAAAGCTAGTCTCCTTGGGCTGAGCGGCGTTTCCACAATGCCGCGATGAGGAACAACACCCCCATAATACTCAACACATGCTCCACATACTTACCCGCACGTGCAGCAAAAGTGCTGGAATCCTTTAGCGGGAGGGTTTCCACCAGCGTGCCGTTGGTAAAAATTGAGGTTTTCTGGGTGACTTCACCTGAGGGAAGCACAATTGCTGACACTCCTGATGTTGCCGCTATCACCACTGCCCTATCCAATTCCAGGGCGCGCATACGACTCATGGCGAGCTGCTGGTAGGTCATGTCGGTGAAACCAAAGGTTGCGTTGTTGGTTGGTACCGTCAGGATCTGCGCGCCATTATGTACTGCATCACGCCCAGCTGCATCGAAAGCCACCTCGTAGCAGGTGGAAACGCCCACAGGAATCCCCTTCATGTGCACTACACCAGTGCCATCGCCGGGCTGGAAATTGCCCGCCATATCCACGTAGGAGGAAAACAGTCGGAAAAAGCTGCGGTAGGGCATGTACTCCCCGAAGGGCTGAAGGTACTTTTTGTGGTGGTACTCCCCTTGCCCTGTCTCTGGATCAAACACCACCATGGTGTTACGTGGTCCGACGTCATCTCGCGTCAGCGTCCCCACCAGGATCGGTGCATGTGCCGACTGCACCGCCTGATTAATCATGCTCATCGCCCCAGCATCTGCAAACGGGTTCACGTCCGACGCGTTCTCGGGCCACACCACTAAGTCAACCTGCTGGTTCAGAGCCTCGGTCTGCTTCACATGGTTACTCAGCACCGCTCGCCGCTGCTCGTTAAAATCCAGCCCCAGCCGCGGCACATTCCCTTGAATTGCCGCCACTGTTACCTGCCCTACTTCCCCACCGCCTCTGCTTATCGACGCCGCGCCGCCCAGCGCCAGCGGTACCACCAACAGTGCCGCCCCTAGGAGTCGTGGACGCAGGAGACAGAGGGCAAGCCCGGTGGCGCACGCGAGCGTCGCTACGCTGACTAACGCTGGGCCTCCATAGGGTGCGAGGTACTGGAGTGGGCCGCCGACCTGGCCCCATGCGATTCGTCCCCACGCGAAACCCCCAAATGGCCACGTGCTGCGCAACCATTCCACGGACACAAACCACAGCGGAAACGCCCAATGCATGCGGCGCTTCATCAACACAGCACCACCGGCGCCAACTGCGATGCTGTACAGTGCCTCAGTGACTGCGAGAGCGACGTATGGGAGGTTGCCCACGAACTCCCCAATCCACGGGAGAAGAAACAGATACAAACTCAACCCATGGACAAAACCCAATAGGGCACCCACACGCACCGACACCTGCGGAGCAAGGCACAGATAAAACAGCGCCATCCCCACGATTGCTGCTGGCCACCACCCTATCGGCGCGTACGACAGATACACACTGACACCAGAAAGCGCTGCGACGCCAAGCCGCAGCGCTAGGATTCGCTTACGCATCTTTTGAATTCGTTCCAAAATCTTCAGGGCGGACGTTATTGCTCCACCGCTGAATTTCCTGGTCCGTTGGTTGTCTGTCTTCCGGTTCTTGGTCTGAGACAAAGCTCCCATACGACGTCTGCTGGCGGAACTGGTTCACCGTGTCGAAGCTGCGGGCGCCCAAATTCTCAATACTCGTGCGAACCTTACGTGCCAGTATCCGCCGAGCAACCGAACGAGTTGGCGGAATGATCAGCAACAAACCAAGAATCGTGGTGACAAAGCCTGGCAGCGCCACGCACAGTGCGCCGGCCGCAAGCAAGCCATAATCGCCTGCGAGAGTCCCAGGCGTGGTTTTACCCTGTGATGCTCGCACCGCAATGCGTCGCATCTCTGTAGCGGCGAGGAATAGGCCACCGAAGAAAAAAAGGAACAACAGGATGAGTGCCCAGCCGACACCGAGCCACTGCGCCACGCCCCAAAACGCCAACGCTTCAATGAGGAAATATGGGATTGCAATCAATACAGGCACGGTGCCCACAATACTCAACTCCGCGCGTCGCTTCACCTGTGGCACTGATAACATACCTGCATGACAGGCACAATTAACTTTGATTACGACACTGAGTATGACCTTTATGTGAGTGACCCGGTTGCTGTTCCGCAGCTGGGTATCAGTAGTACGACATTCAGGTTTGAAAAAGAACTGGTGGATACAGCTGGATTGCCTCGTATTCGCACTGCTATTGATGCCCTTCGTTCCTCCACAACTGACCTCATAGCGCAAGCAACACCCTACGTGTATCAGCTGTACAAACTATATTTTGATATGGCAGACAAATATGATTGGGAACAGTACCTCCCCGACCTTCCCGAGGCTGAGGTGTGGAGCTTGGTCAATGAGGTAGGTAGCTGGTGCACTGTGGTCAGGGAAGATGACCATGTACTGATCGCAGTGGAATGTGATGTTGAGTGGGATGTCGAACACGGCATGATGATGGTCTATCAGGATGGTGCGACACTGGTGAAAGTTGGTTCGGCGGCAGAAGCATATACGAACGTGGACGGTAGCATTTTCAGTGAAGAGGGGTGAGGCCTCCTTATCTTAATGCCCCGCTTGTGCGTTTTGAGGACCAGGCAGTGTGGATTCATGATGTTTTGGCGCAGTTGGCCCCAGATGGTCCCCACATTGTTGGGTACTCTTTTGGGGGTGCGACAGCCACTGTGTACGCCCGTGAATACCCTGAGGATGTTCGTTCCCTCGCGGTGCTGGAACCTGTGTTTACGTTCAGCTAGCCATTGGAACGCAGCTTTGCCAACGCCTCGCCTGTTTGTCGAAGGAAGAAACGGAGCGTCTCAGAATGCCTGTCTATGCGGCAATAGCGAGTGACGATTCGCTGCCTATGCAGGCGGCAGAATCATTAGGTGAAAAACTAAATAACTTTTGGGCGAATAGTGAATAGGTAACACCTAAGAATCTTTGTCACCGTAGAAGTTCGGAATAGAGTTGAAAGTTGCTTTCATCAAAGCAGACGAAGATAACTTCTTTAATCGTGTTGCTTTGATACTCTTTAGTGGCGGATAGTGCAACGTGAGCTGCTAATTCCTTAGGAAAACGATATACGCCTGTTGATATATTGGGAAAAGCAATAGTTTCCGCGCCATGCTTATCAGCTAGCTTAAGACTATTAAGGTAAGCCGAGCGCAATGCCGCCTCCTCGCCGTGTGAGCCATCTACCCACGTTGGACCAACAGTATGTACAACGTGGCGTGCCGGAAGGTTGGCTCCCGAGGTGATCACCGCTTCCCCGACCGGGCATCCTCCCTGGCGAGCGCGGATTTCACGGCACTCTTCTAGTAGCGCGGGCCCTGCTTTTTGGTGGATGGCCCCATCAACGCCTCCGCCGCCGAGCAGCGATGTGTTTGCGGCGTTCACGATCACATCAACGTCGGCTTCGGTAATGTCGCCCAACACTGCGCTCAGTTTCATGTTCACCAATCCTACACCTCCGCCAAGTTACATAATTGTCTTTTTACAGCAAAAAACTAGGAAAAATTCACTCATAGAAACGGGGGTACGGGGGTTCGATCCCAAGATGAAAGTTTTATAATCTGCGAGCATTTTATATGCGTCGAAAACTAGTATTTTTAGTGGTTGAGTTTCCATCATCTGTAGGCGGAGTCGCCGCCTAGTCAATGAAAGGAGATGCAGGAAATGTCTGAGGTATCCATCCCGGGTGTTGGGCACTTCGCGTTCGAAGAAGTGTGGGACGAATATACAAGCGCAGATGTCGTCGTACCAGGCTTCGGCGGCTTGGAAGGACATTTCTACATGGCTGGCAACGTCCTGGATGCCGCGGGTCTTGATCGGATTGGGGCCGCCATCACAGCCTTCCTCTCCCCCCGTGTTGACTTCATTGCACACGCAACGCCGTATGTGTTCCAGCAGTACCAGGATTGGCGGACCATTGGCCAAGAGGAGGGCTGGGGTGAATATCTCCCCAGCTTGAGCCAGCCGGAGTTGGTGTGGGATCTTGTCCAGATAGGAAACGAATTCCAGATTGTCTGGGATGAAACCTTTGGCGGCGAGGTCTACATCAAAGTGGCCTGCAGCTGTGAATGGGACGTTGAAGACGGCCTCATTCTGGTGTTTAAAGGCGGAAGCTCACTCTGCACTGTGGGCTTTGGTGCTGACGCCCTCTTGAACAAGGACGGCAGCATCTATCAGCCGCTTTGAAAGCGTCAGGACGACTAGCGATCCTCCAACTCCCCTTCCATCTCTAGGTACGTGCTGCGCAGCAGTTCCATCGACTCGTCAGATGGTTTTTCCCACAGACCGCGTTCCGCAGCCTCCATCAGGCGCTCAGAAATGTCGCGTAGCGCCCACGGATTAGACTTTTCAAAAAACTCCCTGTTTACGGGGTCACCGACATAAGTGTCGGTAAGGGTTTCATACATCCAGTCATCCATGAGTCCCGTCGTGGCATCATAACCAAAAAGGTAATCAACGGTTGCGCTCATCTCAAAAGCGCCTTTGTAGCCATGCTTGCGCATCGCCTCAATCCAGCGCGGGTTGACCACCCTAGCGCGGAACACACGTCGAGATTCCTCATGCAGTGTGCGGGTTTTTACTGTTTCCTGCCGCGTGGAGTCACCGATAAAGGCATCAGGATCCTGACCAGTGAGGGCACGCACCGTCGCAACCATTCCCCCATGGAACTGGAAGTAATCATCAGAGTCGGCGATGTCATGTTCAGTGGAGTCAACATTTTTGGCTGCAACCTGAATGCGCTTGTAGGCGGTGCGCATATCGTCGGCAGCCTCTACCCCGTCAAGACCACGACCGTAGGCGTACCCGCCCCATGCGGTGTAGACCGCTGCAAGGTCATGGTCATCACGCCAGTTGCCTGATTCAATGAGCTGCAATAGCCCCGCGCCGTAGGTGCCGGGCTTGGAGCCAAAGATACGCCGTACGTGCTCAGCGCCATCATCCAACGCGTGCGCGCGAACATAGTTCTGGTCGAGCGGTTCGTCCAGGTTGGCGACCATCTGCACGGCGTCGTCAAGCAGACCCAGTACATGCGGAAATGCGTCACGGAAGAAGCCGGAGATGCGAACCGTTACGTCAATGCGAGGTCGCCCTAGTTCCTCCAACGGGATCACCTCAAGGTCAATAACCCGGCGCGATGCTTCGTCCCAGAGTGGGCGGACACCGAGAAGTGCGAAGACTTCGGCGATGTCGTCGCCGGAGGTGCGCATGGCTGAGGTGCCCCATGCGGAGATGCCGACGGATGTTGGGTAGTTGCCGTCGTGGTCGGCTTGGTAGCGTTCGATGAGTGAGTCAGCGAGGAGTTGGCCGGTTTCCCAGGCGAGGCGGGATGGGAGGGATTTGGGGTCGACGGAGTAGAAGTTGCGTCCGGTGGGTAGGACGTTGATGAGTCCGCGCATGGGCGAGCCGGAGGGGCCGGCTTCGATGAATCCCCCGTCGAGGGCGTGGAGGATGTGGGTGATTTCGCGGGGAGTTTGTTCGAGACGTGGGATGATTTCTTCGGCTGCGAACTGGAGGATGCGTGCGACGGTTGTGGGGTTGGCGGTGTCGGGGAGGTTGGTGGTGATGGTGGGGATGGTTGTGGGGTCCCAGTTGTTGGCGTCGAGGTTGGTGAGGAGGGTGCGGGCGTGTTGTTCGATGGTGTCGACGGTGTGGCGGGTTTCGTCGCCTTGTTCGGAGAGTCCGAGTGCTTCGCGGAGGCCGGGGGTGGCAGTTTCACCGCCCCAGAGTTGGCGGGCGCGAAGCATGGCGAGGACCAGGTCGATGCGGGTTTCGCTGGTGGGTTGTTCGCCGAGTGTGTGGAGTCCGCCGCGGATGGCGACGTCTTTGATTTCGCAGAGCCAGCCGTCGATGTGCATGAGCATGTCGTCGAAGACATCTTCGTCGGGTCGTTCGTCCCAGCCGAGGTCTTGGTCCATTTTGGCGGCGGTGAGGAGGGTCCAGATTTCTTGGCGAATGGCTGGAAGTTTGGCGGGGTCCATGGCGGCGATGTTGGCGTGCTCGTCAAGGAGTTGTTCGAGTCGGGTGATGTCGCCGTAGGTTTCTGCGCGTGCCATGGGTGGGATCATGTGGTCGATGAGGGTGGCGTGGGCGCGTCGTTTTGCTTGGGTTCCTTCGCCGGGGTCGTTGACGAGGAAGGGGTAGATGAGTGGGAGGTCTCCGATTGCTTGGTCTGGGTAGCATTCGGCGGAGAGTCCTGCGGTTTTGCCGGGGAGCCATTCCATGTTGCCGTGTTTGCCCATGTGGATGATGGCATCGGCGTTGAAGGTGTGGCGGATCCAGTGGTAGGTGCCCAGGTAGTGGTGGTTGGCTGGTAGGTCGGGGTCGTGGTAGATGCCGACGGGGTTATCGCCGAAGCCGCGTGGTGGTTGGACCATGACGACGATGTTGCCGAATTGGAGTCCTGCGATGTAGATGTCGCCGGTTTCTGGGTGTGTGTAGTGGGTTCCGGGGGCTTCGCCCCAGTGGGTGGTCATCTCTTCCTGGATGCTGGTGGGCAGGGTGTTGAAGAAGGTGAGGTAGGCGTCGCGTGGGAGTGTGAGGGGGTTGTTGGCGAGGACGTCGTCGGTGAGCCATTCGGGGTCGTGTCCGCCGGCGTCAATGATGGCGTGCATGAAGGCGTCGCCGTCCATGGTGTCGTAGCCGGGGATGGTGGTGGTGTCGCCGAGGTTGTAGCCTGCGTCGTGCAGGGCGTGGAGGACTTTGAGCGTGGATGCTGGGGTGTCTAGTCCGACTGCGTTGCCGATGCGGGCGTGTTTGGTGGGGTATGCGGAGAGCATGACGACGATTTTTTTGTCGCTGTTGTTGAGGTGGCGGAGTCGGGCGTGGTGGTAGGCGATGCCTGCGAGTCGGGTGCAGCGTTCGGGGTCGGGGACATAGGAGATGAGTCCGTCGGAGTCGTATTCTTTGAAGGAGAAGGGGACGGTGATGATGCGGCCGTCGAATTCGGGGACGGCGATTTGGGTTGCCACGTCAAGTGGGGTGAGGCCGTCGTCGTTGGCGGCCCAGTCGCTGCGGGGGCTGGTGAGTGCGAGTCCCTGGATGATGGGGATGTCGAGTGCTGCTAGTTGTGCGACGTCCCAGGCTTCGTCGTCGCCGCCTGCTTGGGCGGTGGCTGGTTTGGTGCCGCCTGCTGCGAGGACGGTGGTGATGGCGGCGTCCATGGTGGCGAGTTCGTCAAGGAGTTCGGTGGGTGCTTGGCGTAGCGACGCCGTGAAGATGGGGATGGCATGTGCGCCTTGGGCGTCAATGGCGTCGCACAGGGCGTGGATGTAGGCGGTGTTTCCGGCGAGGTGCTGGGCGCGGTAGTAAAGGACAGCGATGCGGGGTTGGCCTGGTGTTGTTTCTGTGGTGGGGCGTTCGAGGTGTCCCCAGAGCGGCATGTGGTGGGGTTCGTCGAATCCGTGGCCGGTGAGCAGGATGGTGTCCGACAGGAAACGGTAGAGGTGTTCGAGGTTTGTTGCGCCGCCTTCTGCGAGGTAGGTGTGGGCAGTGGTGACTACGCCTGCGGGGACGGTCGAAATGTCGGTGAGCTCGGCATCAACGGCGAGTTCGCCGGATACGACGATGGTGGGTGTGCCGGAGGCGAAGATGCGGCGGAGCCCGTCTTCCCAAGCGCGCTTGCCGCCGAGGAGGCGGACGATGATGATGTCAGCGGCGTCGATAATCTCGTCGAGAAGTGCGTCGGAGATGTGGGTGGGGTTGGCGTAACGGAAGTCCACCATGTCTGCGGTGTTGGCGTTTTTGGCGGAGAGGAGGTCGGTGTCGGAGGTGGACAGCAGCGCAATCATGGCGGTTGTGTTCCTTTCCGGGGTGTCGCGCCCCGTGAGTGTGGGATGGGTGGTGAGGGTCTGGCTGTACAGTGGCGCGTCCGCCCGGAGTTGCACCGGATTCCTCATCCTGATCGTCTGAAAAAGTGTATCGCACCGGCGATCAATGGTGAGGGGCCAGGCAGTTCCGCAGATGGTTAAATTTCACATTTTCGATAGTGTGATCGCTTCGGGGTTAGAATGAGCGCCATGACTGATTTCACCTCCTCACCTGTGTCTTTGTTAGCTGAGTCTTACCAACTTGGTGACCGTAATCGGGGCGATGGTTGCCCCGGTGCGCTGAAAATGCATGAGGCGAAGGACGGCGGTATTGGCCGCGTTCGGGTTGCCGGTGGCCAGATGTCGCCGGAGCGCTGGGAGGCGCTTGCGGATATGGCTGATCGGTTTGGGGATGGCAATATTCACGTGACGACGCGGGGCAATTTGCAGGTGCGGGGCATTCAGGACACGGCTGCATTTGCGGAGGCTGCGCAGGAGCATGGTTTTTTGCCGAGTCGTGCGCATGATCGGGTGCGCAATATTATTGCTTCACCGTTGGCGCCTGAGTTGTTGCCGCTGGTAGCGGAGTTGGATGCGGCGTTGTTGGCGGATGATGTGGTGACGGGGTTGTCGGGGCGGACGTTGTTTGGTCTTGATTCTGGGGTGGGTGATATTGTGTCGCGTCGCCCAGATTTTGGTGTGTTTGCGCACGATGGGGGTTTTCAGTTGGTGTTGGGTGGCGTGTTTGTGGCGCGCCGGGTAGAGCGTGGTGATGTTGCGGCTACGCTCGTGCAGGCTGCGCGACGGTGGCAGGAACTGCGGGGTTCTGCGTGGCGGGTAGCGGAGAAGCCTGAGGTGCATGGCGAGATTATTGCGTCGTTGGATGCTGCGGTGGAGGTTGCTGAGGTGCCGTTTGTTGGTGCGGTGCCTGGGCGTCCTGTGGGGTGGTTGCCGCAGTTGGATGGGTTGGTCAGTTTGGGTGCTGGGGTGCGTTTTGGGCAGTTGAGTAGTCAATTGGCGCGGATGATTGCGGTGACGGGTGCGCGGACGACGGTGACGCCGTGGCATTCGATTGTGCTGCATGATGTGGATGAGCATGCGGCGGAGCAGATTGTGCGGGTGTTGGCTCCGTTGGGGTTGATTTTTGACGCGAATTCGACGTGGCTGCGGGTGAGTGCATGTACAGGTATTGAGGGGTGTGAGAAGTCGTTGTCGGATACTCGCGGGGATGCGGCGCAGGCGGTTGCGTCGTTGGATATTCCGCAGGGTAAAGTGCATTTTTCTGGGTGTGAGCGGCGGTGTGGGCATCCGTTGGAGTCGTATACGGATTATTTGGCTACTGGTGATGGCGAGTATGAGGTGTCTGCTCGGTAGAGTATGTCGGTATGTATAGCTACGTCACGGATGGTAACGAGATTTATCGTCGTAGTTTTGCGATGATTCGCGAGGAATCTGACCTGGGGCGTTTTGATGCGGCTCAGGCTCAGGTTGCGGTGAGGATGATTCATGCGGCTGGGCAGACTGACTTGGCCTCGGATATTGAGTTTTCAGCTGGTGTGGTGCCTGCGGCGCGTGCTGCGTTGAGTGCGGGCCGTCCGATTTTGTGTGATGTGAACATGGTGGCGTCGGGGGTGACGCGACGTCGTTTACCTGCGGATAATCAGGTGTTGTGTCTGCTCAAAGATCCTCGGGTTCCTGAGTTGGCGGCACGTTTGGGTACGACCCGGACGGCGGCTGCGGTGGAGTTGTGGGCTGAGCATCTGGAGGGGTCTGTGGTTGCGGTGGGTAATGCTCCTACTGCGTTATTCCATCTGTTGAAGTGGCTTAGCGACGACCCCGCCCGCCCCCGTCCGGCTGCTGTGTTGGGCATTCCTGTGGGGTTTGTTGGTGCTGCCGAGTCTAAGGCGGCGTTGGCGTCGGATGCGCAGGCGTTGGGGATTGAATTTGTGACGGTGCATGGGCGTCGCGGTGGTTCGGCGATTACGTGTGCTGCTATTAATGCTTTGGCTACTGAGCAGGAGATTATGGAGTGAGCGCTCAACTTATTGGTGTTGGTGTGGGGCCTGGTGACCCGGAGCTTCTTACCTTGGCTGCTGTTGCGGCGATTGAGTCGGCTGATGTGGTGGCGTATCACGCCCGCCCGGGTGGGAGTTCGACTGCGAGGAGTATTGCTGAGCGGTTTTTCCGCGACGGGCAGATTCATGAGTTGTTGCATTACCCAGTGACCACGGGGATTACTGATCACCCAGGTGGGTATGCCGGGGCGATGGCTGAGTTTTATGTGGAGGCAGCAGCACGTCTGAGTGCACATTTGGATGCTGGGCGGACGGTGGCTGTGCTCGCGTTGGGTGATCCGATGCTGTACAGCTCCTACCAGCATCTTCACCGTATCCTTGAGGGCCGCTACCCTACCCGGGTCATTCCAGGTGTGCCGTCGGTAACCGCCGCCGCTGATGTGCTGGGTCAGCCACTCGCGGAAGATGAAGAAGTACTGACCATACTTCCAGGTACGTTACCTGAGTCTGAGTTGGTGGAGCACCTTCGTCGTACCGATACTGCCGTGATTATGAAGCTGGGCCGTACTTTCACCAAGGTGCGGCGTGCCCTGCAAGCTACTGGTGCTGTTGAGCGGGCGTATGTAGTTAGCCGTGTTGGAATGGACAACCAAGATACGGTTGCGGTCGCTGACGCAGACCCCGAAGCAATTCCCTACTTTTCCGTGATTGTTGTGCCCTCAACGTCTGTGGGGCGACGTGTTGCGGAGGAGCACAAGGGCGAAGTTGTGGTTGTGGGACTCGGTCCAGGTGCCGATAAATGGACCACGCCTGAAGTGGTGGAAGAACTGGCTCGGGCGACCGATATTGTGGGCTACTCCACCTACGTCAACCGCGTAGCAGAACGGGCTGGGCAACGCAGACACCTTTCGGATAACAAGGTGGAGGCTGAGCGGGCGGCCATGGCGTTGGATATGGCCAAACGCGGGCGTCGAGTAGCGGTGGTGTCCTCTGGGGATCCCGGTGTGTTTGCCATGGCTGCAGCGGTGCTGGAAGTCGCAGATGATCCGCAGTGGCGTGAGGTGCCGGTGCGTATCGTTCCGGGTATGACGGCGGCGCAGGCGGTGGCCAGTCGCGTAGGCGCTCCACTGGGGCATGATTTTGGCATGGTGTCGTTATCGGATCGATTGAAGCCCTGGGAGCAGGTGGAAAAGAGGATCCGGGCTTTGGCTGGTGCGGATATGGCGTTTGCTGTGTACAACCCTGCGTCGAAGGAACGTCGTTGGCAGGTGGCGGCGCTACGGGACATCGTGCTGGAGTACCAGTCCCCTGACACACCGGTAATCGTTGCCCGCGCCGTGGGATCAGACCAAGAAAGCGTGGCAGTAAAGACGCTGGCTGAGTTTGATCCAGAGGTTGTGGACATGCGAACCATGGTGATCGTTGGAGCCTCCACCACGGCTTCTTACGAGGGGCTGAACGGTGTGCGGGTGTTTACGTCACGTCGCTATGGCGAATAAACCCCTGTGATACCACTAAAAGATGTTATTCGTATGACGAAATAAGTGGCCGCTGTGATGCCGCCTGCAAAGCATCGTGTGGGCAACACGCAGCAATGAAGCCTGCTATATTATTCAGCTCTCACCTGGGATTTTTATTTTTTCGCAAAGGTTTCTTGATCGAAATGTGAGCATGAGATGACTCTGTGTGTATTATAAGTGGCAACCAGCTTAGTTTTATGTGAAGGAGTTTATACCACCAATGCGCACCCTTCCTCGACGCATGATAACCACCCTGACTGCTGGGATGCTGGCGACCGCTGTGTTCGCTGGCGCGGTGACCACCGCCCCAGAAGCTGACGCGCAGCGACGTGCCACCAGTTCCACGGACAACACACTTTCGTCCGATGTCGGGTCGTCGGAACTCCAGAGCTTCTACAACAAGTCCCCGGATTGGGGCCAGTTCCTCCTCATGCTGATCACCGGTGGAATGCTGCTGGAAGGCGTCGGCTACCTCATTGGCCCCGCTCGCCTACAGATCCAGCACCTCATCCCGAACGTGCATATCTAAAACCAAGAGCAAAATAAGCACACCGTCGCTAACCCTAGTTTTGAGGTGCGACGGTGTGCTTGCTTTTAACTCCCCTACCCCATCAGCCCATGCGCAGCAATGTAGGCGTCACTGGCGGCGTGCACTGCGGTGATGCGAGAACCGCCTGGTAGCGGCGGGCGCTGGACCATGATCACCGGAATACCAAGTTGGCGGGCCGCCACGATTTTGGCGTAGGTAAGGCTGCCGCCGGAATTTTTGGTGACCAGGGCGTCAATCTGGTTGTCGCGCATCAGTTGTTTCTCGTCTTGCACGCTAAACGGGCCGCGAGACAAGATGAGGCGGTGTCTCTTGGGAAGCGGCCCCTCCGGCGGATCAACGCTGCGGATGACGTACAGATTGTGCGAATCGTTGGCAAAAGGCGCAAGCTTCTGGCGGCCAATGGTGAGAAAAATATGATGGTAACGTTCGGCTATCCGGGCGGCCTCCTCCATGTCGTTGACATAGATCCACTCGTCGTAGTTTTCAGGAGTCCAGGCCGGTCGGTGCAGGGCGATGAGCGGAATACCAGTCGCCCGGGTTGCTTCGGCTGCGGATATGCTGATTTTTTCCGCAAATGGATGGGTGGCATCTACCACAAGATCAACTTCGTGATCCATGAGCCAGCGCGCCAAACCAGGTGGCCCGCCGAAACCGCCAATGCGGACTTCTCCGAGGGGGAGCTTCGGTTCCTTCACCCTCCCGGCCAGCGAACTGGTCACTCGCCAGCCGCTTTGCAGTAGTAATAATGCCAGTTCACGGGACTCTGCTGTTCCTCCAAGGATTAGTGCGCGCATGGGATGGTCCGTCCTTCCTCGTCACGAGGACGGTCATCTGAATAGAGGAAACTATCGGGGAATTCCCCGGCCGTAAGGACCTTTCCCACAATGATGATGGCGGTTCTCACGATTCCAGCAGCGGCTACTTTGCCCGCAATGTCCGCAAGCGTTCCGCGCACAATCTGCTCCTGCGGCCGCGACGCGTAAGCCACCACAGCCACCGGACAATCTGCACCGTAGTTGGGGACCAATTCCGCTACCACCCGTTCGATGTCGTGCGCTGCGAGGTGGATGCACAGTGTGCTTTTCGACGCCCCGAGGGTCGCCAAGTCCTCCCCCGCAGGCATCTGGCTCGCACGGCCATTAACCCTAGTGAGGATCACAGTCTGCCCAACTGTCGGTACCGTCAGCTCGTGGCCCAGCGCCGCCGCCGCTGCGGAAAAGGCAGGCACGCCAGGGATAATCTCATAGTCAATACCCAAGGCGGTCAGACGGCGTACCTGTTCCGCGACGGCGGAATATATTGACGGATCCCCTGACTGCAGACGTGCCACGTCTTTGCCCTGGGCATGAGCCTGGGCCATGATGTCAGTGATCTGATCCAAAGGCATTCGCGCCGTGTTGATGACACTCGCAGAATCCGGGCAGTTTTCCAACACCTCTGGAGGGACGATGCTTCCGGCGTATAAGCACACGGGGCACGACCGGATGAGACGGTCGGCCCGCACCGTCAATAAATCAGCGGCACCGGGACCGGCACCAATGAAGAAAACTGTCACTCGTTGGACCCTTCCTTGACTACCCGCCACTGGGTGACCGGAAGCGCTGCTTTCAGCGCTGTGAAACCACCGATGGCGTGTTCAGTTGAAATATCAAAACGACTTATTTGCCCGCCGAAACGTTGACGAAGCTGCCACAGCATCTGTTCGGATTCGATGGTCACAGCGTTAGCCACCAATCGGCCTCCAGGCTTTAACCCTGCCCATGCTGCATCAAAAACCCCCTCCGCTGTAAGACCGCCGCCAATGAATACGGCGTCGGGTGCCGGGGCGTCGATAAGCGACTCGGGAGCAGCACCGACCACCCTGAGATGTGGAACGCCTAACGCGTTGGCGTTTGCTGTGATCCGGGTGGCCCGAACCTCATCGGACTCGGCGCACCATGCGCGCGTGCGGGGGCTACTACGCAGCCACTCAATGGCAATAGACCCAGAACCTCCACCAATATCCCACAGCACTTCGCCAGGACGCGGTGCCAGGGAGCAGATTGTCAATGCTCGAATGTGTTGCTTGGTCAGTTGACCATCGGTGTCGTAGGAATCGTCGGAAAGCCCCGGAACGATACTGCGTGTTGGGCCGTCTGGCTGGATTGCAATAACATTCAAGGCGCTAATCGGCTGCGGATCGTCAGTGGCAGTAAAGCGATTATGTTGCTCATCACTGCTACCTATGTCACTCAACACATGCACTGTTGCCGCCGCATGACCCAAGTTCCTGAGCAACGTACATACTTCAGTGGGGGTGGTTTCATCGCGCCCCAACACCAAAAAAGGTTCCCCCTGATCCACCAGCGGAATGATAGAAGAAACCGGGTTACTGACCAGACTGACTACCGGTGTTCTATCCACTGCCCAACCGAGCCGCGCGCACGTCAACGACGCCGACGATGCCACTGGGATAACCCGGATGCGTTCTGGACCCAATAACCGGCACAACGTTGTGCCAATGCCGTGGAACATAGGATCACCCGATCCCAGCACCACAACACGCATACCTTCCAGGCTTTCAAAAAGCGGAACGATTCCTGGAAGCATGGGTGATGGCCATGGGCGTCGCTTGGCGGGAATATGATCCGGCAGCAAGCTCAGTTGCCGCCACGACCCCACAATCACCTCCGCGTCACGCACAACTTTCTGCGCAGCAGCCCCCATCCCGGTAAAACCGTCTGCCCCGATGCCCACAACAACAATCACCGATGAGTCCGGTGAGCTGAAATCATCAGCATCTGTGATAGGGCAAGACACACTCATAATTGACTATGGTAGACCACCGTTAATGGCCGCGTAGGTAACCCACGTCACTAGCGCGGCATTCTCCGCCACATCCTGCGCGGAATAAGCCGCATCAATGCAGCGAGAAGCTGTAGCTTTCCCGGAATCCAGACGGTCCTACTCCCCCGATCCTCCTGAATAATAGGCGCAAGTATGTCTGCGACCTCGGCCGATGTGACAGACATGGGTGCGGGCTTCATACCGTTGGTCATGGAACCAATGACAAAGCCTGGACGGGCGGTAATCACACGCACGGCAGTACCGTGAAGAGCGTCAGTCAATCCCTGGCAGAAAGCATCAAGCCCTGCTTTCGCCGAACCATAGACGTAGTTAGCGCGGCGTGGTCGCCACCCCGCAATGGAAGAAAAAGCCACAATCGTTGATCGAGTCGTTCGGGGGCGAAGCTCATCAGCAATAACGGTAAGCATGGCGATTTGGGCGGTGTAATCAATGGTTGCTATGTCCGCCGCATGGAACTCGTCGACTTCTGCCCGTTGCTGATCACCCAACACGCCAAACGCGACAAGAACCAGGTTGATCTCCCCCGCAAGCTGCTCGGCCTGTTGGAAAAGCGTCCGGTAGGCACGCAGGTCGGCGGCTTCAAAATAGAGAATGTGCACCTTCGTAGCCCCGGCATCATAGAAGGGCTGAAGGTCCGGTGCCCGGCGCGCCGCGAGAACCACCTGGCGACCGCGGCACAGTCGAACGCCGATTTCGCGGCCGATGTCGCTGGTACCCCCGATGATGAGGATTCCGTCGTTGCTGTTGGTCACTGAAGTGACCTCGGTTGGTTGTTGAGGGTTTTGCAGCCGGTTTCTGTCACCACCACGATGTCTTCAATTCGGGCACCGTATTGTCCTTCGATGTAGATGCCGGGTTCGATGGAAAAAGCCATGCCTGGTTCCAATGTCAAGTGATTGCCTTCCATAATGAATGGTTCCTCGTGGGTGGATAGGCCAATTCCGTGGCCGGTGCGGTGGATGAATTGCTCTCCGTAGCCTGCTTCGGTGATGATGTTGCGGGCAATACGGTCGATGCTTTCTGCGGTTACGCCGGGTTTCACTGCTGCTACTGCTGCGGCTTGGGCGCGTTCAAGTACGTTGTACATGGCGGCGATGTCGGGGTTGTGTTGTTCTTCGGGCCCGCCAACGATGAAGGTGCGGGTGCAGTCGGAGTGGTAATTGGGGCCGTAGGTGCCACCGATGTCAACGACAACAACGTCGCCTGCTTTCAGGATCCGGTCGGAATAAGAGTGGTGTGGGTTGGCGCCGTTGGCGGCCGAACCGACAATGATGAAGTCGACAGCGGCGTGCCCTTCTTTCAGGATGAGGTAGTTGAGGTCGCGAGCAACATCTTTTTCGCTGCGCCCTGGCTGGAGGAGTTTTGGGACTGCGGCGAAGACACGATCAATGGCTGCGGCGGCATTGCTAAGGGCAGTGATTTCCTCTTCTGCTTTGCGCATGAAAAGCTCTTTCAGCACAGTCGCGGCCAGAACAGTGCTGCCGCCAATGCGTTGTTGAAGTGGTAAGACATGGTCGGCGGTGAGCGAGGAGCCGAGTCCAATGGTGGGGTGCGCATCCGGTGCGAGATGGAGGGCTTTGACGGCAAGGTCGTGGGAGTTGTCGCCGTCGACCCAGCCGCACACTGCGACGGTGAGTTCAGGGATGGCAGACAATGCGAGGTCACCACGGTCCACGGCGGGGAGAATGAAGGTTGGTTCACTTCCATCGGTGGGAATGATCAAGGCAGTGAGGCGCTCGTGGGTACTGATCCAGGAGCCTGTGAGGTAGGCCAGTTCGGCACCGGTGCCAAAGATCAATCCATCAAGACCAGCGTTGCGGGCTGCTGTGGCGGCCTGCGTGAGGCGATGCTGATAGACGGATGCCGGGAATAGGTGTTCAGTGTGGTGTTCGCTCATGTGCCCCATCATATGGCACGGGTGTAATCCGCACGGGTAGTTTAGGCGCCTATGGCGACCACGCCGCGGCGTATGGCGTTGATGGCATCGCGGGCATTCCGGCGGATAGCATCAGTGTATCCGGTGGACCTCACTTGTTCCAGCACGTCCACTACTTGCCTGCACCACCGTACAAAATCGCCGGGTGTCAGTTCGGCGCCGGACTCCGCAGCGGCGGCCATGCAATACCCCAATGGTGCGCCTGCAGCCCACTGGTGAATGGCCAACGCAAACCCACCTTCGGGCACACGGGTGGGGGGAAGATTGTGGCGGCGTTCGTCATGAACGAGTTCGCGCCAGATTCGGTTGGTGGCATTCATGGCAGTTGCCATGGCATCGGTGGCTGCGTCGGGTTCTCCCCTGGTTTCTTTGCGGTTTTCAAAGGTGCACATGCTGACCACCCCGGCGAGTTCTGCTGGGTCAAGCTCGTCCCAGATTCCCCTGCGGAGGCACTGGGCAACCAGCAAGTCGGATTCGTTGTGGATGAGGGCAAGACGCTGCCCTTCCTCAGTGATGTGCGGAACATTATCCGGGTCGGAGAATTCCACGTAATCCATTTCTGCTAACAGATCCATGATGCGGTCGAACGTGCGGCCTAGGGTGTCTGTGGTGGCGCTGACACGGTTGCGTAGGCGTTCTACATCGCGTTGTTTGCGCAAGAGTTTTTCCGCGATGCGGGCAAGGTCTTCCCGGCCGGGCCAGTGGTGAGCAGGATGTGCGCGAAGTTGGGTGCGTAGCTCGGCCACCTCGGCGTTGTCGCGGTGGCGTGCCTCCATGCGCATTTTCTTGGGGCGGGGGTAATCGCGGCGTCGAAAAGCATTGACCACAAACTTGGTGTTGCGGTGTGGATGGTGGGTGATGTCTCGCGGCAGGCTCATGTGCCCCACCACGACGGGGACGTTGGCGAAGGAATCGGTGTCTATGCGCCCTGTCCAGCCTTGTTCCATGATGATCCGTGGGCGCGGATCGTCGGGGTCGGATGCTGGGGTGACGACCACCGCGAGTAACGGCTTCTTTTTTCCTGGCATGGCAACGACATCACCGACCTGCAGGTGACCCAACACTGCACGAACCTCCGCTTGACGCTGCTCGATCCCCTCTTTACGCGCGGCTTTTTCAGCGGTTTTCAGCTGGTAGCGCAGGTTAATGTAGCTGAGGAAGTCGGTGGCTGGGTCGTCACCGGGTGGGTTGGCGGCGTTGATGGCATCGGTGAAGCGTTGTTCGAGTTCGGCGGCGCGGCGTTCGGCGCGTTCCATTTCTCGTACTTCGTCAACAACGGAGCCATCGGCTTGGAACTGGGCGAAGGATTTTTCCAGTAGGCGGTGGGCTTGGTCGTAGCCGATGGTGGCCAGCAGGTTGACGCTCATGTTGTATCCGGGGGTGAAGGTGGAGATGAGCGGGTAGGTGCGTGTCGACGCCAAGCCGGCCACCGCTTGCGGTTCCATTGCGGGTGACCATTGCACCACTGCGTTGCCGATGGTGTCGATGCCGCGACGTCCTGCGCGGCCGGTGAGTTGGGTGTATTGGCCTGGGGTGAGTTCAGCGTGGGATTCGCCATTAAATTTGACGAGTTTTTCCAGCACAACTGTGCGTGCCGGCATGTTGATGCCGAGGGCTAGGGTTTCGGTAGCAAAGACGGCGCGGACGAGTCCTTTGACGAAGAGTTCTTCAACGATGTGCCGGAAAGCTGGGAGCATTCCCGCGTGGTGGGCGGCGAATCCGCGCATGAGAGCGGCGCGCCATTGTTTGAAACGGAGTATTTCTAGGTCTGCGGCGGGGATGTCGGCGACACCAGCATCGATGATGCTGGCGATGGTGTTGGCTTCGTCCTGGGTGGTGAGGGTGAGTCGGGAGCGAAGGCATTGCAGAAGGGCGGCGTCGCAGCCCGCGCGGGAAAAAATAAAGGTAATGGCGGGCAGCATGGAGTGTGCCTGCAGAATCTGGATGACCTCTGGCCTGCCGAGTGGGCGGAAACGGTCGGCCGGGCGGCTGATGCCGGAGCGGTGGGACCTGCCGGGTTGGTTACCGTTGCGACTGCGGGATCGGAAACGTGCCTGCTGGTTTTTGTCGTAGGACTGGGTACTGATGCTGCCGGATTCTAGCTTGTGGACTTTTGCTTCGAGTTTTTTGTTGACATGCTCGGTGCTTCCCGGTTGAAAAAGCGGGAGAAGGGTGCGGTTGACCAGCATCCATTGGTCAAGTGGAACGGGGCGTTGTTCTGAGACGATAACAGTGGTGTCGCCGCGGACGGTGGTCAGCCACGCTCCGAATTCTTCGGAATTACTGACGGTGGCGGACAAGCCGATGATGTTGACACTTTCGGCAAGGTTGAGGATGACTTCTTCCCACACGGGGCCGCGGGAAGCGTCGGCGAGGAAGTGGATCTCGTCCATGACGACATGGGTGAGGCGTTCCAGGGCCGGGGATTCTGCGTAGATCATGTTGCGCAGAACTTCCGTGGTCATGACAACAATATCTGCGGAACCGTTGATGGAAACATCGCCTGTGAGCAGGCCGACGGCATCGTCACCGTGAGCCTCGACGAGGTCGTGGTATTTCTGGTTGCTGAGTGCTTTGATCGGCGTGGTGTAGAAGCACTTTGTGCCGCGCGATAGTGCCAGGGAAACCGCGAATTCGCCGACAATGGTTTTTCCCGCGCCGGTGGGTGCGCACACGAGGACACCATAATCTGCTTCGACGGCTTGGCAGCCTTCGATTTGAAAGTCGTCGAGGGGAAAATCCAGGTGGTCGCAGAACTCAGCAAGATGTGTGCCGACGGGCGCGGTAAAACTCATGCCCCTAACGCTACCGCGTGTCGGGGCATTTGTTTAAGCAGCTTATAGCACGTCGTCAAAATCGGTGGGCGGGCGTTGTGTCAGGTCGGTGCGCTGTGGCGTGGGAGTCGGAGCAGTATCAACGGGGGTTGGCTCGATTGATGATGCTTCAATTGATGATGCCTTGTCATCGTCCACGTCCAACCATTCTGGGCGTTGACGGTTTTTGCGTTTGTCGTTGATGCGGGCGAATTGGATCGCGCATTCAACGAGTAGTGTCAATGCCGTGGCTAGCACCGCCATGGACACCGGGTCTTGGCCTGGTGTCATGAAAGCGGCGAAGACAAACAACAGGAAAATAATCAGACGGCGCTTTTCCTTCAGCTGCTGGTAACTAACCAGGCCGACTATGTTGAGCATGGCCAAGATCAGCGGCACCTCAAAACTCACGCCGAAAATGAGAAGCAGCGCGAGGAGGAACTTGTAGTACTGCGTACCGCTGAGTGCTGCGACTTGGGTTTCATCACCAATGGTGAGAAGAAACTCCAGGCCGTACGCCACCACAAAGTACGCCAAAATAGCACCGAAGACAAAAAGCATCACCGCAATGGCAACGAAAGAGAATGTCCAGCGTTGTTCATTCTTCTTTAACCCTGGAGTGATAAAAAACCAGACTTGCGCGAGCCACACAGGGGATGCAAACACGGAACCTGCCAAGGCACCGACTTTCAAACGCAGCATGAACATGTCGAAGGGCCCGGTGGCCAGCAGCTTGCACTCACCATCAGCAGAAAGGTCTGCCCGTGCGGTGTCTGGAAGGTTGCAGTAAGGGCCACGAAGAATGTCACCAAGGGTGGGTAGGCCAAACAGACTCTGCTGGTACCAGATAAACCCAACGATGGTGCCTACGGCCAATGCAGCAAGCGAAATGAGCAGGCGCAGGCGAAGCTCTTGAATGTGCTCCACCAGCGACATGCTGCCGTCGTCCGGTTTCTTTTCTCGCTTTACCCGGCCGAGGCGTTTTTTAGTCGTATCAGACGTACTCATCACACCAACATAGGCTAAGCAGAAGTATTGTGCTGGGTGTCAGTCTGAGCTTGGGGTGCTTGCTGGGGCTGGGACTGCTCAATCTGACGGGGTTCGGTGGCGGCTGTCACCTGGTCATCATTGTTTAGTTCTTTCACCTCAGACTTGAAGATGCGCATAGAACGGCCTATGGATCGAGCCGCATCTGGAAGTTTTTTCGAACCGAACAGCAAAATCAAAACAACAGCAATGATAATCAGCTCAGTAGGGCCAAGATTCGGCATGATGTCCTCTCAACAGACGGTGACGTTATTCACCACTCATACTACGTCGTTTAGAATACGCGCCCAACGCCGCCTCCGCTTGTGCAGCAATGGTGCGGGTGACCTCTTCGGGGGCAGTAACCCGAACTCTGCCCGCTTGTCCTATGGCGAAACGCACCACCCACGCGGGTGAACCCATCGGCATGGTGGCCGCAACCCACCCATCGGGGCCGGTCTCCCCCAGTTCCAAGGGCACATAATCCGCAAGCCACAGCACATCTGGGTGGATCTCTAAAGACACAGTGTCTGTTTCCTTACCGAAGGCGAACGGGTCGTCTTCATCAAACTTCATGTCCTCAGCGTGCGGAGTACTGGGGGTATCCAACACCTCAACATCACTCATGCGATCCACCTTGAAGGTGCGGTGGGCCTGCGCATCATCGTCCCAGGCTGCGAGGTACGTGTCTCCCTTGACGCTGAACACCCGCGCCGGGTGGACGGTGCGCTGGTTGGAGGAATCGCTGCGCGCCGAATAATAGGTAAACCTCAGCATCAGGCCGTGATCAAGACTGCGGCGAATTGCGTCCAAAAGCGGTGAAGTGTGCTCGACAACAGTGTCGGCGACGATAGAGTCCACCACGGCCGTAGTTTCATCCCCCATGATGCCGCGTAGCTTCGCAGCTGCGCTTTGCACGACTTCACGGTTGGTTAGTCCAGGAAGGTTCTCTAAAGACTCCAGCGCCAGCAGCAGCGCCCCAGCCTCTGTGTGGGTGAGACGCAAAGGCTTATCCATGCCTTGGGCATTGGTGACTTTCACCGACTTGTACGTATGATCCAGGTCCACGAGGTCGCCAGGAAAAAGCCCTGGTAGTCCGCAACACCACAGGCTGTTGAGGTCATCCATCAATTCCTTGGGGCTGCGGCCCAAATCTTTGGATGCCTCCATCAAGGATATGCCTGGATGTGCCTCAAAATACGGCAGCAGATTTAGCATGTGCACCACCTCGGCGAGGCGGTCGGCTTTAGCAGTCACGTGGGGTCACCTCCAGCAGGGAACGAAGTTGAGCAATCACATCATCGCGAACATCTGCAGGCTCCACCACCAGCGCATGCGGCGCATATGCCGCAGCTGTTCGCACCAGCCAGTCTCGATCCACGCCGGTGAGCACATACGTATCATGATCGCGGTGGCTCGCGCGGGAGGTGAGCTCGCCAGCGGTGCCTGGTTCGGCAGTAATCGTGGCGTCGATAAGCACTTTGCGGCTGCGCAGGGAATCCGCAACAAGCTCCTGTAATGGTGTGTGTTCCGGGGCGGGATGCATGGCACGACCAACAATATCGATATTGCTAACGCGGGTGATGCGGAAGGTTCGCGGAGCATCGCGTTCGATGTCAAAACCCACAAGGTACCAACGGTCCTGATGGTTAACAATGCCCCAAGGGTCCATCACCCGGCGCGTGGGTTCAGCGTTTTTGTGTGGCGTGTAGTCGAAGTGAATGCGGTGATGGTTGCGGTGGGCCTTGAGGATGGTATCTAGGGATTGCGCAGTAAGTACACCCAGGTCGGTGACGTTGTTGAACATCACCGGGGCGCTGTCTTGGGCTGTGACGGTTGAGGCGCCTGCTGCTGCGAGTTTTGTCCACCCGGACCGGGCGAACGCAGCGAGTTCGTGGTTGAGTCCTTTGTCGCCGGCGAGTGCGAGGACAGCTGCCTCGTCGGGAGTGAAGCTGACTTCGGGGAGGTAGTAGTTGTGTGGGTTGAGTCGGTAGCCGGGTGCGTCGTCAAGTGTGGCTCGTGCGATGGTTTCGATGGGGACGCCGACTTTAGCGAGAATGCTGCGGTCACGGGCGAACATGCGTTGGAAGGCTGCGTCAGTGCGGTCTTGGTAGCCTGCAACGTTGGTGCGGATCCATTCGGCAGTGATGTATCTGCGGCCTGTGGCGTTGGCGTGGAGGAAGGCGAACGTGAGGTTGATCAGGCGTTCGTGGAATTCATTTTTCGCCACTGTTGTGTCCTTTATGCATGTGGTTAATGAGTTCGTCGACACGGGTATCGACGGCCGCGAAGGGGTCGCCCAGTTCCACAAGCTGGGGTTCTGGCGCGGTGATTTTCAGGCGCATCCAGTCCACGAAAAAGGGAGTATTAGTCTCGTGTGCGGCGGTGATGAAGCGGCCGCGGAGGTGCGCTCGGGTGGTGTCCGGCGCGTGTTCCGTGGCGTGGGCGATAGCGTCGTCGGTGGTCCAGCGGTTGATCAGGCCCTTGGATTCGAGGATGGATGCTAGTCCCCTGCCCGGTCGGATGTCGTGGTACATCAGATCAATTTGGGAGAGTTTGGGGTGGTCAAGGTCGAATCCGTAGCGTTCTTGGTAGCGGCGAATCAGGGAGTGTTTGATCACCCAATCGATATCGCGATCAACGTGGGAAAAGTCTTGGGTGTCAATGGCATCAAGGGTGCGTGTCCAGAGGTCCACGACGCTGCTGAGGGTATCGGTGTTGGTGTCTGTGGGGCGTTGTTGCATCCATGTATGTGCTGCGTCGCAGTAGGCGCGCTGTATTTCGCCTGCGGTGATGGTGGTGCCGTTTCGGAGCTTGACCAGGCAGGTGCCGGTGGTGTCACGGGCGATATCGCGAATGGCGGTGGTCTCGTCGGCGAGTTCAAGGCTGGGCAGCGGCATGTCTGCTTCGATCATTTCCAGCACGAGGAGGGTTGCTCCGATTTTGAGGGCGAAGGTGGGTTCGGCCATGGAGGAATCCCCAACGATGATGTGTAGGCGACGGTAGTGGTGGGAGTCCGCGTGAGGTTCGTCGCGAGTGTTGATGATGGGACGGGATCGCGTGGTGGCTGAAGAAACGCCCTCCCAGACGTGGTCCGCGCGTTGTGACATGCAAAAACCTAGGCCGTAGTGCTCGCTGGGGCTTCCGGGGATGGGGTGGTAAATTTTGCCAGCGCCGCTGATGAGTTGGCGGGTAATCAAGAACGGCAGGAGATGGCGGCCTAGAGTTTTGACTACCGTTTGGCGTGTGACCAGGTAGTTTTCGTGGCAGCCGTAGGAGTTGCCGAAGGAATCCACGTTGTTTTTTAGTAGGTAGACGTGGCCGTCGGCGGCTGCGGCAGTGCCTTCAGTGGCCAGGGTTGTTTCGGCGTGTTGGGCGAGATTGTCCAGAATGCGGTCGCCTGCTTTGTCCATGGTGAGTAGTTGAATGAGGCTGTCGCATTCTGCGGTGGCGAACTCTGGGTGGGAGCCCACATCAAGGTAGAGGCGTGAGCCGTTGGAGGTGAAGATGTTGGAGCTGCCGTAGCGGTCCACCACTGAGCGAAAAAGGTAGCGGGCGATGTCATCGGGACTCAGTCGCCGTTGTCCGTCGGCGGTGTAGGTGATGCCGTACTCGGTTTCAATCCCGGTGATTCTGCGGGTGAGTACCCGGGGCGGGGTCATGGCGTTTATTGGCCGCCTTTCTGCACGTAGGAGCGGACGAATTCCTCTGCATTGTTTTCCAGCAGGCCGTCTATTTCGTCCAGGAGATCATCTGTGCCGTGCGTGTTGATGGAGACCTGCCCGACGGCGGAGTCGTCGTGGTTGTGGTCGTCCCCGCCGCCGCTGGCATGGCTGGTGTGTGAAGACGTGGTGCTCATCGTGGTGTCCTCATGGTCGTTGTGGGTTATCTCCCCTAACAGGGTAGCCCTTTAGAGGGATGGTGGGTGGGATTCCGGCATACTCTCCCCCGTCAACCCCCATTTTTGTGGGTTGAGTGTGTGAATCGGGCACAGTTCGCTCCTTATCAAATTGTATATCAAGGGTAGCCTAACCTAGATTAGTTTCTGACAACTTGTTGAGAATATGGCAACGTTTATCCGCTATTTCCTGAGTTAAAGATGAGAGATGTTTTTAGCTTTCTACGTGAGGGGCGGGTCAGTCGCAGTGTTCACCGCCCTGTGACCACGCCATATATGTACCCAAAGGACCATTTCAGTGACCACTAACCGCCGCTTGAGCATCCGAGTAAGCACCCTGACTGCCATGACTATCACGGCATCGCTACTCAACCCCGCCTTCACCCCACTTGCCACCGCAGATGTTCACAGCACTTTCGGTCTTGCGCCTCGCGACGGCGTGGCACAAACCGTCGCCGACAACACACCCGCCCTGGCCTGGGGCATCCGCGGATCCTTCTACCGCTACGTCGCCGGAGCCACCCACATTCTCGACGGCGCGAAGAAAGGTCCCGGTGACTACTTCCTGTGGCCCTACCAGAGCACAAAAGCAGAAGGCGACAGACTGATCATCCAGTACGGCGGCACCGTCAACTTCATGAAATACTGCGGTGCGAACAACGAGCTCGTACGCGGCAGATGCGACCTTGATTTCACCTTCGCTGATCCGAAGATCGACATTGACACCACCACCGGGCTCGGGCACATCTACGCCACTGTGCATACCAAGAGCTACCAGAAGGGCACATGGTCCGGCCCCACCGAAGTGCAAGTGGGCACCATTGACACCAACGCCGGGCGTTACAACACCGACAATGGCGTCACCACCTGGTCCGGAGTATCCACCAAGCTTACAGCGGACGGCAATAATGCCTTCAGTAACTTCTACGAACCAGAGTCCTTCCTTGACTCCCTCAACTTCTCCTACCCCACCGCCGGAGACATCAAAGAAACGCAACAGGGGTACAATCTGAGGAACCAGATTGCCACCGACACCGAGTACAACGGCGGCGGATACCTCTTCCCCCGCACCGATGGCAACCTTGTCCTTGTGACCGGTCAATGGGGCGGTAAAGGTACCGTCCGCGTCTTTGACAAAAACCTCAGCAAACTCAACCCGGGAACAGAAATTCCGCTGACTAGGCATGGCTCGTCCGGCTACGACACACTCACCAACACGCTCTACTGGTTAAACGAACAGGACGTATACGCCGCTACCGTCACCGCCACCGGCATTGATGCCCCCACGAAAATCGCCTCCGTACCTGGCCAAAACATTCTCGGTTTCGCATACTCCGACAGCACCAAGGAACTGGGCGTGATCAGCCTTACGCCTGGTACACCGGCACCGTCCTTTACTACCATCCCTGTCAGCGGAACCACCGCAGGAAACATCACCACCGTGCCCCTGCCGGCCCCCAGGGACCTCTACCCCAACCTTCAAGAAGAACGCGACGATGACATGTACGGTGCCGAATTCGGCGGAGACGTACAAGGGCTGCGAGCACTGCCCGACGGCAGCTTCATCACTATTCACGGGCATCTGCTCGACATGAAAGACGGAGGCAAACGCCAACGCAACCTTCCCATCCACATCACTCCTAAAGCCGAGACAAAAGCACGAGTCATCACCGAACTTGCCAGCGACTATCGCGACGACCTGCGCGGCATCACCATGAACAAATCTGGGCGCATGGTCATGTGGAGCAACCTGGGTACCTCCCCACTGATGACAGTGCAGTACAACGCCGAAACCCAGCGCTTCACCACACTGTTTACCAGCGACGGTCTGCCACAAACCCCATCCATCACTGGAGCAACCTTCAGTGAGGATGGCACGCTCGTTATCGCCAGCGAAAGCAAGAGCCAAGTAGCCTTTGTTGACCCCACCACCGGTGTTGTGAAAAGCACCGCTGCCCTGGGCCAACACATGAAAGACGCGAAAGATAATCTCCTCCAGGGCACCGTGTTTGGAAACGACGGATCACTCTACATTGTCGATCGCCCAGTCTTAGACTATAACGAATACTTTGGCATCCAGCGCCTGACGCTGCCCAGCGAAGGCGGACGGCGCGACAACTCAATCAAACCCTTCGACATGAGCGGCACCAACCGCCCCGACATCAACCGCGAAACCCAGGACACCACCCCACCGAAAGTGGGCCTCCCGCCGGTGAACGAATCGGAAAAGGACAAGACGGAAACACCTCAAACCGAGACGCCACAGCCAGGGCAGAAACCCGGTGATAAGGCGACATCAAGCTCGACTTCCAGCACCGTTATCGACGGCAGCTGGGCGCGCACCATCGAAACCAAACTGGTCAAAGCCGGCGTCCCGATGCTGCTGGCCAAACTAGTTTCCTCCCTCGGGTGGATCGGGCAGGTTATCACAGCACCGTTTGCCCTGCTGCTACGTCTAGCTAAGTAACAGGCTCGAACTCGGTGAGCCCTGCCGATCGCAGGGCAGCCACCAGATCATCGACAGTGGTGGCGGTATCACACATAGCCGCCACTTGCTGTTTAGTCAGACCACCCAGGTTGGTCATCAGAATACGAACGAGGCTGCCGTCTGCTAGTTCCACAACAATGCTGTCCCAGTTAGCGGCCGCAATCCTATCCCGGAATCGGGTCATCATGTGCCCCCGGAAAAAAGCACGCGAATCTGCCGGTGGATGCGCCGCAGCCTGGGCAATCTGCTCGGCAGACACCAAAGTGCGCATCCGGTTTTTGCGCACCAAGGCGTGATATAGGCTTTTTGCTGGATCGATGTCCGAATACTGCAAGTCAATCAACGCCATCTTGGGATCATCCCAGGACACGCCACGATTCGCGTATGAATTCAACAACGCATACTTAGCAGTCCAATCCAACAGGTGGCTGGTGGACAGCGGATCATCGGCCAGCAAATCCATCACCTCATCCCACAATCGCAGCACCTGCTCATCCACATCCGAGGATGCCGACACACGGTCGCGATAGGCGCGCAAGATATCAATGGCGGTGAGTTCGCGGCCGTCGACAAGCGTAAGCCGTGCGGTGCACTGAAGATCTCTGGAGACCCGGCGGACATCACCAACTGGATCGACAAGGCGGAGATCGGTGAAATTGGTGCCGGATTCGATGGAGTCAAGAACCAGCGACGTCATCCCAAGCTTCAGCACCATCGCCGTGTGAGACATGTTGGCGTCTCCAATAATCACATGCAAGCGCCCCCAACGCTCTGCATCCGTGTGCGGCTCATCGCGCGTATTAATGATGCCACGGTTCAGCGTGGTTTCTAGCGATATTTCCTGCTCGATGTAATCCGCACGCTGGCTTATCTGAAAACCTGGTGTTTGCCCCGCCGGACCAATACCCACCCGGCCTGCACCTGTTATCACCTGACGAGCCACAAAAAACGGAATTAACGCCTGAGCCAACACCTCAAAATCCGTGCCGCGGCTGTACATGTAGTTTTCATGCGCCCCATACGACGCACCCTTACCATCAACATTATTTTTATATATCTTCAACGGCGGGCACGGATCATGATCCTTCAGCACCGACCGCCCCGCCGCCGTCTGCGTAGCGACGGCCGCGACCGCCTGATTCAACACCACGTCACCCGCCGCGTCATACAGCATCGCATCAAACGCATTCGTCGTCTCTGGGGCGGAATATTCAGGGTGGGCGTGATCCACATAAAAACGTGAACCATTAGCGGTCATCACATTCGCCACGCCAAGCGCATCTGGGTCGATCGTCGGAACCGTGTGGTATCGACGCAGGTCAAAGCCCCGGGAATCCTTTAACGGAGATTCTGGGCCAAAATCCCACTGCGCCCTGCGATCCTTACCCGCAAACGCCACAACCGCATGCGTGGACGTAATAATAGGACTCAACATCGGATCAGTAGGTGTGGAAATACCGTACTCAGTCTCCGTCCCCATAAAACGCGGCATAACTACCTTCCTTGACTACCGTGCTTCATCCGTGGCCTGGGCGATCGCTTGAGCAATCACCCGAGCGCGAATAACCTTCTTTCCCGAATGACCACTAATACGCGTCCATTCATCCGGGTTAGCAGTATTAGGCAAATCCTCATTCTCCCGGTATTCCGCATCCACCGCCGACAATAGATGCTGAACAGTCAACCCCTTATCCGTACCGGCAAGAAAATCCTTAATCGCGTTCTTCTTCGCACGGTCCACGATATTGGCGATCATGGCACCAGACACAAAATCGCAATAATGCAACACCTCAACCGAACTATCCGCCAGCGTCAATTCCACAAAAGGACGAGGCTGATACGCATACTCCACTGCGGTGGCAATGAGCTCCGTGGCGGGCTGCGCCAACGGAAGATCATCAGTGATGTACCGTCTAAAAATATCCCGTGCACCTGACCTATTCGGCCTGGACACGCGAATCTTCACATCTAAACGACCCGGACGCACAAGAGCAGGATCAATCAAATCCTCCCGGTTCGTTGCGCCAATCACTATTACATTGCTCAAGCTCTCCACCCCATCCAACTCAGCCAGCAACTGCGGAACCACCGTTGTTTCCATATCGGAACTCACCCCCGACCCGCGCGTACGGAAAATCGACTCCATCTCATCAAAGAAAACAATCACCGGACGACCCTCGCCGGCCAACTCCCTGGCGCGCTCAAAAATAATCCGAATCTGGCGCTCCGTTTCTCCGACAAACTTATTCAACAACTCCGGGCCCTTGACATTAATAAAATACGACCGCGACCCATCACCAATACGCGTAGACAACGAATGCGCCACGGCCTTAGCAATCAACGTCTTCCCGCAGCCAGGCGGGCCATACAACAACACCCCCTTTGGTGGACGCAACGCAAAATCCCGATACAATTCAGGGTGAGTAAACGGCAACTCAACAGCGTCATGAATCTGCTCAATCTGCGCATCCAAACCACCAATATCGTGGTAGGACACATCCGGCACCTCCTCCAGTACCAGACGAGCAACTTCAGCCTTGGGGATAACCTCGAACGCGTAACCCGCGCGGGCGTCGATAAGCAGCGTGTCCCCCGGCCGTGGCGACTGTCCCTCTTGCAACAACGGAGCGGCAAGCTGCACCACATGTTCCTCGCCGCGCGTATCCACCACCAACGCGCGGGAATCCGCCAACACCTCCGTCAGCGTGGATAGCTCCCCCGAGGTTTCAAAACCACACACCTCCACCACCTGCGAGCCCTCCCCAATGCGCACTCGCGCGCCGGGAACCAATGCGGCGCGATCCACACTCGGCGAGACCACCAGCCGCATGCGTCGATTCGCGGTAAACACCTCGGCGCTGGCCCCGCCTGGATTGATGTCCAACAGCACCCCATACGTGCTTGGTGGGGCGGCCAGCGCCTCCAGCTCCTGGTGCAATACTGCGAGCTTGTCGCGGGAAGCCTTCAGCAACTCGGCAAGCTTCGCATTCCGCGCCCCCAGCTCACGGTTAGCGCGACGCAGTACCTGCAGATCAGCAGCATCCATATCCGACGATGTCATAGTGTTCAACCACCTCCACGTGGTGCCTAGGAACTTGGCTACCTTGCACCTTACCGCCGTGCTCGCCGCTGCGGGCGCGGCGCCACCGTGCCATCGGCAAGCCTACGCGCCCACACCAAAAACGCCGTATGCGCATTCATCCGGTGCTCCGGGCGGGTGGCCAAACCATCCACCTTCCACTCCCGCACCAACGATTCCCACGCCCGCGGCTCCGTAAAGCACTTCTGTTGACGAATCCCCTCCATCACCTTCATCAACTGCGGAACCGTAGCCACATACGTCATAAACACCCCGCCAGGCAGCAACAATTCACGCACCGTATCCAAACACTCCCACGGTTCCAACATGTCCAAAATAATCCGATCCACCGGCATGCCATCCAGATCATCAAGATGCACATCACGCAGATCCCCGAGCCGCAGCGACCAATTCTTCGGGTGCCCACCAAAAAACTCCGTGACATTATCCTCTGCATAATCCAGATGATCCTGACGAATTTCATAGGAAATCAACTGGCCATGCTCCCCAATGGCACGCAACAAACTCATTGACAACGCACCTGAACCGGCACCCGCCTCAAGCACGCGAGCGCCCGGAAAAATGTCACCCTCCACCATGATCTGCGCCGAATCCTTCGGATAAATCACCGCAGCGCCGCGCGGCATGGACAGCACATGGTCCACCATCAAATGCCGGAAACACAAATACTCCCCACCTTGGCTGGACAACACCACCGTGCCCTCATGCTGGCCAATAACGTCATCATGCGCAATGCTGCCCTTATGGGTGAAAAACTGCTCGCCGGGCTGCAACACAATCGTGAAATGCCTGCGCTTCGCATCCGTCAACTGCACACGATCACCCGGCTGAAAAGGGCCTGAATACGCCATGGGGGCCTTCCTGTTAAACCACGCTGACACTAGGAGGCAGGATGCCCCTAGTGAAGAACATATACTGCTTAAACTCTAGTCCCCGACGAAAAACGCCTCCAACGCCTGGGCAAACCACCCCATATCATGCGCACCACACAATTCCCGCGCCGAATGCATGGACAAAAGCGGAATCCCCACATCGACTGTGGGAATGCCTAACCGTGTTGCGGTAATCGGGCCGATCGTCGATCCGCACGGGCTATCATTATTCCCCACAAACACCTGGCTCGGAACACCCGCATCCCGGCATGCACGCTCCCACAGCGCCCACGTCACAGCATCACTCGCATACCGCTGATTCGCATTCATCTTCACCACAGGACCATGATTAACCAGCGGCTGCGTCACCGGATCATGCTTACCCACGTAATTCGGGTGCACAGAATGCGCAGCATCTGCTGACACACACCAGGATCGGGCAAACATTCGGTGCAGGTCCTCGGTGTCGGCCTCGAGTGTCTGGGCGGTGCGCACCAGCACATTCTCCAGCAACGGACCCGCTGCACCAGAAATTGTTGCGCTGCCAACCTCCTCATGGTCAAAAGCCGCCAACACCAAAACATCATTGCCAGCATCGCCCGACTGAAGTGCAGCGATGAACGCTTCTAGGCTTGCATACACACTGGACAAATTATCCAGCCGTCCCGCGGCAACTAGATCCATATTTGCGCCAAACATCTCACCACGCTGAGCATCACATGTTATGAGGTCATGCGCCACAATGTCATGCTTATCGACGCCCGCCGACGCAGCCACAACATCCAGCACGCTCGCCTCTGGATCCCCCACCCCCATCACCGGTTGCAGATGCACTTGGCGAGACAAAGTGCTCGCATCCTGGGCTTTGTCCCGTGACAAATGAATCGCCAGATTCGGAATGCGCAATAGTGGCCCTGTGGACACCATCTTTTCCGAGCCGTCACTGAGAATCACGCGCCCAGCTAGCACAAGTTCGCGATCGAACCAGGACGTTAGTATCGGACCACCATAAACTTCTACTGCAACCTGCTGCCAGCCTACAGTGGTGAAATCCGTGCCTGGCTTGACCTTAAAACCAGGTGAATCCGTGTGAGAACCCACGATGCGGAAGCCAGACTCCGGACTAGCATTTTCTGGAACCCACCACGCCATGATCGCCCCGCCACGTACGACATAGTGGCCACCAGGGCTGGCGTCCCACGGTTCTGCCTCATCCTGCTGGGCAAAACCAGCCTGATCAAGGCGACGGGCAACCTGGTGGGCAGCATGAAAAGAACTTGGAGACGAGGCTATAAAATCCAGGAAACTACGCATGCGTTTCAGCTTACGTTGTCCATACCGTCCACTGCGGTGAGCAAAAACCGACAATCATGTCCATGACATCACACAAAGCATCAGCATCAGCTGTTGCCTTAGCCGAATAACGATTGCTGCGAAGTTGCTTGAGCAAATCCAATGCCTCGGCATACACTTCTTGCTTGGACTTTCCGCTGTCACGGAGACCAGCCAAATGAATATATGTGGCGGTCTGATCCTGCTTGCGGGCACAGGCAAGAAGTCCCTCCTGCAGTGACGACATCATCAGTTGCGATCCTCCTTAACGAGGTTGAATAGAGCTAGTCATGCCAACCAAACCGTGTTTCTACGTCGTGCTGGCTGTAGTTATACGTGCGCTTATAACGTGACAGGCACACGCTGGACAGGGACGATGATTTCATCAACGGCGACAAATCATCATTGGCGATTTCCCTGCAGGAAAACGCCCACAAATTTTTCAATTTGCTGACAAACTCGCAGCTTGGTATCACCCCATCGAGATACAGTGATCCCAAATTTGGGCATTCCCCCAACACGTTGTAGTTCAGGCGTCGGGGCACGCCTTCCAAATCCACTGAACGAAGATAAGTACACTGCTGAAGCTCGCTTACATCGATAAGATTGCGAGCGGAATGCGCAGTGAAGTCCCTCAACCGTGATGCACACCGAACCCCATGTACATCGCTGCCTTTGTAGTAGGTCAGCTGGATAGTTGTCACATTGGGAAGCCCAGACAAAAAATCAAGCCTAGGTGCTCCCGCCACCTTCAACGAGGTAATTGTGGTACTGCTGAACATCACTCCAGGTTGGAAAAGACACTCAAGTCTTGTTAAACAGGGAAAACGGCTCAAATCTACTTCCTTAACCTGCCCACATATGTGCAGGCTACACAGCCGCGGAAGATGATAGAGCGGTGTGAGGTCTACGGAATCGGCCAAGCCGCAATCGAGTTGAAAACTCCTTACATACGGCATCTCTAGCAAAAAAGACAGATCGACATGATGCCGTGCTCGGGTGAAGTCATAGATACCGATGTGAGTGCAGCGATGCTCACGGGCGTAAGCAACACCTTTGGAAAGATGCTGAGGATCCAGCATGATATGGCCATTATTGACCCACACGCCATTGTCATCAAACGGATCGAACCTGATCACTATGAATCTTTGCTCCGATCTGTGTGCTGATGTCCGATCACTACGCAGCTCCTACTATCCGACTACTGATGCGCTGCTGTAAGGCGGCCTCAACACCATGGGTGCAGAAGATACGAAGCCTGTTGAGATCGTCGGGAAAATAAGGCTTCCGGTCAGGTGCTGTACCCATATGTGTGTGCCTATGACGCTGGAGCGCATGATCATCCGCCTTCAGCACTTCGTGAACTAGTGGGTCAGAAGCAAGTAGACCGTGCTTTTCTACAACAGCCACAGCAATTGCCGCCATAAGGCGATTGCACGGACAATGCGCTACGTGCCTCAAGACGCGAGGATCCATCTCAATGATGTCATTAGCGAGTGGTAAAGCATGCTGATCCACAAACTCCCAGATTTCAGAAAAAACACTATAAAATTGTTCAATCGAACTGGGTATCGGTATCAGGTTGCCTGATGCGACGGTGTTGATTGTTATGTCTGGGTCCCAGTGACGTGCGTCAGAAAAATGCGCAACGTACAGCTCTCCATATTGCGGCGCAACTGTGTGGCCGCATATCTGATTAAGTGCCTCCGCTAGCTGGTCACTCTTGACGGCAATCCGAATGTCCGCGCTCGCTTGATTGCGGTAGTTACTGTGAGAAAACGTCATGCGCACTTCAGATGGAAGTGGATGTCCATAGTGTTTTTTGTACTGCTCCCGCACATAACGCTCAGCCCCAACACAAAACTGTTGATTGTGGATATTTATCGGTCCGCCGTAAGTGGCGATCGCGCGTGGGTGAAGGGCGCAATACTCTCCAAAATCGCTGAAAAACCTAGCTTGGGCATGGTCCACATCCCCGTATACCCAGTGCAGCATGTTAGCCCAGCCCATTGCGTCATCCGTGAAGTTGTATTTGGCACGTACCCAGTCGGTGAACCGTCGGCCAACGAGCTCATCACCGAAACCATCATCACGTCCTGCTCCCCACATGCGACCAGTACGAAATGCCGTAAGGAACAACTTGATCTGGTGAACGTCATGACGTGTGACAAACAATCCCGGTTGTTCTTCCATTGCTGCAATGAGCTCCAGGATGTTCCGATATTGTTCTTGTGTTGCTTTAACCACAGCTCCCCCAGATACGTGTGATCATGGCAATGGTGTCAGTGTCAGTAGTGATGCTTAGCCCGAGGTATGTCTCGTTTTCTACAACAACCACTGAATCCTCCCCCAATTGATATTCGGCGAAAAAATAGTCCTGTGAACCGCCGACACCGCTCCACTGACGTATGCACTGTGCGCCCATATCCTGCAATAATGCTGTTAGGCGCACATATGCCTGTGCATCAAACTCAGGCGCAAGTATCAACGTTTCTGCCACTCTATCAGCAGTACCTGACATCTGCTACCCCCGGCAACTACCCCATCGCGCACGTGTGCTATTGTCGAGTATCGGACACGGGGTGCACCGAATGCGGTGCTGAGAATATACCCATTGAACCTGCTCTAGCTCGAACTAGCGAAGGGATAGTCATGAATCAGCTTTGCTGTGCTGTGTCTGCAGTGCGTGAAATAAATCCTTTGGTGCAATGTTTAACAAATAGTGTGGTCATGGAAATCACGGCCAACGTTCTTCTTGCTGTTGGTGCCTCACCAGCAATGTGCGATACCCCCTCAGAATCAGCTGATTTTGCAGCGATAGCATCAGCTGTGCTGATTAATGCAGGGACTCCTACTCGGGACCAGTATGAGGGCATGCGCCAGGCAATTCAAGGAGCGACCGTCGCGGGAACCCCATGGGTGCTTGACCCCGTTGCGGTGGGTGCACTGCAGGAACGCACCGATTTTGCCCGTGAAATTCTGCAGTTCGCTCCGCACGCTATCCGGGGTAACGCATCTGAAATTGTAGCGTTAGCTGGGCTTGGCTCCGGCGGTCGCGGTGTGGATGCTACTGATGATGTCGCCGCCGCACTTCCTGCTGCCAAGCAGCTTGCTGCGCAGACGAAAGGCGTGGTGGCCATTTCTGGCGAATCCGACTTTATCGTAAGCGCACATCAGGTGACCAAGGTTGATTCTGGGCATCCACTGATGCCTATAGTCATTGGGACTGGTTGCGCGCTGGGGGCGTTAACTGCGGCGTATCTCGGTGCCGCCCATATTCGGGGTATCGCTGCCCACGATGCTGTTGTTGCAGCACATGCCCACACTGGCGCTGCGGGAATGGTTGCGGGTGAAAGTGCACGCGGTCCAGGGTCTTTTGCTCCAGCATGGGTTGATGCGTTGTACAACCTCACGCCTGAACACATCGCCGAGCTTGTGACGGTTCAGGAGGTATCTAGCTCATGACTGACTGGACGCTCTACCTTGTCACTGACCCAGATTTAGCAGGTGGCCCAGATAATGTTCCACATATTGTTTCCCAGGCAATCTCAGGTGGGGTGAGTGTGGTGCAGTTACGCGACAAACGCGCCACACGAGGAGAGATACGGCAGCACGCACAGGCGTTGTGCGAAGTTACTGGCAACATTCCCCTCTTTATTAATGATTACGTTGATATTGCCGCAGAACTAGGGTTACACGCCCATATCGGTCAGAGCGACACGCGTTATGTTGAGGCGCGCAAGCTTCTTCCTGATCACCTGATGCTGGGGCTAAGTATTGAAACGCATGAGCAACTCATCACCGTGATTGCTGATGCGCAAGAGGCTGGTGTACGTCTTCCTGATGTGATCGGGATAGGGCCAGTGCGGGCAACCTCAACAAAACCGGATCACGCAGCACCATTGGGAGTTGAGGGCGTAGCGGCGATTGCCCGTACAGCCGTCTGCTACGGAATTGCAACGGTGGCGATCGGGGGCGTCGATAAGCAATGTGCGTCAAAACTTCAGGCAGTGGACGGTGCGTGCGTGGTGTCAGCGATTATGGCTGCGCAGGATCCTCATGCTGCGGCGCGTGAGCTTCGAGGGGCGTTTGTGCAGGTTCCTCGGGTGCTGTCGATCGCGGGAACGGATCCGACTGGGGGTGCGGGTGCGCAGGCTGATGTGAAATCAATTACTGCTGCTGGCGGTTATGGCATGAATGTTGTCACGGCGCTTGTGGCGCAAAATACGCATGGGGTTCGGTCCGTCCATACGCCGCCGTTGGAGTTTTTGGATGAGCAACTTGATGCGGTGTTTTCTGACGTTGCGGTGGATGCCATCAAGATCGGCATGCTTGCCACCGTTGATACGATAGCGACAGTGCAAGCGTGGCTTGACATGTACCCCTCGCCTGTTGTTGTGCTGGATCCAGTAATGATTGCTACCAGCGGCGACAGGCTTATTGACGCCGATGCGGAACAAGCGCTCCGTCAGCTTGCGCGCCGCGTCGATGTAATAACGCCGAACATTCCTGAACTTGCCGTGTTGGTCGGCGAGCAGCCGGCTTCTACTTTTGCGGAAGCAGTGGAGCAGGCACGTCATTTTAATAGAGGCACTGCGACCACAGTCATTGTCAAGGGTGGGCACCTGACCGGCACGGAGGTGGAAAACGCGGTGGTAGAACCCGATGGAAACGTAACAGTTGTGCGCGCGCCTCGGGTGGAAACAATGAATACGCATGGGACTGGGTGCTCGTTGTCCTCTGCGCTCGCAACGCGCATTGCTGCGGGTGACACAGTGGCAGAGGCGCTGCAGTGGTCAATCAAGTGGTTGCACGAAGCAATCGCTCATGGTGTTGAACTGCGGGTTGGTCAGCCAGGCGGCCACGGACCAGTTGATCACGGGTACCGTGCTCGGCAAGTCTAGTGATCAGTCATCGAGGCTTCATAGTGTTTGTCTGAGGGTTGCCTCCCGCAGAGGGTGAAAAGTTAGGCTACCCTTGATTTCTGCATGCAGAAAGATGCTATGTAAGGTTGCGGCGCGCGGGCGTCGACAAGCTTGAACAGACTCAATATAACCTGCGGAAGTGGGACTGATGTGACTCTACCAACCGCCGTGAATGCCGATGTGTCGCGCACCTACAAAATATGGATTGTGCTGGGTATATGCCTCTTGCTTGTGGGGGCGTCATTCGTGATAAGCCTGACGGTAGGATCCCGATCAACTGGTTTTATGGACTCGTTGCGGGTGATGCCGGAATCGCTACGGTACGCCTTTGACTCCAACTACGCCGGGAACATGGCGTTTAATGACCTCGTTGTGCTGATCGGTGGGCTGCGAGTACCACGCACTGTTCTAGCTTTACTCACCGGTGTCGCACTTGGTGGAGCTGGGGCGTTGATCCAAGGGCACACCCGAAATCCACTGGCAGACCCCCATATTTTAGGCATAAACGCCGGTGCAGCCCTGGCTGTCGTGATCGCCGTGTATGCGGGTGTTGGCACCGAACCTGGCAACTTGGTGCTTCCCGCTATCATCGGTTGCGCCATCACCGCTGGATTGGTTTTTCTTATCTCATCGTTTGGGCCGGTGGCCATGAACCCTCTGGCGCTCATTCTGGCGGGTGTGGCGCTAGCTGCTCTGTTTATGGGGCTGGTCAACGCACTTGTTCTGAACAATAGTCTGTCCCTTGATGCTCTTCGTGCGTGGTCAACGGGATCGGTCGGTGACCGTGATATGGGTGTCGTACGTGCCGTATTCTGGCCTTTCCTTATTGGTGTAGTTTTATGCCTTTTCCAAGGGCGAGGACTCAACCTTCTCAGCCTGGGGGAATCCGTCGCTGCGACACTCGGATTGCCAGTGACGCGAACGCGCATTCTCGGGCTTACGACAGTTGCGCTCCTCGGGGGTGCTGCGGTTGCAGGTGCTGGTCCCGTTGGCTTTATCGGCCTAGCTGCCCCGCATATTGTGCGAGCCATAGCAGGCCATGACTATCGAATCATCATTCCGTTGTCCATGGTTGTGGGCGGAATGCTCGGGTTGTGGGCCGATATTCTTGGACGCGTGGTAGCCCACCCTGGCGAAATCGCCATGGGTATTGTCGTAGCGCTCTTCGGGGTTCCACTGTTTATAGTCCTAGTCAAACGAGGCTTGGCGACGGAAGTATGATCGCAGCGCACACAAAGACAACGAGATGGCCGCGCGTGATAACTATAGGCCGATTATCGATTTTCTTTAATATGCGACTCATTTTCCTCAGTGTTCTTGTTAGTACGCTTGCGGCTGGCACATTTGCGTTGAATATTGCCCACGGTGATTATCCTTTAGATATTACTGATGTGGTACGAATTCTCGCCGGAAACGGGACACGAATTGAACATAAAGTAGTGTTTGAACTTCGCATGGGTCGGGCTGTCACAGCACTGGCGGTGGGCGCTGCATTGGGGTGTGCAGGTGCACTAACTCAAAGTGTTGCGCGAAACCCGTTGGTAAGTCCAGATGTGCTAGGACTCACCGAAGGTGCATCACTTGCCGTTGTGATGGCCATTGGCTTCGCAGGACTAGATGCAACGAGAATCAGCAAAGGTGCCGATACCCTGCTGAGCACAGTGGGAATTCCACTGGTAGCCATTGTAGGTGCGCTCATTACTGCTGCATTTATTTGGTTTATCGCAGGTTCCTCCCGTGCGCACACAATGCAGCTTGTATTGATTGGCGTTGGTGCAGCCATGTTCCTCAATGCCGCGATTGTGTGGATCATGGCGGAAACAGACCTAGAACGTTCCACCCAGGCGAAAGTCTGGCTAACCGGCAGCCTGAATGGCCGCGACTGGGGAAACGCCTGGCCGGTTGTGGGATGTGTACTTGTGGTCTGCGCGAGTGCCGGTTGGTTGGCATTTAGGCTCTCTGCTCTAGCTTTAGGTGAGCAAACAGCCCACGTTTTAGGCGTGAACGTGAGACTAGCTACGATGATACAACTATTGTGCGCTGTTGTTTTAAGTGCTGTTGCCGTTTCCGCTGCTGGACCTATTGCCTTTATTGCGTTTGTCACTCCACACATTGCGCGCTTTGCGGCACAAACTGCCACTCCCCCGCTTATATTATCAGCTCTGCTGGGTGGGTTATTTGTCTCTGCAGCGGATTATCTTGCTCGCGTGGTATTGCCGTGGGAATTACCGGTGGGTGTTGTTACTGCTGTATGCGGTGCACCAGTTCTGCTGTATTTTATTATTCGAACGTATAGAAAGACGCTGTGATATGGGCAGAATTGTTGCGAAAGATCTGACAATT
This sequence comes from Corynebacterium durum, assembly GCF_030408675.1. Lineage (NCBI taxonomy): Bacteria > Bacillati > Actinomycetota > Actinomycetes > Mycobacteriales > Corynebacteriaceae > Corynebacterium > Corynebacterium durum. Next base: position 1,446,086 of record NZ_CP047200.1, read on the forward strand.
TCTTATGGGACGCGTTCTATAATCCAGGGTTTAGACATTGCGATACCAGACAATAAAATCACCACGATCATCGGCCCGAACGGGTGCGGAAAATCCACGCTGCTCAAAGCACTGTGTACACTTCTTCCCTACTCCGGTGTGGTCGAATTGTCTGGAAAAGACATCACCACGTATCGACGCCGCGACCGCGCCCGCCAACTTACGCTCCTACCCCAGCACCCCACCGCGCCGGATGGTTTGACAGTGAAGCAACTCATTTCACGTGGGCGACATCCCCACCAATCCTGGTTGCAGCAGTGGTCCGCGGACGATGATGAGCACGTGCAGCAGGCACTGAAGATAACCAACCTCGTGGGGCTAGAGGAGCGTCGTCTCGCGGAACTATCCGGTGGCCAGCGGCAACGGGTATGGATTGCTATGGTCTTGGCGCAAGATACACCCACGTTGCTGCTTGACGAACCCACAACCTACCTCGACCTAACACACAGTCTGGACGTATTGAAACTGGTTCGTCGGTTGGGTGAGCAGGACGGAAAGACTGTGGTCATGGTGCTGCATGACCTCAACCTGGCGGCGCGTTTTTCTGACCATGTGGTGGTTATGGGTGCTGTGGATGGTCACGGGGTTATATGTGCAGAGGGAGCACCCGCCGCAGTGATAACTCCAAAGTTGTTGGGTGATGTGTTTGATTTAGATGCTGAGGTCATCACGGATCCGGTGTCGGGAGGGCCGTTGGTTGTGCCACGGTAAAACCTTGACATATCAACTTTGGTTAGGCAACACTTATTTTCTGTACTACTTTCACACGTAAGGAGATGACTGTGCAACGTAGAAAAACCGCTGTTAAAAAAATAGCCGCAATTGTTGCAGGTGCAATGCTTATTTTTAGTGCGGCATGTTCTCAGCAATCCAAGGATTCAGAAGGGACATCGTCCTCGGAAAGCTCGACCAGTGCTGCACAATCTGCTGAGTTTCCCCGCACTATAGAAACCCTCAACGGCGCAAAGCAACCCACCACCATCACCATCGAACAGCAACCCAAGCGCATCGTCTCTGCATCAGTGTCCCTCACTGGATCGCTGCTCTCCATTGACGCTCCCATTGTGGCCAGCGGTGGCGGGAATGGCGAATCCCCCATGTTCACCAAGGATGAGGGATTTGGAATCCAATGGGCAGACAAAGCCAAAGAAAAAGGCGTTGAGTCCATGTGGCAACTTCAGCCCAATGTTGAAGCCATCCTCGCACAAAACCCTGACCTGGTGATCATGTCGTCCGTTGGCGGTGACCAAGCACTTGATCTTTACGACCAACTCGCCTCTGACGTGCCGGTGATGGTGATTGACTACAGCGACAAAAGCTGGGAAGACGTCACCACCATGATGGGCAAAGCCACCGGTTTGGAGAAAAATGCCGACGAGGTGATCAAAAAATACGAAGACCGCGTGACCGAGGTGAAAAACAGCATCAACCTTCCTCCTCAGCCCGTCAACATTGTCTCCATGACGCCTGAGTCGATGAACTTCTTCACCCCGGAATCCGCCCAAGGACGAATCTTCACCTCCGTTGGCTTTGAGGTGGCCACTCCACCGCAGGAGCTCATTGGCGAAACATCCATTGGCCGTCAGCGTTCTGATGCCGTCGGGGTTGTCCCAGAAAACTTCGGTCCAGCCCTCACCGGCGAAACCGTGTTCGCGCAGACACTCAAAGCTGAAGGCAAAACCTCGGACAAAATCCGGCAGAATCCGCAGCTAGCACAAGCCCCGGCCGTGACAGCCGGCCGGTTATACGACCTCAACCCGGACGCCTTCCGCATCGATTACTACAGCGCCATGAACGTGCTCAACAACCTTGAAGGCTGGTTCAAAAAATAGGCGCTAAGCCTTGGCAAGCACCGCAACCAGGAAATCAGAACCCTTGGTGAATGGGTGGCATTCCCAGCTAGAGAAGTTAATTGACTGCTTCAATCCAGCCTGTTCGGCCAGGGCAAAAAATTCATCAAAGAAAAATCCACGGCCTGTGCTGAAACCAATGACGGCGCGGCCGTGTGGTGCGAGAGAATCAGCGATGCCCTGAAGAGCGGGAAGCCGCCCCTCAACAGGCAGGAAACCCATCACATTCCCGGCGGATACCACAATGTCGTAGTTATCCCCTGGGACTGTTCCTGTACACAGATCGCCCACATGCCATTCCGCATCAGGAAAATCTGTCTTGGCGTAGTTGATCAGCACCGGGTCAAGATCAACACCCACCACCGTATGTCCGCAGGCGGCCAGGTAGCCGCCAACGCGCCCTGTCCCGCATCCGGCATCAAGGATTCGTGCGGCGCGGGGTGACATGGCGTCGATAAGCCGCGCCTCCCCGTCGATATCCTTGCCCTCGGCGACGAAGTTCCGCCACCGCTGGGCATACATTTCCGAATGGTTCGGGTTGGCTTGCAGCATCTCATTCCATGTAGGCATAGCACCCAGTCTAAACGTATCGCATGCCCACAGGACATAAGGCGGGTATAAGAGGCAGACTTAACGACGCCGCGACCGGTACCGCGTGGTTTTCAGCTCCTCGTAACCTGGGACATCGCCGGACGTGTAGCGCTCCCACACCTCCTCAAACAGGCGTTGAGCAGGCATCAGCACCGGGCATCCCTCAATCGCCGGCTGGACCTTATCGGACTGCCACAGCAAGTAGTGCGGAGCTTTCCACACTTCCATCGGTTTATTGTTCGTGGAACCCGGTAACCAGCCACCAGGAAGGAAACGCGACCTGCCTGCACCCGACCGCTTCGCCTCCACAATGAGCCCCTTATCTAGCAGCTCTGCGGAAGCAGTATCAATATCCTTCTTCTTCCAGCCATTCCAAGCACGGATATTAGCGTCCGTAGGATGTGCGAGAGCAAGAAGCTGTAGGAAATACCGAGCGGCGTTGGTGCTTAGCGCGTGATGCTGCATCACTTGTTGCACTAACTCAGGTACAGAAACTTCAGGATCCCACTGGGAGCCAGTTGTGGTGTACTTGGTCTTCAAATCCGCAATAAGGCTATCCAAGTGCCCTTCCAACAGCACTCGAATTGACTGTAGGCGAGGAGACGTTTTCGCCTTAGCAAAGCGGGAATCATCGAAAGGGGCACCGAATTCGACATCGCACAAATACTTTTTGTACTGCGGAATTGCAAATACTCTCGCTGATTCTGTGCGCAGCCATTCCAGCTTGGATGCTAAAAGCGGCCGTCGAGAATCATCAAGTGGCAATGATGCCGCGAGGACCGTGAACATACGAAGAATGTCATCACTGTTATGGGCAATATCGTTGTCCTCCAGTTTTGTATCCTCGTTGGCATACATCGCTTTGTCGCTTATGCTGTTGAAGCAATCGCGGAGATCCCAAAATTCCTCGCTGCTCAACCTAATATCCGGAACTCGGTGATGGGATTTCCAGTACTCAACAACGCCCTGGGCATCAGGGCCCTCAGTAATGTAGGAAATCGGACTATCAGCCGGAACAGCTGCGGCAAGAACATCAAGAACGGGTGCGTCGCTAAATCTGACCTGCCTGCGCGCCCCTTGAGATTGCTTGACAGTGAAACCATAGACCGCGCGCTGCTCCTTGGTGAGGAAATTAGCCTCCCATGCATCTATACCGGGTAGGCCGCCAAACAAATAGGTCACGGCTTCAGGGGATAAACCTGTTCCACTAGCTATGGCATCTCGTGTTTCAGGAAGTAGAGATCGTTCCGGGGTTGAATGCTCAATGGCATCCAGGCAGGCAAGAATTTCGTCGGCTGACAATGGATCGTAGTGTTGTGACGCTACAGGGTAGCCAGCTATTTCTGTGCGATCATCAGGCGCCCAGACCGTGCGTTTAATGAGGTATTGGGAACCGTCATAATCCCAGGCGTCGTCCACCACGAGGCAGCCATCAGTAACTGTTCCAACAGGGAGCACGCATGTTTTACTATTTCTCCAGCCCGATGAATCGGGGCCAAGATCAAGCGTGACCAACCTGGCACCATGCCCCAGTACTTTGGCATCAACTAATGCGCGTATAAACGAAATAGCGACAGACAACGTGTCATCATGCTCAAACAATGCAGACAGCAGTGGGGAGCCAAGCAGACCAATGAGCTTACGTTCATTATTGGCATATTTGGCCAACGCGCGAGAGAAAAGAAAACTGCGCTTTTCTTCCTCAAGAATATTACCTTGGTTCAATTCTGAAAGAATATGCAGCGTTGCCAACATGTCTTCATGCTCATTATGCCAACCTCCTACATCAACTCTCAGTAATGAAGCAGCAGCATCCGTAAGAATTGCCTTTTCAGTTAAAGAAAGCTGTCGCATGTAGCGCACTCGAATGGCAGCAAACTGCTGATCAATGTCACGAATGGCCTCTGCTAATCTAACCACAGATTCAATGAGGGGTTGGTTGGCCGTGCCCAACTGTGTAGCAATGGTTTCGCGATCAATGCTATCGCCATTCATCACTGCTTTCGCCTGTGCAAGCGTGTAGGAACGCATTACAGTGCTGGCGTCTTCATCTGCGGGGCGAAGTTGATGCCAACCAGCCAGTGGAAGTTCACTCAAGTGAATGTTCGAGTCATTAAACAGTTCAACATCCGACTCTGGATCCCACAAATTTGTGCCGGTGGTAAGCCATACGCCACCGCCCGGGCGCCGAATAGCGGCGCACGTATCGTAAGATGCCGAAGAAAACGTTCCTAATGAACTGACAATGAATGACCGTTTTCCGTGGCTGTGGCCATAATTTTCTGAAGAAAAAGTCAGCGAAATATGCACATCCTTAACACTTCCAAACAGGCTAGTGCGTGTGGTAGGTTGGACCGGAATAAAGGTGCTGCGGGAAGCGTTGAGATTAAAGCTAGCGGGTAGCGTGGAAAAATCAAGGTTATAATCAGAATATACCCCCAATTCCTGAAGCATCTCGGAGAGCGTACCGTCCCATTCCTCTACCCCAGACCCGTTCCATTTGCATAAATCCGCCCAGCGAGATTTCTGAATAAACGTTGGTCCCTTGATCGTATCTGCAGAGAGCACGGTACCTTCACCTGGTGTCGTCGCACTATTTTCCGTCAACACGCCACTTCCGGTCAACCGAGTATCGTTGATGGGAAGCGAATACTCACCAGAGTTACTAAACCAGGTATCAAAATCAGTCACAGCAAGACTGCCCGTCCAGAACACAGAAGAACGGTAGCGGTTTGGCTTGTCGTAGGTCACCATGGCCTGATTGCCAACAAGCCGCACGGCGTCAACATCTCCGTATTGGGCAGGCATTTCTGCATTGATGACGATCTGGTCGCCATCAATGATCTCGCAGTCCTTTTCTGCCACCAGTGACACTGCTGGATAGCTTTCAAAAACCTCTATTTCGTAGTCTTTTGAGGAAAGATTTTCGGCAAGTCGTGCATACTCCTGTTCAAAGAGAGGCCAGGTAAGCTCGGCAAGAATACCCATATTCATGGCCGCTTGGAGTTGCTCGGCGGCATCTAAAGAAAATAGGGCATCAAGGCGCTCTGGAGCAGCAGCGTAAAGCTCTGGCTGAGCATAGTACTCTGCTTTATGTGTTAGGAATTTACTATTTTCAGGAACGCTTCCCTTCTGCTTTTTGCGCTCATCAATGAGCATGTCTATTTTTTGCAGAAGAATCTTCTTTGCGCCTTCGTGGGCAAGAATAAGACCAAGTTGATGCTGAACCCTATGTCCACTTAGGTCGTGGGCGAGTTGCGGCGCTAGTACAGAATCATCAGCGAGAAAGCTCAGCGAACGGCGAGTCGAGTCGTAGTCTGGATTAAACCATTCCGACCACGAAAAATCAATATATCGTTTCTCACCTTCAATACCTTTCCACACAACATTGAATTCAGCTAATGCATCAAGAACGCTCAGAGGTGTGCGGTGCCATTCTGGCCGTATTTCCTGGCCTTGAAGTGCTGTTCCTGCTGCAAGAATTTCATTGATCAGTCGCGGACTTGGTTCATCAAAGGATGAATAGGATACATTTTCGCAAAGATTAATGACCCATGCAGCTAAAGCATCCTTATTTTCTCGCAGTTCAACCAGAGCCCCTGCGTTGTCCAGCAACGTGAGATACTTTTCTATAGTCATCTCATCTGGACAACTGGACAGTAGAATTTCCCGCACATCTGGTCTGGTGCGTGCGTAGCGGCTCAGTGACGTTACAACTGAGTTAAAGAAACCGGCGGGCGCGTTGTCGAAGCCCTTGAGTCCAAGAATGGAGTCAAAGAGTTTATCATCGACGTCGTCGGCAGATAGTCCTGCAGCCTTTCCAATTTTACGCATGTCACGCGGTAGGAATGCATATGGTGCTACGCCGGCGCGTATCCGTTCAGCATTGATATTCAGCATGTAGTCAAAGGCATCTGCCGGATTGTCAGATCGCTCCAGTGCTGCCGATGCCTCGGCCGTGAGTTCACGCGCACCAACAACACCAGCAACGGCGAATTCCACGAAAACGCTCTGGTGGCGGTCATTATCGACGGGCAACGCATGGGCGCGCTCCACTTCGCGAGCTTTGCCAAAATACTGCCTGGCGTACTGAACATTTCCTACCCCGTAGAAGATGCGAGCAAGTTCTTCCAGCAGTGTGGGGACAAAATGCGGCGCGGAGGATGTGAGGGTAACCACCAGGGCGTCGAAACGCTCTTTAACACGTTTGGCGTTGTTTTGGGCATTTCGGCGTGCCCATTCCAGGTCCCCCACCAGGTTTAACGCATGGTGGGCGTTGTCTGGGTCATTGATGATGGGCCATGCGGGGAAGCCCACGGCACGGCTCGCGGCCGCCCCAACTGGCCGGGATGCCCCAGCGGAAACTCCCAAAGAACCTAATGTGAGCGTTTCGGCTTGGTTGAGCTTTTCAGGAATGAGTCGCACGAGGGGGCGATCATTGATAGTGAACGATAGCGCGATAAGGCGGTCGGTGTGTGCGGGTACCCCGTCGGCGAGCGGCGCAATACCGCCTGCTGAAATGGTAGTTGTAGACATTATTGTGTTCTTTCAGTGATTGGTAGCGTTGCCGATTACTTGTTTTCTTTGACGGAGCGTCCTGCGTAGATGAATTCGCACATACGGATGCCTTCGGACCATGCAATGGGACCAACTTTGTCGAGTTCAAGGTCTTCACCATGGACAGAGAAAGACAGTTTTCCGAGTTCGGCTGATTCGGTGGGATCCCACGCTGAAACGTCCAGGGAGGCTGTGATGGTCTCGCCGCCTTCGTGAACCCGAAGGGAAACCTCTCCCATGGTGGTCACAAATCCACCCCCGCGGCCGCGTCCCATGAGGTGGCTAGAACGCTCATACGTTGCACCGACGTATGCCTTGACGGCTGCTTTTTGTCCATCTTCGTCTGCCGGTTTGATGTAGACGTCGCGGAACAACTGATCGAGCCCTTGATGCACTCCAAGTTCAACGGCAAATTCACGCCATTCATCGAGGTTTTCGGTGACAGCGGGGTGTGGGATTGTCACGAGGGCGGCATCGGAGTAGTCAATTGTGGTGGTCTCCCCATCAAGGTCGACGACCTGAATACCGTCATCGTTAACTGCGCGCAAAAACCCTGTGATACTGCCATCAGAGACAATCACATCGGCCAAGTATTTCCGCCATGATGGATCCGGCCATACCGCAATGATCACACTGAGCGGGACGGGAAGGCTAGACAGGAACCATCGCCGAACCGTGTCCAGGCAGTGTTCATCATGCTGGGCCAAAAATGCTCGCAGGCCATCAAGCTGATCATATTGTTCAAGCTTTTTTGCCTTCGCTGGCACGGTCTTCAGCACTTTTCCCTTTGCGTTTCGGGCGATAATGACATCACCCTCCAATTTTAGGGAGTACTCCCCTGCGTCAATCCAGCCGTCGTTGTCCTCTGCCTGGTTGTTGATTGTTGCTACTTTTTCTTTGTTTTCCGACATCTATAATCTCCAGTTAAAATCTCAGCCACGCTATCCACACCAAGGGTAGCAAGACTGATTCTTATTTTGTTGCGAATGGGCTTTTGTGTGCCCACCTGCTCTTTTCCTGGGTATGGGACCCAGCACTGCACGCCATGCACCTTTCCTTCATTTATCGAACCACGTCTGACGTGGTTTTGTTGCAATGAGGAAAGAATAGCTTTCGCTGCAGATACGCTATCTTAAAGATCAAACGCTTGTTCTATCTTGATAATAAATGGCCTGCTCTAATAGCTCTTTTTGCGATATTTAGTCGACTTTATCTGCTCTAAGCTTGGTACCTCCCCACCCGCATATCGCTCCCAGGCGTTACTGAACAAATCAGCCGGTGGGAGCAGAGGAGGGCAGCCAGAAACCACCGATTCCGCCTTCCCTGATTCCCGAACCCACCGCACAAGGTAGTACGGTGCCTTCCACTCCTCCATGGGCAGATTCGGGGTGGCCACATCCAACCACGCTCCAGAGAGAAATACTCGCCGCCCAGATCGCGCTCGCTTGCCTTCAACCACCAACTCTCGCTGTAGAAGCTCAGCTCTAGCAGCATCCAGCTCCTTCTTTGTCCACCCGTTCCAGGTTTTCACCTTGGCATCAGTGCAATTCACCAGGCATAACAACTGCAGAAAATAGGTAGCGGCCTGCGTGCTAAGCCGCAACGTATCGACGACCGCGTCCACCACCATGGCTGCCGAAACCCGAGGATCCCACACGCAGCCGTTCACGGTGTTCGACGAACTGGCATCAGTTATCACGGCATCGAACAGCCCTTCTTTGAGCCCACGGAAAGCATCGCCGCTAGAAATGCTGTGCGGCGGACTAGCCGGCATGACGCCCTGAAGCGGCAGCTCTGTGACATTTTCCATGTGTGCGACGCCGATGGGATACTCCGCGAGTCGCCTCAGTTGAGCGACGTAAAACTCGCCATGGGGGTTGTTGGGGTGGGCGTCGATAAGCACGTGCAACAACACTGCTGTAGCCAGTCCGTGCATGTTACTGAGCGTGCTTTCTTTCGGTAGCGGGACCATGAGTTTCCATGTAAGGGCCACCGTCGTCACAGCATCTCGGCAGCAGGTATCGACGGCGGCCAGCAGCGCGTCGTCAATGGGCACAGATGACTGAGGAAGATCGGCTGCGATTCGCTTGATTGCCTCGACATCAGAGTCAAAAGCTGCGGCCAACAATAGCTCCTGAGTCTGCGCATCGATCCTGTTCAATTGGGCAACTCCGCGTGCCACCGCAGCCTGCGACAACCCTAACGCCGAATACATACTTTTCACCCGGAGTGCATCCTCAGCCACGGCATTTTTCTGGGCTACATAATCGGTATCAAATAAATCTCTACCGAGGTGAATGGGTTGTATACCGCCGCCGAATAGCACTATGGCCGCAGCTTCCGTTAAAGCACAGGCCCCACAGAGCGCCTGAACACATGGTTTGACCTGCTCATACCAGGTTGCAGGATCGCCACTATTCTTGCCATACAGTTCGCACACCCGTGACGACCACGCACTGAGCTGCGGCGATGAAAGCGCAGTGCTCACGCCGTATGTTGCGGCACCTGTTGGCGCGCCTTCCACCGGAACACCTAAAACGCTCTCGGGCAGCTCAGTAGACGAAGCCTGGCAAAGAATCCTGTGTTGACTTCCGTGCGCAGTCCAGTTGTGAGTGTGAGCAGCGGTACGCCGCAACGGCAACCCCAACGTCAACACTGGTAGAGACGTAGGCAGCCGTGTCCCAACAGCAAACTTTCCACACTGATCAGTCAACCTAAACCATTGGATTGTCGCAGCTGACCATTGTTCCGAGCCAACCCCCAACTCGCTCAGCCCCTGAAGCATCGCGGCTAGTTCGATGGGGGCTCTTGGGTGCGCGAACGGACCCGTCGCCCAGGAAATCAACGCCTTTTCTAGGCCAATCGCGCCCAGCCATTCCCATTGTTTGGGCTTAGCTTGGTTGGTTTGTTGGACTTTTCGCGGTGAGCGGTCATTCAACCCTGCTGCTAGCTGGGAAACTTCTTCGGCAGCGACAATCGACGCACCGGCAAGTGTTGTTGCTGTCGTACTTGAGTGGTCCGAGTCATCCGCGTGTTGAGCATAAATTGCGGTTGTGGGTGCACTGTCGAGTTTCGCAATAAGCGCCTGCACCTGGGTATTAAGTGAAGCGCATCGTCGCGCCTCACGGCACGACAACGTCACCAGCTGCACAACGCTGGCACACAATTCTTGATCATCGGTGCCCAGGAACGTGGCAGCCGCTTCCATCGCTGGCGCGTTAGGACGACACAATGGCGACACGGAAGTAGATGTCGCCTTGTGAACAGTGCTTTGTTTCTTAGTTTCCTGCGCGGCGGCCTCAACAATGTTGGTCAATGGCTCAAGTTGCTGAGCTGTGGCGTGACGCAAACGCTGACTTGCAGCTGCGTCACGAAGCCGAAGGTTTCCCCACACCGACCACGGAATATCATGCATCCAATGCCTGTTCCCCCGCGCATCCAACGTTAGTGCAAGGCGGCCGTAGGAAATATCTGCGGTAATGCTTTCCTGAGCCTCCGCACGCGATGCTGCGGGAATAAGCAAGTGGGTGTGATCATCTTTGTCATGCACATCGTCCGCGATAAGCCAAGTAAGACCCGCGACATGTGCAACACCTACACATGGCTCCGCAGACCACCACACACCGCCATCTCCAGTGGTCACGGCATGCGAATCTATCGCATCATACCGATCAACCACATCAACCGACGCGACAAGCACCTCACCATCCACGACTGGGATGGCTCTTTCATGCGAACCAGACAGCTTGTACTCTGGACCTGCGGTGGGTGCAGGAAGCAACGTAGACATGCGGTAATTCACACGCACCCGGACATTTCCATCACTGTTGAATGCGCCTCGCTTTGCGACGTCGCGTTCAACCAGCTGCGTCACTCGTCGCTGCGCACTCACCAACTGCGGCGGGATTTCCTGTTGAATATCCACCGCAGTCACAGGGGCAACACGGCGGACCACAAATGTCCGATCTGCCGAATAACTACCCCGCCACATATTGCCCGATGCATCACAAAACACCACTCCGTCAGGAAGATCAAACGATTCTTGGTGAGGGCTAATCACACCGCTACCACAAAGGCGGGAAGACTGCTCTGTTCCCAACGGCACACTGACCGTACTTTTCGGAAGATCCCAATGCCAACCCCAACGAGACGTAGAAGCGGGACGCACAATAGCCGCACTATCATCAGACCACGCCGCTAAAAGTTCATTCTGGTTATTTGCGGTAATAACGCCGAGCGATGGGGACCCATTGCGCTTAGTGCGCGTGCTCTGCGATTTTATGCTGCGCGAGTTAAGGAAATAGAATGCAGAAATAAGCCGATAGCGTTGGGCTGGAATAGTTGCTTTTCCTATTGTGTTATCACCTTCCACGGCCACAACTTCTTTGCCGAACACTGCCACCGCGCCTGGAAAGCTTTCGCGTATCTGAACGCGCGGAACAGGATCGGTGGAATCTTCCGGTACTGCGGAATTCCATGCAACAACATACCGCTCCAGTTCGGGCCATGCAAGCTCCGTTAATAAACCGTTTCTGAGATTAGAGGCGGCAATATCCGCGGCCGTTAACTGCGCGCACTGTGACATGTAGTGAAAAAATTGCGACAAAGTATCTGACGTATAATACGATGACGATTTTTGAGACGAAGGATGCGTGGCCAGGATGTTCTTTAGAGTATCAACGACTCGAAAAAAGCTTCTTATTAGCGTCGACAGGTGCGGAAGGAGGTAGCCATAGCGCTTGGCTATAACCATCTCACGCGCGACAAGAGCTGCAACAAACCCTAACCCGCCATGCTGGATCAAAACACTAATACGCTCACGTGATATGTCTTTAAGGGAAGTAGTAGCGATAATCTGTGCGACCAGATCCTGGCGAGACGACAGTGTCACAATACTGCAATGCCCCGGGATTAATTTCTGGCGAGCCTCATTAGCGAAAATAACTAATGGCCTATTCCAGAAACGCCTATCGTGCATTTGTGATGAGTGCGCGTTCTCCTTGCTGCCGTCTAAAAATTCTACGTCTGCTCCCGCCCCAAGGAGAGCATCAATAATTTCCAAAGATAGGGCTTGGGGGCACACGGTAAGGTGAAGCCCTCGGAGCGACGCGGATTTCCTAAGTAGAAACGCGGTAAAAAGCTCACTATGTATACCGTTGTCGCCGATAGCGTGCACGATACTATTTATCCAGAAATGGCACAACTGAGTGTTGTTGTCAAGAACGTCAAATAGTCCTGACTTCTCCCCTATTCGTAGCCATTCATCCACATCAACAAAAGGGTTATAAACGCTAAACAGGTGCACAATCAGCTCGGGGTGAGTAGACCGTGTACGCGCAAGCTGACGTGCCAGAGCCTGAATGAAACCGAGAGGTGCGCGGCGCAGACTACCCGCGCCTTTAATCTCGTGCGTCAAGCGCATACCTGTGTCGGCTGGCTTTAGCCCATACATCTTCCCTACCGCTGCTAGGTCTCGTGGCAGATTGGTGTATGGGACTCCACCAGCGCGAATCCGATCGACGTTCAATTGCAGGAAATACTCAAACGCATTGTCAGTCGAATCCCAGCTATCAATGCAGCGTATGCGCTCGGCCGTAAGTTCTTTAGCTGTGACCACTCCCCTTTCAGCAAACTCCTGAAACAAGGAACGCTGACGGTTGGGATCAATATGTATGTTGTATGTGCGTTCCGACGCACGCGCACGTCCGAAGAAACGTGCCGCAAGGTGAGACTTGCCGTTATCGTCAAAGATACGAGCAAGTTCCTCCAACAAAGCGGGAACAAAATGCGGAACGGATCGCTCTAAACTAGCAGTAAGTTCCGCAAATCGGTCCTGCACTTTCCCTGGGGCGGACGCAGCAGTACGCCGCGCCCACTCAAGATCCGCCACGAGATTCAACGCATGCTGTGCATTATCCGGGTCGATGATAATGGGCCATGCCGGGAACCCGATTGCCCTGATGGGACCACATGCAACCGTTTCAATTGGCACACAGTGGTGATCAAATCCAGTGTGTAGCTGCACTTGTTTTTCCGCTGTAACCAGCGCCTGAGGCACAAGCTTGACTACTACACGCTCCGGTAGGCAATCGTGGACAGCGGATAATGCCGCAATCGGGCCGACGTTCCTTCCGCCAACCGTATTCTCAGTTGGCGGTTGAGCAAGCGCCAGCAGTGCGTTGCTTGTGATGCGCATTTAGCGCCCGCGTTTCCGATATTTTTTGGTTGTAAGTTCCTCCATCTTCGGTACGTCGCCGCTGGCGTAGCGTTCCCATGCTGCAGCAAAAAGCTCATCAATGGGAAGAATCGGCGGGCACCATGGAACGACTGAGAAAGCTTTGCCGTCGAACCGGACTGCGTAGTACACAGCCTTCCACGCTTCCATGGCTGGATTCGGTGCGGATGCCTCCCACCATGTTCCAGGCAGAAATACACTACGACCTGTGCGGGCACGCTTCGCTTCAATGACAAGGCCACGTTCAACCAATTCGGCGCGCGCTGCGTCCAGATCTTTCTTCTTCCACCCGTTCCATGACTTCACTTTCGCATCAGAACAGTCAACAAGACACAGAATCTGCAGGAAATAAGCCGCCGAAGCCTCACTAATCCCCAGCTTGTCGACGACCGCACTTACCACCTCAGGCACGGACGCCTGCGGGTTGCACATGGTGCCGTTGATGGTGAGTTTACGCCGCAAACCGGCAATAACCGGATTGAAAAGGCCTTCCTTCAAAGCTCGGACAGCATCGCCGTTATCATTATTGCTTTGCCAGTAGTAGCCCTCATAATCTGTGTCCACTATTGTTCCTTGCAGTGGCAACGTGGTTAGATTTTCGTGGGTAAGCATCTCACTATCAACGGTCTTAAGCCGCTCCAACTGGTCGGCGTAAAATTCCCGTAGTGGATCGTTGGCATCTGCATAGGTTGCCCAGTGCAACAATGTACCCGCAATACGTCCGTAGCCGTATCCACCTTTGAGCTGCAGCCGCTGTTGCAGCGGATTTGCAGCCTTCCAGATGGCGGCAACCTTGTTTTCGTAATACGAGTTACCCCATCCAAGAAGATAATCAAACTGAGCGTCATCAAACATGATCTTCGTGGAAGGTAGTTGCTCTGCAATGGCAATTACGGCATCCATATTTTTATCAGATACAGCCACAAGCAGCAGCTCAAGCAGTTCGCCATCCACGGCATCCAATTGCTCAACCGCAGTGTCAAGATTCTTCAGCGAAATTTTCAGCTTCTTACGTATTGCAGCGGATCGCTCTTTGTCCTGTTCGTATGCGATTGAATTTTGTGTGTAGTCAGTAAACAGTATTGGTGCTTTTCCTAGGCCAGGGTGATAACCGCCAGCCAACAACACCAACACTGCGCGTTCAGTGAGTACACAACGGGAAGCAACCGCCGTGATATATGAAGCAACAGATTCTTTCCATGCCTCAATATCTATCTCTGAATCCTCGCTGCTGAGTAAACTAATATACTTCTGCATTTCGGCTTGGCTGAGTGTTGTTGACAGGCCAAACTCCTTACCACGGACAGCAGTACCTGTCATTGCAACATCATGGATAGCGTCAGGGATTTCGCCCTCAATGAGCAGCTTCTTTTCAGAATGACTGCGGTTAAGCATAATAGCGCGTGGCGCATCGTCGGCGTCGGAAAGTTTAAATGACAGTCCGATATGCGATTTGCCGTAGTGTCGAGCCAATGTCTCCCATTTCACACTGGCCTGATTCCATGCGGGTGAACAGATTCCTGCATCAAGCAACACCGAGAACATCTCAGCGAGATGTAGTTTGACTAGCGGATGCGCGAGCGGGCCTTGTGCCCAGATAGCAAAAGATTTTCCTATACCAACAACAGGTAACCATCGCCATTGTGTCGACCGTGTACCAGGTTTTTTGTGCACAATATCTGCCAATTGCCGCGCTTCCTTCGCTGCCAATGTGGTCAACCTCGGCCGGCTTTCAACTTTCTCAGTGTGCTCAACATGGGTTGAGGATGTGCCGTCTAGTGGCTGTGTTGTTTCTGACGCGGCAGCAGATTCTTCTTCACGTTTCCTGCGAGCAATACGCAGCGTGAGCTTCTTGTTAAGCCGCTCCACACGGAGGTTGTGCTTAGCCACCTGTAACGCAAGTTGCACCATGCTGGCACACAAATCGTAATGCTGGGCTGGATCCTCAATACCCAAAATTGATGCCGCCATCTTCATGGCTGCAGAATCAGGGCGGCAGTCTTCGCTGATGGGATCATAGGTGCCTACATGTTTCACGTCGGATACTTTGCGGTCCGCCGAAGCAACTGGCTTCACCTGGCGCACGCCAACCAAAGTGTCAAGCAGCATCTTTGCTTGTCCTGGTGTTACCGCCCGGAGCCTGGCACTTGCCTCAGCATCACGCACCCGGAGGTTCACCCACGCGGTCCACGGAAGCCTGTGCAACCAGTGGACTTCACCGCGATCGTTGCGTGTTGCGGCGAGTACACCAGAACCATCTCGAAAGTCGGGGCAATGCAATTCACCCTCTGGTGAATGAAGCCACGTTATGCCATTAGCTTGGATAACACCGTTAATAGGCACATCGCTTCCATAGTGGTTGCCGTCGCCTGTGGCAATAAAGTAGTGCATTTCACGCTTAGTATCAGTACCTGCTGCGCACACAAAGTTTCCGTCATGCATCGGGATAACAGCATCACGAGGATCTATCCCTGCAGGTAGCGCCAACAACGTTGATCTATCAAAGTCTGGAGTTGCTGATGCAGAAACGTCCGCGACCACATCAATCAGTGGCTGAGGCAGCCCAGGGCCAATGACATTACCTGTCGCTGAGTCAACGACAAATCCCTTATGAGCATTGTTGTCGTGTGCGCGGCGCATGTAATACGAGTAGTGATACTGATTTTCATCATCTTTCAGCAACCACGCCTGCCCGCTGGATGTAGTGAACACACGGCCTTCGTTGTTGGCTGTAAGACACTGGTCACCAACATGAACCATACCCGATGGGCATAACCGCCCGTCATTGAGCGGAACACTTGATGTGGAATCACCAGCAGAGTCTCCCCGCCACCAGTAATCATTCTGCGTTTTGCATTGAACAACATCCCCGTCCACCCATTGCGCAAAATTAGAGTAATGGTGCTGAGCGGTCACAAAGATACTGTGATCCGCTCCTAGATAGCCGGCGCTAGTAATGGTTCTAGGCTTCAATATTTTTCCCTCACGAAGAGTCTTATCACCTTCAATGGCCACGACTCTTCTACCCCAAATTGCCACTACCCCCGGGAAGCTTTCTTTGAGTTGGACTTTAGTTGAGTGCATCCCTTTCGGCGCAACTGCGCTCAACCAACCACTAACATGTCGTTCCAGCTCTGGCCACGCTAATTCTGTAAGTAACCCTGCACGAAGGTTTTCTGCCAAAACATCCTCAGGAGCGAAATCGACGGCAGCTTTTACCATTTCCAAGAGGTCGCAGGGTAGCTTCAACGACTGAATAGAGTTAATACTCTGTGTCAGTTTTTCCACCGCTGGAAATAGCTTATTGGATGTTCCGGATTGCCCAGTAAAAGAACCGATATTTTTCCGAATCATATAGTGCACGATGTTTTCATATCCATACTTAACAAAAGGATGGGCGATATTTTTGAGAAAATCTACCAGATCCCAACCTTGCAGAAGCTGTTCGCACAGTTCATCATTAGAAAATGCTGCCGTGAGGGAGGGCAGCTGCTTGATGCCGTTATGCCCGCTTCTGTTAATTTGTTGCCGCAATTTCCAGAGGTGCGGAAGTTTTTCTTCTCTGGATGCATTTCTCAGGTTCCAACTCACCCCAGCTTGTACCAAGCAGTCAAAGATTTCCAGATTAATTTTTTCAATCTGGACGGTCATTGTTGTACCCTTGAGAGCATTGCTATGTGCCAGGATGAACTCGCTGAATACCTCGCTATTATCGCCGATCCCCCGAAGATTATTGAGGGTATCCTCCACCCATCGCACAAGACGCTCGGGGTTATTCTCAAGATAGTCAAACAATCCTGAGGTCCTGGCCGCAGTGGCCCACTCATCCAACGAAAGTTCATCGCTTTTTTGACTAAACAACGTGTTCAAAATTACCGGGTTTTCTTTCACTGCAGGTGCAATGTGTTTGCTCACAGTAGAGAAGAATTTTGCGGGAGCACGCCGCAGCCCGGACGCGCCGTCAACCTCATTGATGAGTTCCACGCAGACATCGCTCGCAGACATTCCCGCAGCTTTACCCAATTTCACCAAATCACGCACCATCATGGCGTAAGGTGCTCCACCTGCTTTGATGCGAACAATGTTGAGATCAAGGAAGTACCGGTAGGCGTGTGCGGGGTCGTCGGCACGCTTGATGCATGCAGTTGCTTCTTCGCTTAACTCTTTGGCAGCGATGGTACCGCGTTGCGAAAACTCCATGAAGACTGCTTGATGCCGCTGTGGGTCAACAGGCAAACCATAAGTTCGTTCAGCTTCCCTTGCTTTGCCGAAGAAACGGCTGGCGTATTTAGCATTGCCCACTGAATCGAAAATGCGAGCAAGTTCTTCGTAGAGGGTAGGCAGAAAATGCGGGGCGGCATTGGCAAGCCCTGTAGCAAGTTCCGTAAAACGGTCAGCAACTTTGCCTGGCGATCCTTGTGCCATGCGTTTGGCCCATTCCACATCCGCAACCAGGTTTAATGCGTGCCTAGCGTTTGGTGGATCTTGGAGGATTGGCCATGCTGGGAAGCCAACTGCTCGGGTCAATGCTGCACCAACCGGCTCGGCTGCACCTGGCTCCAGACCCAAGAACTCCTGTATGAGTTTTTCTGCCTGGGTAAGCTGCTCTGCAATGAGCTTTACCACCGTGCGATTGCCCAAAAGTTGTGCGCTTTTCGCCATGGTTGCCACCATGGTCATGTCGTTTACCCCGGCTGCCGAAACTGGAACAATGCCACCTTGACGAACCACATCACTTGTTTTCATGCTTTATTCCGATCACATCACACACCACATGGGTGCGTATTATTTCAGTCTTGTTTTTCCTGTAATGTGCGGCCTGCGTACACAAACTCGCACATACGTATTCCTTCTGACCACGCGATTGGGCCAACATCGTTCAGTGCAATGTCATGGCCGTCGCGGCTGAAAGTCAGCCGATACAGCACTGCTTCATCGAGGGGATCCCACGCGTCCACATCAAGCATGGCTACTGTTTCAATTCCGTCTTCCATCACTGTCAAAGACACAGTGTTGAGCGTGGCGGCAAACCCGCCGCCTCGGCTGCGCCCCACAAGACGGGAGGCTAAGGAATAAGTGGCGCCCTCGTATTTATGCACTGCTGCGTACAGGCCGTCATCGTCGCTGGGTTTAATGTAGAGATCGCGGAAGAGCTGATCCAATCCTTGGTTCACCCCGAGTTCCACGGCAAATTCGCGCCAATCATCAACATCGTCCATCACCGCTGGATGCGGAATGGTGATCACAGTTTCTTGCGAATACGGAATATCAACGGTTTCTCCATCAAGGTCAACCAACTGCAGTCCATGTTCTTTTGATGCAGCGCGCAGCAATCCGACAGTTCCATCGTCTGTGGATATAACAAGATCGTTAAGGTAGTACCGCCACGCAGGATCAATCCACACTGCAGCGATAACAGTGACAGGTACAGGGAGCCCTTTCAAAAACCACTCCCGTACCGTGTCAGCACACTGAACATCGTGCTGGTGCAGGTAGGACCGCAATGATTCGAGTTTTTCGTATGTCTCAGTTTTCTTTGCTTTCGGAGGTACGGTTTTTAACACGCGCCCTTTGGCGTTGCGGGCAATGATGGTGTCTCCGTTAATGCGGAAGCTGTAGTCACCGCCATCTACCCAGTGTTCTTCAACCTGCTCCTCCGCAGTTGTGCTACCTGATGGCGAGTCGTGTGTACTCATAATTGTGTCTCCAATGCTGGCGTGTTAAATCTTTCGAATATAGGCTGCTAAGGCCAGTGAGTGTGTGCTGCGCTGCGGCTCGTGGGTAAACTTTTCAAGCAGTGTTGCTGCGTAGGGTGCACCTAATTGTTCTAGGTGTACGGCGTCGCGTTGCGCTTCCGAAACTCGGCTGTTAATTGCTTGTGCCCCACCGAATACAACTCGATGAAGCCATGGCTCAACAATGTCGGAAATACCACGTTCAATTGGGTGGTCAAGGTCGAAGACACTGCCGGAATCTTTGTACGTGTTTGTCAAACTGGGGGGTGTAACTACATCTAGTCCTGGGAAGATCCGTCCGCCGTAGTCTTTTGGTAAAGAAAGCACTTCGTTCATGGGCCAGACACAGAGAACCATTCCATCACGTACAAGGCAGGTGAATACTAAGGTGTTCCCGTAGCTAAGGTGACGTTGACAAGCTTCGATAAAGTTGGGGAGTTCAGTTTTCTTCGCGGATACACTGAAGTTGAGTGTTACCGTACCTGCATTAGTGGTTTCCAGGACCACACCCTTTAACCCTATGCTGACAACGGTGCCCTCAATCAACGCTAAGCCATCTTTAAGTGGAATGGCTTTCACCATGTCCAGTGTCACGTCTTTCCCAAGAGCTGCCCGCACTCCCCTGCCGCTACCAATACGGCCGTCAGATGAGGAGCGTCCACCAGTGATCAGTAGCGTTTTACGCGCTAGCTGTGCATGATTGCAGTGGAGATCACCCAATCGCAGTGATCCATGCCAAATTCCGGCAACATCGCTGGCCTGTCCTGGAGGGGTTTTGGTGACTGAGTACAGATCACCAGAGGTAGTTGCCAACGCAACCGTCACGCCCGCAAAACCCGAGGAAGCAACAATGGGCTCGGCGTACAAGGGCGTGAACATTCCCGCCCCGGCACCTGATTGCGTGTCCAGGGTGGTGTAGGCGCGACGGGCTTGCCCAATGGCTTCACGGTCGGCGGGATTGCGTTCTAGAAGGAAACAGGTAAATGCAACACGCAATGTGTTAATGGTCGCGTCATTGCGTCCAACGGGTTTACCTAACCGAATGCGCTGAGAGTTAGTTGCCAGTGCCGTAAGGGCACGCTCCAACCTGGGCAAACCAGTGACGCGAGCTTTTTGCACACAAGCAAGCAGCTGGGTGTGTCGAGCAATGCTGAGCTGCCCTAGTCCAAATTCGACAATATCGTCAATAACGTCCTTAACATTCGAAACCAGTTCCATAATGTCGGATGGTGACGGTAGTTCCTTCGCCCATGCTGCATCACTGCGCGGCACGGCGCTATTATCACTCGGATCTGCGTCAGAGGACTCACCAGCGTCAACAGCTTCAATGACATCACCCGAGTTTGCCGACGTCGCCTCGCCCACAGGTGACGCTACGCATACGGCCCCAATGTGTGCGCACTTGGGCGCAAGGAGACAGTCACAGTTCAGTGAGGCTTGACCATCCGCGTTGTCGATAAGCGTGACGGTCGCCTGTCCCATGGTGACACTCAGCCCATTATCGGTGTTGATTTCCCATTCACTGGTATCTGCAGCAAGCTTCTCCGCGCGTTTTTGCAAGCGCGGTGGCAGGAGCTCCAACGCAGCGGCTGCCACGGTGGGGTCGAGTGGTGGGAGTTCGGCGGTCATTGCAGTACCTCCCTCACCCATCGTGCGAGTTGCATAGGACTCACAGATGCGACGCGCATGCCAGCGGCGGCAACAGACTCGGCGATCCCAACGTTGTATGCGGCTTTACCTTCATCGTCCAGTGCTGCACATCCAATGAGTTTCACTCCCGAGTCAGCAAGATTGCGGATTGCCGTAGTCAAATTATTCACCGATCCCCATTCTTCAAAGTCGCTAATCAGCACCACAACTGTTTTACTGGGATTAGTTACCTTCGTTGCTGCAAAACGCACGCCCTGTGCAATGTTGGTGCCGCCGCCGACTTTGATCTCAAGAAGCAACTCCAGCGGATCTTCCACTGAGTCGGATAAATCAATGACGCTGGTATCAAATGTAATGAAACTAACCTTGAAAGTATCAACGCCCGCCAGAATCGCCGCTGTTATTGCTGCGTAAACAGTGGAGGGTTCCATGGACCCCGAGACGTCAACAAGCACGATAATGTGCCACGGTGACACATGCCGTTCTGGTGCGCGAAAAATTGGAGTAACCGGCACAATCTGCGCCCGTCCTTCGTGCGACACTACATTTTTCATGTTGCGGCGAATGGTCGCGGGTAAATCAATACGTGCGGTGCGTCGGCGGGTCGGTTTTGCTTGAGCAATACCTGCTAGCACCGGCGCGAGTTGCTGGGCCAAGACGCGCGACAGTTCTTCAACGATTTTGGCTACTAGTGGGCGCAGTTGGCGGAGACGAGATTCCGGCAGCGCGCCTTTCAGGTTCAATACTGTGGTGAGCAGTTCCACCGATGGTCGAACATCATCTGCATTCAGACTTGTAATAACATCTGGTCGACCTTTTTCTGCTGCTTGGCCGAAAATTTCTTGAATGTGGTCATCGCCAAACAGTGCCTGAATTTCATCAGCCCAATTACGTACTCCCAGCTGACTCGGCCCTGAACCTGCACCTCGCACTCGCCCGTCAGCTTCCCCAGTCTGATCTGAGCCGGGGCCGCCATACAGCTCATCAAGAGCACTCGCCATACGTTTTGCCTGGCCCTGAAGTTTTTCTGGTTCAGCACCGAGAATGAGCCGCCACCGCATTGCGGGGGTGAACGACACATCAGCCAACCCAAGAGCTTCCAGACGTCGGCGGGCTTCCACATCCGCGGTGGCATTCGCCGCCAGAAGGGCTGGATCCACAGTCAAAGCGGTGGAGATTCGGCCAATTTTTTCGGCAAGGTAATCCAAGAAGCGTTCACGTTCTGCGGCTGGAACCGTGTCAAAAGCTCCGCGCAGGGGTGGAAGGGACTGCACAAAATGGTCGTCAGGTAGGGCCGCTACCCGATCAATGATGCTGTCCATGATCGGGCTGTCGCACCACACGCCACGGGATGCACACAGGTAACCTACCATACGTTGCTGCAGGTTATGGCGTGTTTCTGGAGTGCTTGACTGGTCAATCCAGCTGCCAATGAACTCTGCAGTCTGCTGTGGATCAGACGGGGAATCCTGGACGGCATCAAGGACCGCATAGGCGGCGCCTTGCATCAGCGGTGATCCACTTTCACGGACGCGCTGGAGCGCTGCTGTTATGCTCACAAGATAGCTGCTGATCAGCCCAGCTGCCTGACCCAGCTGCCGAGCGTGTTCCACCTCTGTTGAACCCGCGATTCCGCGAATTTCGCGCACAATCACAGCACCCAGCTTCTCTGCCATTGCGTTTGCTAGGTCGCGTTGCTTGTCGGTCAGTAGGCGCGCGGCTGGTTCGCGGTCACCGGCGATACCGGTAAGCAACTCCGTTGCGGTAACTGCATCACCGAAACCAAGTCGGTGTAGCACGTCGGTTTCCATCACCTGAAGGGCTCGTTCTAGCACCTCACCCGCACCTGTTTGCGAAGCGGCACCAATCACCTCAAGGACCACTTGTGGGTTGACCTCATCGTCACCGGCCGAAAGTGCGCCAAGTTTGGCTCCAAGGATCGTGGATACCGCCTGTTCAAGGGTCACTCCAGCGTAGGCAACAGCTGCGAGACCTGCGGCGGTCGTTGCAGTAAAAGCGCACTCTACGGTATAGCTACGTGCCTCCAGGCCGCGGTTAGTTCCGTTGGTTTTATCGCGAACATAGTCCACATCCAGCACATTAAGGCGCATCAGAAGAAGGTGACGCTCAAAGTCTTTACCACCTTTGAAAGGTTCGA
Source organism: Corynebacterium durum (assembly GCF_030408675.1). Classification (NCBI taxonomy): domain Bacteria; kingdom Bacillati; phylum Actinomycetota; class Actinomycetes; order Mycobacteriales; family Corynebacteriaceae; genus Corynebacterium; species Corynebacterium durum. The sequence goes on from NZ_CP047200.1 coordinate 1,468,901, forward strand.
TGCGGCGACTGACAGCGCGTTGGCGTTCCTTGGCGGATAGCCCAAGTCGCTCCATCTCGGCGCGAGTATGCGCCTCTAACGCTGGAATGGGGGCATCCGCAGGAAGATCCCCATGGCGTTCTCCCACTAGCACTTTCTGCATTGCGCGGGCAATGCCGCGTCCGCGTCCCGTAACGTTTCCGTGAGCGAATACGCTGGTCAAAGCTTCAATTACTTCTCGACGCCCCGGTGCCGGCAGGTGTCTAATCCGGCACAGATCACCAGCAAACCGGCATGCCTCCGCCACCTCACCGGTTCCAGCCGGCTCACCATCAGTGCGGCACGTGCGGGCAACGTCAGTGATCATGGCTTTAGTCAACGCATCAACATCCGCAACAGTGGAGCATTCCCATATCCCTTGCTGCCACTGCGGGTCACGAATACCTGAGGCGTAGCCGGAACGATAGTCAAGCTGCTCAAAGCTGTAGCGCACAATAGACGTAACAACCGGGTTGATGTTTTTAGGCTTTACTTTTTCTCCAGTAACAAGGCCCTGACAGTGGAAAGAACCAACAACAATCAAGGTGTTTTCTGGAAGATCATCTAGACACGCACGCATGTGCGCTTCACGGGCCTGCGTGTATGTATCAATTGTTGGTTGAGCAAGGCGCGCGCCCAATCCAACAGCAAGAGCTGCTTTCTGTACCTGTTGCCATGAGGCTCCGATGGAACGCGATTCAACTTTTGTGTCCCATGCCTCCTGGCCAACAAGCTCGCTAACATCAACAACATCATCAGAAGAATCACCATCTTCATCAATGTCGGCGCGCGCACCGACAGGCAGGTCAATGCAGTGAATAGGGATGTTATTGCGGCCTGCCCACCGAATGATAGCTAACTCAGGGGAAAAATCTGCGAAGGGGTAGAACCCCATGCCACGTGGTCCTGCGTCCTTATCTGACACCGCTACAGCAACCGGCGCGATGGTTTCGGTGTGCCACATCCACGGCAGCATGTCGGTCATGTCTGCAGGCATTTCCACGGCCACGGCAGCGGGACGAAGTTCTTCAGCCGCCTGAATCACGGCGCGGGCACATGCCGGTGAGTGGTGCCGGATGCCGAAGAAGGTGTGCGAACCTGGAGAAACCAGGGCGTCGAGAAGCGTTTCCGGGTCGATGCTGATCTGATCGTGCGTGTCAGTGGACATCCTCACGTGCCTCCCACAGCGTGCGCCATGTCCCCGATTCATCGGTTTGGGTACGGCGGCGAATCACAGCATCCCAATATGCCTGCAAACGCCCCGCGTCTTTATCATCGTCTTTGCGCACAGCACCAAGAAGATGTCCAGGAATGAGCTGCAACGCCGAGGGGCCATGTGGGAAATAGGAGGTAGACAATGCGATGGAAGAGGAAATTGCTACTGCCTCAGCAGTGGACATAATGCTTCCTGGTTTTTCTACTGACCATCCTTCATGCGTAACCCCTCGGCGAAGATCCCGGAAAATAGTGACCAACGTATCCACTACAACTTGATCAACAGCGCCAGGTGCAGCGGCTTCTTCCAATGCCTGCTTTGTTTTTGACTCAACAAGGGCTATTTCAGCATTGCGATCACTAATCGGATCAATGTGTTCAAAGTTAAAACGGCGTTTCAGCGCAGCACTCATTTCGCTCACGCCTTTATCGCGCAGGTTAGCTGTTGCAATCACACAAAATCCTTGGACTGCAGGAACAGAATGCTCTCCTAGTTCAGGGATAGCCATACGACGCTCCGAAAGAACCGGCACAAGCGCGTCTTGAACCTCAGGTTGGCAGCGCGTAATTTCCTCAATTCGAGCCACTTTTCCAGTGGTCATTGCTTGCAAAACTGGGGAAGGAACAAGCGCCTGTTCGCTAGGACCATGGGCCAGCAGCATGGCGTAATTCCAGCCATAACGCAACTGATCCTCAGTAGTGCCGGCGCTCCCCTGAACTGTCAGCTCGGACGTCCCACAAATGGCGGCTGAGAGCAGTTCAGACAGCATTGATTTCGCTGTGCCAGGCTCACCAACCAGCATCAAGGCACGCGAACCAGCAAGCGTGACCACGCAACGCTCAATAAGGGCTTTATCGCCAATAAACTTTGGCGTGATGTCCATGCGTTGCGGAAGTTCAGGATGTGCTTTCTTCTTATCAGCTTTCAACCGCAGCCCCTGCTCGCCACAAATAAAGGCAACAACAGATTGTGGGGTGAGTAACCAACCAGGAGGTTTTGGCCCTTGGTCGTACACCGCCAGGAACGCAAGTTCCTCTGCGTAGCGGTCCTCTGGGAGAACGATCTGCTGGTTGTCATGTATTTTTTGTTGACTATTGCTCATAGCTAACTAAGCTACAGCACGTCACCTACACGGGGGTAAATTCTTAGAACATACTTTTGCTTTCCGCAGCTAGGGCATAACTTCTGCTACACCCGCGCACCAGCACTTATCGACGCCCCGACACTCATCGCACACATGAACCGAACAGCTCGACGGCCACCAGACGGGCGTCAGGACAGCCCCACTAGTCCAACTCTGCACGCGAGAATAGATCAGTAATCAGTTCCCTGTCTTCACACGCGGCTTTGAAGCCTCGGGCATTTTTCTCCAATAAAAAACCAACACCAAAGAGTTCCAGTCATACCCCCTCAAAACCCTCGTCGGCGCTGAGCCTTTCCACCCCCCCACTTTTGGGTAGCAGACAAACTGCAACGTGTGCACCACTTGCTTCTGGGCTTCACATGTGCTTCACTGATTTTTGCGTGAGGCACATGTGCTCGTTACTTCTCTAACCTCAGCATAGATTCACGGGCATCCTTTCCTCACTTATCCCCCAACCTGCCATGATCCTTATCAAGATGGTTGGGGGATAATTCATCTTCACACCCTTATTACCTGTAAAGGTTGCTATGACCACCGCTTCGTTTTTGCGCCGTGGGCTGTTTGTTGTTCGGCCTACGGCCACTTCCCCATCCAATCAAGCCGTTGCTACAACTGCGGCAATCGAGCTACTCAACATCGGATTTATCGCCGACCCTGAGCAGCTTCAACGGCTTTCTGTGGAGGAATTGAAACAACTCATAGCCGTTGCATCGCAGCTGATCGGTGCAGACCGTACATGGACCCCCATGTATCCGGGTTTCCCGGAGCAGGTCATGAATATGTCTGATGTTGAACTTTTGTCCAACGCCATAATCCATTACCTTACTCGGGGTCAGTGGCGGCCAGAGCAATATTCGGAACTGAAACGTACTCCATTAGCCTTAGGCGAGTGGACCGCCTCGCCGCGAGTTCTTACACCAGTCACGCCTGACGCGCTCATGCTGGTCACCGAATGGGAAAAAGCTGTTGCTTTTTCAGAGGCAGATCGCGATTTTGTGCATGATCTGGCGGAATACCTGGACACAGACACTGCTGCGCTTTTTCGTACAGCAGACTTCCGTAATGGTGAAAACTTTGCTACCGCGCTCTGGGACGTGTGGTACACCACGGGTGGCAACCACGACATCACCCTCAACACAGGACTAAACTCTGCACGCACCATCGACGATGTACTACGCACCATCTTGACCGTGTTTGTCGACGACTCTGAGCGCGCCCGCGACCTACTCTGCAGCGCAGAATACCCAGTCAACGTCACACCTATTCCCCGGCGGCACCGCGTCGCCATCATCGCCGCAATAGCACGATTCAACGACGAGTTTAATCTCGACCTGCTGGCACGCCGCCGCCACATCTGGCGACGGGTAATGCGACGCATCCACCCCTTCGACGTCACCGGCCATCAGGCCGCGCAACAACAACTCGATGTCATCCACGGCAATGGCGACTACCGCACATTGAATTCTCGCATCGAGGTAGCACTGGACAACGGCGATGTGGTTGAAGCCGTCAATCTGCTTACACACACACCAGGAAACTTTGTTCGCCGTCTGGATCACTTAATGCGCCTGGCCACCTCGCCCCGCACAAAAGGCTGGGAAAAGAAAGTACGAGCAATTGAAAATGCAGCACAGGAGGTGACCTCGCAAGTCCCGCTAACCACCCTGATTTCCGCATATAACGGCCTGCAAAACCGTGAATCACATGTAGTGGTCACCCGTGTTGGCAGCCGCCGCAATAAGCTACGTGAACGTGTTCCAGCAAAAGTAGACAAAAAACTGCTGGACAATGTCACCACAGCATTGCTGGATGGCATGGTCGTACGCCTGGCCAACGCCCCTGCACCCACAGCACCTGTTCCTGTGGTCAATGATGTTCCAGTCGAGCTGGTAAGGCGTGATGTGTCCTCAGGGCTGAGGCATATCAGCCGCGGTGAGCGTCTTCCGCTGCCGGATAGAGACACCACCGATGTCATCCGCATGTTTGTGCACTGGTTCGGCTACGATGTTGATCTTGGCGTGATGTTCACCGACGCCCATTTCAAGCATGTGATCGGTTATGTGGACTACACTAATCTTTTCCGTAACACTATGCGCGGTTTTGTCACACACTCCGGGGATCTTACTCACGCTCCACAACCGGATGGTGCCTGCGAGTTTATTGATATCAAACTGCATCAAAAAAACAATAGTGCGCTTCCATGGGTAGGTAAAAAGCCGGACTTTATGAAAAAATTCCCATCGGCACGGTATGCCATCATGTCACTGATTTCCTACTGTGGAGGCCCTTTCGAAGGCATCGATAATGTTGCCGGGGTCATGACCAGGTCTCACGGCATGGCTGGCCGGGTATTTGAGCCCCGTACTGTGGAAACCGCCGCGCATGTTGCTGTCCGCTCCACCTCGGCAATTCCGCTGATTGTGGATCTTGAACAATGGGAGCTTATTTGGGTGGATACCTCCATTGGCACTCACCTTGGTGGTTATTCAACAGGACAGTCAGACGCATTAAAGGCCGTCCGGGCTGAGATGGAGGCCATGGAAAACCGCCTATCGGTGGGAGAATTAATGAGGCTGTGGGCACGCGCGCATAACGCCGACACCGTTGACGAACCAGCTGATCAAGCACAAGCAGGCGCGCTGTTAGATGCCTGCTAAAAAGTGACATCCCGAAAGTCGCCGCCTCCTGTGCTGAGGCGGCACTATCTTGAGTTCATCATATCCGGGCACATCTCCACGAGTTATGTCGCCAGCCATTCCCGTTTATGGCTCCGTCTATATCATCGGATCGTAAACTAGCTTTTTGTAGCGCATGTGGCTTCGAAACTATTGCGATAGCACGTCACTAATATGCTGAGCAAGTGCACGAGCAGAGTATTGGTTCAGATGGACGCCGTCGACCGTAAACTTCAAACCGTAACGTCTTCTTCGATGCTGTGCGTACCAGCGTTTGGTGCGAGGAAACAGTGTCATGATCACGCCATCAGCAAGACGGCAGGGTTGGCTATACGCCCATCCATAAGCTCCGGGACGCTGCGATATTTCCTCTCGTTGAACTCGCCCGGAGTCAATGTAGGGAAAACTGTATTTTTCAGCAAGCTGGGCAATAATTTCGTTTCGGCGCTCAATCAGACTGGGAGCGATCTCTTTCATCTCCATATGTGGCAACCCCATCAGCACAGTGTCTTTTCCAGACTGCATTAAAAGCTCACAGATTGTGCCGTACTCATGGGCAAAGTCCTCGTCAGTGGTTGCGCATCGTTGCAGATAACACCGTACGCGCATCTGAGGACGCCACAGTAATGACGCCTCGCCCATTGCAGGCAGTAATACGTCATTAGCGCCGATACACACCACCACGCTATCGCAATCAATAGTGGTGATGTATCGCATTAAGCGATCGCGCGCACCTCGTGTGGTATCGCCATTGACTCCTTTATTGATCACCTGGATATCAGACGGAAGAAAATCAGCAAAAGAGTACCCGATGCTACCCCTTGTAAGGCTATCGCCAAGAAAAAGAACATGCATAGCATGATCAATAATAGCAGTTATACATATACAATCACCCCCATATGAGGTGACCTACCGCTCTTTTTGAAGCAATTTAGCCCAAGTTCATTATTAATAAAATAGTGTTCACTTCATGAAGAATAACGTGGTTATTGTAGATGATCATGAGATTGTTCTCATCGGAATTAGCGCACTCATAAACAGTTCTAATACCTGCACAATGGTAGGCGCCTACCACACTGTGCAGGAGGTTGCGGAACATGTTCACGACCACACTAAACCACCCATAGATGTTGTGCTTTTAGCCCTTCGTCTCAGCGATAATAGTTGTCCACATGACAACATTAATTACTTACATGAATTAGATCTCGCAGTGTTGATCTTTAGCGCATATGAGAGTCCTTATCTTACGCGACAGGCTTTGACCGCTGGCGTTGATGGAATTGTTGAAAAGTCCACATCGTCGGAAAACATAATTCAGGAAATCAACGCAGCGTGTTCAAACCCCCATAACCCTGTTACTTCATGGCTGGCTACTAACTGCGTTCCACTATCGCCGCGGCAGCGAGAAGTTCTTGAGCTTTACGCGCTGGGGGAACCTGCGAAACGTGTTGCTAGCCTTACTGGCCTGTCTGTAGAGACTGTCAACGATTATTTGTCGCGTATCCGCACAAAATATGCTCAGGCTGGCAGGCCAACTTTTTCAAAAGTTGATCTTGTGCTGCGCGCTCTTGAGGATGGTCTTATTCCAGGCCCACGCGACGTTCGTGTTCGCACACTGCGCTAGCTTGTGCTGATGCTAAGCCACATGGTGTACGTTTTGCTTCATGAGCGCTGTGTTCCCCTACCCCACCACCACCGAAGATTTTCGTGTCGCCCTTTCTGAAATTCAGGAACGCATTCAGGCAGCATCATCGCCTGGACAGTCGGTTCGACTGCTTCCTGTGTCAAAGACGGTTCCAGCTGACAGGCTGAGGCATGCGATTGAGGCTGGGTGCACCGTGCTTGGGGAAAACAAGGCACAAGAAGCGCTAGCCAAGTCGGAAAAGTTGGCCGACACTGGCATCTCGTGGTCTATCATTGGCCATTTACAGTCGAACAAGGCCAAGTACATCGCGCGCTTCGCAGATGAGTTTCAGGCTCTTGACTCGTTAAAATTAGCCGAGATTCTTCACAGCAGGCTCGATAGTGAAGACCGCGTACTAAGAGTGTTTATCCAGGTCAATACATCGGGCGAGCCACAGAAAGCAGGCATTGATCCGGCGGGCGTCGACAAGCTACTTGAGCGTATGCCGGAGTTTCCCAGGTTGCGTGTGGTAGGTTTGATGACAATGGCGCGAAACAGTACTGATCAAGCTGTGGTGCGTGGTGCATTTGAACGGTTGCGGCTGTTGCGGGATGTTCTCTCCCCAAACGTGCCGGAGGGGGTGTCGCTCAGGGAGCTATCCATGGGCATGTCTGGAGATTTTGAGCTTGCCATTCAGGAAGGCTCTACCTGTGTGCGCATCGGGCGTGGGCTTTTTGGCCACCGCGATTAGCCAAAAGTTACGCCGCAGCTATGCCGCTGCGGTTATTCGGGAGCTACCCGAACTGCCTCTCTTCAATTGCTCGCTTACGGGTGGTCCACAACATTCCTAATCCTGGAATGCCGATCACTGCGACGACCATAAAGAAGGTCCATCGATCCATGAGGGCAAGCCCAACAAGCAGAACCGCGACGACGACGGCGAAGGAAAAGATGGATGCAAGCGAGAGAGGGAATCCCGGTTCGGAGACGCGTGATTGTGACATTGGAAACCTCGGAAGATGCCTCAGAAGGTGTCTGGAAGAAGTGTTCAAAAGCAATGTTTAGGTTGATGGAGCAGGGAACTCATTATCGGAACCCATTTTCCGGTACCTATTTCCAATGTAGGTCTCGTTTTATTTGATAATCAAATACTTTAGCTTCCGTTTAGCTTTCATTGTGCTAGGTATTTGTTAGGTATTATAGCCTCAGGGAAAAACAAATAATTAGGTGAGAAAGTAGCAGACCCCATTCAACTCACACCTCAAGCTTCAAGCTCATGACGCCACATGCCGTTCGCCTTATCACCACGGTCCCCTTTTACACAGAATCGCCCAGCTCCCGGTCAAGTACCAGCGTCCGGAGGGTGGTTCGTGCCACAATATTGCCGCGATGATTCAAATGCACTTCCCACACCTGCGTGGATCGCCCGAGGTGAATAGGGGTTGCTTCCGCTTCGATCACGCCGGCGCCCACGGAGCGAATGAAGTCAGTGTTGTTATTTACACCAACAACAGGTCCACCTGCGGCGCAGCAGCCCGCAACTGAGCCAACCGACTCCGCGATGGCGGTAAATACTCCACCATGAACAAGCTCCATGGGCTGCAGGTGGGTATCGGTGACGTGAATCTGTGCACGTGTCCCAGACGCGCTGATGTGGGTGTAACGGATGTTGAGCGCGGCGTCGAAACCCGTGTTAAGGGCGTTGAATTCCTCCAGTTCGTCGGTGGTTAGGGGTGCATCGGCGGCTTTCTGAATGAGGTGATCAAATTTCATACCGCCATTGTATCCCGTGGGTCAACACGGAACTGTCTACATCTGCCCGATTATCTTTGTTTATATTGTTTTTGCTGTTCAACGACGTTGTTAGTGCAGTCTCTGGCCATGATTTTTGTCCTGCTAGACGGTCCCCTACACAGGCAATAGCCCACGTGCAAGGTGTGATCATCAGTGGTACCTTTCGCGGACATTCCCATACCGTCCGGGTAGGATGGTGAACCATGACTGATCAGAAAGCACTTGCACAGATTGGCGTTGTTGGCCTGGCTGTGATGGGCTCTAACATTGCCCGAAACTTTGCCCGCCATGACTACACGGTGGCGGTATACAATCGCAGCACGGAAAAAACCGATGCTTTCATGGCTGAGTACGGTAAGGACGGTGACTTCATCCCGTCCACAACAATCAAAGAGTTTGTTGCGTCCTTGGAACGCCCCCGACGTGCGCTGATCATGGTACAAGCTGGCGAAGCCACTGATGCTGTAATCGCTCAGCTTGCAGATGCCATGGATAAGGGTGACATCATCATTGATGGCGGCAATTCCCTCTTTACTGACACCATTCGCCGCGAAGCGGACATGAGTGCTCGTGGCCTGCACTTTGTTGGCGCTGGCATTTCCGGCGGTGAGGAGGGCGCCCTGAACGGCCCGTCCATTATGCCTGGCGGTCCAGCTGAGTCCTACGAGTCACTTGGCCCATTGCTGGAGTCTATCGCCGCCCATGTTGATGACGTTCCCTGCTGCACACACATTGGCCCGAATGGTGCCGGTCACTTTGTCAAGATGGTGCACAATGGCATCGAGTACGCCGATATGCAGGTGATTGGTGAGGCATATCATTTGTTGCGCTATGCCGCACACATGACTCCCGCAGAAATCGCCGAGGTGTTCCGCGAGTGGAACACCGGCGATCTTGATTCTTACCTGGTGGAAATTACTGCGGAAGTGTTGTCTCAGGTTGATGCCGAAACCGGTAAACCATTGATTGACGTGATCGTAGATCAGGCGGGCCAGAAGGGCACGGGTCGGTGGACTGTAAAGGCCGCACTAGATTTGGGCATTCCCACCACAGGTATTGGCGAAGCCGTGTTTGCTCGGGCATTGTCGGGCGCAGCCGATCAGCGCGCTGCTACTGAGGGGCAACTTCCCACAGGTGATATTGCAGACGGCGTATCGGATGATGAACGCCCAGAGTTCATTGAAGACGTTCGCCGCGCGTTGTACGCTTCGAAGCTCGTGGCCTACGCCCAGGGCTTTGACGAGATCAAAGCTGGTTCCGAGGAGTACGGCTGGGATATTGACCCCCGTGACTTGGCCACCATTTGGCGAGATGGCTGCATCATTCGCGCCAAGTTCCTCAACCGCATTGTTGATGCCTACAACACCAATCCAGATGTTGAATCGCTTCTTCTTGACCCCTACTTCAAGAACGAAATGGGCGATTTGATTAACTCTTGGCGCCGCGTCGTCATTGCCGCAACTCAAACAGGCTTGCCGATTCCGGTATTCGCGTCCTCACTTTCCTACTATGATTCATTGCGCGCAGACCGTCTGCCCGCGGCATTGATCCAGGGTCAACGCGACTACTTTGGCGCGCACACGTATCAGCGCGTTGACAAGCCCGGAACGTTCCACACCCAATGGAGCGGCGATCGTTCTGAGGTTGAAGCCTAAACGTGAACAACGACCCTTCATCTTTGTCGGGCCCCAGCTTGCGTGTGCTCAGCACGTGCATGGCCGGGGTCCGATGTAGCTTATCGACGCCGCGACATGCACCACGCACACTGCAACACCAACAGACACGGGAGCAGGGGGCGTCACGTCTGCTGAGCTGCGATTAACATGGATATTGCACTAAGTATTCTTTCTCTTTTCGGGTTTGTTGCATTGACGGTGGGCACGGGCTTTTTCGTGGCCATCGAATTTGCGTTAACGGGCCTGGAGCGCTCCACTATTGATAATCACGTGGAAAACAAGGGCGATGCCACAGCGCGGGCGATTCAGAAGGCGCATAATAAGCTTTCTTTTGAGCTTTCCGGTGCCCAGCTGGGCATCACCATCACTACACTTGCAACGGGTTATTTAGCTGAGCCCATTTTGGCGCGGTACTTCACCCCGGCATTGGAACTTGTGGGCTTGTCTGATAACGCTGCCCCGGCGGTGTCGCTGGTGTTGGCGATGATTGTGGCGACATTGCTGTCGATGGTGTATGGCGAACTAGTGCCCAAAAACATGGCCATCACCAATCCGCTTACTACTGCGCGTGTAACGGTAGGGCCAGTTCGATTGTTCAACCGTGTTTTTGCTGGTGTTATCCACAGCCTAAATAAAACGGCTAACACCCTGGTGCGCCGCATGGGTATTGAACCTGCCGATGAATTAGCTTCCGCACGTTCCCCGCAGGAATTGGGTGCGTTGGTGCGTAATTCCGCGAAGCATGGTGGCTTGGAGGAAAGCCAAGCCAAAATGCTGGACCGCTCGTTGAAGTTTGGGGAAACAAACGCCGAAGAACTCATGACGCCGCGTTCTACTATCGCAGCACTCGACGCCGATGACACGGTGACTGACCTGTTGGCCTTGGCCCTAGAGACCGGGCATTCCCGTTTCCCTGTCACTGATGGGGACTTAGACGCCACGATCGGCGTGGTACACGTCAAGGACGCGTTTTCTATTCCGCGTGAACAGCACAACGCCACAAAACTGCGCTTGCTTGCCCGCCCAGTGCCTACTGTCCCGATCAGCTTGGATGGCGACGCCGTGCTCAACGCTGTTCGTTCCGCAGGATCACAGGTGGTATTGGTCGCCGATGAGTATGGCGGTACTGCCGGCATCGTCACTATCGAAGATGTGGTTGAGGAGATTCTGGGCGAGGTGTACGACGAGCATGACGACACGGGTGACAAAGATTTCGCTCAACTGGGCGATAGTTGGCAGGTCTCTGGGCTTGTTCGAGTAGATGATCTTCCTGAGAATACTGGCTATTTCTCCCCCGAAGGCCCGTACGAAACCATTGGTGGTTTGGTGATGGACACGCTGGGCCGGATCCCCATGGAGGGCGACGTGGTGTTGTTGCCACAAACAGATCGGGATTTCCTGGACGAGTTTGAGTCGGGTATCCGCGGTCGGTGGATAGCACGGGTGGTGGCCATGGATGATCGCCGCGTGGACAAGGTAATTTTGACCCCCATCAGCGATGAAGAAGCCGAGGAGTACAAGCGATGAATGCTCTGCCTGCGATTCTTTTTGCCGCGGTGTTGTTGGCCATCAACGCATTTTTCGTCAGCGCTGAGTTCGCATTAATTTCCTCTCGCCGTGACCGCCTTGATGCCTTGATTGCGCAAGGTAAAACGCGCGCACGCACAGTCCTCTATGCCACTGAACATTTGTCCATGATGTTGGCGGGCGCCCAGCTTGGTATTACTATCGCCTCGTTGCTGCTGGGTAAGGTTGGCGAGCCAGCCATCGCACTTATGATCGAGACACCTTTCCACGCGGCTGGTATGCCGGATAATTTGCTGCACCCTGTGTCTTTTGCCATCGCGTTGGCGCTAGTCACGGTGCTGCACATCATTCTTGGCGAGATGGTTCCCAAAAACATTGCGTTGGCTGGCCCCGAGTCGGTGGCTATGTTACTTGTGCCTATGCATATGTGGTTTGTGCGTATTACCCGCCCATTGATTGTGCTGATGAACTGGATGGCACGTGTCACATTACGCATGTTTGGTATCGAGCAAAAGGAAGAACTGGATTCCACCGTCGACCGCCAGCAACTGGCCACCATGATCCGGGAATCCCGCTCAGAGGGGCTTCTCGACGCCGAGGAACACGCGCGTCTCAACAAAGCGCTGGGAACAGAGTCACGACTGATGAAAGAAGTGCTCATTCCCCGAGCTCAGGTACATACGCTGACGCTAACCCGGGATGGTATCGCCGTAGATGAACTAGAGCAAGCCGTCAGCTCAACTGGGTTTTCTCGCTTTCCTGTCATTGGGGTCGGTGGCGAGTATGCGGGTTATATTCACGTCAAAGACGTGTTGGATGATTTGGTCAATCACTCTGACGCATCGAGTGATGCGTCCACAATTACCCCCGTTTTCCTCCCCCGCTCCAGCCTCCGCAGGCTTATTTCTGTGGACGGTTCAACTACCCTAGATGCTGCGATGCGACTGATGCGTCGTAGATCTGCTCACATGGCGGAGGTTCGGGAGCGTGGACAGCTTCTGGGCATCATCACACTTGAAGATTTGATCGAAGAATACGTCGGAACCGTACGGGATTGGACGCACGAGGAAGAACCATGACGACCGTGCTCTCACCAGAGCAATGGCAGGAGCAAGCCGAGCTCCACAGGCAACGAGCCGAATCGTTGACTGCAGAGCATCTTGAACGCCGTCGGGCCGGTAAAAAACATCCCATCTTTGATTTTTTGTTCGAGTACTACCCCACTAAACCGGCGCAATTGGCCAGGTGGCACCCTGGTGCCGGAGTGTTACTGGAGGGAAATCCTCCGCATGCCGGGTGGCGGGATTACACCACTTTCTCCGACGGTGTAGGCGTGGATGTCCGAGGTTTTTGGGGACGTCGAAAGGAAGCATTATTGTACATAGAGACGCTGCTATCTTCGACCATAACTAATCCCGCGCATTTCGATTGTTTTGGTCTTCACGAATGGGCGATGGTGTACAAAACTGATTCCCCGCGCCATGATCTGGATCTGCGTCTTACGCGAGAGGAAACCAACCAGGTAGTAGAGTCCCACAGCATTCGGTGTACTCACTACGATGCGTTTCGATTTTTCACTACCCCCGCTCGCCCCCTCAACTTCCGGGTTTTGGAGCGCTCAGATCAGGTTGCCTCCGACCAAGTGGGTTGTTTGCATGTCACAATGGACCTATATAAATGGGCCACCAAGCTTGGGCCTTTGGTCCCCGGGCCGCTGTGGCTTGATTGTTTTGAGCTAGCCAGGGATGTACGAATTTTAGACATGGAAGCATCGCCTTATGATGTGCGTCCACTGGGGTTTGGGGTAGTCGAAATTGAAAAAAGTTCGGGAAAGTTGGAATATGTGACAAGACAACGTTTGTTTTCTCGACGCGCCGCGCCATTGAGGCAGCAGCTCATTGAGATCATTAAAAACACGTCAACCGGGCTGCCCGCGTGAGCGGGACAGGTATGAGCAACATAAAAGGTGGTTTCTGTGGGACGGCACTCTAACGGTCATCGCAATTTGAGGGTGACCAAAGAAATGGTGATTTCTATTGTCGCGGCTGTGCTTGTGCTGATGGTCGGGGCGTGGTGGATTTTGAACCGGATGAACGCAAATTCGGAGCATAACCAGGCAGGAAGCTGCCCAGCTGGTGACCTCACTTTGGTTGTTGCTGCCCAGGACAACCCGCAAGTCCAGTCCCTGCTGGATAGTTATAAGAAAAGCAATCCGGTGGTCAAGGACCGCTGCGTAAAGACCGAAATTGTTGGCGAAGTAGCCAACGCGGCGTTGGCATTGATTCCGGGAACAAAAGAGACCGTGAACGCACGCCTGCAGATCGCTGGCCGCTCGGCAAGTACTAACAACTACCCGGTGGCTCTACGCACCTCTCTGGGCATCGCAAAGCTTAAAGAGGGAGGCGATTCTCACGAGCACTCCCATGATGAACATGAGCACGAGCACTCTCATGAGCATGAACACGGCCATGATGAGAATTCATGGGCTCACTTGGCAAGCCACGGCGTCATTGTTCCCGGTAAAGATGCCACGTTCTTCTCCGCCGTTGCCGCCACCGCCCTCGCTGGAGGCGACCCCGACCGCGCCGCAAACATGCTGCGGGAAAACTCAGGCATCTCACTTAGCGACGCCGTGAATGAAAAGAAGCAGCGCATTGCCACGACCGAACCCGAAACACCCGAGGGATATACCTACGAGGCACCCGAGGACATTCACGTCAACACTCTTGCAGTTCCGCTGACCTCTAGCGGTACAGTATCTGAAGATGAATCCCGTGCGGCCGCGCACTTCGCACGCTACGTGGCTGACAATGTGGAGCAAACTGAACCGAACCATACGGAGTCACTGCTGTACTCCACGGCCCAGGTTGTCAGCGAGCATGTTGCCGCCCAGCCGACGCTCTCCCCAGAGGACAATCGCGCTAAGGACACCTTGCTGCTGCTGGACACCTCAGAGGCAATGTCTGAAACCATGGGTGACCAGTCTGTATTCAGTCAGACTGTGCAGCTCCTTGATCCGCACATCCGGCAGGTTGCTGAAAACGGCGGCCACACCGCATTGTGGAACTACTCCTCGCCACGCAGTTCAGGCGTGTCAAAGGGTTGGCGCAGCAATGTGCCGTTCTCTGACCAGTCCAAGGGAGAGAATGTTGTTAGCACTATGCAGCAGTTCGGCCTCGGCGGTGAGCCATGGACTCGGTCGTCCGTTCTCGCTGCGTTGGCCACGGCAGCAGAAAACGCCCGTGTTACTGGCAAGCCCACCCACATCATTCTGGTCACCTCCGGTACTGCGGACCGTATATCCGTTCACGATCTGTGGAATGATCTAGAGAAATTCCACGATGCTGATGTGCACGTTCACGTGATTCACGTTGGTGATGACCCTGTTGATGAGTCTTTGGCCAGCTGGTCGAAAGAGCACTTTGGCAGCGCCGCCGTTGCGAAGACGCCGCAGGAACTGTCGCGTGAACTTGATCGGGCTTTCCAGGATTCCTTTGCTGGGCAGCAAAGCCCAACGTCGGGACACACCGATTCCTCCGACGGAGAAAGCTCCACTGCTGCCACGACCACCACGACGACAGCGGACCGTTAACCATGTCGCTCCAGCTCACCACGCGGTTGGTTAGCCCATAACAATAACCACAGAAACCGGCCCCATACACGGGGTCGGTTTCTTGTTGCCAGCTCTTCTCAGCCTTCCGAGCCACAGCACAAAGCCGCCCTTCTCTTTCTGGGGAGATAGCACAGAAAGAAGGGCGGCTTTAGTGAATTAAGGCAGGTAAAAGCCTCACAGGTGTAATTACACCGCCTGCCTAGACAAACTATGAGATGCGGCGGCGGGCGCGGCGCTCAGCCAACTCGTCGATAGCATCGGCGGGGTGCGCAGCAGGTTGGGCGGTATCGGAAACGCGCTCGGAGGGGAACGCTGCGATGGTACCGGTTAGTTCTTTCATGATGCCGGGCACTGCGATGCCAAACACACCTTGTCCCCCACCCAGGAGGTCAATGACTTCTTCACCGGAGCGGCATTCGTACACGGTGGTGCCGTCGGACACCAAGGTGATGGTGGCAAGATCGTCAACACCAAGGTCACGGAGTTTATCCACGGCGAGGCGGATGTTCTGCAGCGAAATGCCCGTGTCCAGCAGCCCTTTGACAATCTTCAACACCAGAATGTCTTTGAAGGAGTAGAGGCGCTGGGACCCTGATCCGCGTGCGGATCGGATAGAGGGGACCACGAGCTTGGTGCGTGCCCAGTAGTCGAGCTGGCGGTAGGTGATGCCCGCGACTTGGCAGGCGATGGGAACGCGGTAGCCCACTTCCTCATCTGGACCCATATCAAACAGTGATTCCTGCACTGGGCGCTGAGTGTCTGTCATTGTTTTAATCTCCCTGAATTAACCATGTGGTACTTCTCAGGCAAGATTAATTCACTTCACCAAATTTTGCACGCGACACGCCAAAAAAGTTCAATGATTAGCGTTTGCGATGCCCTGGTGATTCCCCGTCGTCGTTGTCGCCCTCTCCCCCAGATGCTTCGTTTTCTCCGAGCAGATCAGTTTCAAAAACACCCATGCTTTGCATGAGTTCTTCGAAGTCAGCGTCAGCTTGAGCATCACCTGAGGCGGAAATGTGGTCATCGATCCCGTTTCCTACTACGCCGGACGAAATGCCAAAGTAGTGTGCAAGGTCGGCGTCACTCAAGAAAATGGATGCCTGCATAAAAACGTCGTCGTCGATTTCAATGGGTAGTTCGAGGATGCGGGACAGGATAAAGGCATCGGAAGGTCGAGCGTCGATTTCTTCACCATCGTTGGTGACCAGCGCAGCAATGTAGACACCTTCAAAGTTACTGTTGATCCGCACGGATTGACATCCCGATGTCAGGCGCATCAGGGCGTCGGCAAGCAGATCATGGGATGCCGGCCGTTTTGGTTGGAAACCGGAGATCCGCGCTTCAATCTCACTTGCTTCTTCGGGATGGATCCAGATGGGCAGAATCCGGTTTGTTCCCGGCATGCGCAAGACCGCCGCAGTGAAGCCTTCGGGGCCTTGGACATGGATGCCGTGAAAATCAATCTGTGTGAATGCCATAACGCGTGTTACATACCCAGTTCATCGCGGAGCGAGGTTTTCACAAGGTCAGCATGCAACGACACAACCAACGCCGTCATCTGCTGGGACAGTTCCTCTGCACGTTGACGCGCCACATCGCTTCGGGATCGTGCAACGGGGGTGGCTACCTGGCCAATGAGTCCCGCCTGTCGGGTGGCGGCGTTACGCAGCGACTTCAGGTGCCTGGCATCGAAACCAAACTCTTGCAGCGCCCATGCGGTGGTGGCGATGCGAATATCGTCGGCGGTGAAGTGTCCCGACGCATCGGGTTTGATCAGGCCCTCACGGAGAAGAACGCCAATGAAGGCTTCGTCCACACCTGCCTGGTCGGCAACGTCCACGTCGGTCAAGCGAGTGGAGGTGGGTGCCCGGAAATTGTCCGGGCTAATCATGGGTTCTACCTGTGCTTTAGTCAGGATGGAGGTGACAGCACCTGAATCCATGGCTTCGAGTTGCTCGCGGATGACTTTCAGCGGCAGGTAATTGTCGCGCTGGGTCACCAAAATGTAGCGGAGGCGCTGGACGTCTTTTTCCGTGAATCGTCGGTAGCCGGACGCAGTTCGCTGCGGTGAGATCAGTCCCTCGGATTCCAGAAAACGGATCTTGGATACGGTGACATCTGGGAATTCAACTCGGAGTTGCTCTAGCACAACACCGATCGACATGGTTTTGACGGCCTTCGCTGCAGGAGCTTTGGCCGTATGAACCGGAGCAGATTTTCGTAGTGCAGACACGTTACTCGATTACAGGTAGACGATGGGGGTTATTTATGCCTTCGGCCCCGCAAGGAAGACGAGGCGGAACTTTCCAATCTGGACCTCATCGCCGGTGGAGAGGACCTCAGAATTTTTGGGTTCGCGGTTGACGTAGGTGCCGTTGAGGCTTCCCACATCAACCACCTCGAACTCACCGTCATTCAGGCGGAATTCTGCGTGGCGACGGGAGACGGTGACGTCATCCAGGAAAATATCGCTTTCAGGGTGGCGCCCAGCCGTGGTGGTTTCGCGGTCAAGGAGGAAACGGGAGCCAGCGTTGGGGCCACGTTTAACAATCAGCAGCGCAGACCCTTCGGGGAGGTTATCTGCGCTGGTGGCGGTGGGGGAACTTCCCGCGCCGGATTCCATTTCCTTGAGCAGGTCGGCACGGAAAACCGAGGTGGTTTCCGCTTGTACCTCAGGAATACCGGGGTTTTCGCTCATTTCTTGGACCTCCAGATTAACTTCTTCGCGTAATGGTTTATATCATAGCGGTTGATGTCCGCTGCGCGTCAGGCCACGCACGAATCCACAGCCACGAATCGGCTGCGGTTGAGGGGCTTTATACGCACAGTAGCTGACATAGACGCGCCGCACTACCGGAACATGGAAGAAATAGCCCCGATGACGGAATTTCCGTTGCCGGACAGGGGGTTGTCGTTGACCATGTAGGTCCATGTGGCGGAGGGGCGAGCGAGCCCTTCGTCGTCCAGATGTGCCCCTGCGGCGTCGATACGTACGGTTTCAAAGGTGCTCACAGCCTCATCAACGGCACGTTGGGCGAGCTGCTTGAACTCCCCTACGGCGATGCGGTGGAACTCGTCGATGGGGGTTTCACGGGCGATGGCACGCAGGTGAATGGACTCGCGAACGTCGTCAAGTAAGGCCAGGTGATCGCTCCAGCCACGGTCCAAGTGATACAGCATGATGTCCCGCGCCGCCTGCTCTAACACGGGTTGCGGCAGGTCGCTTAACGACGCAGCACGTTCCGGCACCCGCGCCGCCAGCTCTTCCCAAGCCTTAGGCGTGTCCAGAAGGTCGGCGCGGCGTTCGTCAATGATCACGCGTTGGTCTGCCAGCAGCTTGTTGTATTTCCATGTTTGGGCGTGAATCTCCAGCAACTGCCCCTCGGTGACGCGCTGGCAGTGTTCCACAAAATCCTCGATACGCTTGGCGTTGATGCGGCCCTCAGCATCGGGTTGGGCCGTCACCGACTCCCCCGATCCCCCGGCGACCACCATATCGTCCTCTAGTGAGACGAAAAACACGGACAGACCGGGGTCACCCTGACGGCCCGATCGCCCCCGAAGTTGGTTGTCCAGACGCGCTGTGCGGTGCCGTCCCGTGCCAATCACGGCCAGACCACCGGCGGCCACCACCGCATCGCGATCACGCTCGTCAGCACCGCCCAAACGGATATCCGTACCGCGGCCCGCCATCTGCGTGGAAACAGTTACACGCCCCACATCCCCAGCCTCAGCGATGATGCGTGCCTCCTCGGCATCGTTTTTGGCGTTGAGCACATTGACGTCAATGTCGTACTCGCGCAGTCGCGCCGCCAGAGCCTCTGACTCGGCCACGTCATGCGTACCCACCAACACGGGCTGGCCTGCCTCATGCAGCAGGCAAATCTCCTCGACAATCGCGTCGTTCTTTTCCGCGAGGGTCGCATACACGCGGTCCGCTTCGTCGAAACGTTGAAGCTCACGGTTTCGGTCAATCACTGATACCCGCAGGTCATAGAACTGCCGAAGCTGATCGGTGGCCTCCACCGCCGTACCCGTCATGCCGCACACCATCGGATAACGGCCCATCAGCGCCTGCAGCGTAATCGTATCCAGGATCCGACCGCCCTCCGTGACGGCCAGTCCCTCCTTCGCCTCCACCGCAGACTGCAACCCGTCCGGCCAGCGCTGCAAATCCGCCACGCGGCCGCGCGACGCATCAATCAACGCCACCTTGCCGTCACGCACAATGTAATGCACATCCCGAATCAGCAGCTCCTGGGCATGCAACGCAAGATTCACCTGCACCAGCGTTGTGCCCACATGCTCGTCGCTATATAAACTACCGATACCCAACGCGCGCTCAATCTTCGCGGCGCCCTCGTCCGTCAAAAACACATTGCGGTGATCGTCATCAATGGTGAAGTCCCGCTTCTTCCGCAGCCCCCGGACTACCTCCGTGATCTTTCCACGCGGCGCACGGCCCGGCTCATTACCAGCCAGAACAAGCGGAACCAGCGCCTCATCCACCAGCACCGAATCCGCCTCGTCCACAATCGCCACATCCGCCCCGTACTGCACCGCATCCTTGCGGTTAGTGATCAGCTGGTCCCGCAACACGTCAAAACCAATCTCATTCACCGGGCCATACACAATGTCAGCGGCATATGCTTCACGACGCTCGCTCGCATCCAGCTTCTCGGTAATACTCGCCACCGTCAGCCCAAAAAACTCCACCAACGGGCGCATCCACTCCGCGTCGCGCTGCGCCAAATAGTCATTCACCGTGATCGCATGCACGCGTTTACCCATCAGGCCAAACCCAGTTGCCGCCATCGCACCCACCAACGTCTTAC
Organism: Corynebacterium durum; assembly: GCF_030408675.1. NCBI lineage: Bacteria > Bacillati > Actinomycetota > Actinomycetes > Mycobacteriales > Corynebacteriaceae > Corynebacterium > Corynebacterium durum. The sequence goes on from NZ_CP047200.1 coordinate 1,489,026, forward strand.
CCTCACCAGTGGCCATGTGAACCACATCGCCCTCAAGCAAACGCAGCGTCGCCTGTGATTGCACCGGAAACGGAGTAAACCCCAGTGTGCGCTCGGCAGCAATAGCAAGGATGGCGAGGAAGGTCGCGGCGTCGCTAATCTCCCCCGAAGCCGCGAGCTCGCGGGCTTTCTTGGCCAGCGCGGCGTCGCTTAATTTAGCCAGCTTGGTCTGCTGCGACGTGGCCTGGTCAACAATGGCGCGGCTACGCTTCTGATTGCGACTCGACTGTCCGCCCATCGCCTTCCAAAACCAGTCAAAACCAGCCACAATGACCATCCTCCGCTACTGCCGTGAAAACTCGCGCCGATGCGCTGTGCACCGACTCCCTTAATACTGCCTTAAACCTTAATCGAGGCGGCGGGAGCATGAAGTGACAGCTGCTCCACCAAGGCAGGTACACTTGGCTCTAGCTGGGGATTCGCGTTTTTTCTGTGCGTGTTATAACCTAAACAAGTTCGTTCAGCGCAGGTGATCACGCCAGATGCTCAACAAACAACGGACTGTGGCGCAGCTTGGTAGCGCACTTGACTGGGGGTCAAGGGGTCGCAGGTTCAAATCCTGTCAGTCCGACCACTGTGCTATTACACACCACCACCCAATTGATTTTGGGTGGTGGTTTTTGCATATGGCGTAGTTGTGTGGGTGAGGGAGTTGTTTTGTGTTACCTGATCCTTTTGTTGTTTAACAAGCACTCCCTATTACCCCGTCACCTTCACCCCTAGATGTTGCTTACGCTCATACCGATAATGATACTTCCATCAATAGTCATGGCGACCCTAGTCAACATCTAAGCTTCATACCAAAAGAGCCGACAAAAGTAATCACTATCATTAAGTCCGATGTAGCTTTTCCGGAAAGTCATCGCCCAGCAAAAAATACTTCACCAGTTGAATATGGCTTGCAATATCACTGAACAGCCACGCATGGGACCCTCCTGGATAATAGGCGCAGTCGGATTGTGTATTTCTATGCGCCAGCATTTGATGAGATTGATGAATTGTTTCAGATTCTTTTTCGCCTGAGACAAAAAAGGCAGGATTGTCAAAGGTTGCATTAACCTTTAGCATATTGGCCTGCGACATAGCGCGACGAAATGATTTTTTTGTTGTTCTTTGCAGATCGGCGACAAAAAGCTGACACTCCTCTTTTGACACACCATTTTCCTGCATCATTTTTGCCATAAGCTTGGCAATGAATGTGGTATCTTTTAACAAAGACATCAGATATACCATGGCAATAATCACCCGACTACCCTTAATCGGTTGATGAGCGGCCCCGTCCACAATGACTTTATCCACCAAATCAGCATGTTTTTCTAGCAGCGTCAGAATGAGACTACCACCCAGAGAAAGTCCGACAAGGTGCGGTTTCCCGTGCGCCTTATCCCTGATAATACCGGCAATTTCTTCCGTTACATCATCAAAATCTGTCCACTCTATATTACGACTGTTTCCGTGCCCCGGAAGATCTATAATAACGCAGTGAAAATCGTTTTTAAGTGCAGCGGTGTGATACCGCCACATTTTACTGCTTGATCCTGACGCATGTAAAAAGACGACGCTTTTCTTATTTTCTTGCCCACTTTCTTCAATGAATAATTGCGCCATCGTCTATCATCCCCTTGCCGGTTTATGGGATTGCAATATTTCTTCTTAGCATACCAAAGACCGGAAAATCCAGCGCAAACATATGAAAGATCCCGTTAAATAACTTTGGTTGGTTCCTCTCTTGTCCATCCGCCCTCAGCAAAGGGCGTCGAGCTGTTTCGCGAGGATATGAACGCCATCTATCAGTAACCACTAAGCTGTCTGGTGTGACGTAGTTTCATTGAAAAAATGTCTACACGGCGACCTGCTAAAATAACTCTTGTCTATATGTCCGATACGCTGTTGAGTAGCTTACATTCGTCGGAAAATAGGCCGTTCCTAAAGTAAGGTAAAATGATGAACAATCAAATTGGGAATATCACGCATGCAGTAGCTCAGTGGAGTCAGCAGCACTGGCGAGGGTTGACGTTAATTGTAGTGATTATCATGGGGCTGTGGATCAATAATACGAGTCTCTTTGTGCCGGCACAGCATCCACGGATACTTGCTCACCGAGGCCTGGCGCAGACATTTGACTATAGCAAGGTTGGTAATGACACTAACACTGCAGCCATTATAGATAAACCCGAACACCCCTATCTTGAGAATACAATCCCATCTATGCGCGCCGCCTTCGATCATGGTGCGGATGTGGTGGAGCTTGACCTCAAGCTCACGAAGGATCAGCAACTAGCGGTTTTCCATGATTCAACACTGGAATACCGCACAGAAGCCAAGGGCGAGATTGGCAACTACACTATGGCTGAGCTCAAGCAGCTTGACATTGGTTATGGCTACACGGCGGATGGTGGCAAAACCTTTCCATTCCGTGGCAAAGGGGTGGGCTTGATGCCCACGTTAGATGAGGTGCTGGCAGCCTTTCCACACAAGGATCTTCTTTTACACGTTAAGGACGGCAACCACCAGACATACGAAGTGCTGTGGGGAAAGCTCCGGGCAATGAACCCTGAACGCTTCAAACAAATTACAGTCTACGGTAATGACGATGGCATTGCCTGGCTGCGCCAACAAAGCGCTACACTGCGTCTCTGTTCCAAGACCATGATGAAAGCCGGGTTGCTGCGTTACTTAGCGGTTGGCTGGACGGGTTATGTGCCGCACGAGCTGCACAATATGGAGCTGCACATTCCGCGGCGCTATGCACCACTGCTATGGGGCTGGCCAAGTAAGTTTGTTGACCGTATGGCGGCGGTAAACACGCGAGTAATGTTGGTCGAAGGCGATGGACAGTGGTCAGCTGGGTTTGATACAGCGGAGAGTGTGGCGCAGATACCGCCACAGTTTGGCGGATATGTCTGGACGAACCGGGTTGACCGTGTGCAGCCAGCGCTGCCGCATTGAGAAGATAACAAATAAGCTATTAACATAAGGATTTAGCACTTACCATATCGCATACTATAACACTTTGAAATAAAGGAATAAACTACGGGTAAAGTAACTTCTACCGATCGAGATGAATCTGCATGTCGTTTTACTGAAGACCATTTTAATTACGCCCAGACGAGGGTTGACCCTTCATCTAGCGTTAGTTCGACCGTGGCTCGCGGACTATGCAACTTCATGAAGAATCACGCCAACCTCACTTTTCGCTAATATATTCGCCACATAGGTGGCGGAAAATACTTTGAGCCGTTGGTACTTATTCGTGCTATCAAAATGGTAGTACTGTTATTGCTATATCTTACGTAACGATACATAAAAAGGAGTCCCATGCCCATCCACAATCCAACCGAGTATCCTGCCATCATCGCACGCCTCAAAACCAAACTTGCTGAAAAGAGTGTTGTGATGGGGCCGACGCTTGACGAGGCGGAAATCGAAGCGTTCGAAATCGCTTGCAATACGCGCCTGCCGGAGGCTTACCGGCTTTTTCTTCAGCAGGCGGGCGATGGCTGCGATGATACTGTGCTATATGGCCTTAAGCGGCTCGCCGATACCGCCGTGAAGGATCTCTCCCACACTGTCACGATCAATGACTACTGGTTGTGGGAGGCAGAAGAGGACGAAGCATTGCTAACGGGCGAGGCTTTTGATGAGCGGCTAGGCAATCAGGGCGTGCTCTTACTGGACCAAGGCTGCGGCGATACTTACCAGCTCATCACGGCAGGTAAATGGGCCGGCGAAGTATGGAACTTCTGCGATGTAGGCGCGGGCCCCTGCTGTGAGCGCCAGGACTTCCTAGGCTAGCTGGAGCTATGGGTAGATAGTGACTTTGATGCGGACTTCTTTAAAGATTATAAGTAAGTAGCCTTCTTACGCTATTGAACATATCATAGATAAATTTATACACACGGCATTATCTTAACCTTTAGTACGCGCACCATTTTCCGCCGATACGCCCTCCCCTCAGCTTGGAAGTCTCAAAAGTTTATTAACAGCGTAGTCAAGCTCATCGTCTATTCTGATGAAATAGTTCTTGTCAATATATACCGCATCGCTAAAATAGCAAGATCCAAAGGAGTCAGTAATATCATAACTTCCCGTCATGAGATTTCTACTTACGGCTATTTCTAGCACTACTTCATCATTTTCAGCGCTCACCACACGATCCCCAGAAAGCAACAGGCTCAACACGAGCCTAGTCTTATCCTTCCTGACAAATATATCTACGTCAGTTTTTACGATATCGTCTTCACTAGCTTTCCGATCTTTTAGCTTGATAACCTCAGAGATTAATTCAAGTTCGTTCACTTTGGCCTTCTCAAGAATAGTGCGGCACAACAATCCCAATCCTCACCACTAAAGTATCATTTTCTCTATCGCGTTGTCCTTATCACCATTTCTTTTCCCATTTCGTTGGTTCCCTGTTCAGATCGGCAGACCGGCATGTTGCTCTCCCACCTCTGGCCGATGTGAACACTAACCAGGTGCCACTCAAGGAGGTTGCGATGGACGTCGTTAAGCTGCCTTATGCCTGTGGGGTGCCGCAGGAAAAGTTGATACGGCTGGCGCACATGTTTCCGGATTGACTGCAGGCACTCCCGCACGGTGGCATAGCCCACATACCCCTCACCAAAAGAGGCCATCACGGTGCACCGCACCAACCCACCACCCCACTCACAGCACTACCGCTACGTACCCCCATCTGGTTACAGTAATTTTTTCATGCTTGATGTGTTAACAAACGTACTTGGTTAGTCGATACTAATGGTGGAATGCAAAGTACACGTGTTCCTCGGCCTTGCTGGGCATGAGTGGTTGTAGCGGTTTGTCCACGATGCCCAGCAAGGTTATATATTTTTCCTTCCATCTCCCCTGCTGCTCACAGCTGTAAGGGCCGCGTTGAGGATGCTGAGCGCACGCTTTTCGGTCATGCGGCGAGGGTTTTCGGCGGCACGCGCCACAGCTATCCCATCGGCGACGGCGAGGAGATGAGCCGCATCGTCTGCATGTAGGCCCTTGTTGGGGTGGGCTTCAAGCATCAAGTGCAGGAGCATTTTTTCAACATAGTCCCAGTTTGCACTGTGTTCTTCGCGGAGCTTTTCGTCGACACATGCGCGGGCAGCAAAAGCTGTCCAGATGACGGCACCTTCGCGTGCACGGTCGTCGGTAGCAGCTATGGCGTAGAGAAATGCGCGGAGGCGTTCTTCGGCTGTAGGCAGTTTGTCTAGGGTCTTTTCCATACTCGCCGTGAACTGTCGGTTGAGTTCGCGCATGGCTGCGACAAGTAGTTCGTCTTTTGTTCGGAAGTGATGTTGGACGGCCCCAACGGATACCCCGGCTTCAGCGGCAACTTTGCGCACTGTTGTTTCTTCGGGGCCGCGGGTGGCAATCAGTTTAATGACGGCCTCAAGTATCGCATCGCTTCCCATACGTTCGTATGGTACCATCGCCTTCATGAACAATACGATCGTATTGGAGTCTTCGCAACCGTCACCAGGCCCCTCACCTCGCATTGCGACTCTCGACATCGTCCGAGGCGTAGCCATCCTGGGCACGTTATGGACCAACATGTGGCTCTTTACCAACATCAACGGCCTATTCGGTGCGCTCAACTCCACAACACCCCAACCCCTCGCAGAACGCATGATTGTCGCGCTCAGCCAAGGAAAGTTCCTAGCACTGCTATCCCTTATTTTCGGCGTGGGTCTTGCACTCCAGTTGGATTCCGCACGCCGCCGCAACCAACGCTGGCCGGGAGCCTATATCCGCCGCATGCTGTTGCTGCTTCTCGACGGAGCGATTAACTTCCTGCTCATCGCCGAATTTGACGTCCTCATGGGTTACGCAATTACCGGTCTGATCGTCTCCTACCTGGTACTCACTAGGCCGCGAACACAACGAATAGTGATCATCACTCTGGGCACTATCCATGTTGTGCTTCTCAGCCTAATCGCATGGGCGGCTGAGTTCTATTCAGGCGGTACAGGCGATATACCAACTTCCGCTCACGTGAACACCCCATACGCTCATGGCAGCTTTCTGGATCTTGTGATGTTCCGCCTGAATAACGCAGCGCTGTTTCGTTCTGAAAGCATCCTTATTGCCGCGCTCACCATCGCAATGTTTCTGTTGGGTGTGCGGCTGTACGAAGCAGGAGTCTTCAATCCGGAGGCCACGAGCTTAAGGAAAAGACTTCTGCTTATCGGTGCCGTCGCACTGCCGATCGATCTTGCTCTCGGAATCGCAGGAAACACAGGATTGGTGCTGCTAGAACGCTATGTTGTGGCACCTTTCACGGCGATGGGACTTCTTGCCCTCATTATTGAAGCATGCCAACGTCTCGGAACTACTAACCTAGCTGGGCGGCTTTTGCAGAACGTGGGTCGCACCGCGTTGTCATGTTATCTCTTGCAAAATTTACTGGGCGGAATATTTTTCTACGGTTGGGGTTTCGGGTTAGTTAATCACGTGCAGTCGTGGCGTATTCCGGCAACTATGCTCGGATACATTGTTATTGCCGCGGCCGTCGTTATGTTTGCCAATCTGTGGTTGCGTCGTTTTTCCACCGGTCCGGTGGAGTGGCTATGGAAGAAGATGGCGCAGTTATAAGCTGGTATGCATGTGGATTTCCCCTTCTCTATCACTAACTGGCCAGCTTGTGCGTCTGGAACCACTGTCCCTGGACCACACTGACGCGCTTATCGACGCCGTGCATGATGGCAACCTGCACACCTCCTGGTGGACCTCCACCCCCGGCCCGGACACCATGGCTGATGACATTCGCGCCAAACTCGCCCTAAGGGACTCGGGCGCGATGGTGCCTTTCGCATGTATCCGCAGCTCCAACGAAGAAATGTTGGGAGTGACCACGTTTTACGACCTCTCCCCTGCTATTCCCCGCCTAGAAATTGGGTATACCTGGACCCGCGCGAGTGCACAAGGCACTGGCACAAACCCCGATTCCAAGTTGCAGCTGCTCACCTACGCATTCGAGGAACTAGGCTGCCAGTGTGTCGGCATCCGCACAAAGTGGTCGAACCAACAATCACGCACTGCGATAGAGCGCCTGGGGTTCAAACGTGACGGCGTCCTGCGCGCGCATACTCGCTTGCGCAATGGCGCGCTTGACGACGCCGTGCTGTACTCCGCGCTGCCCACCGAATGGCCCGCCATCAAAGCCAGGTTGGAAACGCGCGTAGAGCGGCACGTTAGTAACGCCCACTAACGGTTTTTCCGCGGCCGATACTTTTTGGTACGTAGTTCCACATAACCCGGCACATCACCAGAAATGTAGCGTTGCCATACCTGCTGATACAGCTGCGCGATTGGCATAAGCAAAGGACTTCCAGGAAGCACCGGCCGCACCTTCATATCTTGCCAAAGCAGGTAGTGGCGGGCCTTCCATTCTTCTACTGGGCGATCCTTCTTTCTACCTTCAAGCCAGGCACCAGGTAGGAACCAACTGCGGCCCGCACGCGCACGATGGCCTTCCACAATCAACCCACGATCTGCGAGCTCGGCAACTGCTGCCCGGAGAGTGGCCGCATCCCAGTTGTTCCACCTACGAATATCTGCGTCAGTTGGGTACATCAAACCCAACATCTGCAGGTAATAGCGCGCGGCATCATGACTAATCCTCAGGTGCGTAACAACTTGGTTCACCACCCCGGGAGCGGAAACCGCAGGATCCCAGGGACATCCTTCCACATCATGCACAATGCTCAGATCCGCAATGTAGGTGTCCAGATAGCCGTCCATCAAAAGCCTGATTGCCTGTAGATCTGGGAGCTTATCTCCGGTAAAACCGGGATCAGTGAAACTACTGCCAAAAGGAACAGTGGCAAGATACTCAGAATTTTTCAAGTTTTTCTCTACGGATTCACGCAGCCACGTGAGCTTATGGGCAACAAATGGTCTTCCCGGATCATTGAGTTCTAGATTCTGCGCTAGATGCAGGTAGACAGCAAGGTAATCCCTGTAGAAAAGTGGCCAATCTGAAGTCTCTAGTTCGGGACGATTAAAAATTATTTCATACGCTGGTGTGTACCACGGCGAATGTAACGTCACATGAGAATCTACAAGAACCTTGTAGTGCATATCAGCGGTGATATGCATTCCGGGTTTTCCTAACTTTTCCTGCCAATAAGAAATAATGGCTGCAGTATCCGGCCCCTGTTGGATATAAGATACTGGATCGGTTTGCGGTACAGCGTGAGCCAGTAGCTGAAGAATACCAGTAAACTGCTGATCATCGTTGTTATTTTCAGAAAAATGATCAAGACATTTACCTGCTAAGAAATGTAGATAGATTTTTGTAACCGCTTCCTCTGCAGTGGTGAATTTATAACTACCCGAAGGGGTGTAATCATTGTCGTGCTTCATACCGCTAAATACATAGCGGATAGTAGCGGGAATCAGGCCGGTTCCCCAAGAGATTTCCTTTACCACGTCTTCATTAAGGGCTCTACCGCTCATTTCGCTGATCGCATCGAGACAGGCAAGGAAATCTTCGGCATTCATGCTGACATCTTGATTATATTTAACTGTATATTCGCCAACTTTTTCTCGACTATCTGGGCAGAGAATAATGCGGTGTACGTGGCGTTTATCTTTATCCCAGCGATAGTCATATCCAGTCACTAAGCATCCATCAATTACAGAGCCACGAGGAAGTACATCTATCACATCTTCGACTGACTCATAGATACCAATATCAATGGAAGCTCGGCGCCAACCACATCCAAAGATACCAAGTTTAGTTGCAGTCCGAAAGAAATTCACCAGGTCGGTAAAAGCATTATCTTTTTTATAGAGTTGAGGAAGCAAGGGAGAGCCTAGCATACCAATGATGAAACGCTCATTATGCATAAGCTTGACCCATTCAGAGCCAATTTCATCGGAAGCAAGAGCGGAAAAGTTATCGGGATCGGCAATGAATGATGCGATACTTTGGACGTCACGTGATATTACATGCGGATAATCATAAGAGTGTTTATCCAAGTATAGATATAGTAATTTTGCCGCTGATTCACTAATAGTAATATCAGAGGCTACAGCGCTTTGAGTCAACTGCCTAGCAAGCGCTTGAAGCTTCTCAGCCTGTTTGCTAATAATGCGCTGTGTGGCCACCAGTTCATTCAACAGCACCTCATCAGCAGTTCCTAGCTGGGTGGACAAAATAGAATATGCTTCGCTATCAGTTCCTGCGTTAATTACTCGCTGTGCTTGCGCGCAGCTATAGGTTCGCATGAACCTACTTGCATGTTCATCACGATAGTGAAGTTGATGAAACGCAGAAAAAGGAATCTTGCGGAAAATAGAATCCTTGTCTTGCAACGCAATCATTACACCTGTTTCAGCATCATTCCATGAAGTAGCGTCATCACATACAAGCCATGTACCACCACCAGGCTTAGGAATGATACCTTTAGCATCCTTATCGTCCTTGAAGATGCCATGTGGCGAGACAATATAATAGTCGTTATCATATTTATATTGGATATAAAAGTGATTCCCCCCTGTAGTGCCGAGCAGACTATTCTTAGTCGTCGGATATGCTGGAATAATTGTTGATGATCCAGCCATAATCTTGGAGCCGTCTGGAATGCCTGAGACATCTAGCCCATAGGAAAATACACCTAGTTTTTCTAGTGCTTCCTTGGTAGTCCCCTCCCACTTTTCATAACTTGCTCCATCCCATAGCATCAATTCACTGTCATCATGGATCGATGCAAAAATAGGTGAGTCTTCTTTATTGGTAGCAAAAATATTTCCAAATCCATACAATCCGAGCTTCAGCTCTGTTGGCCGCAGGAGACCAAAAGCCGTCAATCGAGTACCATCGGGACGGAGTAAACTATAGCCGTTATATCCCCATCTACTGTCATCAGCTGGGTAAATTTGCATATCTCCCAACCACATAAGATGACCATCTGACTGGTTATGCGGCGTAAGATAAACTTGAACTTTATCACCAACTGTAAAAATCGAATGAACGTTTCCATAGCGCGCAGGAAGCTCTCCACTGGCTATTGTGGTGTCACCATCCACCACCTCTACATATACCCCAGAGACTACCGCCACAGCAGGGAAAGAATCGAAGACATTAAAATCAGTTTCCTCAGATTTCGACCTAACTCGCGCAACCGCCTGCTCATAAGCCGGCCACGTTAGCTCTGCTATCGTTCCTGCATGCAGCGCTGTCACCAGGAGCTCGTCAGCGTTGTGGGAAAAGAGCTTTTCCACTCGTTCACCATAAACATTGTACGCTTTTGGCACCGCCAGAAAAGACCAATTATCAATAATCTCATTATTATTGACAATATCTCCTGATTTATTCGCCAGTTCATCTATTTTTTTACCTAGTATTATTCGCGCACCTTCATGGGAAAGGAAAACATCAAGATGTTCTTCAACTTCGAAGCTATAGATCCCCTCAATAAAATATTGATAAATATCTTTATCGCGTGCTGCATGCAGTAGAGGTCGGCGATTTTCAGCATGCTCATCCTCCAACCAATAGACCCAATCTACTTCCTCGTTGGCAATATCAACGCCTTTGGCATCCCATGCGACACCGTATTCACACAGCAAGTCAATAACATTAAGCGGCATCCACATAACTTCCTTGCGTACACGCAATCCACGAAGCGCATCACCACAATAGGCAAGCTCCCCCTCAAGCACCGCACTATAGTCACTTATTCCATCATCACCACTGTAGGAGTTAATAAAATCCACCAGCCACTGCGCGTAGCGCGCACGGTCGGTGTGCATAAACTCTAGTAGCCCCGCAGCATGCCATAAGCGGAGAAACTGCAGCGGCTTTGTTTTCCGAGGCTTCACGTCCCACAGTACCTCAAGTGCCTCTGGATACTGCTTCAACGTTTCGGCAAGCATCACGAACAGCTTGGTTGATGCCTTTTTGAACACAGGAAGCTTCAGCAGTCCGTTGACCAGCACGTCATCAACTTCAGTGGGGTCCATGCCAGCGTAACCCCCCAACTGCCGCAGCGCCGCAACCACGTCAGTTGATGGGCACACCCCAGCCCTAGCCTGCGCATGTACCAACCCCAACGCGTACGTAAATCCCTGTCGTACATCGCCACCACGATTACCGACCGCTCGACACTCCATCGCCAGTTCCGTTGCACTCACAACACCAGCGTGGGCAAACTCGACGAACGCAGCTTCGTGTCGCCCTACATCAATCGCAACGCCATGCGCACGTTCCACGGTTCTGGCTTTTCCAAAATACTGTTGCGCAGCCCGGCGGTTATCCGCGCCCACAAAGATCCGGGCCACTTCCTCCAAGAATGTGGGCATGAAATGCGGTGCGGAGGCTGCCAGCTGTGCAGTCACGGCGTCGATACGCGTTCTAGCCCGTCGAAGGCTGGGGCGGCGACGAATCTGTTCCAGCTCGGCGACCAGGTTTAATGCGTGGTGAGCGTTGTCTGGGTCGGTCATGATTGGCCAGGCGGGAAAGCCAACAGCGTGTTGGGTACTCTCACCTACTACCCGCTGCGCATCAGGGTGCAGGCCGAACAACCCCAGCATGGTTGTTTCGGCGGGAATAATGGGTTCAGAAACCAAGCGGACCACAGGCAATGGGTGGGCTGGTCCGCTGAAGCTCATTGCGATGAGGGGGTGTGTGCTTTCCATAATGGTGTAGTAGGTGAGATACTGTTGATTCCTTGGTTGAGGAAACCACACATCCATCCAGATAGCAAACAAGCAGCATAGCTTGACCAGGGGCAAGTCTTCCTACAGCGTAGTATCATGCACCTACCCCCAACTCACCCCCAGATGACAATGTTAGCCCTGACCGTCCTCAGCGTCACTGGCAGCATCACCCTCAGCGACAGCATCAGAAAAATACATGGATAGGTGCATCATGTAGGACTCTGCACTGTGATCGACGGCTTCCTGAAAATCTTCTGTCGCCTCAGGGTCGTTTTCAGTGCTGTGAAATTTGAAAATCGGCTGGTAGTCGGACTCGACATGGTTGGCTAGCAGTTCGAAGGGCCGAAGGATTTCCTCCACAAGATACCCCTGGTTTCCAGCCGGAGTGTAGCTTTCAGCGGGGCTACCCATGGAGACGGCAAGGCCCACCTTTTTGCCTTTGAAGGCTTCACCCCCTGATCCATACGCCCAGCCGTAGAGTAGTACTTCATCAAGCCATTGTTTCAACAATGGTGGACAGTTAAACCAGTACACCGGGAATTGGAAAACCACATTATCATGTGATTCTACGAGTTTCTGCTCGCGCTCAACATCAATTACTGCGTCTGGGTAAGTTGAATACAGGTGATGAACAGTAAAACGGTCCGGCTGTGTTTCTAGTTCCTCGACCCACCGCTTATTGATTTTTGAATCTTGATAGTTTGGATGGGTCACAATCACCAGAGTCTTAGTCATCTACTAAACTCCTCGCCATAGTGTCATGAGACGTGCAGTTCCGGCACTCGGAGCTACGCTGTACAGCGTATCACGGGTGTGACCTTAGCCCCGCACGGACGAACATACCATTTTATTTCCGCACGTCAACCGTGCCAAGATCCACAGACTGTCGGATCCAGCACTGTTGACACGACACCAAAAACGGGCATTCATTCCTCTCGAAACCCCCAGAATCAGATACCAATGTTGATAGCTGCTATCACCTTCTCACCGTCATAGTGCGCCTGCATCAACCCTTCATCGGAGTAAATTGTATCGGTCTTGTTGTAAGTATCACGCCCGGTGTGTTCGTTATAGGGAGAAACTTCCGCGTTGATAGTGTCATTCAGTGTGTCATCGAAAAACAGCTGCGTCGTTAAAACGGTATCGCGACTGATATGAACCTTGACATGAATATGCACTGTCCGTGATACATACCATCCCGGGTAAATTGACGTGAACCGCACAATTCCTTCCTACGGATCATCCAAGACGCGCAATGCCCACTTGGAGAACCGGAAGTTTAAGCAACAGAAAGTGTGTCTGGAAACCTGCAAGCTGTGCAGATCAACCAGTAGGAATAGGCCAACAATAAGTTCTCAACTCTTATTTCTATAGGTAATCCGTTAAACACCCACGCTTCCGTGGCAACTGATGTGCTACACGGTTTTGACGGTTAATTTTCCCAGCGACTATCAACTATCCACGATACGCACTGTGCACGGTGCTCATGAAAAACACAACAACTGCCGGTGACACGCCAGCGGACACATTTTTGCTACTTAGCCCGGAACATCAGTGCCCCAACCCTGCAGCAGCGTATTCAGTTCACACAATGACCACCGAGGCAGCCTCACGCAGTAAAAAATACATGTTAATACAGCTACACAGGAATACAAGTATCCCCTACTTTCAGACTTTGTGAAAGTAGGGGATACTTTTTAATTACGCCTGGCTCTTATTGCCCAGTAAGAGGTTGTAGAAATTGCGACAATACCAGTAAACACTACCAGTATAGTAACATTTTCATCCAACGCCACACCGAGCACCAGGGAAAGAACTACGGCAGCCCATGCGGCAATTATCGAAAATATCGCCAATCTCCTACTTGACATTTACAGACCTTTCCATTAGCAGAAGGTAGCAGCGCCAACAGCACCACCACTGACAGCTCCACCAATAGCGGTTCCGATGGTCCAGCCAGCAACCGTGCCTACCCCCGGGAACGCGCTACCAATGGTAGCCCCTGCAGCCCCGCCAGCGATCGCCCCAGTGCCCGCGCCGCCGCCGGTGCCCAGAGCACACTTAGCATTATCATCAAGCTCGTCAGTGACAGGTTCGCCAGGGGTCTGGCGTCCAGAATTCGTTGAAGCAGCAGCATCGATGACATTAATAGTCACGACACCATCTTCTTCTGCATACTTCAGATTGACTGCATTACCGTTCTTGTCGGTAGCTTCAGACGGAAGCTCCTGCTTGGTTCCATCACTAGAGATGAGTGCTGAACCGTCATCTGCCAGCCTGTCCCCATCGCTAAGCCTGAAAGCAAGGTTGGAGTCATCAACCTTTTTGATGTTCTTCTGGACTTTAGAGACCTGATCAAGCTTCTTCTTGTTGTTCAGATCTTTAGAGCCCCGATCATCTTTTGCCTGAGTCCGCTCCTGTGTAGAGGACGGTGAGGTCGTGTTTGCGAAGGCAGGCGAGCCAATGCCCCCTGCAAGCCCCAGGGCTAGAGTTGCTCCAACGAAGAAGGTAGCGGCCTTCTTAGAGATGCTCATAGTATCCATCATTGTTGCGTCCTTTCGTCCTACCAGAGTGGTAGTGATTGGTTGCTTACGATGCTTCCGTAAACTGACCCTACAAAGACGATCCAGTGAACGCAAGCATTGTTATGGTTCTGTTATCAGAATCTGCTAGATTTATTGAAAATTGATATAATAGTTACTGATTTGTGGCTAGCGCTTGCGCCAGGTTTTGGGGTACTCGGGGTCGGTCTTCCAGCGTTGGGTGGGCTGAAGGTTACCCAAGGTGATCACGTCCGCTGTACTTACTTTTCCGACTGCTCCAGGTCCCTACTCGCTTTGGTTTGCTGCTTGTGAGGCGTCTTCAAAGACTGAGTAGATACCGCTGACGCCGCATTTTCTACGAGTTTTCGGAGGACCCAGTCAAGCCCCCTAACATCCTGGCAGATGTGTGCCATGTCTGTTTGTCGACGTCGCAACGGTTTTAGTTACGGTGTTGTGTCCAGGTTGTTGTAGGTGGGCGCCTCACTGCTGCGATAGCGTTCCCAGGCATCAGTGAAGAGTTAGCGGTAAAGCGGATCATGGGGACTTCCGTCGATGACGGGTTGCTGTGCAATCTTCTTAACACAACCCCCTACCCCACATGTAGCGGATCTACTTGCACCCGTAGTGGCAGGTTGTCGCGTTGGAGGTAGAGTTTCACCAGCCCGGCGCGTAGTGCTTTGCCCAGTGCGTAGCGTCGGCTTTCAGCGAGCGGTACGCGTATGAGGTAGCGCTGGGGTGGTCCGTAGCGGCGTTCGTCGTATTCGCCGGGTAGTGTCACCCCGGGGGGCAGATCCACGGGGCCTAGTATTTCCGCGTTGGGTGGTAGTTCTACGAGTCCCAGGTATTTTTCTAGGGATGCGGCCGCCCCGTCGAGTGCCGCCATGTGCACGGTTGGTGGGAAGTCTACTTCGGCGCGTTGGTCGAGTTCTATGGCGGCGGCGCGTACCATGTCCCAGCGGATCAGGGCTTGGACGGGCATGAGTCCGGAGGGGGCGACAACCACTACTTCCCCTCCTTTGTGGTGTGGTGCCACCAGGCTGGAGGCGGCGGCCCATTTGTGCAAGGCGTCTTCGGTGGCCCGCAGGTCGGGTCGTCGAAGTAGTGCCCAGGTGTCTAGCAGGAGGAGTGCTCCGTAGCTGCCGTCTGTGACGGTGGGTTCCGCGCCGGGTGTGGCCACGATGATGCGGGCACCGTCGCTGACGGTGTCGAGTATTTTGTTGCCTCCGGAGAGTTCGATAGGCACTTTCGGGAAGGCACGTCCGAATTCTTCGGCGGTTCGGTCGGTTCCGAGGACGATGGCGCGGAGTTTGGTGGAGCCGCATTCGTTGCAGCGGTGTCGGGGGTCGGGGCGTCCGCACCAGCGGCAGGTTGGTACGGCGGCTTCGTCGGCGCTGCCTGCGGTGGGCAGGCCCAGGGGGCCGTTGCAGTGTCGGCATCGCGCAACGGCGACGCAGTTTCCGCAGGCCAGGACTGGTACGTATCCTTTGCGTGGTACTTGGATGAGTACGGGTTTGTCGGCGTCGAGGGCGCGTCGCACGGCTTCGAAGGCTATTTTTGGCAGGCGTGCGGTGCGGGCGTGGGGGTCGCGTTCCAGGGCGGTGTCGGTGTCGGCGACGGCGTGGATGCGGGGCATGCGCATGCGGATGGTATCGCGGGATCCAACTAGGTCATGCGCCCAGCCTTGTTGCACCATCAGCTGTACTTCGGGGGTGCGGGTGTGTCCCGCCATGATGAGAGAGCAGCCTTCGATGACGCTGCGGGTGGTCAGTACCTCCCGCGCGTGCACGTAGGGGGCTCGGGGGTCGACGAGGCTGTCGTCGCCGTCGTTGAGAATCACCGCAAGTTTCAGGTTGTTCATCGGCGCGAACGCGGCGCTTCGAGTGCCGATTACCAGCCGTCCCTGCCCGTGCAGCACTGACAGGAACCGCCGGTAACGCGCCTGCGGGCCGAGTGACGCGGTGAGCACAGTGATCTGTTTGGCTGACACGAGTTTCCGTAATGCCGCTTCCAGCTTGTCGACGTCCCGTTGGTCAGGCACCACGATCAGCGCACCGCCGTCACCCATTACTGTTTTCACAGCTAGGGCAGCCAGGGCGTCCGCCCAGGAGTCACCGGGGAGTATTTGCCACGCCGCTCGCGCGGTTGTGCCGCCAAGGACTGCATCGACAAAGGACTCTCCGTGCTGGTAGGCGGACCATGCAGACAGGTCGGGTTCCTCCACGTCCCCGAGTTCGTCCCAGGGTGTGGTGGTGTCTGATTCTTCGGCGCGGGCGTGCCTGCTGGGGATGGCGGCGCGGATGATGTCGCTGCGGATTCCTGCGTACCGGTCGCACAGGGCGTCGGTAAGCCGTCGCATCTGCGGGGGGTAGACCACTTCTGGTGAGATGACGTTTTTGATCCAGGCCAGTTCCCCGGGGTAGTCGGTGGTGTCGCCGCGGGCGATGATCAGGGCGTCGGTAAGCCTGCCGCTGAAGTAGACGCGGATGCGGGTGCCGGGTTGCGCTGCGTCGTCTTGGGTGGCGTCAACTTTGTAGTCGAAAAGCCGGTCGAGTGGGGAAAGCCCCAGTAATGGCAACACCCGCGCCACGGGCCTGGTGGGCGCTGGGACGCGGGCGGTGCTGGCTGACATGGCACTACATATTACAGGCCAGCCGCTGCTCGTAGTTCCTGCACGCGGTTGGTGTGCTCCCATGGGAGGTCCAGGTCGGTGCGCCCGAAATGCCCGTAGGCGGCGGTTTGGGCGTAGATGGGCCGCAGCAGGTCTAGGTCGCGGATAATGGCGGCGGGACGAAGGTCAAACACCTCGGACACGGCTGCCTGAATGGCCTCGTCGGTTAGTCCCTCGGCGGCGGTGCCGAAGGTTTCCACGTACAGCCCCACAGGCTTTGCCCGGCCGATGGCGTAAGCCACCTGCACTTCCACCCGATCAGCAAGTCCTGCCGCAACTACGTTTTTGGCCACCCAGCGCATGGCGTAGGCGGCGGAGCGGTCGACTTTGCTGGGGTCTTTACCGGAGAACGCGCCACCACCGTGGCGGGCCATGCCACCGTAAGTGTCCACGATGATTTTGCGGCCGGTCAGCCCGGCATCGCCCATGGGCCCTCCGAGGGTGAAGGAGCCGGAAGGATTGACCAGCAGAGTAAGCTCGTCGGTCACAAGGTCTTCCAGCTCGGCGTCAGCGATCACAGGCTGGAGCACGTGCGTGCGCAGCTGCTGCTCCAGCCATTCCTGAGTGACGTCGGGGTCATGCTGCGTGGAGATGACCACGGTATCCAGGTAGACGGGCTTGTTGTTCTCGTCGTAGGCGAAGGTCACCTGGGTTTTACCATCGGGGCGTATGTTCGGCACAATGCCTTTTTTCCGCACCTCAGTCAACCGTCGTGCCAGGCGGTGCGCCAGTGAAATGGGCAGCGGCATGTATTCGGGAGTTTCGTTGGTGGCGTAGCCGAACATCAGACCCTGGTCGCCGGCACCGTTGCGGTCGTTGTCTTCTACTTCCTGGCCAGAGCGCATCTCATGGGAGTTTTCCACACCGGCGCTGATTTCGTGGCTCTGCTCACCGATGGCGACGGTCACGCCGCAGGTAGTGCCGTCGAAACCTACCTCGGAGGAGGTGAAACCAATGTCGCGGAGGCGGTCACGCACCAGTTGCGGAATTTCGACGTAGCCAGAGCAGCGTACCTCCCCCACCACATGAACAAGCCCGGTAGTCACCACGGTTTCCACGGCAACGTGCGAGTGGGGGTCTTTGGCGAGCATGGCGTCCAGGATGGTGTCAGAGATGGCGTCGCAGATTTTATCTGGGTGGCCTTCCGTGACGGATTCGCTGGTGAAAAGGCGGAGCTGGCGGTGTGACGCCTCGGCCTGTGTCATTATGTGGGTCCTTATGCTGTTAAAGAGAAGGGTAAAGCATTAATCCCTACCAATATAGACTAAGCTGTCTAACTGGACAAGGGCGGCATTAGTTCCACAACCTCGTCCATGATCTGGGCTGCAACTTCCAGCTTGGAGCCGGGCAGCACATCCACCATCCGGCCGTCAGGAAACACTATCCACCCGGAGTTTGTGTCCTGGCCGAACACTTTGCCTGCACCTACCTCGTTGCACATGAGCAGATCGCAACCCTTGCGCTGAAGTTTCGCCACCGCATGGTCCAGGGGTGTTGCACCGTCGTCGCCGGTTTCCGCAGCAAACCCCACAATCACTGGGTTTTTCTCCCAAATCCCGGTGGACCGAATCTCGGTCAGGCCCGCCAGAATATCGGGGTTTTCCACCAATTCCAGCTGCCCCAGAGCCTGCGAATCGGCACCTTTTTTCAGCTTGACAGCAGCCTGATGAGCTGGCCGCACATCCGCCACGGCCGCGGCCATGATGATCACGTCCTGCTCCCCCGCAATCTCACCAACCTTGTCCGCCATATCCCTGGCAGAGAGCACACGGTGCACCACTGTTTCACCCGCGGGGTTCGGCAAATCATCCGTGTTCGCCGCCACCACCGTCACCTCCGCACCTCGGTGCGCCGCTATTTCCGCCAAGGCAAAGCCCTGCCGCCCTGATGAGCGGTTGCCAATAAACCGCACCGGGTCCAGGTTTTCTTGGGTACCACCGGCGGTGATCAGTACTTTCCTACCTTCAAGATCGCGGGGTATCTGTGCCCCCGCATACACCGCCAGTGCCGCCTCGCCGATCTGCCCTGGTTCCAGTAGCCTGCCTGGGCCGGAATCGGTACCGGTCAGCCTGCCGTGAGCGGGTTCGAGGACGGTGATTGCGCGGCGTCGTAACGTAGCCACGTTGTCCTGCGTGGCGGGGTTCCACCACATTTCTGTGTGCATCGCCGGTGCCACCACCACCGGGCAGGTAGCCACCAGACACGTGGCGGTGAGTAGGTCATCAGCGCGACCCGCAGCCATGCGAGCCATCAGGTCAGCCGTTGCCGGAGCAATCACTACAAGGTCAGCTGCCTGCCCCACCCGGACATGCTGCACCTGATCTACAGCATCAAACACTGACGTGGACACAGGGTTACCCGAGAGCGCCTCAAACGTCGCCGCCCCCACAAATTTCAACGCCGACTCCGTGGGAACCACCGTCACCGAATGACCCCGCTCGGTGAAAAACCGCACCAGGTGGCAAGCTTTATAGGCTGCAATGCCGCCAGCAACCCCCACTACAATATTCAACCCAGTCACATCAACATCCTTGAGATAAAAGAAAATCCCTGCACGCCCACAGTGTAAGCGCGCAGGGAAACACGATTATGGCAACAGGCCACTAGCCTTCTTCGTGATCCAACATTCCCTTGTTGATTTCACGCAGCGCGATGGACAGCGGCTTTTCCTGATTCTCCGGCTCAATAAGAGGACCGACGAACTCGAAAACACCCTCATCAGCCTGCTGGAAGTAGCTATTAATCTGGCGGGCGCGTTTCGCAGCGAAAATCACCAGAGCATACTTGGAGGACACTTTATCCAGCAGCTCATCAATGGGCGGGGCGGTGATACCAATGGGATCATCGAACACCGCTTCGGTGATGGCAATATCGTTGCTCACGCTGTTGACGTTGGTCACGTTGGTCACAAGCACCTTTTCGAAAGTTACGATAAATGATCAACCCAGGATTGTACCTGAGCACTCCCTGCGAAACATAACCAGCGCGCAGCTAGTCACGTCCCAACAGGATCTCAGTGATTTCAGCCACCGCACGATCAATGTCATCGTTGACAACGACCACATCGAATTCATCTTTGGCGGCGAGTTCAGCTTTTGCGGTTTTAAGACGCCTATCAATGACGTCTTGCGGCTCTGTGCCACGACCAACAAGACGGTCCACCAGGACCTCCCAGGACGGCGGGGCCAGAAACACCGTGTTCGCCTCGGGCATCATACGTGCCACGTTCCGGGCACCCACAATGTCAACCTCCACCAACACCGGTCGCCCCTCAGACAATGCATCACGCACAGGCCCAGCGGGAGTTCCGGATCGTTGCAGGCCACCATGAATGTCAGCCCATTCCAACATTTCCCCAGCGTCAATCTTCTCTTGGAATTCTTCGCGCGTGACGTAGAAATAGTCACGGCCGTCCACTTCACCGGGACGAGGATCCCTGGTCGTCATAGAGACGCTGAAATACAGTTGGGGAATTTCTTCACGAAGGCGATGAACCACCGTGGATTTTCCAACGGCAGACGGGCCAAGCAAAACCACTAAACGACCTTGGCCCTGTTCATTTTTAGGTTTATCGCCGGTCACGCTGATGTAGTCCTTAAGTTCCTAGTCCTCATCAGCGAAGCCGAAGCGCTCCAGCAGAGCGCGACGCTGACGGTCACCCAGGCCACGCAGGCGGCGAGTCTGAGCAATCTCCAGCTCATCCATGATTTCCTTCGCCTTCACCTTGCCCACCTTCGGCATTGCTTCCAAAATTGCGGAAACCTTGGTCTTGCCGATGGTCTCGTTGGACTCAGCCTGGTCCAAAACTTCCTTGAGGTTGGTGCCACCGCGCTTGAGCTTCTCTTTGAGCTCTGCACGCGCCTTGCGAGCCTCAGCAGCCTTTGCGAGGGCTTCCTTGCGCTGCTCATCAGTCAACTTGGGAAGTGCCACGGGGTTCCTCCGTAATTCAGATAAAGGGATGATTGCTATGTGGTATCGGTTGTACCATTTTTCGCCCGCAACATCGCGCAAATTTAACAAAAATTTCATCGATGTCGGCCGAGGGCTTCCGCTAGTCTAGCACTCTTACCGGAAAATCCAAGGTGGCTACTCCAAAAAGCCATGTCGCGGCCCTCCTGATTGCCGCGATCAGCCCGATACTTTCTCGCCGCTCACCTGGGAAAACCCGGATAGTCGGCCGCCGCCGCAGAAACCGCCTGAGAAAGTTCAAAAACCCCAGGTCCGTGTCGCAGAATGCCACGTGAGATATTCGGAAACACCCACGCACTCATTTTTTCCGCCAACGTATCGACGTCCGCCGCACTCGCGCCCTGCGCGCCCACACCGGGCATCAACACTGGACCATTCAGGTCCGTGAGGTCGGGCACGCTGTCAAGGGTTGCGCCAACAACAACCCCCACATCACCGAATTCACCCGCTTTTCTCCATGACGAGTTTTCCGCAGCCGCAGCGTCCACCATGAGCTGGTCCAGGCGCACGCCATCAGTATTGACGCAGTCTTGTACCTGGCGACCTTCCGGGTTAGAGGTGGCAGCCAGCACAAACACTCCCCTGCCGTGAGTGTGAGCCAGGTCCAACTCGGGGCGCAATGCCTCAAACCCCAGGTACGGGGAAACTGTCACAGCATCAGCACACAGCGGCGAGGAATCACTGAGCCACGCTTCAGCGTAGGCGGCCATGGTCGAGCCAATATCTCCACGTTTCGCATCCGCCACGACCAAGGCACCCTGTTCGCGCAGGTCACGGATAGTCTCTTCCAACACGGCGTAGCCCTGGGAACCAAACGCCTCATAGAAAGCAACCTGGGGTTTCACCAATGCCACTGATGGTCCGAACGCTTCCACACAGATCCTGGAAAACCGCCTAAGGCCGTCCGCAGTCACGCCTAGTCCCCACTGCTCCAGTAGCGCCGGATGGGGGTCTATTCCCACGCAGAGCCGCCCGCGCTCAAGCGAGACAGTCTGGAGTTTTTCACCGAAACTGCGCATCAGTCCTCCGTGTAGTCGAGTTCTTGCAGCGCACGCACCGAGAGCTCCCCGGCGCGGAGCGCTTCAATGCCTTGCACGGCGGCGGTCACGCCCTGGACCGTGGTGACCAGTGGGATTCCCACGTTAACGGCGGCGGCACGGATGTCGTAGCCGTCGTGGCGGGCACCTGCGGAGCCTGCCGGGGTGTTCAAAATCAGGTCAACCTCCCCGTTTTTGATGCGGTCCACGATGGAGACGCCGTCGGTTCCGGCTTTGATGTCGGAGTGTTTGAGCACGGTTTCGCAGGGGATGCCGTTGCGGCGGAGCATACCTGCGGTGCCTGCGGTGGCGAGCATGGTAAAGCCCAGGGAGGCCAGGCGTTGGATGGGGAAAATGAGTGTGCGTTTGTCGCGGTTGGCCACGGAGACGAACACGGTGCCGCTGGTGGGTAGTTCCCCGAACGCTCCTGCCTCGGCTTTCGCGTAGGCCGCGCCGAAGTTATCGGCCAAGCCCATCACTTCGCCGGTGGATTTCATCTCTGGGCTGAGCAGGGAGTCAAGCATGGAACCGTCGGGGCGTCGGAACCTGGTGAAGGGCAGGACGGCTTCTTTGACGGCGATGGGTGCGTCAAGGGGCAACGATCCACCGTCGTGGCTGGTGGGGATAATGCCTTCTTCTTGAAGTTCGGCAATGGTAGCACCGAGCATGATGCGGGAGGCGGCTTTGGCCAGCGGTACGCCAGTTGCCTTGGAGACAAAAGGCACGGTTCGGGAGGCGCGCGGGTTGGCTTCAATGACGTAGAGGATGTCATCTTTGAGGGCGAATTGGACGTTGATGAGTCCTCTGACACCGATGCCGTGCGCAAGCGCGGCGGTGGATTCCCGAACTTTGTTGATGTCTTCCGTGCCGAGCGTCATGGGCGGCAGCGCGCAGGCGGAGTCGCCGGAGTGGATGCCTGCTTCTTCGATGTGTTCCATCACGCCGGCGAGGTAGACGTCGGTGCCGTCGCAGAGGGCGTCAACGTCGATTTCGATGGCGTTGTCGAGGAAGCGGTCGACCAGGACGGGATGGTCGCTGGTGATTTCGGTGGCGCGTTCGATGTAGTTGCGGAGGGAGCGCTCGTCGTAGACGATTTCCATGCCGCGCCCGCCGAGCACGTAGGAGGGGCGAACCAGGACGGGGTAGCCGATTTTTTCTGCCACGTCGCGGGCCTGCTCGAACGAGGTCGCGGTGCCAAACGCCGGTGCGGGCAGTCCTGCCGTACGGAGTACTTCGCCGAATTCGCCGCGGTCTTCAGCCAGGTTGATGGCTTCGGGTGTGGTGCCCACAACGGGCACGCCTGCGTTGCGGAGCTTTTCTGCAAGTCCCAGCGGGGTTTGTCCGCCAAGTTGGACAATCACGCCTGCGACTGTGCCGGATTGGCTTTCGGCGTGGTAGACCTCCATGACGTCTTCAAAGGTAAGGGGTTCAAAGTAGAGGCGGTCGGCGGTGTCGTAATCGGTGGAGACGGTTTCAGGGTTGCAGTTGACCATCACCGTTTCGTAGCCGACGCGGGAGAGCTCCAGGGCGGCGTGGACGCAGGAGTAATCGAATTCGATGCCCTGCCCGATGCGGTTAGGTCCGGAACCGAGAATGATTACTTTTTCGCGTTCGGTTTGGCGCGTCACCTCTGATTCTGCGGCGGGGTCCAATTCGTAGGCCGAGTAGTGGTACGGGGTTTGTGCCTCAAACTCGGCGGCACAGGTGTCCACGGTTTTGAATACGGGGCGAATACCCAAGGACCAGCGCAGACGGCGTACGCCTTCCTCACCGGCAAATTCCGGGCGAAGTGCAGCGATTTGCCGGTCGGAAAGCCCGTTGTATTTGGCGGTGCGCAGGAGTTCCTCGGTGAGCACCGGGGCGTCGACAAGCTCGGCGCGGAAGTCCACCAGGGCTTTAAGCTCGGCGAGGAACCAGGGGTCAATGCCAGAGGCGGCGTATACCTCGTCCACAGTGGCGCCGAGCCGCAGTGCGAGTTCGGCGTCGTAGATGCGGCCCTCGGTGGGGCGTTTAAGATCCGCAAGCACGGCGCTCACGTCGGTGGCGCGGTCGCCCGCAAATGTCTCGTCGGGGACAGTCCAGAACCCTGCTTGTTTGTTTTCCAGGGACCGCATGACTTTGCCCAGCGCAGCAATGTAGTTGCGGCCGAGCGCCATGGCTTCACCAACGGATTTCATGGTGGTGGTGAGGGTGTCATCGGCACCGGTGAATTTTTCAAAGGCGAAGCGCGGGGCTTTGACCACCACATAATCCAACGTGGGTTCGAAGGCAGCTGGTGTAACGCCGGTGATGTCGTTGGTGATTTCGTCGAGAGTGTAGCCGATGGCGAGCTTCGCGGCGATTTTGGCGATGGGGAATCCCGTCGCCTTGGATGCCAACGCCGAGGACCTGGACACACGGGGGTTCATCTCGATGGTGATCAGGCGGCCGTCTCGGGGGTTGACGGCGAATTGGATGTTGCAGCCACCGGTGTCCACACCCACTTCACGCAGAATGGCGAAGCCTTGGTTGCGCATGATCTGGAACTCGCGGTCGGTCAGCGTCATGGCGGGTGCCACGGTCACGGAATCACCGGTGTGCACACCCAACGCATCCACATTTTCGATGGAACACACCACCACGCAGTTGTCGTTGGCATCGCGCATGAGTTCCAGCTCGTATTCTTTCCAGCCGAGAATGGACTCTTCGATGAGCACATTGGCTTCGGGTGATGCCGCAAGTCCGCCACCGGCGATGCGTTCCACATCTTCGTTGGTAAAGGCCAGGCCGGACCCCAGCCCCCCCATGGTGAACGACGGCCGAACCACAACGGGAAGACCCAGTTCAGTCACGGTTTCCCGGACTTCATCCATGGTGTGGCACACCCGGGAACGCGCGGATTCACCGCCGATTTTCGCCACAATGTCTTTGAATTTTTGGCGGTCTTCGCCTCGTTCAATGGCATCAATGTCGGCGCCGATGAGTTCGACGTTGTATTTGTCCAACGAGCCACGACGGTCCAGGGCGATGGCCGCGTTCAGCGCGGTCTGCCCTCCGAGAGTGGCCAGCACCGCATCGATGGGATGCCCTGCAGCGATTTCGGCTTCGAAGATTTTTTCAATGTACTCCGGCTGAATGGGTTCCACATAGGTGTGGTCAGCGAACTCCGGGTCGGTCATGATGGTGGCCGGGTTGGAGTTGATCAGGGTGACGCGTAGTCCTTCTTCTTTGAGCACGCGGCAGGCTTGGGTGCCGGAGTAGTCGAATTCGCAGGCCTGGCCGATGACGATGGGTCCGGAACCAATGACCAGCACATGGTTGATGTCGGTGCGCTGTGGCATTTACTTGTTACCTTCCTGGCGTGCTTCAAGGAGTTCGATGAACTGGTCAAACAGGGGGTTCGCATCGTGTGGGCCTGCGGCTGCTTCCGGGTGATATTGCACCGAGTAGGCAGTGCCGTCTAGCAGCGCCACGCCTTCCACTACGCCGTCGTTCAAGCAGGTGTGGGTGACTTTTGCCGGGCCGAACGGGGTGTCGAACACCTCGCCAGCTGTGCCTTCCAGGGCAAAACCGTGGTTTTGGGCTGTGATGTCGATGGTGCCGGTTTCGTGGTTAATCACGGGCACGTTGATGCCGCGGTGCCCGAACTTCAGTTTGTAGGTGTTCATTCCCAGTGCCCGGCCGAAGATTTGATTGCCGAAGCAGATGCCAAAGAACGGGATTTTGTTGGCCAGCACTTCGCGCACCACGGCGACCATCTCGTCGGCGGTGGCGGGGTCACCAGGACCGTTGGATACAAAAACCCCGTCTGGATTGTGGCGCATGATGTCTTCGTAGGAGGTGTTGGCGGGCACCACGATCGTGCGGATACCGCGTTGCACAAAGTTGCGGGGCGTGTTGGTTTTAATGCCCATGTCGTAGGCGACCACGGTAAAGCGCTGCTCCCCTTCCGGCTCCACCACATAGGTGTCGTCGGTGGAGACGTCGCCTGCCAAGTCCGACCCGGCCATACTAGGCTGCGCTTTTACTATTGCCAGCAGCTCCGCCTCCGGGCGCTGCGCATCTTCGCCGGAAAACAGGCCCGCCGCAATGGACCCATGGTTGCGCACGTGCCGCACCAGCGCCCGCGTATCGACGCCCCGGATTCCCACAATCCCCTGCGCCGTCATCTCGTCTTCCAAGCTGCGGGCGGCACGCCAGTTGGATGCTTGATGCGCCAGGTCACGGATCACTAAACCGGCTACCCAGATTTTGTCACCGTGGGATTCCCCGTCTTCATCGTTCCAACCAGTGTTGCCGATTTGCGGGGCCGTGGCCACCACAATCTGCCGGTGATAGGAAGGGTCGGTCATGGTTTCCTGGTAGCCGGTCATGGCGGTGGTAAAAACCGCTTCGCCCAGGGTGGTGCCGGTGGCTCCGAAACCGACACCGCGGAAGACGCGGCCGTCGGCAAGCACGAGTATTGCCGGAGGGGTGGAAGTCACAAGGATGCCTTTCGGTGTTATTTGTTGCTGTACTCTATGCCTGCGTATGTGGCTCGGCTGCGACGCCATCATTGCAGGTCACGCGCCCGCGCAGGATTGTATGTGTTACTTTCGTGTGGAATTCCATGCCCTCATAGGGGGTGTTGTCCGCTTTGGATGCCATATCCTCACCGTGCGCCACCCAGTGACAGTCAGGGTCAACAATGGTCAGGTTGGCGGGCTCCCCCACCGCAATAGGGCGGCCGTGGCCGGGTAGGCGCACAATTTCAGCAGGCTTTTCGCTCATGACCCGCGCCACCCAGCGCCAATCAGCCGCGCCGGTACGCACAAAGGTGTCCGCGATGATGGGCAACGAGGTCTCCAGCCCCAACATGCCGGGGCGGGCGTGCTCAAATTCGCAGCACTTGTCCTCGGAGCCGTGGGGTGCGTGATCAGTGGATACGCAGTCGATGATCCCGTCCAGAAGTGCTTGCCGCAGCGCCAGCGTGTCATGGTTTTCGCGCAGCGGCGGGTTGACCCGGTTTACTCCGTCGTAGGTGTCCAGGCGCTCGTCTGTGAGAATCAGGTGGTGCGGGGTGACTTCGGCAGTCAGCGGGATCCCCTTCTCCTTTGCCCAAGTCAACAGCTCCACAGTCCCCACTGTAGAGGCGTGGCAAATATGCACCCGGCCGCCATAATCCCTGGCCAGCAGCGCGTCACGGGCGACAATAGATTCCTCAGCTGCGCGGGGCCAGCCGCGCAAACCTAGACGGGCGGCATTCGGCCCTTCATGGGCTACCGCGCCTTCCGTCAGGCGTGGTTCCTCGCAGTGCTGGGCGAGAAGCACGTCCTGGCCACGTGAATACTCAATGGCACGGCGCATGATCAGGGGGTTGTCCACGCACTTGCCATCGTCAGAGAACATGCGGACCTTGGCGGCGGAGTGAGCCATCATGCCGAACTCGGTGAGTTCTTTACCTTCAAGGCCCTTGGTAATGGACCCCACCGGGTGCACATCGCACAGACCAATAGACTGACCTTTAAACCACACCGACTCCGCAATCACCGGCTGATCCATGACAGGCATGGTGTTGGCCATGGTGAACACGGCGGTAAAACCACCCTTGGCGGCAGCGGCCGAACCCGTGGCAATGGTTTCCGTATCCTCCCTGCCGGGTTCCCGCAGGTGAACGTGCAGGTCCACCAAACCAGGCAGCAAGACCGTGCCTTTCGCATCAATCACAGTGTCAGCATTGGCATCATCTGCAGCATCCATGTCGGCGATCAGACCATCTTCGATCAGGATGTTCACGGGTTCGCCTTCGCCATAAGGGCGGACGTTGCGGATCAGGACACTGCCACGCTCTACGGGGCCGAGGTCACCGGTTGCCGGATAGTTATTCTGAGACATCACATTCCCCTACTTTTAAGCGTTATCGGTTCCAACAAGCAGCGTGAACAACACCGCCATGCGCACGTGCACACCATTACTTACCTGCTGCAACACGGCGGTTTGCGGGGCGTCCGCAACCTCATAGTTAATTTCCATGCCGCGCAGCATCGGCCCTGGGTGCATCACTATCGCGTGTTCGGGGATGCGCGCTAACCGCTCCTTGGACATGCCGTACAGGGTTGCGTACTCCCGTTGCGTGGGGAAAAAGCCGCCGTGCATGCGTTCTTGTTGCACGCGCAGCATCATCACGGCGTCGGCATCCGCAATCTCGGAATCCATGGTGTAGGAAGTACGCACCGGCCAGTTCTCCACACCCGTGGGAAGCAACGTTGGCGGAGCGACCAGCACAACCTCGGCCCCCAGGGTGCTCAGCAGATCCACATTGGAGCGCACCACGCGGGAATGCAGGCAGTCCCCCACGATCACCACCTTGCGGCCCTCAATGGTGCCGAGGCGCTGGCGCATGGTCACGGCGTCGAGAAGCGCCTGCGTAGGGTGCTGATGCGCGCCGTCACCAGCATTAATCACGCTTGGGCCGTCCAGCCACCCAGCCACCTGCGCGGCGGCACCCGACGAGGGGTGACGCATGATAATCGCATCCGCCCCGATGGCCGTCAGAGTGGCGGCGGTGTCCTTCAGCGACTCCCCCTTCTTCACGCTTGACCCTGACGACGACACGTTAATCACATCGGCGCTCATCCACTTGCCGGCCGTTTCAAACGACGCCCGTGTGCGCGTGGAATTTTCATAAAACATGGTGAAAATCGTGCGACCACGCAGGGTAGGAAGCTTCTTCACCTCACGATCCAGTAGCGCCTCGCGGAAGCGGTCAGCCTCATCCATCAGGCCAACAATCTCATCTCGGCTTAAGTCAGCAATAGACAGCAAATGCTTCATGGTGGCGCTACTCCTCGCCCTGGGTGGTGGTATCGGTGATGGTGCGTGTCAGCGTCACCGCATCGCGGCCGTCGATCTCCGCAAACAGTACAGTGACGTCCTCGGCGCGAGACGTCGGCAAATTTTTACCCACATAATCAGCGCGAATGGGCAGCTGCCTGTGCCCACGGTCCACAAACACCGCCAACTGCACCTGCTCCGGGCGGCCAATATCGCGCAATGCATCCAGCGCAGCCCTGATGGTTCGGCCCGAATAGAGGACGTCATCAACGAGGATTACCGTGGCACCATCAATGCCAGACGTAGGAATAGTGGTGGGCAGAAGCGCACGATGAGGCTTACCCCGCAAATCGTCCCGATACAGCGTCACATCCAAAGCACCCGTCGGAACATCTGCCCCCGAAAATTCCTTGATGCTCGCCGCTAAACGCTCCGCCAGTGGCACCCCGCCCGAAGGAATACCAAGTAAAAGAATCTCTTGACCAGCAGTTTTCTCAATAATCTGGTGCGCGATGCGCGCGACAGTCCGATTCACATCATCCGCAGACAGCAATTCCGTGACATCGGCAGTGCCATTATCGCCCATCGTGACCTCCTTTCCCGCCTCACAGTGCGGTCCGTTAAAGGATGCCTTTTAGCCTTTGACTGCGTATCACCATAGCACCGGCATGTTCACGGGTGCCATGTGAGGGGTAAGCACGGGTGGAAGCAAAACCACTGCACAACAAGGTGGTTCTGCTTACTGCTTATCGACGTCGCGCGAGTCGCGTGGGTTGTAGCTGTAACTGTTCCCTCTTGCCCAAGCCTATCCCGAACTAGTAGATTTGAGGTATGGGAGACTGACACACCGCACAAAATCCGTATTACGTTCTCACTAGGATGCAGTGTGTCTATTATTTCTTTTTCCCACGTCACTTTTTCTTATCCCACCACCGATGTCCTCACAAATGTCTCATTCACATGCGGAACCGATGAACGCTTATGCGTTGTAGGACCAAACGGCTCAGGGAAAACAACCCTCCTCAAACTCGCCCTCGGCGAGCTCACACCACTTCGCGGGCATGTGGACACACCACTTTCATGGGACAACCATGCCCCACCCACAACTGTCGGCGACGTAATTGATGCTGCATGCCACCAGGTACTCAAGCTACGACACGAGTTTGACATGCTCAGCCACAAGCTTGCCTTTGATGTTTCAGCAGAAACTGCCCGCCGCTTTGATGAACTACTTGCCCGCATTACAGCCATGAATGGATGGGAGTTAGATACACAACTGGACAAGACTCTACGTAGCCTGGGGCTGGGTAACATTGCACGAGACCGCCCGCTGGATTCACTCTCACCTGGGCAAAAAGAACGATTACACCTCGCCGCCGTCCTGCTGCGGGGTTCTCCCGCGTTGGTGGTTGATGAACCAACCAATCACCTTGATACGACAGCCCGAGAATTTGTGATACAAACCCTGACAGGCTGGAACGGACCAGTGCTGTTTGCCAGCCACGATCGTGACTTTATTGACCGTGCCGCAACCGGCATCCTCGACTTAGACACCACATCATGGCACGCCATAGCCACCGCAGCAGGACAACCAACAACAAACGGCATATACCGCTGCAACGGAACCTATTCCGATTACGTGCAAGAAAAAGACACGGCCCGCAGCCGTCACTTACAGATACATGCCCACCAGCAACACGACAAACAGCAGTTGTTGCAGCACCGTTTTTCCTCTGAGACCATAGGTCACCGGAACGCCACCCCACGCAGCGAAGTACGCGCCTCGAAAAAGTACTATGCAGATCGAGCACAAACAGTATCAACCCGGCGGATCAATGATGATTCCCGCCGCCTGGACAGGCTTACAGAAGTCGAGGTTCGTAAACCCCGGTATGACGCAATCACTATTACTTTTCTAGATCCGACTGTGGTGTCTACAGGCATTGCGTGTTCAGTAAGAAACGTGCATATTCCTGGTCGGCTGGATCCTGTTAGTTTCGAGCTTGCTGGTGGTGAGCACATGATGATCACCGGGGTAAACGGTGCCGGGAAATCAACCCTACTGCGCTGGATTCATACCAGACAATGCCTGGCAGCAGAAGCCAGCGGCACCATAAGTGCTGCCGATTCGGTGTTTGTTCCGCAGGAACTCCCACGCAACAAAGACGAACTCATACCACCAGAGATATGGCATAACGGGATTGGTGACCTGGGTAAAGGCTTTCTTCACCCTAGACTATGGGCAACGCCACTAGAACAGTTATCAGATGGAAACAAACGTCGCGTTCAACTAGCCCTCGCGCTGGCACAGCAGCCGGAGTTTCTGATTATTGACGAGCCAACAAACTACCTTGATATCGATACCATCGAATCTCTTGAAGCGGCCATAATGAGCTGGCACGGAACACTAATCATTGCCACCCATGATCAATGGCTGATTGATGCATGGAATCAGACACCCGCCGATGGTGAATCGCACCGGCAGCACATCACTCTGACCACTAACGTCGCATCCAGTCAGTAAAATCACGCACTGCCTGCACATATCCCCCGCTATAGTCTTGGTCCAAAAGCCTGCGTTCTTTCCTCAAAAGCCATTGAACTATGGTGCCAATCTGATTGGGTTCCACTGTGATGCGCAACAGATCTAAAGGCATATTTACTTCGACTGGTGGTTCTGACGATTTGCTATCCCAATCCAAGTAAAGTCCGTTGCCGTGAGCTGCCATGGTCGTTGTTGATCGCAGGGTTGACACCACCGCTACCGGGCCGAACTGCAGCGTTGTCCACGAATGTTCGATCATGGAACTACCAGCGAACTCATCATCGATCATCCACGCGTTAAAGTCGTCCACGGCCTGCCTCCGGCCTCCTGGATAGCTTTCATCAACAACCTCACCCGCATATTTGCTGAAAATCAGTGAGGAAAGCTCGATGATGGTCTCTTGTGGCATGTGTTTTTTGAGATGCTGAAGCGGCTGCGTTAATGCAGAACCTTCTGTATAGCTAGTAAACGCAGGATCATAGACGTTGACGCTGGTTTCTACGACCCCAGGACGCCTAGTGGGATGACTTGGCTCAAGAATCACTCGGCCATATTGTAGGGCAGTCAGCCGGTAGGCAATCATGTGACCATCATAATCTTGTTTTGGTTTTCATCACGCATCTGGCTGAGCTATTGCTGTACCACAAAGACCATGATGACAACCATGTATGATGGCCACGGCATTTATTACCACACGCCTGGATTTTCCAATTACCGAGTTTGAACCAAAAAGTATTTACGGGAAAGTCCAAAAAAGAATTTCGGCAATATATTAATTACTGTTATTATGCTGTCGGCACAGTCGACAGCCGCGATTTAAAATCTGCCTACGTTTCAAATATAAAGTAGATTACCCTATCACATGCCGGACTTGTCTAACATGGTTGTTGTGATTCTTTTCCCACTATTGCACTTGATCAAGGTGACACACCCTGATCCGGTATACCCTTTATCGGTTGGGCGCTATCTGGAGTGATGATATCGGAGCAATCCTGAAGCTCTAAGCGCGGTGAGATCGCGTGTAATTCCTGGTGAAGCACTGTTGAGATAGAAGCAATTTCATGGTTGATGACCACTTGAATCATCGACGCGTACGCGAAAAATCTTACTTCACTTTTGCCCTTGATGAGGCTTGCACTGGCTAAAGTAGCGTCGACATCTCCCCAGTACCTAAATCAAGCTCCTTAATCTCATACTTGTGATATACGAACTTAATATCAAATTTTCATGCAGCCACAAAAGTAAAAATTCAGCGCTTAAAATTTTATAGGTTACCCCACGTGATGAAAGATTTACTTAAATTACCATTGTGCGACAAAAATATATTTTCAAACCTATACTCTATTCCCATTTGATCAATTTCTCTTAC
Source organism: Corynebacterium durum (assembly GCF_030408675.1). Lineage (NCBI taxonomy): Bacteria > Bacillati > Actinomycetota > Actinomycetes > Mycobacteriales > Corynebacteriaceae > Corynebacterium > Corynebacterium durum. Next base: position 1,521,661 of record NZ_CP047200.1, read on the forward strand.
GTATCCAAATATTGCCCATTTTTCGAACGCCTTAGAGGCAAAATTTAAAGCAGATTCGTCTGTGACATTTGGATAAAATATACTTTTATATTCCTCGAGGATATCTTTAGGAATCTCTTCTTTCGCTATGACCAGTAGGCCTGACGGACAAGCCTCAATTTCAGGGTAGTATATAGAAAATAGTTTAGCAGGAGATATTGGGAAAGAAATTCTTATGACTGCAGAAGTTTTTGCAGGTTCCTCCCTAAAGGGAAGCAAATCATCAAGGAAACTAAAGTTTGATGGCGGTTGCTTAATTGTCTGTGACCAAATTACTTCAACTGAGTTATCTTTATCCCAAATTTTTAGCGCAGAATCAGGGCAGCCGTCAGCAAAAATGTAGCATTCTAGTTCGGGATTTTTGATGATATAATTAACTATGCAGCTGAAGGGGGTTAGTCTTTCCTCCTCAGAGGCGTCAACCTTAAATATGTCAAAATTTGTTTCGTTATTTTTTTCTTTGTATTTCAAAGTATATCCTCTGGTCTAGTGGTTATATTATCGGCGCACATCAAAGTATAGCTGTGTACATCATACCAGCAACATCATTACCGCATCCTATCAGCGGATTAGCATCTCCAATATTTCCAACTGTCTCCATCATTTCTTTAATAGAGTTATATAAGTCGGTGCATGCTTTAAGATATTTTCAAGGTGTTCATGAGGATGCCAGCCCGTCGGGCCGCTTTGAATATCTGCTCTTTTATTCTAGTAGTGACTTGAATAGGAATTTTATTGATTGGCTAGAGCTACAAAGTTCAAGTCATATAAAATTTCAAGAAGTGTTGATTTAATTTTTGTAATTAAGTCACTTATTAAAAATCTTTACACTGCTACCACTATTAGGGTGCATTGGTCGTGTAAGCCATCAAAGCCTGACACCAAAACTCACCTATCCTAGAACCATGACGTTCACCACCAGCCACATCTTGCCATTTGACCAAAAACTCGTGTGGGACTGGCATACCCGCCCAGGCGCGGTGAAGCGCCTAACCCCACCGTTTGTGCCCATGTCGGTAGAAGAGGAAGCAACCAGCCTCGCCGACGGCACAACCACGTTCCTACTTCCAGGAAAACTTCAGTGGGTGGCGCAACACCAGTCTTCTGGCTACATTCCCGAACGGCGCTTCACTGATGTCTGCGTGTCGCCAGTAGTAAAACGAGCCGGAGGGTGGCGTCACACGCACACTTTCGCTGACACCCCAGAGGGCACCACACTCATTACCGACTATGTAGATTCCCGCATCCCAATCTCACACAAAAAGCTCTGCAGCGTTTTTGCCTATCGGCAACACCAGCTCTACCACGATCTCGCGTTTTCATCGTCGCTAGCTCTTACTAGCCCATCTACCAAACCACTTACCATCGCGGTCACCGGAGCGTCGGGCCTTGTGGGCCGCGCCCTGACAGCACAGTTGACCACACTCGGCCACGCGGTCATTCCACTTGTACGCAAAGCCTCTCATCTCGCCTCCACCACCAAACATGCAGCACACCCCCACTCCCATCTTCCTCGTTTCTGGGACCCCGTTAACCCAGCGCCTGACCTTCTTGACGGCGTTGATGTGCTGGTTCATCTGGCTGGCGAGCCCATCCTTGGGCGGTTTAGCCAGAAGCATCAATCTCAGATCAGGGACTCACGCGTTATTCCCACGCTTGCCCTCGCCAAGCTTGTCAGCCAGTCATCATCGTGTTCGACCATGGTGTGTGCGTCGGCAATTGGCTTTTATGGTTTCACCACGATGAAACACAACACCACTCACGGTCTCACTGAAACTAGTACCCAAGGCGATGGTTTCCTTGCCGATGTTGTCGCCGAGTGGGAGTCCGCCTGCGCCTCGGCTCATCCAAAACGCGTTGTCAACGTGAGAACAGGCATCGTGCTCAGTGCACAAGGCGGTGTTCTCCCGCCGATGGCTGCTTTGTTTTTCGCTGGTTTGGGCGGTCGTCTTGGTTCTGGGAAGCAGTGGATGTCGTGGATCGCGCTAGACGATCTCACTGACATATATGTTCGCGCCATCGTTGATCCCACTCTCAACGGACCCATCAACGCCACCTCCCCAACACCGGTCCGCAACAGTGAGTTCACTACCACACTGGCACAACTTCTACACCGACCCTCCCTTATTCCCACTCCGGCATGGGCGCCTGGTTTGCTTGTGGGTAAGCAGGGCACGCAGGAACTGGTTCTTGCTGATCAGAAGGTTCTTCCCACCAAGATAACCAATCATGATCACACCTTCCGCTACCCCACTCTTCGGTCTGCTCTCGCGCACGAACTCGGCAAAGAATCCCTGTTCTAACCCAGTGCTCGGCGGCTGTTCCACAGCAAGCCGCTCAGACATGTCTATGCTGGAATAACAACACGTGTCCAGCCAGATGGGATTGTCAATGAGCTTTACCGCCAGCCATGTCCTACCGTTCGATCGGGAGTTTGTGTGGGATTGGCATACCCGCAAAGGAGCGGCTGCACGGCTGATCCCACCGTTTTTCCCCATGCACCCGGTCAAGGAGGCGAAACGGCTGTCGGATGGCACCACCACCTATTCCCTTCCGGCTGGTCTGCGCTGGGTCTCGCGTCACGACCTTTCAGCGTATCGTCGTGGCCACCGCTTTTCAGAGGTCTGCGTGTCGTCGCCGATTCGCTCCATTGCCGATTGGCGTCACACCCACAGTTTCGCTGACGTGGAGGGCGGCACCCTCATCACCGACGATATTCACACCCGCGCCCCCAGCGGCCCACTCAAAAGTTTTCTGGCTTACCGTCAACATCAGCTGCTGGGCGATTTATCGTTCCTGTCCCGCATAGCAGCGCTTGTCGACGCCCCGCCCCTCACCGTTGGTGTCACCGGTTCCCGAAGTCTGATTGGTCGCGCCGTGACAGCCCAGCTACGTACTGCGGGACACACGGTAGTACAGATCGTGCGGGAGAAAATGCGCCCTGGTAGGCGTTTGTGGGAGCCTTTTCATCCAGCACAAGACCTGTTGGACGGCATCGATGTGGTGGTGCATTTGGCGGGCGAGCCGATGCTCGGCAGGTTCAACGACGACCACAAGAAAGCCATCCGCGATTCCCGCATCGTTCCGACCCGTAAACTTGCGGAACTCGCGGCGTCATCACCGCAGTGCACGGCATTCATCTGCGCTTCAGCCATTGGGTTGTACGGCCCGCACACGGGCGAGGCGGCGGTGACCGAGGCGTCGGAACCCGGCGAGGGTTTCCTGGCGGAGGTTACCCAGGAGTGGGAGTCGGCCTGTGCCCCGGCCGTTGAGGCTGGCAAGCGTGTGGTGAACATTCGGACGGGCGTGGTACTCAGCGGGCGCGGCGGTGTGCTTCCGATCAAGCGCGTGCTGTTTTCTACTGGTCTGGGCGGAAATGTTGGCGGCGGAAGCCAGTGGGTGTCGTGGATTTCACTTGACGATCTCAGTGACATTTATGTTCGCGCAGTCGTTGACCCCACGCTATCTGGTCCGATCAACGCTGTTGCCCCCAATCCGGTGCAGAACCGCGACATCACAAAGGCGCTGTCGAAACAACTTAACCGCCCAGCTCTCATGCCTATTCCATCGTTGGGACCGAAGCTGTTGCGCGGTAAAGAAGGTGCAGCCGAGATTTCCCTTGCTGACCAACGCGTCTCCCCCGCTGTACTATCAAGCAAAGAACATGTGTTTCGTTTCCCCACGGTTGAGGAGGCGCTGGCGCATGAACTCGGCGGCGATGACTTGTTGCCCGACCCAACCAAGCACTAAGGAGCCTGGCCATTCCTGACACAGTGACCCCACTTACCATTGATCGTGTTGCCGAGATTTTCACCAACGAAGATTTGCAATATCGCATCGGCGACGAACCAAACATCCTGCTCAGCGGTTTCCCCAACACCGCCGTTGCCCTCATTATTGACGGCGACACTCTCAAATTTGAGGGCCGATGGCGTGGAGAACCCCCATCCACTGACGCCCCAACCATTTTGGCCGTGGTCAACGAATGGAACCTGACGCAGATCATGCCGGCACTTCACTTTGTGGAAACCACCCCTGGGACGTTGGCACTCATTGTGCACCGTGAACTGCTGACAGAAGGCGGCGTTTCCCACAACCAGCTCGGTGCCTTCATCACCTCCTCAATTCACAACACCCTGGCGTGCTTCAACTGGCTGGAAGAGCAATTCCCCACACTTGTCACCTGGGAGACCCCCGCAACAGAAGCAACCGAGACTGAAGGAGCAGCCGACGATGAGTGAACAAGTCACATCGGTCACCTTTGATGACGTTGTCAATGTTATGGGCGAGTTTGGGATTACCCTCACCCTCGCCGACGATGAACCCATCGGAAGCGCAAACCTCAACGGATATAACGTGACGTTCGCGCTGGTCAACAACACGGCAGTGATCGTGCGGGCAGACAAAACCACTGAGGAAAAAGTTGCCGATGGCAACCCCACCTTCTTCCTGGCCTGCAATCATTTCAATGCATATGTGCACAGCACCAAGGCGGCCGCCGTCAACCGCACAGAAATGGTGATCATTCGCACGGAATGCGAGTTCATTGTGGCCGCTGGCCTCACCCACGAGCAACTGAAGACATACCTGAAGAGTTCCGTGGACAATGTGCTGGCTGCGCAGGAGAACGTGGCGCAACTTGCCGCATCGTTGCAGGGCAACGGCAACACAGAATCGGAAGCAAAAGACACCGATAACTAAGCTGCGGTGAGCGTTGTTGGCCGGTGAATGTCGTGCTCTACCTGTAGCAGCGTGATAGAGCGCGGCAACAAAATGACCATTGAACAACGTTAGTGCAAACTTTGCATAAAAGTATGCTTATCTTCAAGCTTGAAAACAGGGAATTTTTGTACCTGAGTATAAGCACACTTGACGATGTAATGCCCTAGCGAACCTTAGGGCAGCCACCGCAGCCGCGCAACACGCGGTGCCTCCGCCTCGTCGTCACCCAACCCCGAACCCTCTTCAGCAGAGTCAAGCACCACAACGCTATCCGCGAGTTGTATGGCGGTGTTTTCGGCGCGGAGGTCGTCCACGGCACCCGCGATAGCATCAAGTGCTGCATTGATGTACGGCGCTGCCGCATCGGTGGAATATTCGCTGGCCAGTTCCACGCCCTCAACCACGGCAGTTTTAACGGGAACATCTGGGTTGAACAGTAGCTCCCAGGTGGCCACCCGCAGGATGGCACGGTCAACGGCAGGAAGACGTTCCAGCATCCAGTTGTCCAGGAGGTAACGCGAAATAACCTCGTCAACACGGTCAAGTTCCACGGCGACCCCGCCCACGATCTCTTGGGTGTAGGAGGCAACTGGTTTCACCGGCGGATCGGGCTGCTGGGATAACTCGATGCGATCGTCGACGATGGCCACGGGGTCAATGTCGCGCGCCTCGGCTTCGAAAATAATATCCACGGCGCGCCGACGGGCGCGGTAGCGCGACCCGTGGCGCCGGGACTTGTCTTGACGGGTGTTACTCACGGTCACCTTGTGGTTGAAACTTAGTTGTTGACGCGGGAGATGTAGGATCCGTCGCGGGTGTCCACTTTGAGCACGTTGCCGGTTTCAATGAACAGCGGAACCTGAATTTCAGCACCGGTTTCCAAAGTGGCGGGCTTGGTGCCGCCGGTGGAGCGATCGCCCTGCAAGCCGGGGTCGGTGTGTTCAACGCGCAGTTCTACGGATACGGGAAGTTCCACGAATAGTGGCTCTTCTTCGTGGAAGGAAACCTGCACAACACTGCCGTCGAGTAGGAACTTCGCACCCTCACCAACCAAGTGCGGTTCGAGTTCGAGTTGTTCATAGGTTTTAGCATCCATGAACACGTAGTTCGTGCCGTCGTTATACAGGTAGGTCATGTCACGGCGGTCAACGGTTGCGGTTTCTACTTTCACACCAGCGTTGAAGGTTTTGTCCACCACTTTGCCGGACACAACGTCCTTCAGCTTGGTGCGCACGAAAGCTGGGCCTTTACCCGGCTTGACGTGCTGGAACTCAATGATTTGCTGCAGTTTGTTATCAACCTTCAGCACAAGACCATTTTTGAAATCGGCGGTAGTTGCCACGCGTTTTCTCCCTTGAGTTTTATACGACTAGCTGTTTTAGCCTACACCACACGTAGTTCTTTACTTACTTTGGTGATGATTTCCGGCTCACCAGAGGTGACGATGAGCGTATCTTCAATGCGAACTCCGCCTTTACCTGGCACGTAGATGCCCGGCTCAATGGTCAGAGTCATGCCTTCGGCAAGTTCACCACTTCCGGTGGTGGCAGCGTAGGGCAGTTCGTGCACGTCCAAACCGATTCCGTGGCCTGTGGAGTGTACAAAATAGTCGCCGTATCCGGCTGCCTTGATGATGTCGCGGCAAGCACGGTCCACGTCGCGTAACGACGTCCCGGGAGTCGCCGCCTTCACACCCGCCAGCTGTGCCTGCAACACCGTGTCATAGACTTCTTTGGTGAAGTCGGTGGTGTGCTCCATGATGAGGGTGCGGGTCATGTCGGAGTTAAATCCGTTGGCGTAGGCACCGAAGTCGATGGTCACCAAGTCACCGGCTTTGATGACGCGATCGCCGGCACCGTGGTGCGGCTTGGCGGAGTTCGGCCCAGAGGCAACGATGGTGTCAAAGCTGGGGCGTTCAGCACCGAGTTTTCGCATGCGATATTCCAGGTCTGCGGCAATATCGCGCTCAGTACGACCCACGGCCACTTCCCCAGCGGCCAGCATGTCTTCAAACGCCTGAGAGGCAAGCGTGGCGATACTACGTAGGCCGTCCAGCTCTCCTGGATCTTTCACCAGCCGAGATTTTTCGATGATGCCCCGCACCGGCACCAGTTCAACGCCCTCGCCGCATGCTTGTTGCAAGCGCTCATACTCGGCAACGGTAAGGTAGTCAGCTTCGTAACCCACTCTGCGCGGACCAATAATCTCCTTCAGTACTGTATCCGCGCAGGGTCGTCCGAGGATGCAGTCAATATCGGGAACTTCCTCCGCGATTTGGGTGGTGTAGCGTCCGTCAGTGCTGATCCGCGCCGAATGGTCTTTGTTCAGTAACAGCGCCGCGTTCGAACCGGAAAACCCGGACAGGTATCGCACGTGGGTGAGGTGAGTTACCAGTACGGAGTCAACGTTCTGCGCGGCCAGTTCGGCAGCAACGGCGCGTCGCCGGTCGGGGTACTGAGTATCAGCCGTAGCCATGATGTGTCGTTCTTTCTTTTTGGTTTGATGTTCTTCTATCTAGATGAGCGAACCCCAGACAGGTCCAGCGAAATACTCCAAGGCCAGTTCGTAGCCTTTCACCCCAAGGCCCGCAATCACACCAATTGCAATGGGCGAGAGATAACTATGGTGCCGAAATTCTTCACGGGCGTGCACGTTGGAAATGTGCACCTCAATGAACCCTGCGCCATCGGCAATCTCCGCCAGCGCGTCCCGCAAGGCAACAGAGGTGTGGGTGAGCCCACCGGGGTTGATGATCACAGCCGCGCGGCGATCAGCAGCATCATGGACCCAGTCAATCAGTTCGGCTTCGGAATTGGACTGCTTAAAGTCCAGGTCAATTCCATAGTCTTTGGCGCGTTTCCGCAGCGTAGCCTCCACGTCGGCAAGTGTAGTTGTGCCGTACACGTCGGGTTGACGTTTACCCAAGCGGTTCAGGTTTGGCCCGTTCAGCACCACCACTGCTGTGTTATTCATGATTTCCCCTCTCACGGTTCAGAAATCGCCTGGTAGGCCGCCCGTAGTTCATCGTCACTGGTGTCTTCCAGTCGGGTGGTTTCCCCCACACCAGTCAATGCGACAAAACGGATATGCCCATCACGGTTCTTCTTATCCCGCCGCATGCCGGCGATGAGCTCATCGAAATGACCACCCTCATAGCTGGTTGGCAGGCCAACAGATGCCAGGATGCTGCGGTGACGCTGCACCAACGCGGCGTCGATAAGCCCCTTAAGGCGTGCTAGCTCGGCGACAAACATCATGCCCACAGCCACAGCGTTGCCGTGACGCCAGGTGAAATGCTCCCGCAGTTCCACGGCGTGACCAAACGTGTGACCATAGTTGAGGATTTCCCGTAGCCCCGCCTCCTGCAGATCTTCTGACACCACTCGCGCTTTCACCGCAACGGACCGGGCAACCAGCTCCGGCAAATGACCATCCACACGAAGGCACGCAGCCGAGTCGGATTCGTACAGGTCCAAAATCGCGGGGTCGGCAATAAACCCAGTCTTAATAATCTCCGCAGAGCCCGCCACCAGCTCATCCTCTGGCAGCGACCGCAACCGATCCAGATCAACAAACACGGCATACGGCTCGTGGAACGCCCCCACCAAGTTCTTCCCCGCCGCAGTGTTAATACCCGTCTTACCCCCCACAGCGGCATCCACCATGGCCAGCAACGTGGTGGGAACCTGAATAACCTTGATACCGCGCATCCAGGCCGCAGCGACAAAACCTGCAAGATCCGTGGCGGCGCCGCCACCAAGACCAATGACCACATCGCGGCGGCCAAAGTTCTTCTCCCCCAGCACATCCCAACAACGGCCTGCCACCTGCAAAGTCTTGCCATTTTCAGCGTCGGGCAGCTCAATCAGGGTCGTCTCCAGGCCCGCAGCAGAGACGGCATTGGCGAGGGAGGTCGCAGCGTCGATAAGTGCTGGCTGGTAGATAAGCGCAACCTGTGTCGCGCCGGGAGCTGCGGCGGCGGTGCGGGCGATGGTCTCGTCAAGCCCGTGGTCAATGACTACCTTATAGGGGTTCGGTCCGGTGACGTCGATGGTGGGCACGCGCCGTCCTTTCACAAAAGATGGAAAACTCAGCTGATGGTTTCAAGATATCGCAAAATATCAGCCACCACTTTCTGGGGTGTGCGGTGGTCGGTGCGAGCTTTGAACCCGGAAACCTCGCGGTATAAGGGTGCGCGTTCATCGACAAGCTGCTGGTAGCGCACCGCAGGATCGATTCCTGGCGCGCCTGTGACAACGGGCCTGGTGGGTGTTTGGTTGGTGCGTCGCACGCCTTCTTCAACGGAAACATCCACCCAGACGACTTCGTGGTTGGCCAGGAGCGCTCGCGTGGAGTCTGTGACCACGGCCCCGCCGCCAAGGCTGACCACGCCGTCATGTTGGAGTGCTTGGGCCACGTGCTGGGCTTCGAGTTCGCGGAATTGTTCTTCACCGAGGTCCGAGTAGACCTCGCCGCATGGTTTTCCTTGGTCTTGTTCGATGAGGGCGTCGGAGTCAACATGTGTGGTGTTGAGTGCGCGGGCTAGTCGACGCCCGATGGTGGTTTTTCCCGCCCCTGGGGGGCCGACGAGGACAACTCGGGGTTGAGACATCAACTGTTAAACTCCAAACGTTCTGTGACTTTTGCAAGGTAACTATTAATGTTTCGGCTAGTTTCTGAGATATTATCACCTGCGAACTTATTCAACACGGCGCGTGCAAGAACGAGGGTGACCATTGCTTCGGCAACAACGCCCGCTGCGGGGACCGCGCAGACGTCGGAGCGTTGGTGGATTGCCGAGGCAGGGTCTCCGGTAGCCATGTCGATAGTCTTCAGGGCACGGGGCACTGTGGAGATGGGTTTCATAGCTGCTCGCACGATGAGTGGTTGGCCGTTAGTCATGCCACCTTCAAGCCCACCGGCGCGGTTGCTGGTGCGTGTGATGGCACCAGTGTCGGTGCGAATGATTTCGTCGTGGGCTTGGGATCCGCGGCGTCGGGCTTCGGCGAAACCGTCGCCGATTTCGACGCCCTTGATGGCTTGGATACCCATAAGCGCTGCGGCAAGTTGGGCGTCGAGCCGGTCATCGCTGGAGACGTGCGAGCCCAGTCCGATGGGAAGACCATGGACGATGACTTCAACAACACCGCCGAGAGTGTCACCTGCTTTTTTAGCGGCTTCGATCTGGGTAATCATGTCCTGTTCGGCACCGCTATCATAGGCACGAACCGGGGAGGCATCGATGGCATCAAGATCGCTGAAGGTGGGAATGGGGCCTTGATACGACTCAGACTCGCCGATGGAGATGACGTGTGACAATACTTCCACGCCGAGTGTTTCGCGGAGGAAGTTGCGTGCAACGGTGGCGGCGGCCACCCTGGCTGCGGTTTCACGGGCGGATGCGCGTTCCAGGATGGGCCGGGCCTCGTCCATGTCGTATTTGAGCATTCCGGCGAAGTCGGCGTGCCCTGGGCGTGGCCTGGTGAGTTTTGCACCGCGGCCGGAGTTCATGGCAGCGGCGATGTCGGAGTCGCTGGTGTCGATGGGGTCGGCAGACATGATGGTGGTCCATTTGGGCCATTCGGTGTTGCCGATCATGATGGCGATGGGACCGCCAAGGGTCTGCCCATGTCGAACACCCGTCAGCATGGTGACCTCGTCGGCCTCGAATTTCATGCGCGCTCCCCTGCCATATCCGAGACGGCGGCGGGCTAGCTGCGTGGAAATGTCATCACTGGTGATGGGCACCCCTGCCGGCATGTGTTCGAGTAGCGCAATCAAAGCTTGACCGTGGGATTCACCTGCAGTTGTCCATCGAAGCATGCTAGTTATTGTGTCACGGAACCTGGGTCGGAGGAAAACATGCGCTGGTGTTACATCACCCCTGCGTAGTGGTGCCACAACACAACAAGCGCCGTCGCCCCGATCATTCCGGGGCCATGTGGCATGGCGTGTCGCTTGGTTATCAGCAAAAGGATGACGGTGCTAAGCGACGCCCCTCCTACCGCCACGAGCCACCCCCGCCACCCGCACATGGCAGCCAGAATCCCCAGGCTGGCAGCTAGTTTCACGTCACCGCTTCCGACTCCCCCACTGATGTACCCAGATGCTATATAGAGGGCGCTCCAGGCAACCCCGCCAAGTATCGCCAAGGGGTCACCAGCAGCGACGGCAACGACGATAGCCACCGCGAATCCCGTGTAGGTCAGCACATTAGGCAGCCGTGAAAAACACACATCCCAACCAACAAGAAGACTTGCCCACACCCCGAAAAAACTACACATGCACCCCACATGGGGCTTGATTGTAGCAGTTCTAGTGCAGGTCGTTGATCAGTGCCTGCCACATCGCCTCACGTGGCGCAGGAACTCCGGTGAACTGCTCGAATTGCCCATATGCCTGGTTGGCCAGCATCACGTGGCCGCCAACAGCCTTGTGTCCGTTGCGCTGGGTCTGCGTGACCAGCGGAGTCGGCCAGGGTTCATAGATCACGTCAAACACCGAGGTGTGCGCAAGATCCTGCACATGATCCTGGATTGCCGCAGAGGGAACGGTGGACACCAGCACAGCGGATTGCTCGGCCAGGTCACGCAGGGCTGCCTCGTAGCTCACAAAGGTACAACGTCCACCGTGGGCTTCCACGAGTGGCGCAAGTTCTTCAGACCGGTCGGTGCGGTTGACTACGGTCACCTGTGCCACGCCGAGGCTAGCCAGGGCCCACAGTACTGGCCGGGCGGTACCGCCACCACCGATGACAGTGGCGTGAGCGCCCATCAGACTAGCGCTGACATCCAGCTCAGCAAGAGCACCAAATACCCCATCCACATCGGTGTTGTCTGCCCGCCACCCGGCATGAACTCCCTCACCAATGCGGACCAGCGTATTGGCGGATCCAATGCGCTCAGCACGGTCGGTGCGTTCAGTGGCAAAGTCCAGCGCGGCGAACTTTGCCGGCATGGTCACAGAGAAACCCCGGTAGCTGTTATCCAAGGCATCGATGAGTTCTGGCAGTTGTTCAGCGATGCACTCAAATCGCCCATAGCTCCAGTGCTCCAGCCCTGCGGCGCGGTAACCGGTGTTATGCAGCAGCGGCGAGCGGGAATGCCCAATAGGGCTTCCCAACACTGCCGCGCGGTGCGTGATTGCTCTGTTCATATGCCTCACCTACCCTCCTTGCCCTGGAGCATTAGCGGTTACTATCCAGCACGCCGTTGCTGATGGCTTGTTGGGTGTCGCGCAGGTGGGCTTCGTAGGTGTCGTTGAATACGGTTGTACCCTTTTTGTCGATGGTCACAAAGAACAGCCAGTTGCCTTGTGCAGGGTTTTCCACGGCCTCAATGGCTTGGATAGACGGCGATGCAATCGGGGTATCAGGCAGTCCTTCCTTCGCGTAGGTGTTCCAGGGCGTAACCCGCTTGCGATCCTCGTCGGTGGTGGCCACTTCCTGGGAGGTAAGCCCGTAGTTGACGGTGGAGTCGAACTCCAGCTTCATGGGTGCCTTCAAGCGGTTCAGAATCACGCGCGCCACCTTGTCAAATTCACCTGCAGGTGCTTCGCGTTCCACAAGAGAGGCTGCGGTGATCAACTGGTAAGGACTCAGCCCCACGCCCTGGGCACGTTCGACAATGCCCGTATTGTTGTAGGCGGTTGCGGATTTTGTGATCAGTTCGGTGAGCACCGCGCGGGCGTCGTGCTCCGGGTTCACCATGTACTGTCCGGGAACAATGAGCCCTTCGAGACGTCGTGGGTCACCGTTGTGGGCGCGCACGGCGTCGAGAGCCCAATCGGGCACCCCCAGTTCCGCAGGGTCGGTGGTTGCGGCGATGTTTTGCAGGTCTTGGGCGTTGATACAGTTGCGGCTGCCTTCGTAACAGGTGACTTTGGAGATTTGAGAGTAGATGCCGTAGCGGGTTTGCCCACCCACCACATTGATATCCATGAGCGTGGCACCACCAACAATGTCGAGGGCCTCAACCTTATTTGCTGGGTTGACCAGTGCCGCGATAGCGGCGGCTGCGCTCATTTCCCCCTGAAGCCGATAGAACCCGGGCTCAATCGCGGAGGCTTTGGTACTGCTGTTTGCAGCGGTTTGAAAGGCGCTGTTGGATTTCACGATTCCACGGTTGACCAATTCCGGTCCGAGTTCAGAGACTGTGGAGCCTTCTTTGATTTCCACCATTTGCACAACGCCATTGCCATTTCCCTCGTAGTCGGTGGAGTTTCCGGTGGGGAATACACGCTGACTAGCCACGTAAATGATGGTAAAAATAATCAGAAGTAGTGAAGCAATAAGTACTGCAAGTCCGCGTTGGCGGCGTTTGACGTACACAGGTTCCATGCGGCGTGTTCTACGGGTACGGGACCGACGTCGATTGGAGTTGGAAGGCATCAGTAGTCACCTACTTCGTTAGCTGAGTCGCATGCTTGTAAGTAATTATTCCGTTCATCAAGCCAACTTTGCAGTATTTCCACCGCAGCGGCTTGATCGATAATGGTGCGTCCTGCTTTCGCTTTTACCCCGCTGGCACGTAATGCCTGCGTAGCGGTGACGGTGGTGAGCCGTTCATCTGCCATGCGCACGGGGATTAATTTTTCTTCACCAGCTAACCTGCGGCTAACCCTAGAAGCAATATCTGTGGCGTGTTTGACACTGGAAGAGCCTTTGCCTTTCAGCGTGCGAGGTAGGCCAATAACCACTTCTACCACGTCGTACTCATTGATCAAGCGCAGTATGCGGTCAATATCGGCTTTATCGTCGTCATCGAACATGGTTTCCCTGGATATGGTTTCCACCGGCGTTGCCAGGATACAGCCCCGGTCAGAGACTGCCACTCCGATACGCACAGTACCAACGTCCAGTGCCAGCCTTCGCCCCTGTCCCGGATCGTCCCTGCCTGGCTTGTCTGGGGTTGGCTGCATGTGGTTTCGATTCCTTTGCTGTTGGTGTGTCACGCAAATTTTATGCGCCCACAGTTGTTGTCACGACATCATTATGGCATCACGCTGACGAAGCCCGAATGTAGCAATAAAACTGCCCCTTGTAGTCGTAGTTCGTCGTTGTAGCCGCATACACCGTCTCCCTTAACCTAACCGTTATCTACTCCAGGTGTGGGAATACGCAAGGGGCGTGTCGGATGTCATATACCGCACGCCCCTGCATCAGGGTTATGGTGAGCAGATTGACTACAGCTTCTTCAGCCCATCTGCCACAGCAGCAAAAGCCTCAGAAGCACCGTCAATATTGGTGCCGGACCCTTGAGCCATGTCGGGTTTGCCGCCGCCGCGTCCTTCACAGTACTGGCCAACAAGGCCCACAAGCTGCCCAGCTTTCACGCCACGCTCAATAGCTTTCGGCGTCGCTGCGGCCAGGAACGGTACCTTGTTACCGTCATTGGCCACCAGCACCACCACACCGGCCTGATCACTCAAACGGTTCTTTAGGTCTGTACCGACGGTGCGCAGTTCACTGCCGCTAACCTGGCCGGGTAGCGTCATCGTGATCACCTTGAAGCCATTGACATCGTACGCTGCGGCAAAGAATTCCCCGCTGAGCGCCGCAAGTTGACGGCGGTTGAGTTCGGCGATTTCTTTTTCCGCCTGCTTAAGCTTGTCGGTCAGCTGTGCAATGCGGTCGGGAAGCTCCTCAGTGGGGGCTTTCAGCGAACTAGCAAGCCCCGCAGCGAGGGCGCGTTCACGGGACAGGTACTGGAAGGAATCGAGCCCCGAATAAGCTTCGATGCGGCGCGTTCCAGAACCAACGGAAGATTCGCCCAGTACCGCCACAGGCCCAATTTGCGAGGAGTGTTTCACGTGGGTGCCGCCGCACAGTTCCATGGAGAACGGTCCACCGATCTCCACAACACGCACGTTGTCGCCGTAGTTTTCACCGAACAGCGCCATCGCACCCATGGCTTTTGCCTCGTCCAGGGTGGTTTCAATGGTGTTCACGTCCCAGTCAGAATCCACTGCCTGATTGGTGATAGTCTCAATCTCCCGCAGCTGATCTGGTGTCAACGGGTCGGTGTAGTTGAAGTCAAACCGCAGGTAACCCGGCTTATTCATCGACCCTGCCTGCACAGCGGTCGGCCCCAGGACCTGCCGTAGTGCGGCATGGATCAGGTGCGTTGCTGAGTGCGCTTGCCGTGCCGCATGTCGCCATTGCTTATCGACGCTCGCGTGTACCTGATCCCCCACGGACACTCCACCATGCTCCACTACGGCCTTGTGAACCCACAGCTTCTTGCCGATCTTTTGCACATCGCCCACACGCAGCACCGAATTCCCGGCAGTGATTACACCGCGGTCGCCCAGCTGCCCACCCGATTCAGCGTACATGGGCGTGATGTCCACGATAACCTCAACGGACTCGCCTTCGTGGGCTTCAGTCCGCAGTTCACCGTCCACCACAAGCCCCAAAACCTTGGCATCACTCTCCAGCTCGTCAAAGCCGGTGAATGTGGTGGGGTGTTCGTCAACAAACTCACGGTAGATGGACAAATCCACATGACCGTGCTTCTTAGCTTTGTTGTCCGCCTTGGCCCGGGCGCGTTGCTCAGCCATCAACGCGTTAAAGCCTTCCTGGTCCACATCAAGCCCAGCCTCAGCAGCCATTTCCAAGGTGAGGTCAATGGGGAAACCATAGGTGTCGTGCAGCGTGAACGCTTGCGCGCCAGCCAACGTGGTGGAACCGCTGGCTTTGACTGAGGCTGCGGCCTCTTCAAACAGGCTGGTACCGGATTCGAGGGTACGAAGGAACGCCTTTTCCTCATTCACAGCAGTTTTGAGGATGCGCTCGCGGTTATCAGCAATCTCCGGATAAGACGGTGTCATCGTATCCATGATGGTGTCCATGAACACACTCATCGTCTCTCCCTGCGCGCCAAGCAGGCGTGCAGAGCGAATGATACGTCGCAGCAGGCGGCGCAGGATATAGCCACGCCCCTCGTTACCAGGGGTAACACCATCAAGAATGAGCATCATTCCGGTGCGGGAATGGTCAGCGATAACGCGGAACCGCACGTCGTCCTCGTGCTTTTTCCCATAGGTCGCGCCGCTGAGTTTTTCGGCAGCGTCAATTACTGGGCGCAGCAGGTCTGTTTCGTAAACGTTGTCCACGTCTTGGAGAAGGCAGGCCACGCGTTCCACACCAAGCCCGGTATCAATGTTCTTCTTTGGCAGGTCACCGACGATCTCAAAGTTGTCTTTACCAGTACCCTCGCCGCGTTCCTTCTCCATGAACACGAGGTTCCAGATCTCCATGTACCGGGAGTCGTCGACGACGGGGCCACCTTCCTTTCCGTACTCCGGGCCGCGGTCGTAGTAAATCTCCGAGGACGGACCACAGGGACCAGGAATGCCCATGGACCAGTAGTTATCGGCCATGCCTAAACGCTGGATTCGCTCAGCGGGCAGTCCGATTTTCTTTTCCCAAATGTCGGCAGCTTCGTCGTCTTCAAGGTAGACGGTGACCCATAGACGTTCAGGATCCAACCCGTAGCCACCATCCTCAACTGATGAGGTCAACAGCGACCAGGCGTTTTTAATTGCTCCTTCTTTGAAATACTGCCCAAAGGAGAAATTGCCCGCCATCTGGAAAAACGTGTTGTGGCGGGTAGTGATGCCCACTTCTTCAATGTCCAGGGTACGCACACATTTCTGAATCGACGTGGCCGTACCATTCGGAAATGGCGGGTTTTGCTGACCCAGAAAATACGGTTTAAAGGGCACCATGCCAGCATTGACAAACAGGAGGTTAGGATCATCCAGGATCAGCGACGCGCTGGGAACCTCAGTGTGTCCCTCGTTGACAAAGTGCTGAATAAAGCGGTCTCTGATCTCATGTGTCTGCACGGCAGAATTCCTCGCTATGAGTTGACGTTTTTCTAACAGCGGATTACTTTACCACGCTCGGCATTCTAGTTGTGACCTCGAATAATACGGCGTAGGCGACCAAGAAACTCGAACTGACGTTTTTCCGACCCATGCTCGGTGGGTTCGTAATACACGGCATCATCAAGATCCTCGGGAATGTAGCGCTGTTCCACCACTCCCCTCGGATCATCATGGGGATACTTATAGCCCACCGCGTGACCCAGCTCCTTGGCACCGGAATAGTGCCCGTCCCGTAGGTGCGCAGGTACCGCGCCGCCTTTACCTGCGGCAACATCGGCCATCGCAGCGTCGATAGCCTTACATACGGAGTTGGATTTTGGCGCCGTCGCAAGGTGGATGGTGGCTTGCGCCAGATTCAAACGAGCTTCGGGCATACCGATAAGCTGCACAGCCTGCGCGGCCGCAGTGGCTGTCTGCAACGCCGTAGGGTCCGCCATTCCAATGTCTTCGCTGGCGTGAATGACAAGACGACGAGCGATAAAACGAGGGTCTTCACCGGCCACAATCATGCGCGCCAGGTAATGCAGGGCCGCATCCACGTCGGAACCGCGAATGGACTTAATAAAAGCACTAGTGATGTCGTAATGCTGGTCACCATCCCGGTCGTAGCGAACCACAGCACGGTTGACATTATCCCTGATGGTGGCAACATCCAGCTCACCACTATCGACGACCGCCTCGGCTGCGGCCTCCAGGTATGTCAGCGCCCGGCGCGCATCCCCGCCTGCAAGGAGAACGAGTTGGTCGAGGGCCTCATCAGTGATGGTGATGCGGTTGTCTAAGCCACGTGGATCGGTGAGGGCGCGGGTGAGCACGGTGCGAATCGCGGCGTCGTCAAGCGAGTGGAGTTGAAGGAGCAGAGAGCGGGACAGCAGCGGCGACACGATGGAGAAGGAAGGGTTTTCTGTCGTGGCCGCAACGAGCAGGACGGTGCGATTTTCTACGGCAGAAAGTAGTGCGTCTTGCTGGGTTTTGGAAAAGCGGTGAACTTCGTCGATGAAGAGGACGGTGCGGATTCCGTGGATGAGGTCGCGCCGGGCTTGGTCGATAACGATGCGGACTTCTTTGACGCCGGAATTGAGCGCAGACAGTCCCACGAAGCGATGTCCTGTGGCGGAGCTTAGAAGTGAGGCGATGGTGGTTTTCCCGGTGCCGGGTGGCCCGTAGAGGATGACGGATGCTTCGCCGGAGCCTTCCACGAGCCGTCGTAGTGGTCGGCCTTCGCCGAGGAGGTGTTCTTGTCCCACCACGTCGTCAAGGCTGCGGGGCCGCATGCGGGCCGCCAGCGGCGCGTGATCACCGGGGTGGAAATAGTCGCTGGTGGGTTGGGGAGGTTCAGTGTGGGTGCTGGGGAACAGCGAGTCTTGGGATGACGTGTTGTTCATGGCCTGGCACCGCCTCCTTGATTTGTTTTTCCTGGTTTGTTTTCCCTGGTTTATTACTGCTCCATTGCTTGTAGGCGTTCTACCACTGAGTTGGCGAATGCCGCCACTTCGGGGAAGCGGGGATCGTCGCCACGTGAAGCGTAACGAGTGAGCGCTTCGAAAGTTTCCAGGAGGTCTTGGCGTGCGATGCTTCCTTCACCGACGATGGAACCGAGGCTTGGGTTGGAGAGCACGTCGTCGAACGGGTCTATGTTGGCAGTTGCCAGGGCTTCGGTGGCTGCGTCGGGTATATCGGAGTCGGAGTCTGGACGGTTTCCCAGCTCGGAGACCAGCTGGTTCATGGATCCGAAGTAGAGGTAGGAGATGCTTGCCAATGCCCAGCCGATGAGTGCGGTGACGATGCGCGCTTGAAGGCGAACACGGTTGTTGACGTTGGGCCAGATTCCGCTGACTTCCCGCACCCAGGATTCGATGAAGGCGTCTGCCTCTACATCCGTAATGGTGTGCGGGAACAGGAATTGTGGGAATCCGGCGACAACACAAGCGACATCGAAGGTGGAGTCCCGGAATCCGGCCCATTCGTAGTCGAGGAACTGCGTGCGCTCGGCATAGATGATGTTGTCGGGTGACAGGTCGAAGGGTGTAAAGGCTCGGTGTTGGCCGGACGCTAATCGACGCTGCGCGTCAGTGGCGAAGTCCCGAACAACGTGCGGTACCTGCACGTCAGCGTTGCTCAGTAGCTCGACGCCATTGTCAATAGAGACCAACAGAGAGGCGTCACGCATTTCGTGCAGTTCAGCGGTGTCTGGGTATCGGCTGAGCATGCGGGTAAGCAGAATGTCAAAGTGCCGCTCCCGGTCGGCCGTGCCTGCGTGCATGCGTCCGATGGACTGACCAAGGTTACGCAGGAGTTGCAGGCGCTGTTCAGGCCCTGAGTAGTTGAGCAGGTCGGCAAACGTCTCGCCTTCCCCAGAGTCGGAGATAACAAGCAGCCTGCTGTCAATGTCATAGGCCAAAAGGACGGGTCCCGGGCGGACGTCTTTGGGCAAAGATGTGGTGAATTGATAGGACACTACTTCCCTGATCAGGGCAGCGTCGTCCATGCTGTCATTGGTGGCGGGAGTGTATTTCAGCACCACGGAGCGTTGTTGAAGGAATGGTGAGGGGGCGACGCGGGCGCGGAGCACAATGGCGGTGCCGGATCCGCCGAGTTTTTCGATGTCCGTGAGTGACTGGGTTCCGCCGAATCGTTTGGATAGCAGTTCCTCGGCGACAGCCACGATCTCGTCGGTGCCACGCATCATCAACCCGTCTCCTTGTCAAAAATAAACGCAGTACATACCAGCTCAGGTGAACGCACCACTACCAGCCACTGTAGTGACAATACGACAGCAGCGTTATTTTGTATCAAAAATATGCATGAAAAGCCTGTGGTGTA
Source organism: Corynebacterium durum (assembly GCF_030408675.1). Classification (NCBI taxonomy): domain Bacteria; kingdom Bacillati; phylum Actinomycetota; class Actinomycetes; order Mycobacteriales; family Corynebacteriaceae; genus Corynebacterium; species Corynebacterium durum. The sequence continues at coordinate 1,541,137 of NZ_CP047200.1, forward strand.
TGTCGCAGCAGCGATACACGCAGGACTGCGGGGGTGAGTGACTGTTCAGCGACCAGGCACAGTGAGTGGCGGCCCCGAAGTCCGTGCACTCCTGTGGGCCGCCATGCCTTTCACCACCTTTATGGTGTCCGTGTTGTGTTCAGCTTTTCTCGGCCTTTGGCTTTGGTTTCGCGTCTATCCCCGCCTCTTTGCGCTGTGCCGCAGTGATCGGAGCGGGGGCATCCGTCAACGGATCAACACCACCGCCTGACTTGGGGAAGGCAATCACGTCGCGGATGGACTCAAAGCCACCCAACAAGGAGACAATGCGGTCCCAGCCGAAGGCGATACCGCCGTGTGGCGGGGCACCGAAGGCGAAGGCATCAAGGAGGAATCCGAACTTCTCTTGGGCTTCCTCATCCGTGATACCCATGACGGCAAATACGCGTTCCTGCACGTCACGACGGTGAATACGAATGGAACCGCCGCCGATTTCGTTGCCGTTGCACACGATGTCATACGCATAGGCCAGAGCGGCACCGGGGTTGGTGTCAAAAGTATCCAGGCTTTCCGGTTTCGGTGAGGTGAAGGCGTGGTGCACTGCGGTCCAGGCAGAATGCCCCAGTGCTACATCACCGGATGCCTTTGCGTCGGCGGCAGGTTCAAACAGGGGTGCATCGACAATCCAGGTGAATGCCCACTCCCCTTCTTTGATCAGGCCAAGGCGCTGCGCGATCTCATCGCGGGCAGCGCCCAACAATGCGCGGGACGATTTCGCGTCACCTGCGGCGAAGAAAATGCAATCACCAGGTTTCGCACCCACGTGAGCGGCAATGCCAGCGCGTTCTTCCTCAGTAATGTTCTTAGCCACCGGGCCGGACAGTTCACCGTCTTCACCGACAAGGATGTAGGCCAGACCTTTTGCGCCGCGTTGCTTAGCCCAGTCCTGCCAGCCATCAAGCTGACGACGCGGCTGGGAGGCACCACCGTCCATGACCACGGCCCCCACATAGTCGTTCTGGAACACGCGGAAGGACGTGTTGGCAAAAAAGTCTGTGCATTCCACAATCTGGATGTCAAAACGCAGGTCGGGTTTGTCGGAACCATAGAGGCGCATGGCATCGGCGTAGGTCATGCGTGGGATAGGGGTGGAAATCTCGTATCCAATGAGCTTCCACAACGCCACCAAAATTTCCTCAGCCAGGGCGATCACATCGTCCTGGTCCACAAAACTCATTTCCACGTCCAGCTGGGTGAATTCCGGCTGGCGGTCGGCGCGGAAATCCTCATCACGGTAGCAGCGCGCAATCTGGTAGTAGCGTTCCATGCCTGCAACCATGAGCAACTGCTTAAACAGCTGCGGAGATTGCGGTAGCGCATAGAACGTACCAGGCTTCAGGCGCGCCGGAACCAGGAAGTCGCGGGCGCCCTCCGGGGTGGAGCGGGTGAGAGTGGGGGTTTCAATTTCCACAAAGTCATGGGAATCCAACACGGCTCGGGCGGCACGGTTGGCGGCAGACCGCAGGCGCAAAGCCTCCCCCTGGGTGGGGCGACGAAGATCCAAGTAGCGGTACTTCAAACGCGTTTCCTCACCGACTTCACCGGAGCTAGACGCGGCATCGTCTACCTGGAATGGTAGGGCGGCAGATTCGTTGAGGATGTCCAATTCGGTGACGTTGAGCTCTACATCGCCGGAGGCAAGGTTGGGGTTTTCGGAACCTTCGGGGCGTTGTTCCACCACGCCGGTGACACGAACACAGAATTCGCTGCGGAGATGGTGCGCACGTTCAGCGACATCGCTGTTGCGGAACACAACCTGGGCGATACCGGAACGGTCGCGCAGGTCGATAAAAATAACGCCGCCGTGGTCGCGTCGGCGAGAAACCCAGCCAGTTAAGGTGACTGTCTGACCTGCTGTTTCTTTACGCAGATCACCCGCGAGATGTGTGCGCAGCACGTGAATTGGTTCCTTCCCATCGGAATTGTAAAAAGTCTCTGCCGGGCGATTCTACCTGCCTTACTGCAGAGTGTAAGCATTTGCCCCCTTTGGTAAGTATGGCAAGATCAGCACTATGACGTTTCGTGGTGATCTACGCAAAACCTCCGACCGTGCCCAACGCACCGGGGGCGGTGGCGGCGGGACCATCGCCGTGGGCGGCGGCATAGGCACTCTTGTGTTGGTCGGGCTTTTCCTCCTGCTGGGCGGAAACCCCTCCGACATCGGCCAGATCATTGGTAATGAGCAGCAACAAAGCCAGCCCGCACTCCCTCAAGGTTCGCAACATCCCTGCGAAACGGGTGAAGATGCCAACAAGTACGTTGATTGCCGCGTGGAGTTGACCGGACAGTCTTTGGACCGCGTGTGGTCATCCATTCTGCCCCAACAAGCGGGGATTGCCTACACAAAACCCGGGCTTACGATGTTCACCAACTCCACGAACACGGGGTGCGGGCGCGCGTCCTCCAGCACTGGCCCCTTCTACTGTCCCAGCGACAAAACCGCGTATTTTGACGTATCGTTTTTTGAGCAGCTCACCTCACTGGGTGGTGCGAATGCCCCATTGGCCCAGGAATATATTGTCGCGCACGAATTCGGCCACCACATTCAGCAATTGGAAAGCACGCTGGGCCTGAGCAACTACAACGACCCGGGTGAGGATTCCAACGCCGTGAAAATTGAGTTGCAGGCCGACTGTTATGCCGGCATCTGGGCGCACCACGCACAAAAAGGCCCTGATGCTGACCTGGAGCCGATTACCGACCAGCAGGTGCAGGATGCCGTGGATACTGCCCGCGCGGTCGGCGACGACAACATCCAGCAGCGTTCCGGCGGCGGTGTCCGCCCCGATACCTGGACCCACGGCTCGTCTGATCAGCGCCAGCAAGCCTTCCTGGCGGGATACCGTGCGGGCACTATGAGCGCCTGCGACACGTTGGAACGTGGCGCTTACCAGGGGTAGTGCCCTTCTTTAACCGTTCTGAGCGAACCTTGCTCTTCGCTCCTCCACGCTTCGGTGTGTGCACCAATCGCAATTGTCGTTGCCCGTGGTGTGCCAATGGCAGCACGATGCCCGGAAAAACTGCGCCTCCTCAAACCATCCATAGGTGCTGAGCGGTCGCCCGTCACCAATTGCGTGCTCTAACAGGTCTTCTCCCACTGCCCCATGAAGGCCACAATGCTCGTGACGACGCCGCGCATTCCGCACAACCCCACCAACCGTTGCGGCTACATTGCCATGAAGGTTGGCACGCCCCACCCCAGTTCCGGCACGGAAGGCATCCACCAGCGGTTCCATAAGCGTGGATACGTGATGCATACACTTAGCGGCGCTGCCATGAACCGTGTGCCACGAGGCCACGTGCAGCTCGGTCGCACCGCCATGAGTTATCCGTAGCGCTGTCTCATCTGGCGCAAGTACTGGAACGTTACCCGTGAGCAGCCATGTGCCAACCACAATGCCAACAAGGCGGTGGGCACAGCGTTGAAAGCTTAAAGACCCGGCAAAGCGCAGCCGTGGAGTCCCGTAATGTGCATGGAAAACCTGAGCAACTTCTCGTGCTTTACCGGCATCAGCGAGGTCGGAAAGCAGTACCATCTCAGATTCGTCAGGCAGCTCACCCACATGGAGTTTGTATTGGAAAGACATGCCGCGCAGGTTGGCGACGAGCGTGGCTACATCTCCATTCCCATCACGTTCATTCATTATCAATGCCCAATCGTTGGCGCTCAGCCTTGATTACCGCTGCCGCGAGTTGCTGTTCGCTCACATCCACAGCATCGGCAACACCCGCAGATTCAGAAGGACGAGCGTAGTGCTCAAACAACTGCCGTTTTCCAGCGAGAAGTTCCAAGAGGCGTTCGTCCACCGTATCATCGCCGATCAAGCGGTGAACGTTGACTGCGGTGGTTTGTCCCATGCGGTGCGCCCGGGCGATCGCTTGGTCTTCAATCGTGGGTTTCAGCTGCGGTTCGGCAATAATCACCACGCTGGCGCTTTGAATGTTCAGCCCCACCCCACCAGCAGTTATCTGGGCGAGTAGCGTACTGCCAGCCGGTGCCTTACCCAGGGCATCAACGTAGTCTTGCCGCTTGTTTGGAGGAGTCGCCCCCGTAATGACCCCTGCGACCAACTCAGGGTCGAGTGCACCGGCGATAGCATCAAGTACTGTGCGAAAGTAGGAGAAGATGATGGCGCGATGGTTGTTGTCGCGGGCATCGTCAAGTATTTCCTTGATGCGGGTGATTTTGGCTGGCTCACCCGGCGCGAGAAAGGCAGCACGGCGAATGTCCATGAAGGAGCCTTGTTCCACGGCCGCGGTATACATGCGCTGGTCGGCGGGAGTGAGGGTGATCCAGTCGTCGTTGTTGATGCGCGCCGGGAGTTCGTCAAGGACATCTTCTTGATTCCTGCGCAAATAGGCTGGGGCGACGCGGCGTCGGAAATGTTCGGCGCTCATGGATTCCATTCCGCGTGTGATCAGTTCTGGCTGGACGTACCCCACCAAGGTGGCGAACTCGGACACGCGATTTTCCATTGGGGTACCGGTGAGCAGCAACGCATACTTGCATTGTGCGATCACTGACGCTACTGCTTGGGCGCGTTTGGATCGCGGGTTTTTCACTGCATGTGCTTCGTCCACAATGACCACGTCAGAGTCGGAAAGGTCCAGCACTCGTGCACCATCGAACGTGCATAGCAGTACTCCACCTGAATCAGCTGATGCCCAGGAGTTACGGTAGAACTCTTTACTAGGGCCGTGTGCGACGAAAACTTCCATAGTGCAGAAGGCGTTCAGTTCGCGTTTCCAGTTGACCATTACCGATGCCGGGCACACCACGACAATGCGTCGCAAACCGTTGGCGTACAGGTGCGCGGCAAAGGCGATGGCTTGAATGGTTTTGCCCAACCCCATCTCATCGCCCAAGATGGTTTTTTGCTGCACCACGGCGAAGCGCGCGCCATAGGACTGATAGCCGCGGAGGAAAAGATTTTTGACGTGGGTTGTGTCCAGCTCCAACGAACGGATGCGCTGGAGAGTCGCGGCATCCTGACGCTCATCTATCCCCTCGGCCTCAATTCGCAGCAGTGACCCCAATAAGCTCTGGTAGTGGGCGGGACGCTGCAAATAGTCCTGCCACACATCGTCGCCAGGATCCACCGGATAGCGCGGCTGGAACAGGCTGGGGTTAGCGATCATCCAGGCCATGTCGTCGTGTGCTTGCGCATAGGCGGTAGGGTCGGTGTACGCCACAAGCCATGGTTCGGTGGCAAAGGAAGGCGGAAGCTGCGTACACAGCTCCACTAAGCGGTCGCGCCGATCACGTTCCACCTCACCCAGAACGTCGGCGCATTGTTCGTAACGCGCTAATATTCGCACCAACGCCACGGCCGGGGGTGTCGGTGCGTCGCCGATCAGTGGTGTGGAGGTGCTCATAGCCTCATTCAGCAAGGTCTGCGCTGCGGCTTTCATGCGTATTGCCGTTTGTTCCCCTACCCCATTTGCTGCGGTTAGCGCGGCTGCGGAGGCACGTAGCACGTCCGCAACGGTGGTCACACCAATGCTGTGTAGGTTGCCAAATCGCAGGCGATCTTTTGTCACCGTTTTCAATGAATCTACGGGCATCTGCGCCATGAGCTCGTGGGCACGCCCCTCGTTCAACGCACGAACATGAGTGTCGGCTGTACGGCGTAGGTTAGGTTCAGAGTTAGGGTCATCGAGCAACGCACGAACCTGCGATTGCACCTGGAAGATCGCATATCCGTCGTAGGATTCCACCTGCGCACCTGGCATGTTCAAGGCCTGACCAATGGCCCGTGGCCCAGGCCCAGACAGCGGGTCGGTGGGCTGCGCATCGGCTGTGGAGGCAATACCAAGAAGCATGCGAACATCCGCATACCGCACGGGGTCACTGACTCGCTGCGCAAGAGCATTGGCATCCGCTATCGCACGGTTCACATCTACCCCACCGAACAAACGCCGCAAAAAACTGGCGGTGGCATCGGCGGCGCTGGCCCGCAGTTGTGGAACGGCAGCTGTGTCATCCATAAACCACCGCAACGTGTCATACGCGCCGGGCCGACTACTTAGTTCAGCGTGAGCATTAATGTGCTGCGGCCACCGCACCCGTGACGCTGGAAAAAACCGCTTATCGACGCCCTGCACATCCACGCCCTCCACGACAGCGTGCGCATCTAGTGTGCTCAGGAGGGAGTGTACGTGTTCCCGCAGCGCAATAAGCTCATCGGCGTGTCCGAGGACATCGTGGAGAGTGCGTTTATCCACATCCAGTTCCTTGCGTAGTGCCTCATCAAAACGGAGAGGCAACTATTAGTTATGATGGTGAAAACCCGCCCCACCTGTTCAGGAGTTGATCAGTCTCGTGCGTTCAGATGCCCTCGCCCGCCGCATTCGTATCATTGAGGCCGCGTGTGAGATCTTCCGCACCAGCACTGACATTGTTCCACTAGAGACCATCGCAGACAAAGCTGGCGTGGGCATTGCTACCCTCTACCGCAATTTTCCTGATCGTACCGCTCTGATTCACGCCTGCGCGGCCTACATGTTCGACAAAGTGATTGAGCTACAGCAATCGGTGTTGGAACGATTCGATTCCAACCCCGAGGCCGAGTGGTTTCGTTATGTGAAAACCCTGGTGGACTTGGGAATCGCACCGCTGGTGTCCGCGCTGGCACCGGATGATTTTCAGGACATTCCGGCAGAAATCACGCGCATCCGCGCGGTGGCATCTGGCCACGGCAGCCAGATCATGGCGAAGGCCCAAGAGCACGGACTTGTGGTGGAAGGAATTCGCCATGAGACCTTCATCATCGGCCTCATTACAGTTGCGCGTGCCCCGGCCCCTGGGGTCTCAGCAATTGATCCAGATATTGTGCACCGACTGGTTAGTCTGTATCTTTCGGGTTTGCATTATGGCCCGCTTGCCAACTGGAATGCCGCGTCATAAACGGCGGTTTGAGCAGCTAGCCCAACTCTTCCACAAGATACGGCACCACAGCGGCAAGATCCATATCAGTCTGTGTCTGCGCAGCAAGATCTTTCACTGCGATAGTGCCGTTTTCCAATTCGCGGTCACCCAGGATCAGTGCAAAACGCGCGTGGGCACGGTCGGCACCTTTCATGGCACCTTTGAGTCCACGGTCACCATAGGACATGTCACTGCTTACACCGTTGCTGCGCAGTTGGTTAATCAAAACGGCCATGGCGCGTTTCGCAGCCGAACCCATGGGCACTCCAAACACATCAACGCGCCGAGTGTCGACAGTCTCGGCCTGCTCAGCCTGGAGTGCCAAGAGTGTGCGGTCAATGCCCAACCCGAAGCCGATGCCAGAGAGTTCTTGGCCGCCGAGCTGAGCCATCAGGCCGTCGTAACGTCCACCGCCGCCGATACCGGACTGCGCACCCAGCCCATCGTGCACAAACTCGAAGCAAGTCTTGGTGTAATAGTCCAAGCCACGCACCATGCGGGGGTTGATCACGTAAGCCACGCCCATGTCGTCAAGTAGACCCGTGACGGTCTCGAAGTGCTCCCGGGTTTCCGGTGAAAGGTGATCCAGCATCAGCGGCGCGTCGGCGGTCATGTCCTGCACCTCAGGGCGCTTATCGTCCAACACACGCAGTGGGTTGATTTCCGCGCGGCGTCGGGTTTCCTCGTCCAGCGGCAGGGCAAACAGAAACTCCTGAAGCTTCTGTCGGTAGGCGGGTCTGCAGGTGCTGTCGCCCAGGCTGGTAATTTCCAGACGGTACCCGGTCAAGCCCACTGACTTGTAGCAGCGGTCCGCAAGTGCTACTACCTCGGCATCCAGGGCAGGATCATCCACGCCGATGGACTCCACACCCATCTGTTGCAGCTGACGGTAGCGGCCCGCCTGTGGTCGTTCGTAGCGGAAGCATGGGCCTGCGTACATTAGCTTCGTGGGAAGCTGACCACGATCCAGGCCATGCTCAATCACTGCGCGCATCACACCGGCGGTACCTTCAGGCCGGAGCGTCACGGACCGTTCACCGCGATCCTGGAACGTGTACATTTCTTTACTCACCACGTCGGTCGACTCACCGACTCCGCGGGCGAAAAGCGCAGTTTCCTCGAAGATTGGCAACTCAATGTATTCGTACCCGGCCACATGAGCCTGATGCAGGAATCCATTCCGTACACGCAGAAACTCGGTGGACGCAGGTGGCACATAGTCCGGCACGCCTTTGGGTGCGGAAAAGCGTTGAATCTTCTTGGAATTACTCACGGCTACTCAGTATAGCTGCCGCAGGAACGGGTTATTCATCCTCTCAGCACGCATTGTTGTGGCCGGACCATGGCCGGGAAGCACATGCAGATGGTCCGCCAAAGACAAGACTGGCCCCTTGAGTGTGGCCTCCATATCCTCTGGACTGGAATGCGGGAGATCCGTCCGACCAATAGAACCTTGGAATAGCACATCACCGCTGAACACCACATCGTCCCCCACCAGCAGCACCGATCCTGGTGAATGCCCCGGCGCGTGCACCACCCGAAACTCATGCCCCGCGAAGTCAAGGACCTGTCCTTCTTCTAGTGGCAGTGAGTTCGGGTAGGGCGTCATGTTCACGACGTCGAAAAGCAGCGATGTTTGAGACGACACAGCAATCGACGGATCCTCCAGCATGGGTGCATCCAGGGCATGAATATAGATATCAATGCCCCATCGTTTGGCCAGCTGCGCTGCGTCGCGAGTATGGTCCACATGCCCATGTGTCAGCACAATCTTGTCCACGGTCAGCCCCTGATCGGCCACGAGCTGCACAAGTTTGTCATGAGCGTGCATACCTGGATCGATGACCACGCAATGCCGCTCCCCTTCCGGTCCGTCACCGACCCACACGTAGCAGTTTGTCTTGAACGGGCCGGCAGCAAAACCATGTATCTCCATACCAACAAAGCCTAATCGGTTAGTTCCTTAAATCCCGCAACCGCTAGGATGGGACACCGTATAGAAGAAGCATCCTGATGCTTTTCATGCTTTCCGTCCCCGTCTAGGAAGAAAACAGTGGCTAAGAATACATCGACTAGGAACAAAGAACGCCGCGAAGAGGCACTTCGCGACTTGGACCGTGAGCTACGTGTCCGTGACCGCGCCGAAAAGTCCAAGCCGCTCGGCGTAGCCGCCGCCTCTGTCCTCGTCATCGTCGCCATCGTTGGTGGCATCTGGTGGGCTGCCAACCAAAACGGGGACGACAAAAACACCGACCAGCAGGCACAGAACAGCACCAGCGCCACCCCGGACCCGGCTGCCAACACTCAGCCCTTAGCGACGGCGCGAACCAACCCGCTGCCCGAGACCGTCAATTGCACCTACACTCCCGAAGGTCAAGCAGCGCGGGAGGTGTCCGTGCCACCTGCCGAGAACATTCCCGCCACCGGCACAGTCACCGTCACGCTCAATACCAATGCGGGTCCCATTGGCATGACTCTAGATCGTGCGGTATCTCCCTGCACGGTCAATGCGGTTCAGCACCTGGCAGCCAACAATTTCTACAACGACACGATCTGCCACCGCATGACCAGCGAAGGCATTCACGTGCTGCAGTGTGGTGACCCCAGCGGTTCCGGCTCCGGCGGACCTGGGTTCAAGTTCCCTAACGAGTACCCCACTGACGAGGCCGGTGGCAACGCGACCCAGCCCGTCAACTACAAGCGCGGTACCATCGCTATGGCTAACTCCGGCCCAGACACTAACGGTTCGCAGTTCTTCCTGAACTACGGCGACTCCCCGCTGGCTCCTCAATACACCTACTTTGGGCAGATCAACGAAGCCGGGCTGGCCACCTTGGACAGCATCGCGGGCAAAGGCATCAAAGACGGCGCGGGCGATGGCGCCCCCGCCGAGGAAGTCAAGATCGAGAGCGCTACCGTCTCTTAAACTCCTCACAGACTCCCCCACTTCAGAACCCTCATCCGTGGCGAAAACCCCGCACACAGATGGGGGTTCTGTCGGCAATATTAAAAAATTTTAAGATAGAGTCTATGAAGCAGGTTTATGCAACATCGCTGTTCAGAAACGTTTTTGCTGTATTTTTGTGGTGGAACCTGATTTTTTGACCCCTCAACCAGGTTGCATTTTCTGATTTTGCCGTTACGCTATAAACGGAATTACAAATTTTCCTTACTCTCTCTGAAAAGGAACGGCACTCCATGAAGCTGATCTCCCGTAAAGCCGCTATCGCTGCTATCACCGCAGCAGCAGTCACCGCCGGGACTATGACTGCTCCGGCAATGGCTGACAAAAAACCTGCTAATCCTCCTGCTAGCACCAGCCAGAGCGCTGCCCCCTCTTCCAGCAAAGCTCAAGGCTCTTCCAATGCAGTAGTTGGATCCTCCGAGCTTTTCTCCGGTTCCTCTGAGACCTCCGGCCTGTCCAGCTCCCGTGAGATCGACAAGGAGATCAAGGACCTGGATCCGAATGACAAGGATTACCAGTCCAAGAAAGAAGCTTTGGAGAAGAAAAAGAAGGACAGCCGTAAGGACACCATCGATAACCTCAAGGACATCCTGACGGTCCTGACCACTGTCGGTTCTCTGCTCGGTGCCCTGTACACCATCGGCAACAACCTTGATCGTTTGAACCGCAACCGCTAAATTTTATAGGCGTTGACGCCCACCGGCTGCTGTCCTTGATGGATGCAGCCGGTTTTTGCTGTTTGTGCGTGACGACGCCCGGGCACCACCACTCCACGCACCTTACGTCACCTACCCCCCAGAGGTGAGGCGGTACACGTCAAACACTCCCTCAATGTTGCGTAGCTGCGTCATCAGCGCGCCAAGCTGTTTGGTGTCTGACACCTCGAAGGTGAACTTGCAGACGGCCACATGGTCTTCAGAGGAATGGGAATTCATAGACACCACCGCGACGCGCTGTTCATTGATCACTCGAGTCAGCTCAAACAACAAACCACTGCGATCCAGTGCCTCCAGTTGCAGTGTTGCCGCGAACACCGCACCGGAGCCCTCAGACGCCCACTGCACGTCAACAATGCGCTGGGATTCCTCCCGCAGCTTCTCGGCGTTCGTGCAATCCGCACGGTGAACGGATACTCCACCGCCGCGGGTGACAAACCCGAAAATCTCATCACCTGGCACCGGTCGGCAGCATTTGGCCAGTTTCGCCATCACATCAGGGCTGCCTTCAACCAAGATACCCGTACCGTCACTCTTGGCGTGCGCTTTCTTACCCACCAGCTCACTGAATGGGGTGCGTGCTGCCAGTGCGTCTTCGGCATCGTCCTCGTTGCCAAAAATGGCCATGAGGCGGTTAGCCACATGCCCGGCGGAAACGCGCCCCTGACCTATGGCGGTGTACAGTGCATCCACGTCGCTGTAATGCAGTTCCGTAGCCACGGTTTTCATAGACTGCACTGTAAACAGGCGATGCATGGGAAGCCCGCCTCGTTGCACTTCTGCAGCCAAAGCGTCGCGGCCCAACTCCAAGGATTCCTCGCGGCGTTCCTTGGCAAACCACTGCCTGATCTTCGCTTTCGCCCGCGGCGAGACCACAAACTTTTGCCAGTCCTGGCTGGGACCAGCATCTGGGTCTTTTGAGGTGAATACCTCTACGCGGTCGCCCGACTTGAGTGTGGATTCTAGGGCGACGAGCTTGCCGTTCACCTTGGCGCCAATGCAGCGATGTCCCACCTCTGTGTGTACTGCATATGCCAAGTCCACGGGGGTCGCATCAACAGGCAGGCTCATCACGTCGCCTTTGGGGGTAAACACGAAGATCTGGCTGGTGGTGAGGTCGTAGCGCAGGTTGTCTAGGAATTCGTTGGGGTCTGCGGCTTCTTTCTGCCAATCCAGTAGTTGGCGCATCCACGCCATCTGGTCGACTTCCGCCTGTGAACCTTTATGGCTGCCCTTGGTTTCCTTGTACCGCCAGTGCGCCGCGATGCCGAATTCCGCATTGAAGTGCATGTCATGAGTGCGTACCTGCACTTCGAGGGGTTTGCCCCCCGGACCCATGACCGTGGTATGCAAGGACTGGTATACGCCAAACCGTGGGGCGGAAATGTAGTCTTTAAACCGCCCTGGCATGGCCGAATAGAGAGCATGAACGGCGCCAATGGCGGAGTAACAGTTGTTGGGGGTATCCACAAGAATGCGGATACCCACCAGATCGAAAATCTCGTCGAAGTCGCGGCCACGGACAATCATCTTTTGGTAGATGGACCAGTAGTGTTTCGGCCTACCCATGACCTCTGCGGGAATGTTGTTTTCCTTCATGGAGGCCGACACTTGGTCGATGATTTCCGTCAAGTAACGGTCACGTGAAGGGGCACGGTCGGCAACAAGCCGCACGATCTCCTCATATTTTTTGGGGTACAGGATGGCAAAAGACAGGTCTTCCAGTTCCCATTTCACTGATGCCATGCCTAGGCGATGCGCAAGCGGCGCAATGACTTCAAGGGTTTGACGTGCCTTCTTTGCCTGTTTCTGCGGCGGCAAAAAACGCATGGTCCGCATGTTGTGGAGGCGATCAGCCACCTTGATCACCAGGACCCTGGGGTCTTGGCTCATCGCTACAATCATCTTCCTGATTGTTTCGGCTTCCGCAGCCGCCCCAAGCGCTACTTTGTCGAGTTTGGTCACGCCGTCGACAAGGCGGGCGACTTCCGCACCGAAGTCGTGTTCCAGATCGTCGATGGAATAGTCGGTGTCTTCCACCGTGTCATGCAAAAGTGCCGCAACCAGCGTGGTGGTGTCCATGCCAATCTCGGCAGCGATGGTGGCCACAGCTAGTGGGTGTGAGATGTAGGGGTCACCTGATTTTCGGTATACCCCTTCGTGCAGTCGTTCAGCCTTGTTATAGGCGCGTTGCAACAGCGCCACATCGGCTTTTGGGTGGATTTCCCGATGGATGCTCACCAAGGGATCGAGCACCGGGTCTACTTTGACCCTGTTGCCGGTAAGGCTTCGGGCAAGACGAGCAGACATGCTCCGCATGCTGACCTGCTGTTTGACCGGCTTGTTGTCTGCGCTCACGAATCCGCCCCCTTGTTGTTCCCACCTTCCTCACCGTCTGCATTAACCACCGTCAACGGTGTATCTCCTAGTTTGTCGCGTCCACCAAGGCCAGCAACTTCCAACACCACCGCGTGCCCCACCACCGTTGCCCCACGTCGTTCTAGGAGGGATCGGGCCGCAACGAGCGTGCCTCCGGTGGCCAACACGTCGTCGATAAGCACTACCTTCTGACCAGCAAGCGGGATGCCTTCTGCAGGTATCTCCAATGCCGCCACGCCATATTCCAGCGCATATTCCTCGGTGAATACCGGTGGCGGCAGTTTACCCTTCTTACGGATAGCCACAATGCCCAACCCCAGTTTGTAGGCGACGGCCGAGCCGAGCAGGAATCCTCGCGCATCTAACCCACCAATCAGGTCAGCGTCGTAGCGTTCGGCTGCGGCGGCAAGCGCGTCGATCACCATGCGCAGACCGTCTTTGTTGGCTAACACAGGAGTGAGATCTTCAAATATCACACCCTCAGCTGGGAAATCTGGCACGAGTCGAATCAGGTCCGCGAGCGCTTCCCGTACAGTAGTGTACGTCATTTCTTTCTACTTTCTTGCCACCGATCCATGTTCCACCCGATGCCTGACAACGAGGTGTTTACTACAACGTTAGTTATTGTGCGATCAACCACAAAAGTGTGGGGCTGAGCTGCCAATGGAATCGTCGGCACGTCAACCCACAGGCGCTCCTCCCCCTGCCGCAAGGCTTCTACGTCACCTGATGTTGCATTGACATCACCGAACTGGCTATTCGGATCCATGGCCACCAGCACCGCATCCAGCTTGCGCGGGTCAAGCTGAGTGGTGCCATTGTCCTGCTTCCGATCCACCGCCAAATCCTGAATAGTCCCGGCATCACCGGAGGCATCAACAACATTCACACCGGCAGGCTGGCAGCTGGCGCGCATTTTCTCCACCATCGCCGCTTTGCGCGAATTCGGGGCGATGTAGCCCACACGAATCGTCTGCCCACGTAACATCTCTGCACGCGGAATATCCACCCCAAGATGCGCAGCGCCAATGTGCTCTGTTTGTTGATTAATTGGGTCATCAGCGGTGGTCAAACGCGTACCCATTGGTTTCACGTCCACACCAGAGGCGCGTGCAGACTCCTCAGCCACCGCCGCTATGTCAATACATGCGGCGAACGCCTGTCGGGCCTCTGGCGATGCCAATACACCCGCTTTGGCCAGCACCAACTGCTCATTCAAATCCCCCACTGCGTTACTGATGTTGAAGGGGTTTTTGGAATTGTTGCGGTCTACCCATGGAACATCTGCTTCACCGACAAGGTCCGCTACCTCAATGCTTTTGTCGGCAGCCTTAGCGGACAGGTCCGTTCCCTTCGGCCAGAGCGTCACCTTAGATAAAGCGGGTTGATCCCCCACATACTGCTCATTGGGAGTGAGGGTGACATGGCCGTCCTCCCCCACATCCGCAATCTTGAACGGACCCGCAGATACCTGCAGTTGTGCATCAAACGATCCCAGGTTGAAACCATCACTCCACACTTGGGCGATGGGCCGAAGAGTGTCAACATCCCCTTCATGCAGTTCGTCAACCAGTTGTTGCTCGTTTTTCCCAGTTTTGGATGCGATGACATGCGATGGCAGCACCGTCCCCGGGCCGAACAGGTACCGCCAGCGTGCACCCATATCACGTTTAAACACCACGGTGAATTGCTTTGATCCGGGTGTGCATTCCAGGTTTTCTACCTGCTCCATCAGTGGGATGCGGGAGTTAAAAAGTTCTGGCATGCTTCCAGCACGGAATGCCAGAAGGAAATCATTGCAGGTCACCGGCGCACCGTCGGAGTATTTTGCATTTTCAGAGATTGCGTATTCAACCCGCTGAGGCTCCCCCGGAATGGTTTTTGCAGTAGCCAGATCGCGGTTGGGAATCAACTGTCCCGACGGTCCCACCACAAACACCGGTGGATATAAGCGTCCAGCAAGCAGATCCGCCTGCGTTGATGCGCCTACATTGGTGCCCGCGTTTGTGGTGAACAGGGGCGTACTCAAACCGTAGCCGAAATGATCAATGTCGCGGTCGTTTCCTGAGGAGCAGGTCACCAGCGATGTCGCACATGCCACAATCGCACCCACCATCGCAGCAGCTTTCCTACCACCAGACCAGGGCCTGTGCCGCACCTTGTTGGTGAGAATGGAAGCAGACATTCAAACAACTCCTGACGGTATCTGGGCTTGAACTAGATAAGTATAAAACCCCAACCGCCATAACGCCCATCGGGGTAACAAAATACCGCCCTCCACCTGCGCTGGAAGACGGTATTTTGGATACGACTAAAGTGCGATCAGGCTAACGATCCCGGTCCGGACGCCAGCTGGCACCAAAGGACGTATTCTGCCGGGGTGCCGCCACCGTTTCAGTAGCGTGGGCCGAGCTTGCCGCAGCATCAACATCATCATCGACGTCCTGCGCATCAACGTCGCCCTCAGCCTCCTGGCGAGCACGGACACGGGCCACGGCCTTGTTGTGGGCACGGTACTTCTGCTGGCGGTTTTTCAAGCTCACAACGATTGGCGTGGCCAAGAACACCGATGAGAATGTACCTTCAATAACGCCAATCAACTGCACTAGCGACAAGTCCTTCAGCGTTCCCACACCCATCAGCCACACGGCGATCACCATTAGCGCCGCAATGGGCAGTGCGGAGATCACCGTCGTGGAGATAGAACGCATCACAGTCTGGTTCACGGCTAGGTTGGCCTGCTCGGCGTAGGTGCGCCTGCGGGAATCCAATAACCCGGCCGTGTTTTCCTTGACTTTGTCAAACACCACCACCGTGTCGTACAGAGAGAACGCCAACACCGTGAGCAAACCAATAATGGTTGCTGGACTGACCTCAAACCCGATCAGAGCGTAGGTACCGCCTATGACCACGGCGTCGACACCCAGAGCCGCAAGAGCAGCAATGGCCATATCGCGTTCGAAACGGAAGGCAATGTAGAGGAAGATCAGAATGAAGAACACACCCAACGCGATAAGCATGCGGTAAGTAATGGTCGAGCCCCAAGACTCGGATACTGTGGAATCACCCACCGCATCCGGGTTAGCCACGCCCGTCGCGTCCTTCGGTTGGAACCGCTCAAACAGCGCAGAGCGAGCTTTGTTGATCTGGTCATCTGTCAGACGCTCTGAGTTAATTTCCAGAATGCGGGAGTCACCAGAGCCAACCACCTGCACTAACTGCGGGGTCACACCAGTTGCCTGTGTAAACACTTCTTCCACCTGCGATGTTTCCGTGTCACCGGCAGGCATGTTCATCTTGGTACCGCCCTGGAAATCAATCCCTAGGGTAAAACCCCGGAAAATAATAGCCAGCAGACACACCAGAAGCAGCACACCAGTGATGCTGTACCACAACCGGCGACGGCCAACGAAGTCAAGTCCACCTTCACCTGTGTAAAGGCGTGAAAGAGTTCCAGCGTTAGTCATGGTTAGTTATCCTCTTTCTTTTCGTCATCCGAATCGCTCTGCTCAGCGGCTTGATCGGCAGGCAACACCTCACCAGCTGCGCGACGGTTCTTGGCGACCTGCATAACCTTGCCCAAACCATTGACGGCGGGCTTGGAGAACCATGGCACACGGGACGCCAGAATCACCATCGGAGCAGTCACCAGGAAGGTGATCACAAGGTCAAAGATAGTGGTCAAGCCCAATGTGAAGGCAAAGCCCTTCACATCACCCACAGCCAGCACGTAGAGCACAACAGCCGCAATCAGGGAGACGAAGTTACCTGACAAAATGGTGTGCTTTGCACGGTTCCACGCCCGCGGAACCGACGATCGGAACGTTCGTCCATCACGAACTTCATCCTTAATGCGTTCGTAGAACACCACAAAGGAGTCCGCTGTTGTACCAATACCAATGATCAAGCCCGCAATGCCGGCCAGATCCAACGAATAACCAATCCACCGACCCAACAAGACCAGTGAACCGTAGACCAGTGCGCCCGAGGCAAACAACGAGAACACAGCCAGCACACCAAACACGCGGTAATAAGCCAGCGCAAACAAGCTGACCAGTGCCAAGCCCACCAAACCAGCAATCAAACCTGCACGTAGTGATGCAAAGCCCAAGGTTGCGGGGATGGTTACCGACGTCCCGCCGCGCTCGCCGTTCTCACCCGCAAAGCTCAATGGTAGTGCGCCGTAACGCAGGTTATTGGCCAGATCGGTGGCCTCCTGCTCAGTGAAACGCCCTGTGATGGAAGTACCACTTCCTGGAGGAGTCGCAGACTGAATCACCGGTGCGGAAATAACCTGCGAATCAAGCGTCACAGCAACCTGACGCTGCAGGTTCTCCTGCGTCAAAGCTGCCCAGGTGGATCCACCCGGCTCATTATCATTTGACTTGAACGCAAAGTTGACTTCCATCTGCCCGTTCTGCGGGTTCAGACCACCCGTGATGGGGCGGCTGGTATCAATCTCGTTACCAGACAGACGTTTACCATGTTCCTGATCCGTCTCCCCCACAAGCAAAGGTGCGGGAGCGAGCACGTACTTTTGGCCCTGGCTTGGGTCACAGGCAACAAGGGGCTTAGCGGGGTCGTCGGTACCCGCAATCGGGTCCATGTCTTTACTTCCAGCTTCACACTGCAGCAGAGCGTACGCGGATAACTGAATGGCGGGATCAACAGACTGACGATCTTGCCGTAGCACCTCAGTAACCTTGCTTCGCTGCTCTGCGGCGGCAATGGAATTTGCGGGCTCCTTCGGTGCAGTTGCTGTGACCTTAGTGACCTCTAGGCGCTCGCCACCTTCCTGAACATTCTGGTTAATCAGGTTGGCTATGGCATCCATGGACTGATTAGCCTGATCAGGCGTGACAATGCCGTTTTCCACCCAGCGATTCGCCATCTCCGTCAAAACAGGACTAAACGCCGCCACTGATTCCGGGGTGGCCAGATTAGACACCGGACGGAAAAGCAACTGCGATGTTTGGCCAAGAGCTCGCGCCTGCGACGTATCATCACCCGGGACCGTAATCACCAACGTGTCACCATCAGTGACCACACTGGCGCCGGACACACCCATGCCGTTGACGCGGTTTTCCAGAATCGTCCGAGCCTGAGCAAGCTGCTCGGATGTGGGGCGCTCACCCTGCGGAACGAGGGTGACGCGGGTTCCGCCCTGCAGGTCAATACCCAACTTTGGGATCGGACTGCGATCAGGAAGGAAGAAGATGAGCGCGTAGACAATCGCCAAGAGCAGCACAAACAAAGCAAGCGCCTGTTTAGGCCACCGTGACTGTCCAATACGGGTTCTTCGGCCTTGGGAAGCCAATGGACTTTCTCCTTATATACAAAACAAAAAGATGCGCCTTAACGCTTCATTAACATGATTAGGTTACGCTGAATCATTTTCAGCGTTATCACCGGGTTGTGTATTGGAATTACTCACCGGTTCGGTTGGCGTCGCACGCCTCACAATGACCGCGCGCTCCCAGGTAAGCACCACACCTGGTGCCACCTCCAACTCAACCTCGGTGGGCCGCAGAGCTGTGATTGTCCCATGCACACCGGAACTTGTGACAACAGCATCGCCCACTGCCAGCCCTTCCTGCACAGTCTTGATGTCATTCAGCTGCCGCTGTTGACGACGCATCTGAAAGAACATTGGCGCAAGAAAAACCACAAGTATCAAACCAAGAAGCACTAGTTGGTTCACGTCCATAACGTCACAGTCTGCCAGATTTAACCTTGTCGGCGCACCCCAGCTATACCATGTACCGAGTTTTATTCATAGCCACCTATTGTCCCCTCGGGAGGTTCCAACCCTACATGCCGCCACGCGGCAGCAGTGGCAACCCGTCCACGACCAGTACGAGCGATCATGCCAGCGCGCACCAAATACGGCTCACACACTTCCTCAACTGTCGACGGTTCCTCCCCCACCGCAATAGCCAACGTACTGACTCCAACAGGACCACCGCCATGGCCTTTCACCAGAACATTCAGCACCGCACGATCAAGTCGATCCAACCCGCGTTCATCCACATCAAACAGCAATAGCGCCGCCTTCGCAGCCCCTAAATCCACGTGCCCATCCGAATACACTTCGGCAAAATCACGGACGCGACGAAGCAGGCGATTGGCTATGCGCGGTGTGCCTCGCGAGCGTGAAGCAATTTCCTCAGCCGCATCATGATTAATGCTCACATTCAAAATTTTTGCGGCACGTGTAACCACCCGCGTGAGATCGGGAACGTCGTAATATTCCATTTGGGCCGTAAACCCAAAGCGGTCACGCAGCGGGCCAGTCAGCATACCCGAACGCGTCGTTGCCCCCACCAGGGTAAACGGCGCGATCTCCAAGGGTATCGACGTCGCACCGGGCCCCTTACCCACAATCACGTCAATGCGGAAGTCTTCCATCGCCATGTACAGCATTTCTTCCGCTGGCCTGGCGATACGGTGAATCTCGTCAATAAAAAGAACGTCGCCCTCCATCAGGTTTGACAGCATGGCAGCCAAGTCCCCGGCTCGTTCCAGTGCAGGACCGGATGTCATGCGGAGACTGGTGCCTAACTCTTGAGCGATAATCATGGCCATCGTTGTTTTGCCCAGTCCGGGCGGCCCAGAAAGCAGCACGTGGTCGGGTGCAACACCACGGTTCCGGGCACCGGTCAGCACAAGGTCAAGCTGATTGCGAACCTTCGGCTGACCAATAAACTCTTCCAGGCTCTTCGGCCGCAAGTTTGTTTCCAGATCATTGTCACCGGCTTGGGCGTTGGCATCGATCGCGCTGTCAGTCGGCCTGCCGCCGGCGTGTGCGCCTCCCCTTCCAGGGCCCTTACCTGCGGGAAGGTTAAATTCTGTTTTTTCCACGTCCGCCATGGCTACAACCTACCTTGCTTTTTGAGTTGTTTGTCCTAGCTTGACAGCGTGGCTAGTGCTGCACGCAGCAGTGTGGAATTATCGGCCTCGGCGTGCGTCGCCAGGGTGCTTTCTACCGCAGCGGTGGCCTGTTTTTCGTTGAAGCCCAGACCCATGAGCGCTTCGACAACTTGTTCCGTCACCGCGCTGCCGTATGGCAAGGGCTCCGCGTTTGCTGTCGCGAGGTCCGCAGAACCATCACTGCCCTCAGCAGCGGCATCAACAAACGCGGATACCTTTTCTTTAAGTTCAACGATCATGCGCTCAGCACCACGCTTGCCCACGCCTGGAACGCGTTGGAGAGCTTTGGCATCGCCACGAGTCACAGCCTGTGCGAAGTCGGCGGTGTTAAACACGGACTGCACGGCAAGGGCAAGGCGCGGCCCAACCCCAGATACCCCGAGCAAGGTACTAAACAGATCCCTGCTTGCTGCATCTTTGAATCCGTAGAGGCTCATGGAGTCTTCGCGGACGATCAGCAGTGTCAACACGGTTGCTTCCTCACCTCGACTGAGTTCGGCGAGGGTTTGCGGGGTGGCACTGAAAAGGTATCCAACACCGCCGCATTCCACGACAGCACTATTGAGTCCGATATCAATAACGGGGCCGCGAAGGGATGAGATCATTGTTGAGGACTCCTTTGAGCTGGTGAGGTGGATTTCTTCGAGGCATTGAAATCAGCTTTAGCTTTTCCTAGCCGCCCTTGTTGATGACGGCGTTGAGCCTCCGCTTGCGCATATGTGTGTTCTTGGCGCAGCAGTAGTGGTGCTCGCCAACAGTGGCATACCGCTAGCGCAAGAGCATCGGCGGCATCGGCAGGTTTAGGCGCTTCGCTAAGACCGAGAATGCGGGTAATCATGGCGGTCATTTGTTTTTTGTCCGCACGACCATTGCCTGACACGGCTTTTTTCACTTCGCTGGGCGTGTACATGTGCACAGAAATACTGCGTTGCGCCGCTGCAAGCACCAGCACTCCCACAGCATGGGCGGTGTGCATGACGGTGGACACGTTGCCGCGTTCGAAGATGCGCTCGATCGCTACAACGTCAGGGGTATAATCATCCATCCATTCGTTCACAGCGTTGCTGAGCCGCAGCAATCGTTCTGTAAGGTCAGCGCTGGGCGGCGTGCGGACCACACCAACAGCGACGGGAAGCACCGCCCGACCTTGTCCTGCTTGCACGACCGACAATCCGCAGCGCGTCAGTCCTGGGTCGATGCCCATGACGCGCAGCCCCTCCAAGTTCACCGGCCGATCGTTCCTTTCCCGCTCAGTTCCACCCCATCAACTTAGCACACAATTGCGATTCCGCGGCCGAACGCGCCACAGATCAGCAGTGTTGCTTATCGACGCCCCGAGTACCCCACCGTTCCCGAGCCCGTACAGGGGTACTCATACAGGCGCTTTAGATGTCCAGCTGCGCGGCAACCTCATCGCTAATGTCCATGTTGGTGTACACGTTTTGCACGTCGTCGCTGTCTTCCAACGCATCAATGATTCGGAAAATCCTGCGCGCACCATCAGCTTCGAGCGGGACCTGAACGGATGCGCGGAAATCGGAATCCGCTTCATCCACATCGATCCCCGCTTCCGTCAACGCATTCTTTACCGCCAGCATGTCACCAGCTTCAGAGACAACCTCGAACTGTTCGCCTAAGTCGTTGACCTCTTCAGCCCCAGCGTCCAGCACAGCCATCAGGACGTCATCCTCGGTGAGCTCGCCTTTGGCCACCAACACCACGCCCTTGCGGGTGAACAAGTACGCCACTGAACCAGACTCGGCCATGTTTCCGCCGTTTTTCGTCATAGCGGTACGTACTTCCGTCGCCGCACGGTTGCGGTTATCGGTCAGGCATTCAATGAGTATTGCTACACCATTGGGGCCATAACCTTCGTACATAATGGTTTCCCAGTCGGCTCCGCCTGCTTCTTCACCAGAACCGCGTTTGCGGGCACGCTCGATATTGTCGTTGGGGACCGAAGCCTTCTTGGCCTTTTTGATCATGTCATCCAACGTTGGGTTGGCCGCTGGATCACCACCGCCGGTACGTGCCGCGACTTCGATGTTTTTAATCAGCTTGGCAAATTCCTTGCCCCGCTTAGCATCGTTCGCGGCCTTCTTATGCTTGGTGGTTGCCCATTTTGAGTGGCCGGACATCAAAAACCTTTCGTCGTCACTGTAAACAGTATTAGGGAATCTGCCCAATTATACTTCGTGCACATAGCCTGCCTCCGACACCATGGCAAGAAACATCTCATGTACGCGGGCGTCTCCGGTGCATTCGGGGTGAAATGACGTTGCCAGTACACGACCGCTACGCACCGCCACCACTGCGCCAGACGCAGGACCCGACGGCACTGTGGCTAGCACTTCAACCCCATCACCAACGCGCTCAACCCACGGGGCGCGGATAAACACCGCAGGAACCGGGGAGTCTATACCGTGGAAATCAAGGTCCGCTTCAAAAGAATCCACCTGACGCCCGAAAGCATTACGCCGAACAGTGATATCGAGCGCGCCGAGGCACCGCGCGTCGGGCCGGGTATCCAACACCTCTGATGCCAGCAGAATCATGCCGGCGCATGTGCCGTATGCAGGAAGGCCGGATGTCAAGGCGTCGATAAGCGGGCGCAGTAGACCACCAAGTTCAAGGAGTTTAGACATGGTGGTGGATTCGCCACCGGGGAGAATAATCCCAGAAAGTCCGTTGAGGTGCTCCACACGGCGCACCTGACGATGTTGAACCCCCAGCTCATCTAGAACAAGCTCATGCTCACGGACACCGCCTTGCACGGCCAAAATACCGATCACTGTTGTCTGCCTTTACGTCAAGGTGGTAAGAGGAATGGCTTTGGTGCCAGGTTTGAGACTACGCGCCAACCCCTCCTGCGTCACAACTGCCACCAAGTTTCCCTGCCGGTCAAAAATCTTGCCCTGAGTCAAGGCACGACCATTGTCCGCAGAAGGCGAGACCTGATCATACAGCAGCCAATCGTCGGCACGAAACGGACGAAGGAACCATAACGCGTGATCCAGCGACGCCTCCTGAACCTGAGCATCCTGGTGTGGAACCAGCGCCGATTGCAGCAGCGTCATATCGGACATGTACGTCAAAGTGCACACGTGAAAAGTATCATCGTCAGGCAGTTTCGCTTTCGAGCGGAACCATACCACCTGTTGGCTTGGCGTGTAGGGGTTGTGTTGAAACTGATCACTAGGAACAACCCGAATATCCCACTCGGACCATTCCTCCAACAGCGCCTTCGTGGTGTGGTGCATGCTGGAGGTATCCATAACTATTGATTCAGGATCTGGAACGGCGCGCATCCTATCCTGGTGTGAAATGCCCTGGTCACCCTTACGATGGAAACTGGCCTGCATCACAAAAATCGCTTGACCGTCCTGTACCGCCTTCACTTGGCGGGAACAAAAACTCCTGCCATCGCGGATGCGGTCCACCATAAAAACCGTGGGTTTGGTAGAGCGACCCGGGGCAACAAAATAGCCATGCAGCGAATGCACCTGATACTCATTGCCCACGGTTTTAGTCGCCGCAACAAGCGTCTGCGCGGCCACCTGACCGCCAAAAGTACGTTGCAGGTTCGACTCCACTACAGGACCGCGGAAAATATCGCGATCAATGTGCTCCACATTCAGAATGAATTCAATATCAGCCATGGCCAGAGGATACGGCACCATCAACAGAAGCCAACAAAAATGCCCCCTGAGGGGGCACATAGAGTGGCTAATGGAATTTACCAGCCGCGCTCTGCCAGGCGATGCGGAACAGGAATGTCATCAACATTGATGCCCACCATAGCCTCGCCCAGACCGCGAGAAACCTGCGAGATGGTCGCCGGGTCTTCATAGTTCTGGGTGGCCTGCACAATGGCGCGTGCGCGCTTTTCGGGGTCGCCGGACTTGAAAATACCGGATCCCACGAACACACCCTCGGCACCCAGTTGCATCATCATTGCGGCGTCGGCAGGCGTCGCAATACCACCAGCGGTAAACAGCACTACGGGAAGCTTGCCCGTTTCGGCTACCTCGCGAACCAGTTCGTAGGGTGCCTGCAGCTCCTTGGCCGCTACATACAGTTCGTCTTCGGCCATGGACTTCAACCGGTTGATCTCCGCACGGATGGTGCGCATATGCGTCACAGCATTGGAGACATCACCCGTGCCTGCCTCACCCTTAGAGCGAATCATGGCCGCGCCCTCGTTGATTCGGCGCAGTGCCTCACCCAGGTTGGTTGCTCCACAGACGAAGGGAACCGTGAAGTCGAATTTATCAATGTGATTGGAGTAGTCAGCCGGGGTCAGCACTTCGGATTCATCAATGAAATCCACTCCCAGCGACTGCAGCACCTGCGCCTCAACAAAATGCCCGATGCGCGCTTTGGCCATCACAGGAATGGATACTGCATTGATGATGCCCTCGATCATGTCCGGATCGGACATCCTGGACACACCGCCCTGTGCGCGAATATCAGCAGGCACACGCTCCAACGCCATCACGGCGGTGGCACCAGCGTCCTCGGCGATTTTCGCCTGTTCGGGGGTGACGACGTCCATAATCACGCCGCCCTTCAACATCTCAGCCAATCCTCGCTTGACGCGGGCAGTACCATGGGTGGGGTTGGTGCTCATTGTGGTGTTGATCTCCTACAGCTCACGGGTTATTTCAAGCCCAATGCTAGACGGACCTGTTCAGTCTAACCAAACGTGGCGTGGGACTCTAGCATTGGGCATACCTAGAACATAAAAATATATAAAGCGGGGTCTGCGCCGCAGTCACGCAAGGGCGCAGACCCCAATCACCCCCGCGGTAGCACGACCGGCCGCGTATTGAGGTCGCATCTACCGCAGGCCTTTCTAACTATTGCGCATAAGACGCATAGTAAACTCTCTTTACCCCAACAGGTGTGGGGGATGTTGTTGGCGTGTCATTAGTACCCATATCTCCAATTTGAGCAAACCAGACATCACCACGGACATCTATCCCATTGTCAAATGGTTCTGCCTGCGAAGCAATCACAAACATGGATCCAGCACCAGTCGCTGTCCCATTGTCACACCGATAGGTAGCCACCGGTCCATCTGGGCTGTTCCCACGCGCGCCGCCGCTGATGGCTACGCAGCTCTTACCGTCTTCCAAATCGATTCTCCACGGGCGCGTCGGCTCTTGTGCAAATTGCCGAAATTCACCTGTATAAGGCAACACGATCATGGTGGTATCCTTTGGGTCGCGTGAGCAGTACACAGAAGGCGTTTCTTGTGTAGCTGGCCCTTGGTAACACACAGGGAAATTATCGGCGTTGCTCCCACACTGCATAATGCCCTCTTTGTCAGAGTATGGGGAATCAACGCAGGAATTGGCGTTTATGGCGCCGCCTCCTGTTGAATTGGTATGTGTTCCAGCGAAGCCGGGCTTCATCTGACCATTGTAGTCAATAGGACGGAAGTACTCGAACTCAGTCACGGTAACTGTGCTCTGCTTCTGCGGTTTCTGCACCTCAGAGGGGGCATCAGAGCGCTTTTCAGAGGGCACTGCACCGGGCGTGGGTGATGCCGACTCAGAAGAACGTTGATCAGGCACAGTTGATGGTGTTGCAAGTTGGCTGGGTGCCGCGTTACTGGTTGGCGGAATAGCTGCCGTGTAGTTGGTTTCTTCCAGGGTATTGTCAGCGCTCACAGCAAAATCGCCAATGCCCTTGACTGAAATGTCATCGGCTTCCCAACTGCTGGTTATGGATTCCAATACCTGCGTTGGCGCCGTAACAAAATCTGACCATAGGGAAAGGTGATCCACTTCGGTGGTCAGTACGCGGCGGTCACTCGACAAGATGGAATTTACTGGTTTCCAGTGATGAGTTTTCTCATCGTAGTACACGAACGATGCGCTTGCCTCAGCCGGCAGTGGTTCTGGGTACGTGCGCGTCATTTTCACCTTGCCAGTAAGCGGTGACTGCGTAGATACCTCCATCGGCGTGGTGAATATCCCCTCGCCAAGGTACTCTTTTGCAGCATGTACGGCGGCGGGGTCAAGATCTTCCACCGACATAGAGACGGTGTTGTCTTGATCACCAACAAGTACAGCTGACCGATAACCCACGGAAATCCCTTGCGGTTTCTCAGCCTTTGAGGCCACAGGGTTGACGTAAAAATCGTCACCGCCGTCCCGCTGAGACACAAGCAGAAAACTACCCGCTCCCAGTATCACCACTGCGGCAACGACTGACACCACCCGGAAAGGAGACTTAGAACGCGATATTGCCATTCCGCTCTCCTTAATCCGTTGTCGTATCCGTACCATTCAACATGCTGATATATCCACAAAAGGTGCAGGTTCCCAGCCGGAACTATTTTATCCATAAATCGAACATTTAGAAGTCTTTGTTACAGCTGTGGCTGTTGTGACTTTTAATATGCTTATTCCCTGCTTAAATGATCCTCGCATCACCACCCGTTTTCTACCCCCGGCCCTGCTTTTCGACGCCCGTCCAAACCACCGCTCAGACATCCCCGGCGCTGTCGGCAAGCTCAAAATAGTTCGGTAGCTGCGCCGTTCCCCCCAAACGGAGGATCCGCACTAGTGGACGTGTTCGAAGTGCGCGAGTATCACTCACGGCGTCGTTATAAAAACGTCGAGCAAGCTGGACCCTGGTTGTCGAATCTGATAATAACGCCGCCGCCTGGGACGACAACTGCGATTCCAACGCACTAATGCGCTCGGTAAGGGATCGCTCCACCGAGGCTCGTGCGCGAAATGACGTACTGGTTAACGGGACACTTTCAGCGGCGCTTGCTAGCGCCGCTGCCTCGGGAAGGATCGCTGTCACCACTGCGGCTCGCCTATCCAACGCAGCTTGCAGGGATTGCAATGCAGAGTCGGTGCGAATGTGCAGGCGGTTAAGACGTTGTGCCGTGAAAAACGCCCACAGCATCAACGCCGTGAGCGACATAGTGAGCAAAATATAGACGATCATCATCGCATGTGCACTTTCGTTCCATCGGCCACCGTCTCATAGACGCGCATGACTTCCTCTGAAACTTTATCCCAGTCAAAAACCGCAGCCCGCTCTCGGCCACGTTGTTGAAGCACAGCGCGTTCAGCCGGGGCGTCGATAAGCTGTTGAAGTGAGCGCGCAAGATCAGCGCTATCACCATTGGCAAATAGTAATCCGGCGGGTTCGGCAGAATCGGCGTTGCACACCGTGCGGAACGCCTCAATGTCGCTTGCCACCACAGTGCAACCTGCGGCCATAGCCTCCACTAAGACGATGCCAAAGCTCTCGCCTCCTGTGTTGGGGGCGACATAGATGTCTGCTCGTCCCAAAATCTCTGCTTTCTCCTGGTCACTGACGCGACCAGCGTAGGTGACGTTGGGAACATGCCGGGGAGTGCCACCGCCAATCACTGTGCAATGAAAGGGGCGTTGCACTTGGGCCAGAGCTGCGAGCAAAATGTCTAGGCCTTTTCGCGGCTCATCAAGGCGTCCCAGAAAAACAATCTCTAGCGGGCGTTCATCATCCTCAGCACGAGGCGCCTGGGCCTTCCTAAACCGTGCTGTGTCCACACCGTTGGGAATCAGCACCGAGTCACCGCCCAGCTGTTCAACTTGCCAGCGCCTCGCCATTTCTGAGACTGCAATACCCCCGCGAATCTTCTCCAACAGGGGTCGGAGCGCAGGCAGAGCCGCCTTGAGCAGCAGCGAACCACTGCTTGAGGCATG
Source organism: Corynebacterium durum (assembly GCF_030408675.1). Classification (NCBI taxonomy): domain Bacteria; kingdom Bacillati; phylum Actinomycetota; class Actinomycetes; order Mycobacteriales; family Corynebacteriaceae; genus Corynebacterium; species Corynebacterium durum. The sequence goes on from NZ_CP047200.1 coordinate 1,568,809, forward strand.
GTACGTAGCCACGATGGGCCCTTCGACTAAACGCAACGTACGCATGGAATAGCTAGGCGAGTTGGGTTCATGGATATGCAACACGTCGAAATTGCCATTGGTGATAAAGCTGCGGATGTAGCGGTCCATATGTGGCCCCAACGCAAGTCGTGCCACGGAACCGTTGTAACGAATTGGTATGGAACGCCCGCCTTTCATGACGAAGGAGGGGACATCCGTGTTATCAGAACACGGCCCCAGCACCTCAACATGATGTCCCTGAGCTATAAAATGCTCAGCCAAGTCAAGGATATGTGCTTGAACTCCCCCTGGCTCGTCAAAAGAGTAAGGGCATACCATGCCAATTTTCATGTCAGATCCGCCAACCACTGGGGCTGAAGCATATGCCAATCAACGGGGTGCCGCGCAATATGCACTGCGAACTCATCGGCAATCCGCTGAACAGTTTCTTGCACCTCACCCACTGTAATTTCTTCGGAAATGCTAAAGCCCCACCCGTCACCATCAAAGAAACAATGTGCTACATGCAAGGCTGCTCCGGTTCGACGTGCCAGCTCTGCAGGGCCCGCTGGCATTTTTGTCAACTCGCCAAAAAACGACACGTCCACGCCACTGCGTTTGAGGTCACGCTCCCCCATCAAGCACACCACACCACCCTGATTCAACACCTCCATAAGACGCGAAAACGGTGGCTGTCCCCCAGTCAAGGCCAGAACCTCGAAACCCAAGGACTCACGATACTCCACAAACGCCTCGTACAGCACTTCTGGTTTCAAGCGTTCAGCTACAGTTGTGAACGTTCCGGCGTGGTGCACAAGCCACACGCCCGCCATATCCCAGTTTCCCGAGTGCGGAAGCGTCAGTATCACGCCCCTTCCCGATTCAATGGAACGATCCAGCCCACTAACTCCCTGCACACTACTATCAAGTTCCGCAAGCAGTGTCGTAGAAGAAGCCAATGATGGAAGCCGAAAAGCCTCCATCCAATAGCGCGCATAGGATCGCATGGCCGCCCGCACTAGGGAATCCGTCACGGTATCGACGCCCACAACTCGTCCCAAGTTCCTCCGCAACTGTTCCACCGACTGGCCACCACCCCGACCCCAGCAACATGCAAGGTCAGCCGCGACATTAAACACACAACGCGCCACAGGCTGTGGCAAAAACTTAACAATCCGCCACCCAGCAAGATACGCAGTGGCAGTAAGATCACGCGCCGCCACCTAGTTCATCTCCTCAACCGAGGTTGTTTCCGCCACTCCGGTCGGCGGCGCGCACAGATCATCAGAGCGCGGTGACTGTGCTGCCATGATGAGGCGCTGCCCAACCGTAAACACTGACCCTGCAGCCAGCAGCCATATAGCGACATCAATAGCGTACGGCACCCCCAGACCGGTCAAACCAATTCCCATTAACCCGACGATCAAGCGCTCTGGGCGTTCCACCAAGCCACCAACCATAGTGAACCCACTGGCTTCCCCACGTGCCTTCACATAGGAAATAACCTGCGAGGACACAAGCACCACAAACGACGCAACGATCAATGGCTGTCCAGCACCGTAGCCAAAAATCAACCACCAGGTGATGGCAGAAAACAGTGCACCATCCGTGATGCGATCACAACTCGCGTCCAACGTCGCGCCAAATTTTGTACCACCACCAGCGAGCCGCGCCATAGTGCCATCCAACATGTCAAATGCGGCAAACAAGCCAGACAACACAGCCGCCCACACCACATGCCCTGTTGGGATCAGGATCACCGCGATAGCGATGGTCACTACTGCCCCAGCAACAGTTACCACATTGGGACTCATGCCAAGCTTCAACAGGGCTTTCGCCACCGGTTCCATAACAACGGCGGCGGGCTTACGGCCATGGACACTAAGCATGGGCGGCCCCCGGGGCGTCGTCAAGCGCGATCCACCCTTCCGCCAACAGTCGGCGAGTTTCTCGCAGCACCTGCGGGAGTACTTTTGTGCCGTCAATGACCGTCATAAAGTTCGCGTCGCCCGACCAGCGCGGGACAATGTGCAAGTGCAGGTGATCCCCAACCGAACCGCCCGAGGCTCGCCCGAGGTTGCACCCCCAGTTAATGGCATCAGGATGAGATACCGTTTTCAGCACCCGAATGGCAGTCCGTGAGAATTCCATCAGCTCGCTTGATTCCACCAGTGTCAAATCCTCCAGATTTGCCACCTTGCGGTATGGAACAACCATCATATGCCCAGCATTATAGGGGTAAAGGTTCAGCACGCAGAAGACGTACTCGCCACGCGCAATGATCAGCCCGTCCTCGTCCGACATTTTCGGCACCTCGATAAAAGGATCACGCCCTACAGTGGCCGAGTGAGAGTCCTGCACACCCTTCGCGATGTAGCTCATGCGGTACGGTGCCCACAGACGCTGCAACCGGTCAGGCGTGCCGACGCCGTGGTCTACCACGGCATCATCCTGCGCGCCGTCAGCATCGTGATTATCGTCGGGAAGCAAAAGATTCCTCGCTTGGTTGATCATTGACACGCTCACGAACCCACGACTCAATGACATTCACCGCCTCGGCGATAGGCACACCATTAACCTGAGTGCCATCAAGGAAGCGGAAACTCACGGCATTGTTCTCTGCGTCACGAGCACCAGCAAGCAGCATAAACGGAACCTTGCCAGTCGTGTGGTTCCTGATCTTTTTCTGCATACGATCATCCGAGGTATCCACAGCTGCGCGAATACCCCGCTCGCGTAACTGCGCGCACACGTTTTCCAGATACGGCACGAACTCCTCTGCGACGGGGATGCCCACCACCTGATGTGGAGCAAGCCATGCCGGGAATGCGCCGGCATAGTGTTCTAACAGCACCCCAAAGAATCGCTCAATCGACCCAAACAGGGCGCGGTGGATCATGATTGGGCGCTTCTTCGAGCCGTCAGGGGCCGTATATTCCAGGTTGAACCGTTCTGGCAAGTTGAAGTCCAACTGCACCGTAGACATTTGCCAGGTGCGGCCAATCGCATCGCGCGCCTGCACTGAAATCTTCGGACCGTAGAATGCTGCCCCACCTGGGTCAGGAACCAAATCAAGTCCAGAATTATCGGCAACGCGTTGCAGAATCGCTGTCGATTTTTCCCAAATCTCGTCCAGACCAACAAACTTATTGGGATCTTTGGTGGACAGCTCCAGGTAAAAATCATCAAGGCCGTAATCCCGAAGTAGTGAAATGATGAACTCCAGAACTGTTGTCAGTTCTTCTTCCAGCTGGTCTTCGGTGCAGTAAATGTGCGCATCATCCTGGGTGAAGCCGCGAGCACGCGTCAATCCCTGGATCACACCCGACTTTTCGTAGCGGTATACCGTCCCGAACTCAAACAACCGCAACGGCAACTCGCGGTAAGAACGACCGCGTGAAGCAAAGATCAAATTGTGCATCGGGCAGTTCATCGGCTTGGCGTAGTAATCTTGCGCCTGCTTTGTCACATTGCCATCAGCGTCGGTTTCCCCATCCAGCTGCATGGGTGGAAACATGCCATCTGCATAAAAGTCCAGATGACCAGACTTTTCAAACAAGTCACCTTTGGTCAAGTGCGGAGTGTTGACAAAGGAGTATCCAGATGCGATATGCCGACGGCGGGAATGCTCCTCCATCTCCAACCGCACGATGCCACCGTTCGGATGGAACACGGGGAAACCAGATCCAATCTCATCGGGGAAGCTAAATAAATCCAGCTCTGCCCCCAACCTGCGGTGGTCGCGTTTTTCCGCTTCGGCGAGCATCGTCTGATACTCCTCAAGCGCTTCCTTGGATTCCCATGCCGTGCCGTAGATACGCTGCAATCCCGCATTAGATTGGTCGCCGCGCCAGTAAGCAGCAGAGGATCTGGTCAGCGCAAATGCGGGAATATATCGCGTCGTCGGCACGTGCGGTCCACGGCAGAGGTCGTACCACTCCACCTCACCTGTTCGGGGGTTGACGTTGTAGTAACCGGTCAGTTCACCAGCCCCCACTTCGGTGGCCTCGTCCGAGTCGGGATCCACATTGCCTTTATCTTCAATCAGCTCCAGCTTGTAGGGTTCGTTCTTCAGAGCCTCCCGCGCATCTTCCAGCGATTCATACACGCGGCGCTCAAACTTCTGGCCTGACTTGATGATTTTCTTCATGCGCTTTTCAATGCGCTTCAAATCCTCTGGGGTGAACGGCTCTTCCACGTCAAAGTCGTAATAGAAACCGTTATCAATAGCTGGACCAATACCCAGCTTCGTCCCTGGGAACTCTGCCTGCACGGCCTGTGCTAGCACATGCGTTGCCGAATGCCGAATCACTGCGCGCCCGTCGGGACTGTGCGCTGGGACCGGCGTGAACTCAGTAGTCTCCTCTGGAATAAAAGAAAGGTCTTTGAGGTTGCCGTTGTTATCGCGAACGCACACGATGGCGCTTTCACCTTTATTCGGCAACTCCAGATCCCTCATCGCAGCCCCCACTGCAGTACCGGCTGGGACAGAAAATGACGGGAAACTGCTGCTCTTTACAGACACATTATTCACGGAACTACCGTGCTCCTTCTTGTGCTCAGGCGAGTGCGGCATACCTGGCCGCCCCCGCAATGGATGCACAGTTGACCTACCTCAATCCAGAAATGCCAACTGCATGTGCACATCCTACCCCGAGGCCGAAGCCACACTCTAGTTGGCATCAACGAGCCGATATCTCGCCCCGGCTCATGTTTACGCCGCGTCGAACAGCCCAGCACCCCAATATTTGCCACGATCTCCCCCAGCCTCATCTACCCCAGGCGGGCAGAAAAACACAGCCGAACCGATATGCGTGGTCCATTGGTTGATCCGGTCGCCTTCATCCAACCGTTCCTGGATGGGAATGAACTGCTCTCGGGGATCCTTCTGGAAGCAAATAAATACCAACCCTGAATTCGAGCTTTGCTCGCTTCCTGGCTGGGGCGGAAGGTCATAGTTGTAGGCGCGTCGGGCGATCTTCTGCCCAGGCTTATCCACCGGGTTAGTGGAGCGCGCCATGTGGCTCATGCGATCAATGAGCGGAATACCGTAGTTATCCACTGCGGAATAGTCGGGGGTGTCAAACTCCCAGTCACCGGTCAATGGGGCACCGCTGTCAAGCTTCCGCCCGAAAGCAATCTCCCTGGATCCCCGGTCAAGGATCTCCCAGGTATCCATGTTCATGGAAATACGTCTGACAATCATGCAGGTACCTCCCTGCACCCAGCTGGGCCCCTGATCAATCCACACGATGTCATCAAAATCGGCATCAGACCTGGGGTTCACGGTTCCGTCTTTCAACCCGAATAGGTTTCGTGGTGTTTCACCAGCACTGTGCGCCCCATGGGCGGAAAGGAACCCTTGTTGCATCCACCGGGTCGCCACGTAATCCACGCCGGCCCGAATCATGTGTCGGGTGGCATGCGCAAGTGTTGTGGGATCATCCGCACACAGCTGCAACACGATGTCCGCTTCACCCCAGGCATCATCAAGTTTGTCCCTAGAAAACGCAGGTAAGGGTGCCAACCATTCAGGACGCAGGTCAGGGTTACCAATCAGATCAAAGAACTTACTACCAAAGCCACAGGTGATGGTCATGTTGGCTGGCACTGTAACCATTTCCGGTTCCAGATCCCCTAGTGGAGTGTGGCCTGCACATAGTCGCCGGGCATCATCGGTCCAGAGCTTCAGTAGTCGTCGAATCCCCTCCCGGTCAACGTCCGCGCGAACAGTAAACGCCACAAGGTTCAACAGCGCTTGCCCAGGCGTTGCGATCCCCGCCTGGTGCGGGCCATCAAACTCGACCACCGATGCCACGAGTTCCGGTTCAGCGGAAGCCATGGCATCGCTTATCGACGCCCCGCCTCCCTCCTGTCCCGCGCACGCCGACGCTGCAGACACCGCAGCCCCAGCAGAGGCGACGGTAAAACCCGTGAGAAAACTCCTCCGGTTGAGCTTCTTCGGCTGGTCGGACATGAGAACATACGTCCTTTACTGTTGTGGACTGTGCGGGAGGGCGGGCGTCGGCAAGTGACTAGTGGTTGTGATCGTGATCGTGATCATGCTCAGCATCGGGTGACGGTGCTTCCGACATGCCGTTGTTCCCTTCCACGCCGCCATCGGAGCCGTAGTTTTCTTCGCCCGATGCAATGGTACGGACAGGAATGTCTGGAACTTCAACAGTGGTGCCGTTGGAGAACATCAGTTTGACATCCACATCTTCACCAGCCTGAATAGGCTTGTCGTAGTTCATCACCATCAGGTGATCAGCACCGGGCTTAAGCTCATGAGACCCGCCTGCGGGAATCGTAATACCGCCCTCTTTCTTCTGCATCTTGCCAGCGACAACCTCGTGGATTTCAAATGAAGCACCATCAATATCAGCTTCAAAACCTGTGAGCGTAACCTCCTCTTTGGTTTCATTCTTGATGGTGCCGAAAATCCCGGTCATAGATTTGTCTGCAGGTTTAGCCTTCACGTATGCATCAGCAAACTGAAGCTCAGAACTCGTAGCAGCCGTGGACGAGCTTGTCTGAGTCGTGGAGCTGGACACCGCAGCAGAGGTTGCCGTGTCGGTACGACTATCGGAGTCACGCTGACCGTTCGAGCAACCGGCCAAGACCAAGCTTGCCGCTGCAACAGCCACCACAGAGTAACGAATACGATTGGACATGTGTTTTACTTCCTTGTCTTTTAGCTTGACCTGTTTATTTGGTTCGGTTCTTCAACAATGCTCCGACCACCGCTATTACCGCAAGAAGTCCGATGACCCCGATACCCCAAATAAACAGTGGCGTATGAGATGACTCCGAGGCAGCACCTGCGGACGGAGACGTGGTGGGGGCAGTAGATGTCGCCGGTGATGCAACGGATGTTGCGTCCCCCGCTACAGTAAATGTCGTTTTACCGCGGGTAGCATGACCGTCTGACGATGTGATCTGGAAACCGACCATGTAGTCGCCGGGACCAGGTTGAACATCTTCTGGAACAGTCACAGACACCACCGGACCGTTTGTCTCCGGCTGCGCTGTAAACAACACCGCGGATGTTGCAGAATCACTGACCGCCACAGTGTTAAACGATTTCTGCGGAACACCTGAAAACTCCAAGGAAATTTCACGCGGAAAAACATCCACCGTGGACCCGTCGGCTGGAGTGGATGCCAACACAACATCATGCGCCTGGGCAGGAGGAGTGGCACTCACCGCGCAAAAAGACAATGCCACACAGAGCCCACACACACGAGCAGCCCCGTGAAACATGGTTAGCGCGCCTTGCTTCACTGTTATACTCACACCCCTTCACATGACATCATCAGACATGTCGACACTCGCAGACGACACCAACTAGTCGTACCACATGCCATTTCAGTTCCAGAGACTAATCGCAGAACCATCTTTAGTACACCCTCATTAGGGTAGTCCATGCGTGGAAGATGTGTGCTGCAACATCACAAAACCCCCAACCGCGAGTGATGCGGTTGGGGGTATACAGTGGTCCTAGCTGGGATCGAACCAGCGACCTTTCCGGTGTGAACGGAACGCTCTTCCACTGAGCCATAGGACCGCAATCCATACAGGATTGGTTGCGGCTTACAAGGTAGCACGGGCTGTGCGAAGTATCCTAATCCGCAGGTCGTAGCACGCACGTAGTCATCAGCACCTCCCCGGACGTCCCTGCATATATGCAGTGTTTGTCTGAAGCCTGTCTACTGACCTGCTGATTTGTGTTGGCAGCCAGTTTCGGGCTAATGTTTGTTCTCGCACCACAGAATTATTGTTAATTAATGGTTTGGTGCATGCGGATGTAGCGCAGTTGGTAGCGCATCACCTTGCCAAGGTGAGGGTCGCGAGTTCGAGTCTCGTCATCCGCTCTCGTTTCTTTTTTGAGACGATTATGCGCGTTTAGCTCAGCGGGAGAGCGCTTCCCTGACACGGAAGAGGTCACTGGTTCAATCCCAGTATCGCGCACCAAGAGATACGCACATCTCTATAATCATAGTGCATGCGGATGTAGCGCAGTTGGTAGCGCATCACCTTGCCAAGGTGAGGGTCGCGAGTTCGAGTCTCGTCATCCGCTCTGGTAGCCTGAAGGGCACCTGAGGCGGCAACGCCACGGTGGAATGGCCGAGTGGTGAGGCAACGGTCTGCAAAACCGTGCACACGGGTTCGATTCCCGTTTCCACCTCGCTGTTATGCGCGTTTAGCTCAGCGGGAGAGCGCTTCCCTGACACGGAAGAGGTCACTGGTTCAATCCCAGTATCGCGCACCAAGAGATACGCACATCTCTATAATCATAGTGCATGCGGATGTAGCGCAGTTGGTAGCGCATCACCTTGCCAAGGTGAGGGTCGCGAGTTCGAGTCTCGTCATCCGCTCTGGTAGCTCTGCCATCGCCATCGCGCGTGGTGGAGCTTTTTGCATGTCCGCAGGCCTGATAGACACCACGATGATGCACTAGCAAAAAGCCCTGCGCGGCAATGATGGTAAAATATCCCCTGCCAATTCTGGGCATACTGCTTCAGATTTTATGCTCCTGTGATCCCTAGCATACGTAGATAGGTAATACGGTGAACTCTACCCTCAACACCCGATTGCGCACATTGTGGGTGAGCCCCGAACCTGCGGCTACCGAACCTTTTCCGTCTCGTGTACGAACTACTGCGTGGGATCACATTGGTAATTCAATTCTGTGGCCTTTAGCAATGATTCTGGTCGCACACAGACTAATCATTTTGTCCATTAACGGTGATGTCACTGACGATTTCTCTACCGTGTACTATGCGTTGCGCAGGTTCATTGAGGGTGTCCCTGTCTACAACGAAAATTATCACCACGTAGACCCGCACTACCTCTACTCCCCTGGTGCCACACTATTACTATCGCCTCTAGGGTTTTTAGGGCATTTTGGCCTGGCACGGCTGGGATTCATTGGCGTTAATGCACTCGCCATCATCCTCGCTGTTGGACTGCTGACGCGCATGTTTGGTTTTTCGCTGCGGTCGTTTGTCTGGCCGCTGTCGATTTCTCTCGCTTTTCTTACCGAGTCGGTACGCAGCACCCTGATTTTCTCCAACATCAACGGCATTCTGCTACTTGCATTATGCGGGTATTTTTTCCTGCTACTACGCGACAAGCAGTGGTGGGCTGGCGTGGTTATCGGCGTGGCTATTCTGATTAAGCCGCTCTTCCTCCCCTTGTTGTTCTTGCCTTTAGTGAAGCTACAGTGGCGGGCCATCGTGGTGGGCCTTGTTGTGCCTGTACTGTTTAATCTCGCAGCTCTGCCGCTGATTAAAGATGTCAACGACTATTCGGAGCGGCTTCTCCCCTACCTAAGCCAGACTCGTGACTACTTTAATAGTTCGCTTCCTGGCATCGCTTTGTACTACGGAATGCCTACCGCACTGAAGCTTATGCTTTTTGCCGTGTTCGCAACTGCGGTAGCCGTTGGCGTAATAATGCTGCTTCGGTGGCGCTATAGTGATCCGCTGTTCTGGATGACTACTACCTCAACATTGCTGCTTAGTGGCGTGTTTTTCCTGTCTTCCCTGGGACAGATGTACTACTCAATGATGTTTTTCCCCATGATGTTCACCGTTGTACTGCGCAAATCAGTGCTGCATTCCTGGGTGGCATGGGTGGCTGTGTATTGTTTCTTCTCCCCCGATTCGTGGGTGTCGCACCGCTGGTATGCGATCAGCCGATGGACAGCTTTTACGCTACCGACAGTCGGCTGGGGTTTGCTTATCCTGGTCATTGCCACGGCTGCGACGACCTGGTGGTGGAATGAACGCCGGAGCGAAGGATAAACGGGAATAGTTGCGGCGTCGATACGCGTTGTGTAGTGCACAAGCTCCCATGCGATAGAAAGGCCTGGTGTCGTGACTGATTTTAAACTTCTCACTGATGATGAGTGGCGCAAACGCCTCACCAACATGGAATTTCATGTTTTAAGGGAGGCGGGTACAGAACCACCGTTTGTCGGCGAATACACTGACACCACGGCAAGCGGCGTGTACTCGTGCCGCGCATGCGGAGAAGAATTGTTTCGGTCCACTGAAAAGTTCAGCTCACACTGCGGCTGGCCATCCTTTTTCTCACCATTGGCCCAAGACCGCATCATACAGCGTGCGGACGATTCCCACGGAATGCGTCGCACCGAGGTGCTGTGCGCCAACTGCGGTTCCCACCTCGGGCATGTTTTTGAAGGTGAGGGATACGACACCCCCACCGACCTGCGCTACTGCATCAACTCCATCTCGCTGACCTTCGAGGAAGGCCAACAACAGTAGGTGATACAGCTAGGGCAGCACTTCGATGATCTCGCTGACGTCCGCTACTCGACGCCCAGTGAAAAACGGCGTTTCCTCACGCACATGCAGGCGCGCCTCGGTGTAGCGCATCTTGTGCATCAGGTCAACGATTCTGCCTAGATCCGGCCCTTCAAAAGCGAGGATCCACTCGTAATCCCCCAGCGAAAATGACGGGACCGTGTTGGCGCGAACATCAGGAAAATCTCGCCCTGAACGCCCATGTTCAGCAAGGATGCGGCGACGGTCCTTATCGTCCATGAGGTACCAATCATAGGACCGAACAAAGGGGTACACGGTGATCCACGCACCCGGGTCTTCCCCCATGATGAAGGATGGAAGGTGGGATTTGTTGAATTCGGCGGGGCGGTGTACAGCCGTACCTGTCCAGAAAACCTCTGAGACTTGCCCGAGCACTGTCGTACGGCGGAAGTCGTTGTACGCCTTCTGGATATCCTCGATGTTCTCGGCATGCCACCAGATCATGTAGTCCGCTTCTGCGCGGATACTGGAAATATCGTATATTCCGCGCACTACAACGGTTCCTGTGGACTCTAGTTGGGCAAAAAAGTCCTGGGTTTGAGAGATAATGTCGGCACGTTCGACGCCCAATCCACCTGGAATGATGCGGAATACAGCCCACTGCGTGTAACGCTGCACACTGTTGAGAGCAGCATAATCCAGACGACGTGATTCGGTCATTCGGGACATCCTTTCGATGATGCACATAGATTATTCAGACATTGTAGGGATACTGCGGCACATGCTGTGGGTGGGTTACTCAATCCCACTACACGGCAGGTCCGTATCCATCATAAGTATGATTCCAAAAACTCTCCCCTCAAACCCCCTTTTTCGGCGCGCCTCCCGCTGTGGCTTCAGTTGTGGGATAGCTTTGTGCGTGTGACCGACTCTGAAGCTACAGTGCATGCCTCCGCAGCCGCCGACGCAGCTCCGCAGTTCTTTGCCGACGCTGTGGAATCCCTCTACCAGGCACAGCTTCGGCCCGAGATCTCAGTGGGTACAATTCGCCCGCCGCAGCGCTTGGCACCGTACAGCCACGCCATTGGTTTGGAAGTCATGCACCCTGAAACCGATATTGTTACGCCTGATTCCGAAGGCGACGCTTTTGGGCGTTTGATTATCCTCCATGATCCGCAAGGCGAAGAAACCTGGAACGGGCAGCTCCGCCTCGTAGCCTATATTCAGGCTGACATGGACGATGCCGTTGCAGGCGACCCGCTTCTCCCCGATGTTGCGTGGGAATGGCTGCGTGAAGGACTTGGGGACTCCACTGCGACGTTTACCAACCTAGGTGGCACCGTCACGTCAACCACATCAGTACGTTTCGGTGACATTGGTGGCCCACCTCGCGCCTACCAACTAGAGCTGCGAGCATCATGGACAGCTGAAGACAATAACCTCGCTCCGCATGTGGCGGCTTTTGCCACCGTGCTGGCAAGCGTTGCAGGACTTCCCCCAGAGGGCGTGCGGATGATCCGCTAGTACGTCCCAGACGATAGCCTCGCTGGTCGCTACTGTTTTATCGCATCGCCCACAGCATCAACCATGGTGTTGAGTGTGGTGAGGCCAATACCCGTCTGATACCACTCAGCAGCGTTTAAGTACACAATGTGTCGGTGCTGCGCAGCCCTGCTTTTTCTCACCACCTTGCTGCCTAGTATGTCCTCTTCTTCCTCAGCGGCGGTGGATGTTGCACTCTGATCATGCGTGTCAATCAGGGTGTCTCGATTGATCACAAACAAAAACTCCGGGTCTGCCTTCGCGATGTCCTCTGCAGAGTATTTCACGGGTTCACCTCCATGAAGTCCGTCAATGCCTATGAAGCCGAGATCGTACACTAGCGAAAACCGGCTATGTACGCCGTACGCTGTGGTTTTTCCTTTGCTATTTACAACAACCAGCGCTGTGGCTCCAAGCGCAGCCACCTGTTCACGAACGGTCACTACTTTTTCATCCAAGGCGGCTAGCTCCGCTTCAACGTCCGCATCCACGCCAAAAATTCGCCCCATCTGTCGCGCGTTGGCAGCATTGTTCCCCAGTACATCCGTTCCAGCGTCAGCAAGTTCCACAGTTGGCGCGACGGCTGCGAGCTTCTCATAGGTCACTGCCGTACCGCTGCTCGTTAGTATGAGGTCAGGCTTCAGCTCGGCTATGCGCTTCAGATCTGGCTTACCCAACGGTCCGACCTCGTCAGTACCACCATAGTTTTCTGCGCTAGGTGGGACTATCCTGCCAGCAGGAATTCCCACAATTGCGGAACCGAACCCCATGCTGTCCACATAATCCAGGGCTCCATAGTCCAGAACAACTATCCGCTGCGGGCGTTTGTCCAGCACGGTTTCTCCCTGTTTGTGAGAAATAGTCACGGGATAGTGTGCTGCATTTTCTGCCGATGTGGTGGTGCTAGTACTCGTCGCTGAGGAGTCAACATCATCTGACGGCGAACCGCACCCCGCTACGGCCAACATGACGATCATGACAGCTGCGGCAGCAGGGTCAATGATGACGCGCGGCCTCAACCAGTTCACAACCAACTCACCTCATTCCATGTCCGTCCTGTGGCTATAGCGGCTACACTATTAAAACATGTCAATCCCCCTTGTGGAGCCGCGTGATGGGCTGCCGCCGTTATGCGAATCCCCTGACCAGTTTCACGAGGCGCTTGCACGCTTGGAGGCCGGAAATGGCCCACTTGCCATTGACACAGAACGAGCCTCCGGCATCCGGTACGGGAACCGCGCCTTCCTAGTGCAGATACGTCGAGCAGGTTGTGGAACAGTCCTCTTTGATGCCGAGCAGCATCGTACCGAACTCGGAGAGATCCTGAAACCCCTGCTCAATAGCACTACATGGGTACTGCATGCAGCGGTGTCTGATCTGCCAAGTCTGCAGAACTTTGGGTGGTTTCCTATTCGGTTATTCGACACAGAGGTAGCGGGCCGTCTAGCGGGGTTCGATCGGGTGAATCTTGCAGCCATGGTGGAAAAAGTCCTGGGCCTGCACCTTGCCAAAGGGCTAGCACAGTCGGACTGGTCCAGGCGTCCCATCCCTGCTGCATGGTTAACCTATGCGGCGCTGGATGTGGAGGTGCTACTGGAACTCGCGGACTCCATGGCTGCCATCTTGACCGCCGATGGAAAAACTGCGTGGGCCGAGCAGGAGTTTGAGCACATCAGGCTTCAAGCTCGTCAGCCGCAGGCTGAATCAACATGGCAAGATATGAAAGGCATCAGCGTTTTGACACGACCCCCGCAACTCGCTGTCGCCCAAGCACTGTGGACCACGCGGGAGGCCATTGCACTCCGCAAAGACCTGTCACCCGGACGGGTATTGCGCAACCGTGTGCTTCTCGACGTCGCGCGCACGCTCCCCACATCCCCTGTTGAGTTGGCAAAGATCCCTGGCTTTCCCAAAAACAAGGGTGCTGCGTACCGTTGGTTCAGGGTGGTATCACAGGCCCTTCACACCCCTCGCGAGCAGTGGCCGCAGCCATCACCACAGGTCTTTGACCCTCAGAGCCGCTCATGGACAAAGCACGATAAAGCGGCTGCCGCTGCTCTATCAGATGCTAAAAATATTGTCGCCGAGATCGCATCCCGTTACCACGTGCCTGAGTCGTATGTCCTTCCCACAGCCATTATCAAAAAGGCAGTGTGGAGCACCCGTGTAGCCAAGAACATCACGTCCAAGGAACAATTGCAGGACTTGTTGGCACAACAAGCGGTCCGACCTTGGCAACGTGGGCTAGTGCTGGAACCGCTAGCTGCGGTCCTGCTGTAACCAGTCCAGAATGCGCTGCGCGACACCTTCTGCATCCAGCTTCTGGTCATGGAGAATCTCACTGCGAGACGCATGATCAAGGAACTCCTCCGGTACCGCAAGGTGACGTAGAGGAGTATCAATACCTGCAGCACTGAGTGCTTCACTAAGAAGCGAGCCAACGCCTCCGTGGATAACGCCATCTTCAAGAGTGACCACCATGTCATGCTCAGATGCGGTTTGCACAATCGATTCCGCAACGGGAACAACCCACCGTGGGTCAACCACGGTCACGGCGTAGCCTGCAGCATCAAGGGATGTGGCAGCCGCTAATGCTGTCTCGACGAAGGCACCCACCGAGACAAGCGCAACACGGACAGCAGTGTCGGACGGCGCTTCAGAACGGAATAGCACCTCGACACCATCGTCATAAGTCTCTACCGCTTGGTGGACAGGGGGCAGCGAGCCTTTAGGGAAACGGACGGCAGTTGGGCCGTCGTTAATGGCAAGTGCTTCACGAAAAAGCATCCGCAACTGTTCACCGTCGCGGGGTGCGGCAACACGCATGCCAGGGATGATGGAGAGAATCGAAAGATCCCAGACGCCGTTGTGGCTAGCGCCGTCGGAACCCGTGATACCGGCACGGTCAAGAACGAGGGTGAGTGGGAGCCGCAGTAACGCGACATCCATGAGCAACTGGTCAAAGGCACGGTTGAGGAAGGTAGAGTACACAGCAACAACTGGGTGCACGCCCCCCAGCGCGAGACCTGCCGCAGAGGTGATGGCGTGCTGCTCGGCAATGCCAACATCGAAGAAACGATCAGGGAACTCCGCGCCGAACTTATCAAGGCCAGTGGGCCCCGCCATGGCGGCTGTGATAGCCACAATGTCGTTACGTTCGCGTCCGGCCTTGAGCAGTTCTTTAGAAAACACCGAAGTCCAGCCCGGTTGTGCCTCGAACACCGGCTTCCCTGTCACAGGATCGATAATGCCTGTGGAATGCATTAGATCAGCTTCGTCATTTTCCGCAGGGGCGTAGCCGCGACCTTTTTCCGTCACTACATGGATGATCAGCGGGCCGTCGTAATCCCGCGCATAGCGGAAGGCATGCTCCAGCTGTTTCAGGTTATGTCCATCCACCGGGCCGATGTACTTCATTCCCAGTTCAGGGAACATTTCAGTGCGGATAACGGTGTATTTCACCCCCTCTTTCAGCGCATGCATCACATCAAAGGTGCGTTTACCCACCCAACCCATCGAATTGAGCGTACTTTTACCCTGTTCCATCACCTTGTCGTAGAAGGGCTGCATCCGCAGGTCCGCGAGGTTATCCGCGAAACCACCGATGGTCGGTGAGTAACTGCGACCGTTATCATTTACGATGATAACGACGTTACGGTCTTTACCTGCGGCAATGTTATTCAGCGCCTCCCAGCACATGCCGCCAGTGAGGGCGCCATCCCCCACGATGGCAACCACATTACGGTCAGCCTGCCCGGTAAGTTCAAATGCTTTAGCCATGCCGTCGGCGTAGGACAACGCAGCGGACGCGTGGCTCGATTCCGTCCAGTCATGTTCACTTTCAGCACGAGACGTGTACCCAGACAGGCCGTCCTTCTGCCGCAATGTATCAAACAAATTAGCTCGCCCAGTCACAATCTTGTGCACATAGCTTTGGTGGCTGGTATCAAAAATGATGGCGTCACGTGGAGAGTCAAACACTCGGTGAAGCGCCAAAGTCAGCTCCACCACCCCCAAATTGGGGCCTAGATGCCCGCCTGTCGCCGACACTTTTGCGACAAGAAACTCACGTACCTCCGTGGCCAGCTGCGTCAACTCGTCCGTTGACAACGCCTTGAGATCCTCAGGCGACGAAATGCGATTCAGAATACTCATTGGCGTGAGCTAAAAACCTTTGCTGTTAGAAAACGGCTTA
Organism: Corynebacterium durum; assembly: GCF_030408675.1. Taxonomy (NCBI): domain Bacteria; kingdom Bacillati; phylum Actinomycetota; class Actinomycetes; order Mycobacteriales; family Corynebacteriaceae; genus Corynebacterium; species Corynebacterium durum. The sequence continues at coordinate 1,584,838 of NZ_CP047200.1, forward strand.
CCACAAATCAACTGTGAAAATCTGCGGCTGCCCTGCCACGATCAGGGTGCAGAACAGCCACAGTATGCTGATTATCTTACCCCCTGCCCGCAGGCGATGTGGGCGTAAATAGCCCAAAAGTCTCACAGTGGTGTGTACCTGGAAACGCGTTAAACACACGTAACCTGCGTAATCGATAACCATGTTCCACCCAACTTCGGGTATCCCGGGCGAACGTAGCGGCGTCACACCCTATGTGCACAACGACACCAGGATGCCTCGCAGCTACATCAGCAATCACCTGATCACCAGCACCCTGCCGCGGGGGATCCAACACCACAACCGCAGGATCAGGCAACTGCGCCAGGCGACGCTCCACCTTCCCAGTCACAAAACTCACCCGAGCATCACCTGACAACGCTGCCACCCCACTGTCGTGCGCGTAAGGCGACACCTCCACCGAATACACCTCAGCAGCATCACCACACGCGCGCAGTAATGACGGCACAAACAACCCCACCCCGCCGTACAAATCCCACGCAACCACCCTGCCTGGCTGCTTATCGACGCTCTCTCCTGCCGCACATTCCCGACGCACCCACTCCTCCACAGTGTCCGCGTATACCTCGGGAGCGCGCCTATGAGCCTGCCAAAAACCAGTGGCAGGAAACTCAAACGTCGTGTTGCGCACAGTCTCTTGCACCGTGCCAGTCCCCTCCAGCACAGATGTCACCTGCTCAACGCGTTGGCCTCGTCCTACCTTCCGGGTCTCCACCACATGTCGATGACCAGTGCTGTCAATCGCAACGACCAACTCCGCGCCGGGACGAAACGTTCTTGCCCCTGGCCCAACGATGCCGTCTAGCAAACCAGGAACAGCCTGCGTGCACTGCGCATCCGCAACCACGTCACGCGACCTTCCCGCGCGTAGCCCAGCGCGACCATGGGGGTCCACCCCCAGTCGCATGCGGGTGCGCCATCCCGTCGGTGTATCAAAGTCCACGAGTTCAGGTTCAGGAACATCGTTGAGCTGACCGAGACGTCGTAGCTGTTCAACAACGGTCGCAGCCTTGACGGTGAGTTCATGGTCAGGGACGAGCTCCCCCAAGTCACAGCAGCCCGCGCCAACTGCGGCTGCGGGACAGCGCTGGTGAGTTCGCTGCGGTGACGGGGTAAGTACTCGAGCCACTGTTGCCCGCGCAAAGTTCTTTTTCTCCTGGGTGAAAGTTATTTCTACAGTGTCTCCAGGGATGGCACCGCGAACAAAGACGACTCGGCCGTCGACATGCGCAATACCTTCACCACCGTGAGCAAAACTTTCAATGTCAACAGTTGCCACTGGTGGCTTATTCATTCATATCCTCGGATTCTTGTGGGCGGGGTGTTGGTTCTTCCCCGTCTGCTTGTTTGATGGCTGCGTTGGCTCGGCGAACTGCCCACACAGACACGAGCATCATAACGCCAGTCAGTGGCCATCCAGTCAGAATTTTTGCCACGGCCAAGGAGTTCGTGGCATCGGCATCGTAGAAGAATTTTTGGATGAGGAACCTAATGAGAAACACCAAGCCCCAACCGATGGTGGCGATGTCGTAGGTATAGCGGGCTTTCTTGTTGGCGCGCCACGACATTCCGTCGCCGTTGATGCCCTTCCACACCACGCCAACCGCAGGCCAGCGGATTATCACTGAGATGAAGAAAATGGCGGCGTAAAGCAGCGACATCCATATGCCGTACAGGAAAAATCCTTTAGCGTCGCCAGTAAACCAGGCGATCGCCGCACCAATGCCCACACCAATGAGTCCCGAAAATGCCGGCTGCAGGTTTTCCCTGCGGATGATGCGCCAAAGGAACACTCCACAGGCCACCCCCATCGCGGCCATTAGTGCGGGCATAAGTCCCCACCGCGCGTTAACAGGAATAAGGATGAGGATGGGCAGTGTGGAGGAGATAAGTCCACTCACTCCACCCATCTGTTCCATGATGGTGGGGGCTTCTTTTTTCTCTTGACTTTCGTCCACTAGCGCTCCGACCGCATCTGTTGTAGCGCCGACCCCTCAGCACCCATGCGTGAGGCATCACGACGCCCCATGCGACCGCTCCGCTCCGATGATTCCGCACTCGGACTTTCGCCTCGGCGCGAAACTTGATCTTCTCCGCTGGTGGTGACGGAGGCGTTTTCGGCACCAAGCGCGTGCCGACCACGACGGCTTTCCTGACGATCCCCATCCAACACAGTTGCAGAGCGGTTACGAGTACTGGTGGCCGTTGCCGTGGCGGTACTTCCCAGCGAGGCCGAAACGGAACTCATTGGCGCAACAGTTCGTGCGCGGCGTTTCCCACCCTGAGAACGCGCCGTCGGTGCTGAAGTAGGCGATGCTGCCGGCGCTGATGAAGGTTGCCGCAGGTTTGAGGAGTTCCCCTGATGCGAATTACTGTGTATTTCACGATGCGCTTCGCGCTGAGGCTTGCCAGTTTGTCGCGGCATCATCTGTGTTATGTCGGTGGCTGGGGTTGGCGGCGTCGGCTGCAGCGGCGTGGCCTGTGGGCGCGCAGATTCAGAATAGGCATGCCGGGACCGCTCTTGCTGGTTCTCACGCAACTCGTGGCGGTGTTCACGTCGAAGCTGTTCCTGATGCTGCTGTTGCTCGCGTTGTGCGTGGTCATGATGGGTTTGACCACTATGTTCCCGACTGCGGTGTGACTGCTCACGCGTGCGTTCTTGCACTGGTTCTTGTTGCGGAGGTGTCTCAGCAGCCGCTGCTGGCGTAGCAACTTCCGCAGCTTTATCGGGCGAAGTTTCTGCGGCGTTGTTTTTATCCTTCTGGCGCTTTTCCATCGCTTGCTGAACTTTTTTGGCGAGCTTATCAGGCAGCGACACTGGGAGGGGCTGACCGGCAAAAATGGGTTCATCACCGCGGTAGACAAAGGTCCTGGCCACCACGTCACGTCCAAGCTCAGTCATTTGATCAGCGGTTGCATTCGGGGCGGCAATTGTCATGCGTAGCATCCAGCGCGGGCCATCCGCACCGATAATGCGGATGGTAGCTTCAGGGGCCAGGCCTACGATTTCACGGCCCCATGGACCATGTTCGATGTGCACAATCAGCCCATCGTTGCGCATACCTTCCGCCAGTTCCTTGGTGGTCTGCCGCCATTGCCCCTCAGACCGAGGCGCAGCAAAAGCAACAGGTGTAATGCGCCCATAGGGAGTCACAATGTGCAGCATGCGGGGACCGTTGCCGTCCATCTCCACCTGGACTTCAGAGTGCAATGGGAGGGGAATTTTCAATGACCCAAGGCTGAGCGTCCCACGTGAAAAGTCAGAGAAATCGAAGTCTTCAAAAGGAACCGTATCACCATCGAAGGGTCCAACGTCACCCTCATCAACCTCGTAATCTACGTCGTCTTCGTCCGAATAATCATCCTCCGAATAATCATCTTCTGAATAATCATCGTCCGCGTAGCTTTCATCTGGATAGTCATCGTCTGAGTAGTCATCGGAATACTCATCGTCAATATAATCCTCGTCGGCAGGGACGTCATCGTCATCTATGTAGTCGTCGTCTATCCAGACGTCGTCGTCCGATCGAACGTCGGTCGCTGAGTAACCCGACTGATCTTTTTTATTTTTGGAAAAAGGCCATAATGACATGTCTTAGTTCCTTAACGTCCATGCAAGTCTAGCGAGCACCCTATCAGTTCAGTTCGTTGTCGTTATATTCCTGAAGAGCCGTACCCCTGTTCGCCACGCTCAGTGGTGTCCAACTCGTCCACTTCCTCAAAGTCCACAAGCTCTACTTTTTGGACCACAAGCTGGGCGATTCGATCACCACGTTTGATAACAAAAGGTTCACTAGGGTCAAGGTTAATCAAACATACTTTGATCTCACCACGGTAGTCTGCGTCGATTGTGCCTGGGGCGTTGACAATGCTCAACCCATGCCGCGCAGCTAACCCCGAACGCGGATGTACTAACCCCACCATTCCTAGTGGCAGCGCAATGGCAATACCGGTGCCTACCAGCAACCGCTCGCCCGGATGGATGATGACATCAGTGGTGGCAGACAAATCTACCCCCGCATCCCCTCGATGGGCGCGCTGCGGGACAGGGATGTCAGGATCCAGCCGACGTAGCTTAATGGTGGCGGGGTAATGACTATCGTTGTTAACGCTCACGCCTAATACGATACGCACGAAACCACCCATATTCACAGCTTCACAACCACTAACGCCAGCACAGCCGTCGCGTCAAGTAAACTATTAACCCGTGACTGACGCGATCTCCGACGCCACTAAGGTCTTGTACCGCGAAAAGCAGTGGGTTCCATGGTATTGGTGGTTCCTTGCCGCGTTTATCGTGGCACTAACCACAGCGCAGCTGGCACATAATCGCAGCATATTGTGGATCTACATCCCTGCCGCCATACTCACTGCGGCGGCGGCATGGGTGTTGCTGTCCTTATCTTCCACAGTAGTCACTGTGGAAGAGGATTCTGACGGAGTACGTTGGCTTGGAACGCGCAACGCGATTCTGCCCCACACCGTGGTCTCGCGCTGCCTGGCTGTACCCACGACAGCAAAGCGGAACGCAATGGGACGTCAGCTTGACCCCGCAGCCTTTGTGGTCTCGCATGGATGGGTCCCCGAAATGGCGATGTTTGTGCTCGATGATCCAGACGACCCCACGCCCTACTGGCTGATCAGCACACGCAATCCTGAAAACCTTCTCAAGGCTTTTGTACCAGCGTTACTACAGGGCGACAGTTCAGCTGATACGTAGAACGCATACGTAAAGCCGCAGATTGTTGTTACCCCCGCAACACGCAATCTGCGGCTTTATTGGTGGAACCCGGCCTAAGCGCAGTCAAGGCAAATGATGGAGCCGTCTTCCTCAATGTGAGAAATACGATTGCGGCGTTGCACGAGGAAGCAGCTGGAGCATGTGAATTCGTCTTCGCGGCGAGGCACAACTGTCACATTCAGCTCCTCGCCAGACAAATCGACCGAGGGAAGGTCAAACGGCTCGACGATTTCACCATCGTCGTCCATGCCGTTTGAGGCGTTTTCAGCAGCCTTAAGACCTTCAAGAGAGTCAGTTTCCAACTCATCTTCGGCGCGACGGCGGGGGGCGTCGTAATCAGTAGCCATACCTGTTATGTCCTTCCGCTATGTTGGGTGTTCCGGTGCATCATACACGCACCGGGCTAGGCAACGTATCGACGCGCATATTAAGCCACATTTCACTCGTTGTCATATCTACACAGAAAAAAATTTGTTTCCGCAGTTCGGCGTGTCGCGATTCAGTGAGCCAACGGCTTCAGTGCGCCTATTGACTGCAGCAGTGCGTACATCTCTTCGGCCACCTCTGGAGCAGCGACAACAATGATCTCACCAGCGCTGCCCGGCATGGATGGCGACGGGGCCCACACTTTTGCACCAGCCTCTTGGGCGATGAGCAGACCAGCCGCAAAATCCCAGGCGTTCAACCCATGCTCGTAGTACGCGTCAACTCGCCCAGCAGCAACCGCACACAGGTCGAGGGCCGCACTGCCGAAACGTCGAATGTCACGTATATGAGGCAGGATATTATCCAGCAACGATGCTTGCACGGCGCGTCGAGAAGCGTCATAGCCGAAACCTGTTGCGACAAGGGCGGTGTGGAGTTCGCTTTTCGACGTCACCCGCAACCGCTGCTTCTGACCAGCCTGCTGCAGCCACGCTCCCTCATCGTGTGCAGCGTGAAAAAGTTCCCCTGTCTGCACATTCACGACCGCACCTGCGATAATCTCTCCTCCGTATTCGGCGGCAATGGAGACCGCATACTGCGGAATGCCGTAGAGAAAATTGACGGTCCCATCAATCGGGTCCACAATCCAGGTGACGCCGGACTTTGAGGAACGGTTACCACCCTCCTCCCCCAGCAACCCGTCCTCTGGACGTAACTGCGCCAGCTGATCAGCAATGTAGTCTTCAGCAGACTTATCCACGATGGTGACTGGATCAACATCGGAGCTTTTCGTTGTGGTGACCTCGTCCAAGCTGACAATCTCGGCGCGCTGGCGCGTGATGAGTTCCGCCGCGCCAACCGCGATCGTAGTAGCTGTTTCCATTAAAGAAGTAGGATTGACCATGGGTTCCATTGTGTACCCACCCATGCATCTTTTCCATATCATTTCTGCCAACAATGTGGCTACAATGAGTGCATGAGCAAAATTGGTTTTGGCATTGACGTGGGCGGATCGGGCATCAAAGGGGCCCGAGTAGATCTAGAAACCGGCGAATTTGTCGGTGATCGCATCAAGATTCTTACCCCTAAACCCGCCACTACTGACGCCGTCGCAGAAACCATCGTTGCCATCCTGAACCAGGCTGGGTGGGATGGTCCCGTGGGCATCACCCTCCCCTCCGTGGTGAAGAACCAGCACGCACACACCGCCGCAAACATTGATCCAAGCTGGGTCAACACTGATCTCACCGAGCTTTTTTCCTGGCACCTTCCAGAACGTCGAGTCCATGTACTCAATGATGCCGATGCCGCCGGTCTTGCCGAGGTTAAGTTCGGCCACCCTGATGCTTCCCATGGCTCCGTCATCATGCTGACCTTTGGCACCGGCATCGGCTCAGCCTTCTTCCAAGATGGTGTCTTATTCCCTAACACCGAGTTGGGGCATCTCGCTTTCAAGAACTCTGAGGTGGAAAAATATGCCTCATCTGCCGTTAAAGATAACGAGGAACTTTCCTACACCCAATGGGCTAAACGAGTCTCAAAGGTTCTCACTGAGTTTGAGCGCCTGTTCTGGCCCTCGCTGTTCATCGCCGGTGGCGGTATTTCCCGCAAATCAGAAAAATGGATACCTAAACTGACATCCACAACGCCAGTCGTCGCTGCAGAACTACGCAATCGCGCAGGTATTGTTGGTGCAGCAATGGCTGTTGAACAGGGCCTCCTGCCCTAACCCAAAGGCCGGGCAACCTCAAAGAGAGTGGTTCTTATCACTCCCTTTGATGACGTGCGGTTTTTCCCACGAGGCCCCCTTATTTCAACCTCTATGGGAATGTTGCTATATACTGGTGTGTTGACCGTGGACAACAGTTGACCGTCGTTTCAGATTCGCCCCCGCCTTTTATGAGGCATTCAACCAGCATATTGGGTAGAAACACCGACGCGCTTAACTATTTCTCCCATCAGCATTGCCTACGCAATGCGTGGACATCGCGCCACGCGGGACGCAGGTGATGCCATATTGACGAGCAATTGAAGCGAAAGGGCGTACGTGGCAGCCACTGATCGTTCAGACTTGGCACAATCCGAGGGTGCAGCAAACTCCGCTCAAGGCACAGCTGTCAAAAAGACAGCTGCCAAAAAGTCAGCGGTAAAGAAAACTGCCCGCAAATCCGCGCGTAAGGCTTCACCCCGTGCGGCTCGTTCTGCTGCCGCAGACTCGGTGTCAACCCCAGAAACCACCGCCGATGCCGCTGAGGGAGCGGCCCCAGCGAAAAAGGCGGCAGTGAAAAAGACAGCCAAGAAGGCAGCAAAGAAAACTGCCAAAAAAACGGCGAAAAAGACAACCCGCAAATCCGCAGCGAAAAAGACAGCCGTCAAGAAAACCTCTCCCAAGAAGGTTGCGGCCAAAAAAGCTGATGACGCTGTTGTTGATGAAATTGTGGATAGTACAACACTTGACGCCTCCGCTGACAGCATGGGTGACGAGCAAGACTTCGACGGCGCCATTGATAATGATGGCATTGATACGGACAGCATCGACGATGACGACGATGCTGACTTCCTGGGTAACCCCCTGCCCGCCGACGATGATCACGAAGATATTGACGACGATCTTGATGACATGGGCGACCGCTCGGCAACTGAGGACAGCGACTCTGAAGACGAGGATGACGACGGATCCTCAGTGTGGGACGAGGATGAGTCCGCCGCGCTACGTCAAGCCCGAAAAGATGCGGAACTGACAGCCTCGGCCGACTCTGTGCGCGCCTATCTCAAGCAGATAGGTAAAGTGGCGCTGCTCAACGCTGAGCAGGAAGTATCACTGGCTAAGCGCATTGAGGCTGGTCTCTACGCCACCTACCGCATGGAACAGATGGAGGAGGCGTACGCCGCTGGCGACAAAGATGCCAAGCTTACCCCTGCAGTGAAACGCGATCTGCGCGCCATCGCACGCGACGGCCGTAAAGCCAAAAACCATCTGTTGGAGGCAAACCTCCGTCTGGTGGTGAGCCTGGCTAAGCGCTACACCGGTCGTGGCATGGCCTTCCTGGACCTGATTCAAGAAGGAAACCTGGGTCTGATCCGCGCCGTCGAAAAATTCGATTACACAAAGGGCTACAAATTCTCGACGTACGCCACGTGGTGGATTCGGCAGGCCATTACTCGTGCGATGGCTGACCAGGCACGCACGATCCGCATTCCGGTACACATGGTGGAAGTCATTAACAAACTTGGCCGCATCCAGCGTGAACTTCTTCAGGATTTAGGCCGCGAACCGACCCCCTACGAGCTGTCCAAAGAAATGGACATCACAGAGGAGAAGGTTCTGGAAATCCAACAGTACGCACGTGAACCCATCTCGCTTGATCAGACCATTGGCGATGAAGGAGATAGCCAGCTGGGCGACTTCATTGAAGACTCCGAAGCGGTTGTCGCCGTGGATGCGGTGTCGTTCACCCTTCTGCAGGATCAACTGCAGGACGTGTTGCACACGCTGTCGGACCGCGAAGCCGGCGTGGTGAAGCTCCGCTTCGGACTTACCGATGGCATGCCTCGCACCTTGGACGAAATCGGCCAGGTCTACGGTGTGACCCGCGAACGTATCCGCCAGATCGAATCAAAGACAATGTCTAAGCTACGCCACCCATCACGCTCCCAGGTACTGCGTGACTACCTAGAGTGACGCTCCTTGCTTGCGCAACAGAACCCGCCACCTGCTTTACGATTGAGGGTGGCGGGTTCTGTTATCCAAAGAAGACTCACGTAGCTAGCGATCAACTGGCGGTTGAAAATGCCCCGGCCGTGGTGCAGGCGTTGATGGCCCATCATGATGGGAGGCGTAGGGCTGCACATGCAGGGGCTGCATCGGTGCAATCAGACCTCCTGGATACTGGCTGTACAATCCATTTTTGCCATAAGACAACCGCCGATGCACCGCTTCAAAGGGGCCAGGTTTACCGAGAAGTTCCATGATCCACGCTGCGAAAAGGGTCACGAGCCAGACGCCGATAGCGATAATTGTGCTAAAAAACGCTCCTCTATCATGTCCATAGTTCAGTATAAATGGTGCCGTGATGATGAAGAAGACAATACTTTGCAGCAGATAGCCAGTCATTGAACGCTTACCCAAAGCACATATCATGCGAACAAACAACGGAATCTTCGGTGTTTCCCCCTGTTGGCCTCCGGCGTTAATTCGACGCTGTAGTGGAAGCGTAGCAAGCGCAGCCATGGCAACAAAACCGGGTCCAGTATAAATTCCAATCATGGTATTCATCAGCGCAAAGGAAGAATTCACTTTATTGGAAAAAACACCAATATCACTAAAACCAAGAGGCATACCAATACCTATGATAATAAAACCCGATACAAAAGCAGCAATAAGAAGTTGCTTTTTAAATTCCTCAACGCGGCCAAGAACATTATGCCTCGCTGCAACGAACCCTAGAATCATCACCGGGATAAGAGGTGCCACAACCAGAAAAAAGATGATCGCTTGAGCCAGCAAAGCAAGAGCACCTGTCTGCAAAACCTCAGGATACGTGTTAGCTATTCCTGATTGAGTTTGGGCAAGAAATGAGTTTTGCGAGTTGCTGTTAGAAATATTAGTGATGCTATCAGAGAAGATCGCTACCAGTATAGCACCCGCCACGGCAAAAACCACCCAAAAGGCAGCAACGCCTCCAGCTATCCACAACATTACCTTGTCTGACACCCCGATCATCAGCCCCAATAAAATGCCTACACAACCATAGAGAAACATGATGTCACCAAAAAATATGAACACCATATGAAACGCCCCGAAAAGGGCGAGGAATCCGTAGCGTCGTGCAAGCACGCCTCGCGCTTTTCCGATGGGATATTGCTTGCGATATAAGCTCATGGCAATCATCCCAACGCCATACCCCATCAGCGTTGCAAACATGGGCAATCCACGAACATGGACGAACATATTTTCCAGAACAATAGTCACTTTATCCCACACACTATTATTCAAGATCCCGCCTGACGATGCGCCAGGCAGCGGTGCTCGAGGCGACAACCATGCAGTTGTAACGTTCGCCATCGCAATGCCCAGCAACGTTAATCCACGAGCGAAATCAGGTGCTATTAGTCGTGTTGCTGGTTCAGTACCTTGTTGCGTGGGTAATACTGACATTTCATTCCTCTAATTTTGCTTTTATGGCAACGCACAGTCAAGGATACTCTTCCACCTAAGCAACTCAAGAGCAACTGATGGAAGAAAAACTGCACGCACCCAACATTAAAGCGATTGGGCACGTGCAGCCATGTCCACTGCTATGCGCAATAATTATACGAGCCAGCTAAATACTAGCCACCTAAGGCGTCTTGTACGGCATCATTAATGCACTGCTGCTGCGCCGATGAGTTAGTAGGGTAATCATTTTGGCATTTCTGGATTGCTTCGCCAGAATTTGCCATTAAAATAGAGAAGCCAATGATCCCTATAACAAAAAGTGCTGTTGTAAGGCCAGAGATGATCAAAGATGCAACGGACATGCCCATGCGACGATAGGGACCTTGAATTTTCTTGGCCCTCAGAACCGCAATAATACTAAGAATTAAGCCGACGAGCGCGGGTAGCCATGCTATGATTAGGCCAATGATGCTGATAGCAAATACAATTGCGGCAATGGACAGTCCCAGCGCCCACGGCGCTAGCGTATTTCTTTCCTGAATTTCAACACCGCCATACGCAGGTGCACTGGGATATCCCCCGGCACCATATGAGCCAGAAGTATTTTCTGCACCCGGGTAACTGGGGTACCCAGTGCCCGCTGGTTGTGCACTTGGCTGACCAAAATCTTGTTGACCGTATCCCTGCTGGCCGGATGTTGCTTGGCTGTACTCTGGCCCAGAACTACCTTGGCCAAATTCCTGGCCGTAGTTTTGCTGTCCAGCCTGGTAGCCACCATTGGCAGCGCCGGTGTTCTGGGGATCGTTGGAGCCATAAGGCTGCCCAGTGGATCCGTACGGGTTATCTGGTGTGCTCATACATATCCTTTCGGGATGTGGTTCAAATAAAACTGTTCGACAATTTTCGCGAGGAATGTGGCCAACAGCACTTGAACCTTCGTGCACGCACCACTCTACCAATTGTTAGGGTATGATCCTACCAACTGCGTAGATAGGCGATTCTGTCTCGGAGCTGTTGTGCGGTGCACATAGCTGTTGGAGGGCCGCCGCAGTTGCGGCGTGCCTCGTTATGAATAGCCCCATGTGGCCGTCCGGTACGCGAGGACATAATCGATACTATTGCGTTGAGTTCTTTGCGTAGTTTCGGAATTTCATCACTCGCCACAGCAGATTCCGTCTCGGCAGTAGCTGGTGTTGACGCGGCTTGTTTTTGTTGTTCTTCACGTTTTTTCCGTTCCTCATCGGCCCGAGCTTCCACTTGATCAGCTTGGCGCTGTTTGAGCAGGGCACGCATTTGCTCGGCGTCGAGAAGCCCGGGTAACCCTAGGTAGTCTGCTTCTTCTTCCGAGTTGACCATCGCACCTGTGCCGTAGGTGGAGCCGTCGTAAATGAGTGAATCGAGTTCCGCTTCAGCGCCAAGGGATTCGTAGGTGGGTGTGTCGTCCGGTTCGTTTTCTTCTTTGTTTGCCTGGACAAGGAGTTCGTCGTCCCAGCCCTCTTTGATGCGATCAGGCTTTCCAAGGACGTGATCGCGCGATGTTTCCAGACGCGCTGCCAGATCCAACAGAACCGGGACGGATGGTAGGAACACAGATGCAGTCTCGCCGGGCATTCTGGATCGAACAAAGCGACCAATGGCTTGTGCGAAAAACAGCGGGGTAGACGCAGAGGTGGCGTAGACACCGACGGCAAGTCGGGGAACGTCGACACCTTCGGAGACCATGCGCACGGCGACCATCCATTCGTGGGTAGAGTTGGAGAACTCTTCAATCCTGTCTGACGCTCCTTCCTCGTCGGAAAGGATTACCGCCACTGGCGTGGACGACAATTTTTCCAGGATTTTGGCGTAGGCACGTGCGGTGGTTTTATCAGTTGCTATCACCAATCCACCCGCATCAGGCATATGTTTGCGCAGTTGGAGAAGTCGCGTATGAGCGGCCTGCAAAACTGCGGGAATCCAGTCGCCACGCGGGTCGAGGGCGGTTTTCCACGCGCGGGCCGTTTGCTCGGCGTTGAGGGGTTCACCAAGGCGCGCGGCGTACTCCTCCCCCGCACTGGTACGCCAGCGGGCTTCACCTGAGTAGGCGAGGAAGACAACGGGGCGCACCACGCCGTCGGCAAGCGCGTCGGAGTACCCGTAGGTGTGGTCGGCTTTGGATTTCAGGTAGCCTTCGCCGTCATCTTCGTAGCGGACAAACGGAATGGCCGCGTCGTCGGAACGGAAGGGCGTTCCCGTGAGGGCTAGCCTGCGTTCCACGTCCGCGTAGGCGGTGCGAATGCCATCGCCCCAGCTTTTTGCGTCTCCACCGTGGTGAATTTCGTCCAGGATCACCAAGGTACGTCGCGCGGTGGCCACAGCATAGTGCTTATAGGGGTGCATGGCTACTTGGGCGTAGGTGACCACAATGCCGTCATATTGCGGGTTGACCACGCCGTTGGCATTGGTGAAATGCGGGTCCAACGCCAGCCCCGCCCGTGCCGCAGCGTGGGACCACTGTATTTTCAGGTGCTCTGTGGGCACCACGACAATCACACGGTCAACGGTCCTGTTGTTTTTCAGCTCGGTAGCCACTCGCAGCGCAAAAGTGGTTTTACCGGCACCTGGGGTCGCCACCGCAAGGAAATCCTTGGGGCGGTTCATCAAGTATTTTGTTAGCGCTGCGCGCTGCCAAGCGCGTAGATTACCACTCACTTCTTGCGCAGACCTCGGTAAATGCGTTCACAGTCGGGGCACACAGGCGAACCTGGTTTCGCTTGCTTGGTGACGGGAAATGTCTCACCGCAGAGGGCTACGACCATGTTTCCAGTCACTGCAGATTCGACGATTTGATTCTTTTTAACGTAGTGAAAAAACTTTGGGGTGTCATCGCTTGTGGCGTTGTCTTCCCTGACATCTGGGCGCTCGATGGTCTGCGTTGTCGTACTCACCTAAACCATAATGCCCCAACACCCACCCCTGTGGCACCCTGAGACGAGCATAAGGGATAAAGTTGGGAGTGCGGCGGGTGGTGTACCTGCGCTTTCCGCCCTTATTGAGTCCCTCGATCCACCCAGGTTTAGGCATATTCACCTCATGTTTTCTCACCTGTTTCACCTGCTTCGCAGCCGCACACGCCACCGTGCGGGACGTCGCAATCAGGTAGAACTCATTACCGACGCTCGTCAGTCCCCACTGGAGAACTGGCAGTACCGTCGCACCATGTACAACTGGCTGCAGGGGTCACGCATCCCTATTTTGCTTACCGCTGGCGCGGTGTACTGGTTGTGGGAAAATTGGGTAATCACGGGCATATTGTTCCTCATTTCCGTGCCACTGCCTTGGATCGCTGTGGTGATTGCTAATGGCGTGGGGCAACCCCGCGACCCGCGACGTCCACAGGTATATAAGCCTCAGATGGCTCGTGAACAGGCTCGACAGGCGGCACATGCGGCGCTAGAGTCTGAGAAGCAAAAAGAACTACCGGGGGTTGTTGACCACAACACTGATGGCAACGCTGCTGAGCACTAGACTCGGGGGTTGTGCGTACTGTTTTAACCTCCGCCGCCACCCAGCTTGTTGAACTGTTTCGTTCACACAACTTCACCGCATCAGCTATCGCTCATCGCCTCGGAACAGGCGCGCACGCTGCGCTTTTTCGCGGCGAGCCTGCCGCAGTCCGACGCGTAGCCAGTGACGACACGGCGTTCGATTTTTTCGTCCGCTCTTTTCTCCTTCATGACATGGCCCCCACCAGTGAGTGGGTCCGGTGGCTTGGTCAGCCGCTTGTCGACGCCCTGACTACCGCATGCTCGCTGGAACCGTACGGCACCAGCGACGACGCATTAGATCCGACGCTGCGCTGCGTGATCGACATTCGCCCACATGTCATCGCTGGACATGATCGGTGGATATTCTCTGATGCTGATGCCACCATGGCTGGACACATTCCAGGTAAAGATCATGTGCTTGGTGTTGGGTTGGCGTCGTTGTCACTGGCTCAGTCCGTGCCTTCATCACCAGTGAAGTCTTTACTTGATGTAGGGACCGGCTGCGGAATTCAGCTGCTGGCACAATCAGACGCGGCAGCCCAGTTAACTGGGACAGATATTCATCCACGTGCCCTCGATTACGCTGAGGCGACATGCACGGCTGCGGGCCTCCCACATGCCGATTTGCTGGAGGGAGCGTGGTTTGAGCCGGTGAGAGGGCGTCGATACGAACGGATCGTGTCAAACCCACCGTTTGTCGTCGGATTGCCTGAGGTGGGGCATGTGTACCGAGACTCGGGATTGAGCCTTGACGGTGCGAGTCAGCTGATGATCTCCCAAGCCCCAGAACACCTGACTGTTGGCGGGACAGCACATCTTGTTGCTGCATGGGTACATAAAGAGGGGGAATCCTGGCAACAACGTGTGGCATCGTGGCTACCTGACCATGGTGTGGTGGCGTGGATATTGCAGCGTGATGTTGTTGATCCTGAGCTGTATGTAGGCACGTGGCTTCGTGACGAGTCCCTGGATCCGCGTGATCCTATCGTCGCGGAGCAAGCAACCGCCTGGCTGAACTTTTTCCACGAGCAGTCGGTTACAGGCATCGGATTTGGTTATGTGGCGATCCAGCGGGTGGGTTCTCTTGATGACGGCTCACAGCCATCAGAGGTTGTCGCCGAGGAGCTTCACCACGATTTTTCCGATCCGCTGGGTCCAGAGGTTGAGGATTACTTTGTTCGGAGTGCCTGGTTGCGAAACACAACCATGGACGATATTGCACATAGCCAGCTGGCAGTTCGTCCTGGTGTGGCCATTGAACATGTTGATGTCACTAGCGACATCAACTCCGGTTTCTCCCCTGCGGTAGTGCGCGTCACGCGAACAGATGGGCCGCGTTGGTCTCACGATATTGATGAGCATCTTGCAGCCATACTCGCAGGGCTTAACCCCCATGGGCTAAACCTAGAGGAAACGGCATCGCTCTATTTTCTTAGCCAGGGAATTGATGTTTCACCAGTGCTGATGAACGATGTGATAGCCGCCATTGTGGATCTTTTACGTCACGGAATAGTGCTGCCATCAGACCTGCTTGAACTTGACACAGCACCCCATGGAAAGTCCGAAGCATGAGGGCCGTGTTGACGCGCGTTAGTTCTGCACAGGTGACAGTAGACGGTGTTGTGGTTGGTGCAATTGACTGCCCCGAGACCTGCGGGATCTTGGCGCTTATCGGTGTCACCCATGACGACGGTCCAGATGCTTGCGACACGATGGTGCGTAAAATCGCCGAACTGCGTATTTTGCCGGACGAAAAGTCAGTCACCGACGTGGGTGCACCAGTACTGGTGGTCAGCCAGTTCACCTTGTACGGAAGGACAGCGAAAGGTCGGCGCCCGTCGTGGTCAGATGCAGCGCCTGGCAATGTTGCTGAACCACTGGTTGATCGCATTATTCGGGGATTACAGACACGAGGTATTGCAGTGTCTACAGGCGTGTTCGGAGCGATGATACAGGTCACTTCGACAAACGAAGGGCCTTTTACTGTGATAGTTGAGTGTTAAAAAAAAATTTTTTCCGCTGTGGGAACAAACTTCCTGTCCTGTCCGTTAAACGCACTGAGACCGACGATCAGCAGGAGGCATAGCATGACTTTACCGTCCACACAGGATTTTGATGCTGAGGAGATCGACCGCGGCAGTCGCCAAGGGCAAACAAATGATAACCCTTCCGCTGACTTAGTGCGTGTTTACCTGAACGGGATCGGCAAAACTGCGCTCCTGACTGCGGAGGATGAAGTGCAGCTGGCGCAAACCATTGAGGTTGGTTTGTATGCAGAGCACTTGTTGGAAAATTCGGAGGACCCCCTTACTCGCGCCATGAAACGCGACCTTAAGGTTCTGGCTCGCCAAGGGAAGCACGCCCGTTCACACCTGTTGGAGGCAAATCTTCGCCTTGTAGTCAGCCTAGCCAAACGCTACACCGGTCGTGGAATGCCATTGCTTGACCTTATTCAGGAAGGCAATCTTGGTTTGATTAGGGCGATGGAGAAGTTCGACTACACCAAAGGTTTCAAGTTCTCTACGTATGCAACCTGGTGGATCCGACAAGCCATCACCCGTGGGATGGCCGATCAGTCCCGCACTATTCGCCTTCCTGTGCATTTGGTGGAGCAGGTAAACAAGCTGTCCCGCATCAAGCGGGAGCTTTACCAAAACCTCGGGCGTGAGGCGACTAATGAAGAACTAGCTGAAGAGTCTGGCATTGATGAATCCAAGATTGAGCTTCTGCTCCGCCAGTCTCGTGATCCGGTGAGCTTGGACATGCCGGTGGGAGCCGATGAGGAAGCGCCGCTGGGTGATTTTATTGAAGATTCTGAGGCAACGGATGCGGAGGCAGCCGTTGTGGCATCTCTGCGGCATTCGGATATCCGCTCAGTGCTAGCCTCCCTGGAGGTGCGTGAGCAGGAGGTTATTAGTCTACGCTACGGGCTTGACGACGGCGTGCCACGCACCCTGGATCAGATCGGACGGAAGTTCGGATTGTCTCGCGAGCGTGTTCGCCAAATCGAACGCGAAGTGATGAGCAAATTGCGCGATGGTGAGCGTGCAGAGAAACTGCGAGAGTACGCAACGTAGTTTTTCTTGCCCATTATGGCTGGCCTCCCCTATTTTTAGGCGAGGCTAGCCATTCCTTATTGTTTTACTGCGTTACACACCCTGATTATTGCTATCTTTGCAGCTCACAGCATCGCTGCTGGACCACTTGGGTCGGCGTTGGATGTTTAGTTTTGCGACACATAGAGATTGGCTCTTTTACATAACCGTCCAGACACGGCACGCCGTTCTGGTTTGCCTACACGACTTTTCCATTAATGTATAGATTAAGTAGTGATTGAGTTCCACAAGAAGGGTCTAGTTCCGTGAAAGACTTAGTAGACACCACCGAGATGTACCTCCGCACCATCTACGAGCTGGAGGAAGAAGGCGTCACACCACTGCGGGCACGCATTGCGGAACGGCTTGAACAGTCTGGACCAACCGTCAGTCAGACCGTCGCCCGTATGGAACGTGATGGCTTAGTGGTGGTCGCTCCCGACCGTAGCCTGCAGATGACTGATAAAGGTCGCAGGCTGGCAACCGCCGTGATGCGCAAGCACCGTCTTGCCGAGCTGCTGCTGACTGACATCATTGGCTTGGATATTCACCGCGTCCACGCCGAAGCGTGCCGCTGGGAACATGTGATGAGCGACGAGGTGGAACAATGCCTTGTATCCAAGCTGGATAATATCGAGCGTTCTCCTTTTGGCAACCCGATCCCAGGCTTAAGTGACCTCGGTATTGAATCCCCAGACATTCTGCCTGGAAAGCGCATCATTGACCTCCCCGAAGACACCCCGATCAAGGCTCGCGTGGTTCAAATCAACGAGATCTTGCAGGTTGATGATAAGCAGTTCAATGCCTTATCCTCCGCAGGCATCATGGTTGGCTCCGATATTGAGGTCAGCCACCACAATGGTGTGGTGCAACTTCTTCATAAGGACAACGCCGTTGAACTCGACGAGGACTTAAGCCACGCCATTCGCATCGAAGAGCGATAACCGGTCACCTTTTGCTTATCACGCCGCCCCCTCTGCGCGCTGCGCAGGGTGGGTGTATTTTTCACGCAACGTCACGCTTCCGGCAAGGCAGGCTTTGAGCATCTGATCACACAGCCCCGCGTAAAATCCTTTCATAAGCAGGTCAGCTAGGCCGTGGTCACTTTTCGCCTCCAATGCGCACCGCACTGCCGGAACTGTGCGTACCCGGTATCCGCATTGCGACGCCGCGAGAGCATAACTACACAGGGCATTGGCCCGCAGTTCACCAGTAAAACACCGCCCAACTGCCAATGCCAGTTCCATAAAAGCCCGGGTGGTTCCTGGAGCTATTGAGTCGTTAACGCTGCGGTCTGCGGCAACTAAAGCGACGTCGCGAAGCAACGGATGAGCAAAGAACACAGCACCGTTGATGAGTAGTTCGGTGTCTGCCGCAATGGCTTCTGCAAGGTCGCAGTTGGCAATTACTTCGGCATCGCAGTCGTTGATCGTGTCCCGCACGGCAGCGAGGACTTCCCACAGTTCATCCATTGCCGCAGCAAATGTCCCTGAGCTTTCCGGGGTATGGGCCTCGGCGAGGTCGGCGAGCGATTGCGCCATTTCCGTAATCTGTTTTTGCACAACATGGGCTTCAATGTCGTCGTCAAAGGCGTGGATTGGTTGAAAATGGTCTAGCATGTCGGTTCGAGTAATGTCGGGCAGCATGCCCTTGCTAAGAAGATCCCGCGTTGATGCAGCACTGGCCACTGGTGCGATACATCCGGCATCCCAGTTGTCACGTCCGGTTGTTGCAGGTCCCACGTCATGTTGTGTGAGGCCGAAAACCCTGCGATAAGGCTCACCAGTGTAGAGCGACGGAGTTGCCCACACAGCAGCGAGTGGAGCGTCATGGTCGCGAGCGATGGCGCAGAGGCTACGAACGTAATCCTGAGCGCATGGTGCAGAGTTGGAATCACTGTAGATCCCATTGTCAATGATGAAACCAAAGATCAGGTCCGTGCTCATGGTGAGATTGCGGAGAATGTCTGCGATGGCGTCCGTCCGGTTGCTGTCTGTGCGAAATAGCGGTCCGAGAACATATTTTCCCGGCTGCTGTGTGGACTCACTTCTGTGAAACCCTGCGAGGACAATGGATTTCTCGGGGTAGAACCCGAGTATCCCTGGCAGGTTGGCAAACATATCTGCTGGCGTGCAAAGTGTAGAAGTCATGCTTCCACTGTGACGTAGTGCGTTTGGTTGCTGCTGTGGCTTCTGTTCTTCCTGTGGATAACATCGTCTTCTTCTGAGTTATCCACAACGCGTGATCCGATCGGACTGCACGGTGCGGGTAGGCTGGTGGTGCGGCCGTGTATGCGTAGCGTCCGATGACGTTCAGACAAGGCATCATAAAATGTGCGTTGCAGGGAATCTTTCGGCGGTGTGGAAAGTTGTGTTAATTATGGGCACATTTATGTAACACCATGTAAGACCGTGTAACACCGAAGGAGGATCATCATGTCACAGGAACAACCACGTATGTACGAACTGGAATATCCATCCCCAGATATGTCGGCCAGCGACACTGAGGGTCCAACCCTCATTGTTGCTTTACAAGGCTACGCCGATGCCGGACAGGCCATTGATGCCAGTGCGCAACACATTCTGGCTGCCCTGGAACATGGTCTAGTGGCATCGTTTAATAACGATGAGTTAGTGGACTACCGTTCCAGGCGCCCTACCGTCGTGCTGGATCATAACCGCATCGCTGACGTGGATCCATTAGAGATCGGGCTTCATGTTGTCCGAGATAACGCTGGGAAGCCATTTTTGCTGTTGACTGGACCCGAGCCAGATATGCGCTGGTCGGCTTTTACTAAAGCAGTGGCTGATCTTGCTGAGCGTTTCGGCGTGTCTCAGACGTTGTGCCTGTATTCCGCGCCGATGGCCGTACCACATACTCGGCCGTTAGTGGTTACTGCTCATGGAAATATCCCTGAGCTCACTGGTAAGCATTTCACCTTGGATTCTAGGATCCACATTCCCGGCGCGGCATCGTTAATGTTGGAGCGCACTTTAGATGAGCGCGGCAAGAATGTTGGTGGGCTCACGGCTCATGTGCCGCATTATTTGGCCGCGTCGGACTATCCGTTGGCTACTCTACGGTTATTGGAATCGCTGAGTGACGATGCCGGGCTTTCTATTCCTTTGGGCACGTTGCAGGCAGACGCTGATCGCGTCATGCAGCAGTTGAGTTCGCAGATTGACGACGCCCCGGAAATTCACCAGGTAGTGCGGGCGCTGGAGCAGCAGTACGACCGTGAGCTGGAGCGTTATGAAGCGTCCCAAGAGTCAGCCGCCTTGGACTTTGAAGCGATTCCTTCTGGTGAAGCACTCGGCGAAGCGTTTGAGCAGTTCTTGGCCACCTTTGATCCACCAAACGATTCGGACAGCTTGGAAAACGGCGATAGCGATAAGTAGCTATTCACGGTTAATTGCTGCAATCCCGACGGCGATGCCCACTCCGGCGAGGGTTACTGCGGAGAGCACACCGTAAAGTATGGCCTGGTCGCTAGTGAGTCCTTGATCAAGCAGTATGCGCAGGGCTTGGACGAGCCAGTTGGCCGGGTTGACGGTAGCCGCGGTGCGCATCCACTGTGGCCCATAATCAAGTGGGATGAGCAGTCCGGACAGTATCAGCAGGGGGAAGATCAGGGTTTGTTGGACTCCCCAGAACAGCCAGTCGTGGTTTTTGCTGGCCAGCGCTAGCGCGTAGGAGAGAGCACCGAGTCCCACACCAAAGATGGCCAAGAGAATGACGCCGAGAATAAAACCGGATACGGTGACGTGGTAGCCGAATGGTAGTGCAACCAGCACAATAATGAGGGCCTGCACCGCGGTGGGCAGTAGTTCCTTGCATGCCCGCCCGATCAAGAGCGACGATCGGGAAAGCGGCGCGACGAGGGTGCGTTCGTGGGCACCGCTCATCATGTCGTAGAGCAGGTTTGATCCAGTGGCACCACTGCCGAAGAGCACAATCATGACCAGGACTCCTGGGACGAACCAACGTAACGTCTCCCCCGCTGGCTGCCCAGATTGTCCCACGAGTAGTGGGCCAAATATCCCGAGGAAAACCAGGGGTTGGACGAGACTGAAGATGAGGCTGAAAGGGTCTCTAAGTAATGGTCTGAGTTCTCGTACACAAACGTTCCAGGTGTCTTTCATGAGTGGTCTCCTGATTCGCGAAGTGACGTTCCGGTAAGTGCTAGGAACACGTCGTCAAGGGTGGGTGGCACAGCGGTGACGCGTCGAACGGGAATGTCCGCAGCGTCGAAAAGCGCCAGTAGTTGTGGTAGGGCCTGACACCCATGAACTGCGGTGAGTGTGATGGTGGTGGTATCCACAGTGAGGCTGGAGGAATCGGGTACGACTTGCTTGACGATGCCTACCGCACGCTGGATGTCTGCAAGGTTCATCAGGTCAAGGGTCAGGATGTCGCCCGCATAGCGTTGTTTCAACATGGTGGCGGGGGCGTCGGCAATGATGTGCCCCTTGTCCATGACCATGATGCGTTCAGCGTACTGGTCTGCCTCTTCCAGATAGTGCGTGGTGACGAAAACGGTGGTGCCGTAATGTTCGCGCAGATTGGTGATGTGTTTCCACAGGTTGGCGCGGCTTTGCGGGTCGAGGCCGGTGGAGGGTTCGTCAAGGAAGATGAGCTGTGGGGAATGCATGAGACCCAGAGCTATGTCGAGTCGCCGCCGTTGACCACCAGAGAGGCGTTGGACGGTGGTGCGCACGCAGGATTCGAGTCCCAGCGTTGTGATCAAGTCATCCGCACGTGTCCTGGCTGCGGCCGTGGACATCCCGTAAAAGGCACCTTGACTGACCAGTTCGTCGCGGACGCGTTGTGGCAGGCTGCCGCTGCTGTTCTGGCCCACATAGCCGATGTGTGCGCGTACCTTGTGTGGCTGGGTCCGTGTGTTGTAACCACACACGATTGCCTCACCGCTGGAGGGCGCGATCAGGGTGGTGAGCATGCGTATCGACGTCGTTTTGCCCGCGCCGTTCGGCCCGAGGAACGCCACCATTTCACCCTGCTGTACCGCAAAGTTCAGGTCTGTAACCGAATTGGTTGTAGCTTTGGCGAAACGCTTGGTCAGATTATGCGTTTCAATGATGGATTCTGACATGCCCCGCACGCTAACAACCCATGCGGTCATTTCTTGTCCGCATGGCGTGCAACACTAGCATCATGACTGATGTGACGTCCCGTATTCTCCGCCTACTCACCCTGCTGCAATCGCATCGGCACTGGTCAGGGCCTGAACTAGCCACCACACTCAATGTGACAGAAAGAACAATTCGCCGTGATGTTGATCGATTGCGTGAGCTTGGGTACAGGATTGACTCGCTCGCAGGAAGTGATGGCGGCTACCGCCTAGAGTCCGGAACTGGCATGCCTCCACTGCTGCTCACTGACGACGAAGCCGTCGCCATGGCCATTGGCCTGCGCATTACTGCATCCCAGCAGCTCATCACCGAAGTTGATGCCACAATCACAGCGTTGACCAAGCTGGAACGCATGCTCCCGGCGCGGCTGCGGCGGCGAGTATCTGCTCTCAACGCAGCAATCAATAAGGCAACATCATTTCAGCAGGATACTGGGGTATCTGCAGAGACTCTGGGGTTGCTCGCTGTGGCGTGCCGTACCCATGAGCGGGTGCGTTTTAGGTACACCTCTGCATCAGGCGAGGTGACACATCGCCTGGCGGATCCGTATGTCTTAGTACCTAAGGTTCAGCGCTGGTATGTGCTCTGCTGGGATGAAGGGCGTGATGATTGGCGGACGTTTCGTGTTGATCGGCTTTCTGGGCTGGAGCTGACTGGAGTGCGGTGCGAGCCGCGCGAGCTGGATGCGCGAGACGTCGAAAAGCGACTGATGTTTCCTGCAAGAAAGCAGCGACGCAGGCATGAAGTGCAGGTAACTGTGGCACTGTCTGCGGAGGAAGCACAGGCGAAGTTCGGTCGATGGGTGCCGGAGATTGAGAAAGTTGGTGAAAACCAGTCGCGGTGGTGCGTGCAAGTTGTGGATACCTATGAGCTTGTACACGCATTGTGGTGGATGCCCACTGGGGTTGATTACACGGTTGAGGTAGCCGAACCACTACGTTCAGCGTTTCAGGACGCCTTGGAAAGGATGACACAGGCGGCTGGCGGTGGACAGCTGTCGGCGTAGCTGGGCAGCGGCTGCATACAATGCTCCGCTGAAAGCTATTGAAAACTAATGAAAATAGTTTCCATTGATCTTTGGTTGCCATACTGATAACCTGGCCGGAGTTCTAATGAGTAATCACTTTCAATAGAGTATGCGTCAACAAATCTAAGATCTCAGGACGTTATCCCCGGCTCAGCAACGAAGAAGGGTGGTCACTATGTCACCTATGGATAACACCGGTGGTGTTCTCACCATCAATGACTGCACCATATCGTTTGACGGAACCCCTGTCCTCCGTATCGACGCCCTTCACATTGACGACACTCCGCGCACCATAGCAGTACTTGGGGTATCAGGGTCTGGAAAATCTACGCTCGCCGCGCTCATTGGCGACTATCTCAGCCCCGCGGCCGCTGTCACCGGCACATGCACGCGCAACGGCACGGTCAGCATGGTGGCGCAGGATGCGTTCGGTGCACTCAATCCCTTGATGCCTGTGATCAAGCAAATCGCGCTCACCGCTGGAAGTATCGACGCTGCGACGAACCTTCTGGAGTCCGTTGGCCTTAAGCAAGAGCTACACCAGCGATTTCCGCTGCAACTTTCCGGCGGCCAACGTCAGCGTGCCGCACTGGCCTTTGCCCTAGGGCCCTGCCCGCGCCTTATTCTCGCTGACGAAGTCACGTCCGCGTTGGACCCTGTTGCGACCGCCGATGTTGTGAGCACCCTGCGGTCCGTGCGCGACAACAACGACGCAACACTGCTGTTTATCACTCACGACCGCGGGGCAGCGGCCGCGCTGTGCGATCAGGCCATCATCATGATCCCCAACCAGGACGGTAGCCACCGTGCCCACCTGTGCACCGACGACGAATGGGCAGAGCTACGCTCACTCTTCGGTGCGGGACAACGCATCACTGACAGTTCTTTTGCCATGACTTCTTTTGCGATGACTGCCACAGCCGAGACGGGAGCTGAGAGCATGTCCGAGGTTTCAGCCCTGTGAATGATCACTTAGCCATTCAAATGGAGGATATCTCATACGAGCCAATCCTTCACAACATATCCATCAGCATCGCACCGAGTGAAAAAGTCGCGATCATTGGGCAATCCGGCGCCGGGAAAACCACACTTCTTCGCCTGCTCACTGGGGCGTACTGCCCCACCAGCGGCAGCGTCACTGAGGTAACACGCGGGCGATTCACCTACATCCCACAAGATCTCGACGCGAGCTTAAACCCGGCACTGTCAGTGGCGACTATTGTGACAGAACCAGTCGCTATTGCGCATGGGCGCGCTGCTGCGAGGAAAGCCAAGACTCGTGCGCAAGAACTTCTTGCCCAACTGGGTCTGGGTGCCGAGTTCCTGACACGTAAACCTGCGCATTTGTCTGGCGGCCAGCGCCAACGCGTCGGCATTGCCCGTGCTCTGATCACTGACCCGGAGATCATCTTTGCAGATGAAGCCCTCAGCGCTCTCGATGCCGACACACGGGAAATCGTCACAACTATGTTTGGTGACAACGATGCGACACTGATTTTGATCACGCATGACCTCGCCGCAGCAACACTGTTGTGCGATAGGTGGGTCTTGCTGGATAACGGCACCATCGCCGAGGAAGGCACCATTCAATCCTTGTGGGACACTACTCCCCCGGTTTCCCCGGCGCGGCAGGCGTTCCTTGATGCTGACCGCATCCTCCATCCCACTCTCTGGCACGACGACCACCGCATTGGATATTCCGCGAGTGAGCGACTGGCGGCAGACGTGCTGTCCGGCGAGGATGAAGTATGAGCGTGCTCCACGATGCCTCTCGTTTCCTCCGACTACCGCTGTTGGTGCAGTTGCTGTTGGTGACCCAGATGTTGTTCAACGTCGGTTTCTATTTGGTCGTTCCCTTCCTGGCCACATATATGACGGACAACCTGGCAGCCAGCGGCGCCATGATCGGCTTTATCCTGGGTTTACGTACCTTTAGTCAGCAGGGGCTGTTTTTCATTGGCGGTGGGTTGACGGATCGTTGCGGAATTAAACCGGTGCTTCTCTTCGGTATTGCCATCCGCGTTCTGGGCTTCGTAGTGACAGGAACTGCGCACTCGACCTTTCACATCATGGTGGGCGTTGTGCTCATTGGTTTCGCCGCCGCGTTGTTCTCACCAGCTGCGGAAACAGCCTTGGCAGTGTCTGGACGAGACGTGGAAAAAGCCAGAGTGATGACCCGCTCTGAACTTTTCGGCATGGACGCGTTCTTTTCCCGCGTTGGCGCACTCACTGGCCCTCTACTTGGCGCCGAACTCATCGATGCAGGTTTTCACTTGACCTGTTTCGTGGCGGCCGGAATTTTCGCCTTCCTTTTTGTGAGCCACCTGCTGCTTATTCCAAGCGTACACACGGAATCAAGCAGCTCAATGCTGACTGGTTTTTCGTCAGTGCTGCGAAACCGTAGGTTCTTGGTCTTTGCGCTTGCATATTCGACGGGACTTGTGGCCTACAACCAGCAGTACTTGTCCCTGCCAGTGGAACTGACCCGGGAAACAGGGCATGCTGACGCCCTAGGGTGGATGTTCGTATTTTCCAGCGTGTTTGTACTGACACTGCAAATGCCGCTCACACGACTGTCACGCTTGACCTCCTCTCACCGCGCTATCTGCCTCGGTTTTGCCTTGATGGCCTTAGGTTTTGCTGTAGTTGCGCTTGCTGCACCGCTTGCACCACTTCCTGGGCTGTGGGCGCTGGCACCGGCTGTGGCGATGCTTGTCCTGCTGCATGCCGGACAGATGATCGCCATCCCATTGTCCCGTGACCTGGTGGGCACCATTGGCGGTGAAAAGAACCTGGGCAGCTACTACGGATTCCTCAACTCCTTCGGTGGGGTCATGGTCCTGCTTAGTTCCCTGGTTGTGGGTCTGCTGCTTGACGACGCCGCAACAGTCGGTCCCCACGCATCATTCCCGTGGCTGCTGCTTACTGTGCTTCTCGGAGCGTCGGCAGTTGTGATGCCTCGACTGGCGCGACATACACCACAAGCGCAGGTCAGCGCCGTACAACACTAGAAATGGAGAAATAATGATGATACGGACAACACTGAAACAAGGACGTCGCTCTGCGTGCGCCTTCATCGCAGCGGTGGGCATCAGCGTGGCAGCAGCCGCCTGCACCACGCCTGAGGGCGGACAGAGCCAAGATAGTTCCAGCCTTGCCATATCGCTGCCATTCAAACCTGTGGCATCCCTGTCGCCGTTTTCCGATGACGCGGTACTGAACACTCGCATGGGGATCGCCGAAACCCTGGTCACACTAGACGCTGACGGCAAACCACAACCGAAGCTCGCTGAATCATGGACAACCCCTGACCCCAACAAGGTGGTCTTCACCCTGCGCGACGGGATAAAATTTCACGACGGCACTCCAGTGAATGCAGAGAGCATAGTGACCTCCTTACACCACGCCTGGGATGCGCCAAGCCGCCCCAAAGGCTTAGGGAAAAAGGCTCTCACATTCGAAGCTACGGGCGATCGCGAAGTCACCGTCACCTCGGAGGTAGCCGACCCGATCCTCCCCCAACGTTTCGCCGACCCAGGAACCGTGATCCTCTCCCAAGACGCGTACACAGGTGATACCCCCACAGTCAAAGGACATGGTACTGGACCTTTCCAGCTGTCAGAGGTGGATTCCACTTCAGCAACCGCTACCAAGTACGCAGACTACTGGGACGGAGCTCCAAAACTTGAACGCCTCACTGTGCGATTCATTGAAGACAGTAACGCCCGCGCAAATGCCATTCGCGCAGGCGAAGTCTCTATGGCCCAAGCAGTACCGATTGCCCAACTCGGTGAACTGCGCGACCTCACCATTGACTCAACCCCGCTTCCCCGCGGCGTGTACTTGCATCTGAACACCAGCAAAGGGGAATTCGCTGATCCTGCTATTCGTGCCGCAGCCGCACAAGCAGTTCGCCCTGATGCCATAGTAGACAGCATCTACGAAGGTCACGCTGGCAAAACGCATGGCAGCCTGTTTAACGAAAAAGCCGAATGGGCCTCCCATGTTGACTCCCACAACAACACTGACAACGCAGCAGACGCACACGGCAAGGCCATCACGCTAGTGACGTGGAAAGAACGTCCTGAGCTTGGTGAGGTAGCCTCCGTTGTTGCTGATCAACTCCGCGAAGCCGGATTCGAGGTAAACGTGGTGGTGCGTGACTATAAGTCCATGGAACCAGCGCTGCTGGGTGGTGAATATGATGCCGTGATTGGCTCCCGCAACTACCAGTCCGGGGCAGCGGACCCTGTGTCCTTCCTGGCATCTGACTACACATGCGAAGGCTCCTACAACCTGTCGCGGTACTGCAACCCTGAGATAGATGAGGCCATCGCTAAGGCCGATGGCACCACCGACAATGAAGAACGGTACACGCAGGCAGCAGAGGTTGGAGCAAAGATCGTGGGCGACAATGCCGTCATCCCGCTTGCACATGAGTACTCCATCAACGCTTACAACACTGTCTCCAATCTAAACTTTGATCCCTTTGAGCGCCTGCTCGTCACCAAAGACACTGCCCACTCCTAACTGACTATGCCTGCGTGATATGCCTACTCGACCTTTCACCCGTTTCAGTGGCGCACTTACCTCACTGCTGCTTGTGGCATCATCGCTCCTGATCACGGCACTTCTGCCGTGGTTAGGAAACCGCGATCTTGCCCTCGCCGTGTTTCGGGCACGTGAAGCTGAACGTGATCCCGACCCGGAGATACTGGAAGCGATTCGAACCGAACTCGACCTACCCACCAATCCTGCTGAAGGTGTGATGGAATGGTTGCGCGGCGCGATCACTGGGGATTTTGGCGTTAGCTGGGTTGACCCCAGCCGAAACGCGGCCGACGTGGCACTGGGAGGATTCGGTGTCTCTTTCACCCTCGCGGCGCTATCTACTGGAACCGCTGTCATACTGTCCTGGTTCTTGGTGTGGCCCCGGCTGCGCAGCATTGTTCGCGGCACCGCTACACGTTCCTCAGACATCATGGGAATGGCGTTACTAGGCACCATCCCAGAGTTTGTCCTAGCCGTTGTGCTGCTTGTATTGTTTGCCCTGCGGCTCAGGATCTTTCCAGTGAGCGGTTTTTCCAGCTACACACATATGGTCTTGCCCACTCTCGCATTGGCACTTCCTTCGGCAGGGTTGCTCGGGCGAGTATTGCTGATCACCATTGATGGCATTGGCCGGGAAGAATGGGTGCGGGTATGGCGACGAGGCGGGGTTTCGCCACGCCAGCTCTATCGCGCGATATCGATCCGCGCGGCGGGAACCATCGCCCCGCAAGTGGTGCTGTTTTTGGCAGGAACACTCGCTTCCACAGCCTTAGTGGAACAAACATTTAACATTGCGGGCCTCGGGCGGAGTGCGGTGACAGCCGCACTGGATCAAGATGTACCCGTACTTCAAGTCATCGTGCTGACAATGGTGATCGTCGGTATTGTCGCTGGTTCCGCAGCGCACTGGCTGCGCATGTGGATTCTCGGCCCGCTACTCAAAGCTCAAGGAAACTATGCCTCCTACTCGGTGGTGACCGCTCGGCCACATGGCACAATCCCCTTTCTTGTAGTCTGCATTCCTTTCCTTTCAGTATTGCTCGCCATGGTGCTGACTCGTCCAACCTTGGATGTTGAGGCACGACTGCAGGCACCTTCCGCGCAGCATTGGCTAGGCACCGACCAACTGGGCCGCGACCTGCTGGCGCGCTTAGCTGACGGCATGGTCTACACCATCGGGGCGTCGATACTTGTGACCGCCATCTGTGCCCTCCTCGGGTTTGGAGCAGGGTTATCGGGGCGATGGGCCGCACGGCTGGGCGACACCCTCAATGCACTACCCATCATCCTTGTGGGCCTAGTACTCGCAGGCGTGTTCGGCAGATCGATCATGACCGCCGCCATCGCAGTGATTGTCGTCGGCTGGATCCCCTTAGCCGCACACACCTCCACAGTAGCTGCCGAAATCCGTAAATCCGGTTACTACACTTGGGCACAACTACAAGGGGCGTCGCGCACACGACTCGTGTGGTGGCATCTTGTGCCCAACGTTTTACCAGCCGTTGTGCGTCACGCCGCCAGCCGTGTTGCACACAATGCGCTTGCGCTGGCGGGTCTTGGATTCCTTGGTCTCGGTGCCCCACACGACTCACCAGAATGGGGCGTGGTCCTCTCCGAATCCATCCGATACGCTGAACGCGCACCATGGATGATGGCAGCACCTACCGTCATGCTCATGCTCTTAGGTGTCGCCGCAGCGTTAGCCACCGACACAACCATCAGGTTACGCTGGAAAACGTGAACCTGACCCAGATGCTGCCTGACCTGTCCGAGGTCCCCGAATCCCTGCTTGATGAGTCCATTTTCGATTCATTCCTCGCTTGGACACGGGACCACGGGATCACCCTCTACCCCGCGCAAGAGGAAGCAGCTTTAGGAATCCTGGCCGGAGACAACGTCATCCTGGCCACCCCCACCGGGTCTGGAAAATCCATGGTCGCCATCGCCGCACATTTCATTGCCATGGCGCGCGGCCAACGCTCCTTCTACACCGCCCCCATCAAAGCACTAGTCAGCGAAAAATTCTTTGCGCTCTGCGACATCTTCGGCCCCGAATCAGTAGGCATGATGACAGGCGATGCCACCGTCAATGGTAGCGCCCCCATTATCTGCGCCACCGCCGAAATCGTGGCCAACATTGCGCTTCGCGACGGCGTAAACGCGGCCATCGATCAAGTCATCATGGACGAGTTCCACTACTATTCCGAACCCGACCGCGGGTGGGCATGGCAAGTACCCCTGTTGGAACTCAACCGAGCGCAGTTTCTCCTCATGTCTGCCACCCTGGGCGACACCACATTCCTAGAAAAAGACCTCAGCGACCGCACCGGCCGAGTCACCACCCTCGTCGCAGGCACAGAACGACCAGTCCCCCTCGAATTCTCCTACGTGTACACACCCGTTCACGAAACCATAGAAGAACTCCTAACCGGCGGCAAAGCACCCATCTACGTGGTGCACTTCACCCAGCGCGATGCTATCGAACGTGCGCAGTCGCTCACCTCCATGAGGATCATCACCCCCGAGGAAAAGGAAAAAATCGCCGCCGAGATTGGGGATTTTCGCTTCACCACCACCTTCGGCCGTACACTCTCATCACTCCTACGCAAAGGCATCGGCGTGCACCACGCTGGCATGCTGCCCAAGTATCGACGCCTCGTAGAAAAACTCTCCCAGACAGGGTTGCTGAAAGTCATCTGCGGCACCGACACCCTCGGCGTCGGCATCAACGTACCCATCCGCACCGTCCTCATGACAGGGCTCACCAAATTTGACGGCACCAAACAGCGCATGCTCAAGTCCCGCGAATTTCACCAAATAGCCGGACGAGCTGGGCGCGCCGGGTACGACACAGTAGGCACCGTAGTGATTGAGGCACCCGACCACGAAATTGAGAACTACCGACTCCGCGCCAAAGCTGGTCAGGATCCTAAAAAGCTCAAAAAACTCCGCAAAAAGGCTGTTCGACCAGGTGAAGTAACCTGGACGGAAAACACTTATAAGCGCCTCACCTCGGCTGCCCCAGAGCCACTGCACAGCCAGTTCCGGGTAAGCACCTCCATGCTGTTAAACGTGATCGCCCGTCCAGGAAACGGGTACGAGCATATGAAGAAACTACTGCGCGGAAACCACGACACCCGAACAAAACAAAATCAAGACATCCTTACAGCAGTGGAACTGCTCCAAGGCTTAGTGAGGGCAGGAATCGTGGAAAAGGCAGAAGGCGGCACGGACGCAGCAGGACGCCCCTACCATTTAGTAGAAGAACTCCAGCGAGATTTTGCTCTCAACCAGCCATTAGCACCCTTCGCATTGGCCACACTCGAACTGTTAGATCGCGAATCAGACACCTACGCACTTGATGTGATAAGCATCTTTGAGTCAATTCTGGACGACCCCCGCCAACTGCTCGTCGCGCAGCAAAAAGCCGAACGAAGTGAAGAACTCGCCGCGCTCAAAGCAGACGGTGTGGACTACACCGAGCGAATGGCCATCATCGAAGAGATCACCTGGCCCAAACCCCTTGAGGATCTCCTAGAAGATGCCTTTGATGTCTACACACAGGGACATCCATGGGCGCGTGAATTCGAACTGAGTCCCAAATCGGTTGTGCGCGACATGATCGAACACGCCATGACGTTCTCCGATCTCATTGCCACCTACGGTCTCGCCCGCTCCGAAGGTGTGGTGCTGCGCTACCTCACTGATGCGTGGCGGACCCTGCAGCATTCTGTGCCGCAGGACTACCTGACAGAGGAATTGGAAGACATCATCGTGTGGCTGGGGGAACTCGTGCGCCAGGTGGACTCTTCCCTGGTGGACGAGTGGGCGCATATGGCCGACCCTGATGCCCCCATCTCTAAGGAAACACTGGCACGTGAACTGGCCTTCGGTGTGGAAGATCCCACTGCGCTGACAGCCAACACCCGCGCTTTCAGCATCATGGTACGCAACGCCATGTTCCGCCTCGTAGAACTCTTCGCGTACGAAAAAGAAGATCAGTTGGAGGCTTTAACCAGCTACCTTGACGACGCCCCCGACTTCGGTGCCGGCATGGATGCTTACTTTGATGAATATTCCGATATGGACACTGGTCCTGCCGCCCGTGGACCCGAATACTTCCGTCTGAACAAAACCGGACGGATGTGGACTGTGCGGCAAATAATGAAAGACCCCGAAGGCGACAATTCATTCGCTTTCGAGGCCATCATTGATTTGGATGCGTCTGATGAGGCTGGTGAGGTGCGTTTCGCGTCCCTCACCCTCGACCACACATAAGCTGTGCGCTAATCGGATTAGCTGGCAGACTCAATCTGCACAGCCTGGGCCACACCCTGCATGGTGGCGGCGACCTTGATGGCCTCCCACACCTGCTCCTTGGTCAGCCCTTCTTGGCGAACTACCTTGTCATGTGCAACAGAGCAGTGCTCACAACCATTGATAGTTGATACAGCCAGGCTCCACAACTCAAAATCGGATTTTTCCACACCGGGGTTGGAGATCACATTCATGCGAAGGCCCATCTTGACCTGGGCATAATCAGATCCAAGGTAGCCCTTGGCGCGGTAAGCCACGTTGTTCATGGCCATGATAGAGGCAGCAGCGAGCGCAGCATCAAACGCAGCATCGGACAGGTGCTCCTTAGCCTCGTCAGCAACCTCGGAGAACACGGCGTCGTTACGCGTGGCAGCAGCAGAGGCGAGGAACGTTCCCCACAGTTGTTGCTCGCTGAGCTCAGTGGAGCGGGTAAGCGTGCCAAGATTGAGTTTCAGGTCCTTGGCATACTCGGGGAGGCTGGACTTCAGGTTATCGATCGACATTTACTTCAGACCTTCCTGCAGTTCTTCCATCTTGTTGATGTTCTTGGTCGGGTCGTTCTTCTGCCAGTTGCAGGCACAGACCTCTTCCGACTGAAGGGCATCAAGAACACGCAGCACCTCATCGACGTTGCGGCCAACGGCATCGGGTGTCACTGAGACGAACTGAATGATGCCATCGGGGTCAATGATGAAGGTGGCACGGTCGGCGACGCCATCAGCGTTTTCCACGCCAAGAGCCTTAATGAGGTCATGCTTGATGTCGGAGAACATCGGGAAGGGCACGGTCTTCAGCTCGGGGTGGGTTGCACGCCAGTTGAAGTGGGAGAACTCGTTATCCACGGAGCCGCCAAGGATCTGGGCATCGCGGTCTTGGAACTCCTCATCCAGCTTGCCAAACGCAGCGATTTCGGTGGGGCAGACAAAGGTGAAGTCCTTCGGGTAGAAGAACACAACCAGCCACTTTCCTGGGTAGGAGCTGCTGGTAACGGTCTCAAAGTAGTCCTCCGGCTGCGATGCCTCAACATCATGCAGGTCACCACCCTTCAACGCGGTGAGAGAGAACTCAGGGAATGTATCGCCAATGGTCAGCAGTGCCATGGGGTGCCTCCTTATACAGACAACCAAGAAAGTATGTTCAGTGATACGCGCCACGATCATCGCCCTCATCGCACAGAAAGCCTGCTCAGAATGGCCGACACCATAGCGCTCACACAAAGTATGCACGAACAACCCCAGGCCGTCAAAAGGTAAATCTTTTGGGTGTGTTATATAGTAATAGGCATGAGCAATAAAGAGTACCGCCCCACCCTTGCGCAACTCCGAACGTTCGTGACTATCGCCGAAAACAAACACTTCGGCACCGCCGCCGCCAAGCTGGCTATTTCCCAGCCCTCACTGTCTCAGGCACTTGTTGCCTTGGAAACTGGATTAGGCGTGCAGCTCATTGAGCGTTCCACACGGCGTGTCATTGTCACCCCCTCCGGTGAGGCGCTACTCCCCTACGCCAAAGCGACTCTTGACGCCGCTGAAGCCTTCCTCTCCTACGCACGCGGTGCTAACGGCAATCTCAGCGGACCACTCACCATCGGCATGATTCCGACCATTGCTCCCTACATCCTTCCTAACCTTTTGCACCTCATTAACGCAGAGCTGCCCGAACTAGAGCCACGCATCGTTGAAGACCAAACCAAACATCTCCTTGAACAACTTCGCGACGGCCACATTGACCTAGCAGTATTAGCAGTGCCCACCGACCAACCTGGACTCATTGAAATACCGCTGTACACGGAGGATTTTGTAGTGGTAGTCCCTCACGACCACAAACTAGCGGGACGAGACGACTTGACTATCGACGCTCTTCGTGGCCTCAACCTACTGCTTCTTGACGATGGGCATTGCCTGCGCGACCAGGTTGTTGATCTGTGCCGAAGCGCCGATTTCACCCCCGATAACCGCAATACTGCTGTTACCCGCGCAGCCAGCCTAGCCACAGTGACCCAGTGCGTATCAGGCGGGCTAGGATCCACACTGATCCCCCTAAGCGCTGTCGCAGCAGAATGCCAGCGCGACAGCCTAGCCATCGCTCAATTTAACCCCGCTGTCAACGCATCCCGCACCATCGGCCTAGTCTATCGAGGCTCCACCTCACGGACCGACGAGTTTGCTACCTTTGGCACGTTGATCACACGCGCTTACCAAGACAGCATTGCTGACGTAGTTAAACCAGCGACACTGGCAAGTTAACTAACTTCTATGAAGTGAGTAGTTGAATCTGTCCTCTACTCATCTGGCGATACGCATATGACAACGCCAGAAAAGAGACAGGCAGCGTAGCGATAAGCCCAATCCCACACAGAAGAGAACCAACTACATTAGCAGGACCAATAACAATCCACAGCAGTAGAAGAGGAAAGAAGTTACGAATAGAATCAGACAGCGCCTGACCAATACACGACGCAATGGTGCCACGACCATCAAGCAGGTAAAACGGGACCATTGACACCAATATAGAAATCACCGCCACGACCACAACAGCTAAGCAACCTGCAATAATGATTGCCATGAACGGTGGTGGGGTGGCCGCGGTATCGACCATGAATAACATCGCTGCTACTGGCACAAAGATCGTCACCAAATACCATAGGAAAAGTAGCATGGTAGTAATAACCAGCCGTTGGCCACGCATAAAGTCCCCAAAAGGAACAATCCCTCTATCCATCTGCTGTAGCGCACCATTGACGCCTAAAGCTACCCCGTAGGACAAAGGAAGGGTGAACACAAAAAGCATGACGCTCGTCGACATATTACCCACCAGAGGGGCAAAAAGTGAACTCAAAAACATCCCTCCCCGGTACACGACGTAAATACCCACGAATAATAATGCACCAATGAGCCACGAAGTCCCGTTCCGCATTACGGCAGAAAAACCATACTGAAGCGCATCAGCAACGCTTAGCTTGCCATCCCCCTGCCCGAAAGTCAGAGGGGGACCCGCCTGAGCATGATAGTACTGGTTGCCATATGACGCATAGGAGCTACTTCCCTGCTCAGTGTAGGACTGATGCCCATAACCTTGAGCACCGTATGGTTGTTGTTGATGCTGTCCTCCCTGCTGAGCGTTAGGATGCGCATGCGGTCCGTAAGGATAGTAGTATCCTTGCTGAGGCTGCTGTGAATTCTGCGAGTTCTGCCCATCAGGATGTTCTGGTGTCTGCGCCACGGCTACATTCCTGTCTTTAACATATGGTCGTACGTATGAAACCTCGTACCAAATATACCTTGTAATTTTTTAAATGAAAGCACCATGCAGCCCATCACCACCACCAGCTACAGCACATATGCATATCGCTTCACCGCCGTTGTGCGCGTAAATCACATTACATACACTACGATGATTGGCTAGTTATGAATACAACCACTGACACACCACTTAAAAAAGATCTTTACCCGCTGTTAGACGACGTCTCTTTACGCGACGCTCGCACGTTCCGCCGCCGACTTAGCAAGGCACGCTCATCATCCGCGCTAGCCGCCATCGCTCAGGACATCAACGCTGCACGCGCTTCCTTAGCCGCAAAAAAGGCAAATTTACCAGTAGTTACATACCCGGATTCGCTCCCAGTGAGTGCGAGACGCGATGACATCGCTCAGGCAATCATGGAGAATCAAGTGGTTATTATCGCCGGTGAAACTGGTTCGGGAAAAACTACGCAAATTCCGAAAATCTGCCTAGAACTCGGACGAGGTGTCCGCGGCATGATTGGACACACGCAACCTCGACGACTAGCCGCCCGTACCGTCGCAGAGCGAATCGCAAACGAGCTGGGACAAGATGTTGGAAATAGCATTGGCTATGCCATTCGCTTCGATGATCGTGTTTCCCCTATGACTGCAATTAAGCTCATGACTGACGGCATTTTGCTGGCGGAAATGCAAAAAGATCGATTTTTGAATGCCTACGACACCATTATCATTGATGAAGCCCATGAACGTTCATTGAACATCGATTTCCTACTAGGATACCTCAAACAGTTACTTCCTCGACGCTCCGATCTCAAAGTTATCATCACGTCGGCAACCATTGACCCCGAGCGATTTGCCCGACACTTTAGCGATAGTGACGGAAAACCTGCTCCCATTATTGAAGTGTCTGGACGTACATATCCCGTAGAAATTCGTTACCGTCCACTTCAGCAGAGCCTTGGTGATTCCATCATTGATGTTGATCCGCTAGATGGTTTATGTGACGCCCTGATTGAGCTCATACACGAGGGACCAGGCGACATTCTGTGCTTCTTCGCCGGGGAACGTGAAATTCGTGATGCACTTGAAGTGATTAAAGCAAAAAAGTGGCGTGACATCGAGGTTGTTCCGCTGTATGGACGATTGTCCAACCAGGAACAACACCGTGTTTTTCGGTCGCATCGAGGTCGGAGGATTGTCCTGGCAACAAACATTGCAGAGACCTCCCTTACCGTCCCTGGCATCCGTTATGTGGTGGATACTGGCACAGCGCGCATTTCCCGTTACTCAACCCGCACAAAAGTTCAGCATCTTCCCGTAGAAAATATCTCTCAAGCCAGCGCACATCAACGTTCAGGGCGCTGCGGCCGCGTGGCGGACGGCATTGCGATTCGCCTGTACTCGGAAGAGGATTTTCTGACTCGAGCGGAATTTACTGATCCAGAAATTCTTCGCACGAACCTTGCCAGCGTGATTTTGCGCATGGCATCACTGCGCCTTGGGGATATAGCAGATTTCCCATTTGTAGAGGCGCCGGATCAGCGTTCTATTCGTGACGGTTTGCTGCTGCTTCACGAGTTGGGGGCGTTGAACGACGGCGAGCACAATGGGGCACCGAAACTGAGCGACGTCGGCAAGCAATTGGCGCGTATTCCTGTCGATCCACGCATGGCTCGAATGCTTATTGAGGCACAACAACTGGGGTGTCTACATAACGTGATAGTGATTGTCGCCGCGCTGACCATTCAAGATGTAAGGGAACGGCCACTTGATTTCCAAGCACAGGCCGATCAAGCGCACGCCCGCTTCAAGGATTCGAGCAGTGATTTTCTGAGTTATCTGAAACTGTGGGACTATATTTTACGCACTCGCCGTGAGCTGAGCGGTAATGCTTTTCGTCGTCGCATGAAGCAGGAATTTCTGCACTATATGCGCATTAGAGAGTGGCGTGATTTGGTGCAGCAACTGGAACAGGTGGCACAAGATCTTGGTTGGCTGACCCGTAATAGCGTCTCCGCAGATAACAATGGTGATGCGATACATCAGGCGCTGCTGACCGGGTTGTTGTCGCATATTGGCTCACGCAATGGCGAGTCTAAGGAATTTTCGGGTGCACGGGGAACGCATTTTATGGTCTTTCCGGGTTCGTCATTAGCAAAAAAGCCGCCTTATTTTATCATGGCCGCAGAACTAGTACATACATCACGGCTGTGGGCTCGGGACTGTGCTGAAATCGAGCCAGAATGGGTAGAAAAAGCAGCTTCATCCCTGTTACGTCATCAGTATTCGGAACCACATTGGTCATCAAAAAGAGCGGCAGCGATGGCTCATCAAAAATCTACCTTGTTTGGCGTCACCATTGTGGCCGATCGTATTGTCCCTTATCATCGAGTCGATCCAGGCATAGCGCGTGACTTATTTATACGGCACGCACTGGTTGAAGGTGAATGGAACACCCATCATGCCTTTTTCCACAAAAACATGGAAAAGTTGCAGTCTGCCTCCGAATTAGAGGATAAAGCCCGGCGGCGCGACATCGTGGTAGATGAGCAAACTCTCTTTGATTTTTACGACGCCCGTATACCTTCGTCCGTGACCACTGGTCGTCACTTTGATAGTTGGTGGAAAAAGAGACAGCGTACCGAACCAACACTCCTTGACTTTGATCCATCCAAGCTTGTCAGTGACACTCATAATGTGTCTGAGGTCGCTTTTCCCGATGTTTGGCGGCAGGGCAATGTGGAGTATGAACTTAGTTATCGATTTGAACCAGGAACCCCAGACGATGGTGTGACAGTTCGTATTCCCATGCCACTTCTGGCGGGTTTAACACCCCGCGGATTTGATTGGTTGGTTCCTGGTTTACGCAAAGAGCTGGTTACGGAACTCATTAGGACTCTTCCGAAGCCGCTGCGCCGCACAGTTGTACCGGCCTCCGATTTTGCCGCACGAGCGCTCCCACAACTGCACCCCTACCAGGGGGACAACGATTCAGAGACCACACTCACCAGCCAACTTGCCGACGCCCTGCGCACCCTCGGTGGCCATGGAATCAATGCTTCTGACTTCCAGTTGTCACAACTGCCCCCTCATCTTCGAATGTCATTTGCAGCTGTGGACAAACGTGGCGACATCATTGATCGTGACAAAGACCTCACCGCTTTACAGGAACGTCAAGCCGAGAAAGTCACCTCATCAGTTGGTCGCGTGGCTGGCTCCTCCGGGTCCTCGGTGGTCGAAGCATGGACAAACGACACTCTCGGGGCAATCGATGAGGAGGTTATCACTACGGTAGATGGGCAAAAAGTAGTGGCCTACCCGGCATTAGCGGTCACACCTCAGGGTGTGAGTATCCAGGTGCTTCCGACCAAAGCCGCTGCAGATGCTTCAATGATGACGGCCACGCTGACGCTACTCATGCGGGACATTACTGTGAGCGTGCAACGAATGCTAAATGGTCTCCCTTTGAAACAACGAGTGGCGGTAGAGCACTACCCCCATGGGGGTGCAGCTGGCCTCGTTGATGATGCCCGGGTGACAGCAATCCGAGATGCCATGTTGGAAGCTGGTGGACCAGCACGATCACCAGACGAGTTTGAACAGCTACGCGCTACCATCGCGCCAACAGTTCCAGCAACGGTGAGACAGATTATTGTCCAACTAGCACCAGCACTGGCGGACTATCACAATGTCGTTGAAGAACTAAAACGCTGGTCAGGCGATGCCATTGATGACATGACTGCCCAGCTGGAGTTTTTACTTCCGCCTCATGCCATTTCTGTCCATGGCATGTCACACCTCAAGCATCTTCCCCGCTACCTGCAGGCAATGCTCATTCGGTTAGAGGACATGGAGACCCACCCAGACCGTGATGCCGATAACCAGGACATTATCGCGGACGTGACAGACTATATACGCCAGCGTCTGGCACAACTACCGTCTTCCAGAGCAAAGTCCCGGGAGGTCAAAAACGTGTGGTGGATGGTGGAGGAACTCAGAGTGAGTTTGTTCGCGCAGCGCCTTGGCACCGCCCATGCAGTGTCCGAACGCAGGATACAGAAAGCGGTGGACAAGCTTCGCTAGCAGTATTATCTGCGTGAACGGTGTGATTCAGAGCTTCGTGCAGCCAATCTGGATTGTCGACGCATCATGCGAATTTCCGACTCGAAATCTTCCGCGCTTTCAAATGACTTGTACACAGACGCGAAACGTAAGTACGCCACCTCATCTAGCTCTCGCAACGGGTCCAGAATAGCTAAGCCAATATCGTTGGCGTGAACCTGTGAACCTCCATGCGATCGCACAGACTCCTCCACGGTTTGCGCAAGACGCTTAAGCGCATCTTCCGACACGTCCCTTCCTTGGCACGCCCGTTTCACACCAACTATTACCTTGTCACGGCTAAAGGGCTCCGTCAGACCATTCCGTTTCACGACGATAAGCAGAGCTTTTTCCACTGTGGTGAAGCGTCCACCACAGCTGGTACATTCACGGCGTCGACGGATAGTCGCACCTGATTCAATGGTGCGTGAATCAATAACCTTAGATTGATCTTTGTGGCAGAACGGACAATACATGGCAGAGTCCCATCATAGGTAACGGTAATGTGCTACCCCCGGTTGTGATACAGGCAATAGGGGCGCATATACCCTTATAGTAGCTGCTGACGCTACCCCCACGAGTCCGAGATCCTCAAGCAAGGTTTCACCTCAAGGTTGCCATCTCATCATTCACTTCATCCGATAAAACTACTGGTGACTACGCACTGTGATCTTTGCATCCGTGATAGCTGAGTCTGACACGGTGTCTTCTTTGCTACTCGCAAACCACACACCCGCCACAAAAATCAGCCCCGCAAGACCTCCCACAACGACGGTGCGAACAGTTGCCCACACTCGCGAACCGCCATTATTACCTTGCATTTCTGCGTCATACACGTCATATAATTCACGCTCTTCCATTCGAATGTGGACGGATCCCATTCGAACATGAGGCGTAGGTTGCTGCATGTAGCCATCACAAGAACCCATATCATAGCCACGCTCACCAAACATCTCCGGATGCGAGAAATCCAGAATATCACCAGCATAAAGGGCATCAAATGTAAGAGTCATGAAAAAGTCCTTTCCCAAACTTACCTGCACAACGCTTTGTCAGTGCACACAGAACCTTATCGAACGAACCCAACAAGGCGCGGCACTCATTGATTCATATGTTCGATATATAGCACCCACCCCAGACATTGTCTAGAGTGCGGGGGTAATTTCTCGAACACTCGTCCCACTTTTCCCTGCGCTTGTGTATTGTTGGGTGTATGAATCCAGGCTGAACATGGTTGTCTGCAGATCAGCTATAGCGCACTGTTCGAATCTTTTGCTCCCTGCGCTGGCCGTATGTGCAGCTTATGTGCGACTCACACCTACCAAGCTGAATGAGCGTTGCGCCATGTTCCTCACCATGGATTCGTGCGTTGTTACCGGAACGTTGTGATCGTAATGATCACAGTCAATAAGGGGATGTTGTGAACAAGCCAGTTAACAAGCCTGATCCGAAGAACCTGACGGCACGTCAGCGGAGAATACTGGAGGTCATTCGGGATGCTGTTGTGCTCCGCGGATACCCACCAAGCATCCGCGAGATCGGCGATGCCGCTGGCCTGCAATCGACCTCGTCGGTGGCCTACCAGTTGAAGGAATTAGAGAAAAAGGGTTTTCTGCGACGC
Organism: Corynebacterium durum; assembly: GCF_030408675.1. Taxonomy (NCBI): domain Bacteria; kingdom Bacillati; phylum Actinomycetota; class Actinomycetes; order Mycobacteriales; family Corynebacteriaceae; genus Corynebacterium; species Corynebacterium durum. Next base: position 1,625,836 of record NZ_CP047200.1, read on the forward strand.
GATCCGAAGAAACCTCGGGCCGTTGATGTTCGACACCTGCCAGATGCTGATGCCCCCAAAACTGGGCCGAAGCCCAGCAGGCCGGTTACCCAAGTTGAGGACCTTCCTGAGGATATACCCACACCTAGTTACATTCCTGTGGTTGGCTCCATTGCAGCAGGAAGCCCGATCCTTGCGGAAGAAAATGTTGAGGACTACTTCCCGCTACCTGCAGAGATTGTGGGCGACGGGGAGCTATACATGCTGCAAGTCGTGGGCGAGTCCATGCGCGATGCAGGCATCTTAGACGGTGACTGGGTGGTAGTACGCTCTCAACCTGTCGCTGAACAGGGCGAGTTTGTTGCTGCAATGATTGATGGTGAGGCTACAGTGAAGGAATTCCATAAGGATTCCACCGGAGTGTGGCTTCTGCCCCATAACGATGCGTTCTCCCCCATCCCCGGTGAGAACGCTCAGATTATGGGCAAAGTCGTGTCTCTGATGCGGAAACTCTAAAAAGGGGTAAGCCGCGCCCCCGCTTATCGTCGTGTGTACGACGAAAGATAAGCGGGGGTGCTTCCGGTTCAGTCCCCCTATTTTTGGTTTGTTGACTAAACGTGACGAGCACAACGCAAATGCCCGATATTCGCCAATTTTCGCAGGTCGAACACATCCGACGGTGCCTATTTTTTGATGCTAGTGTTGTTTTTCATTTTTTCGCTACCCCCGTTTTGTCTGCCTTGGGGGGAAGACATGACAAAATAGGTACGTGAATCGGGCATAAACAAGCCCTGCCGCTTCTGACTTAAGGAGTTTCATGTACGCCGAGGAGCGCCGTCGTCAAATCGCATCTCTTACTGCGATTGAGGGGCGAGTGAATGTCACTGAGCTTGCAGCACGGTTTGATGTTACTGCCGAGACGATTCGACGCGATCTTGCCGTTCTTGACAATGAAGGCACAGTGCACCGGGTCCATGGCGGTGCGGTGGCAAGCCAAAACTTCCAAACTGCGGAGCTTACTGTCGATGCGCGTGCAAAGTCAGCCTCATCAGCAAAGTCAGCTATCGCCCGGGCGGCGCTTGATTTTCTTCCGGCAGCTCAGGGGGGCATGTTCCTAGACGCGGGCACAACGCTGGCACCGTTGGCAGAACTTATCGCGGACCATCCAAATGCCCGGCAGTGGTCTATCGTCACCAACTGCCTACCCATCGCTATGAGCCTAGCCTCTGCGGGGCTTGACGAGGTACAGCTGCTGGGTGGCAGTGTTCGAGCGATTACCCAAGCCGTTGTGGGCGATACGGCACTACGCACTTTGGCGCTCATGCGTGCCGACGTCGCGTTCATCGGCACCAACGCCCTTACCTTGGACCACGGTCTTTCTACCGCAGATTCGCAGGAAGCTGCGGTAAAACGCGCCATGATTATTAATGCCCGTAAGGTCGTAGTGCTGTGCGATGCTACCAAAATGGGATGCGATTACCTTGTGAGCTTCGCCGGAATTGACGACATTGATGTTGTGATCACTGATTCCGGTGCCCCACAATCCATTGTTGATTCCCTCCGCGACCGTGAAATTCAGGTGGTCATTGCCCAGTAAGTATCGGGAAAACCACAATAAAAAGGTCGTATCCCCTACCTTTAAGGCGAGGGATACGACCTTTCTTTTCTAGCCACTAATAGCAACTATGGCTGGAGAATGTCACGTACTTTCTGTCGCGCTTCTGTCGCACCTTCTGCGTTGATGGCAGCTTCGGCGGCTTTCACGCAGGTGTCAAAGTCAATGGCGGAAAGCTGAGCACCGACGCCGGCGATGGCCGTAGATGCGCTAGACAGGGAATTCACGCCCAGGCCGACCAACACACAGGCCAGCAGCGGATCAGCGGCGGCTTCACCGCACACACCCACCGCCGTGTTAGTACGCTTGCCCTCTTCACACGTGTGCTGGATCAAGCGGAGAACGGCAGGCTGCCACGGATCGGTAAGGTATGCCAATTGAGGGGACATGCGGTCAGCCGCCATTGTGTACTGCGTGAGGTCATTGGTACCAATGGAGACAAAGTCGAGGTGGGGCATAATTTTGTCTGCCATCAGAGCAGCGGCCGGAACCTCAATCATGGCACCGGCGACAAGTCCACGCTCGGCGCACAGTCCTGCAAACCACTTAGCCTCACGGGCGGTGGCCACCATGGGGGCCATGACCCATGTCGGAGCGTTTTCGTCGCGTCCAAGTTCCTTGACGGCCTTAGCAATAGCATCAAGCTGGCGCGTGAGCAATGGCTCGTTGGCACGAGCAACACGCAGACCGCGAACACCAAGAGCCGGGTTCATTTCATCAGCCATGGTGGCAAAGGCAACGGGCTTGTCGGAGCCAGCGTCAAGGGACCGAACAACCACCTTGGAGTTGGGGAACCTTTCGAGGACTTTCTTGTATACCTCGGCTTGCTCATCGACGGAAGGTTCTTCTAGCGCCGAAAGGAAGCACATCTCCGTGCGGAACAAGCCAATTCCCTCGGCCTGTGTATCAGATGCAATGCGTGCTGCATTGCCATCTTGAACGTTGGCGAGAAGCTGAACGCGGTGACCATCTTTAGTTTCTGCAGGGCCGCGCCATTGTGCAATGCGCTCGGCGAGAAGCTTTGATTCGGCAACCGCAGCAACAGCGATCTCCGGGTCGGCGTTGAGAGTGATGGTGCCCAACGCGCCGTCAACAAGCACCTTGTCGCCCGCCTTGATGTCGTTGAGGTTAGATCCTACAGCGACGATACAAGGAACGTTGAGCTGCCTGGCGATGATAGCGGTATGGCTTGTAGGACCGCCGAGTTCGGTGACTAGGGCAACAAAGTGGTTTGTGTCCAGGGCGGCAGTATCTGCTGGGGAAAGATCGTCGGCGAAGAGAACCACTTCGCCGTTAACCTGCGGAAGGCCGGGTTCCTCTTCGCCGCGCAATTCAGCGATAACGCGATCGCGGATGTCACGGAGGTCGGTGACGCGCTCCGCCATCACGCCACCAGCGGCTTCGAACATGGAAATGAACTTAGTGGTCGCTGCTACGACGGCATATTCAGCCGGATGACCACTCTTGATGTTCTTGTTGACAGCTTTGCGCCAGCCACGGTCACGCACCATACCGGCTGTTGCGTTGAGCACTTCCTTCGCAGCGCCATCAGCCGCTTCCGAACGTGAACTGAGGCGTTCTGCAACTGTGTCGGCTGCGGTGGTGAATCGTTCGTATTCGGCTTCACGCTCACCAGCTTCCACAACCGGCCCAGAGGTCGGAAGTGCCGGGCGGGGACGGATCCATACAGCTTCTGCGTAACGGACACCAGGCACGACGCCGGTGCCGGTGATGACTGTGTCATCGCTCACTTTACTCATTTTTTGGTACCTGCCTCACGGTTTTTGGTTCAGCGTCGAAGATACCATGTTCCTCAAGGCAACAACACACAAACCAAAAATGAAAGTGTTGACAAACCCACACAAATGGGCGTAAACACAATTGTAGATGCAGCAACTCCACGTTATAGTTGCCCGTTTTTACCCATTGAGCTGCGGCATCTCACAAGAAACAACATGTTCATTCGAGACCCAGCTCATGGAGGTGAATATGCTCACAGTGCACGAGCGTCGTGCCGAAATTACAGCATTAGCTTCTAATCAAGGTCACGCAAGTGTCGCTGAACTGGCTGAACGTTTCTCGGTGACACCTGAGACAATTCGCCGGGATCTGAAGTATCTGGAATCCTCCGGCTTGGTGCACCGTGTTCATGGTGGTGCTGTGACAAATCACACCCTAAGGTCAGACGAGCAACCTTTTTGGGTGTCCGAAAAGTCACATTCTGCGGAAAAGAAGGCTATCGCGCAAGCGGCAATGCCTTTTATTCCAACACAATCAGGCAGCATCGTGATTGATTCCGGCACTTCCACCGCAGCTGTCGCACTGCTCATGGCGGACAGTTACCGAGGTCAGCGGTGGACTATCGTCACGAACTCACTGCCTGTTGGTATTTTGCTTTCCACCGCAGGAATCCCAGGAGTCAACCTTTTGGGCGGAACAATGCGGGCATACACCCAAGCAGTGGTAGGCGAACAGGCGGTTGCCACGTTAAAGAGTCTTCGCGCAGATGTCGCCATCATGGGCACCAATGCCCTCAGCGTTCACCATGGTTTGTCTACCCCCGATCCTTCCGAGGCTGCGATCAAACGAGAAATGATTTCCAGCGCAAACAAGGTGGTAGTGCTGTGTGATTCCTCCAAATTTGAACAGGATTACCTTGTCACATTCGCCGATTTGAGCGACATTGATGTGGTGATTACCGACGCGCACGCAAGTGAGCACTTCTTATCCGCCCTCCGTAACAACGATATTCAGGTCGTGATCTCTTGATTCTCACGCTGACCCCTAATCCAAGTACCGATCTCACTCTTGCTCTTGGGGAACAGCTGCAACGCGACAGTGTGCAGCGCCTCCAATCCGTGACCAGTGTTGCTGGCGGTAAAGGAATCAACGTCTCCAACGCCTGCGCGTTGGCTGGCGTTGACACCTTGGCGCTTTTCCCCGCCGCAGCTAGCGACCCTTTCCTTGAGCTACTCAAGGCAATTAACATTCGCCACCAGGCAATTCAGAACGATGGTGCCGTTCGCACTAACACCACCATCACCGAACCCGATGGCACGACTACCAAACTCAACGGACCGGGTTCGTTGCTTTCCGACGCCGCGCGCGCAGAGGTCGAACGCACACTCATCACCGCCGCCAAAGAAGCAACGTGGGTTGTCATGTCTGGTTCCCTCCCTCCAGGTGCCCCAACTGACTGGTATTCCGCACTCACCGCACAGCTGCGGAACGCTTATCCCCACATCAACATTGCGGTCGATACCTCCGATGCTCCTTTGCTGTCTTTGGCAGAAAACCTAGACTCCGCAGCCCCAACGGTAATTAAGCCAAACGGGTTAGAATTGGGGCAAATTGTGGGTACTGACGGCGAAGAGCTAGAAGCAGCCGCAGCTCGCGGCGAGTTTGAGCCGGTTTTAGAGGCTGCCCGAGAATTGAACACACGAGATATCGCTGAGGTCCTTGTGACTCTAGGTGCCGCTGGCGCAGCACTTGTCACCGAACAGGGCACATGGATTGCTTCTCCCCCGCCGACCATCGCAGTATCTACCGTCGGCGCTGGTGACAGCACACTGGCTGGGTATGTGATGGCACGACAGCAGGGGGCTGACTATGCAACAGCACTTGCCAACGCTGTTGCATATGGGTCGGCTGCAGCGAGCCTTCCTGGTACGACAATCCCCAGCCCAGAGCACATCAATGTCGCTGAAACAACTATCACGCAGCTTTCCTAATACAGATAAGGAATGACGATGACTGACAACATCATCACCCCAGAGTTGGTTGCGCTTGACGCCAACTTTGGCGGCACCACTACCGAAGTCATCACGAACCTCGCCACCTTGGTTCAGGGTGCCGGTCGTGCTACTTCCACCGACGTACTTGCAGGCGATGCCCTTGCCCGTGAGGCAAAATCGGACACTGGCGTACCCGGTGGCGTTGCCATTCCACATTGCCGCTCTGAAGCCGTCACCCAGCCAACGCTTGCGTTTGCCCGCTTGGATCCTGCTGTGAACTTTGGTGGCCCCGACGGTGACGCCAACCTCGTATTCCTCATTGCGGCCCCTGCTGGTGGCGGTAAAGAACACTTGAAAATCTTGTCTAAACTTGCCCGCGCATTGGTGAAAAAGGATTTCACGGCCGCACTGCGCAGCGCTGCAACGAAAGATGAAATTGTCGAGCTAGTGCTGAACGTCGTGAACGCTGCCCCCAAGAAGACAACCGCACCAGCTGCAACAACTGAGGCAACCTCTGTCCCCGAGGCGTCGGAAAGCAGCGCACCAAGCAACGATGTGACCCGCATCATTGCCATCACCGCCTGCCCGACTGGCATCGCCCACACCTACATGGCTGCGGATTCCCTCACCCAAACCGCTGAGGAAATGGACGGCGTGGAACTTGTGGTGGAAACGCAGGGTTCCTCAGCTGTGACGCCAGTTGCGTCTGAGGTCATCGACGCTGCTGACGCTGTAATTTTTGCCACCGATGTTGGCGTGAAAGATCGCGAACGGTTTGTGGGCAAACCTGTGATCGAATCGGGCGTAAAACGCGCCATCAACGAGCCCAAAAAGATGATTGAAGAGGCCGTCGCTGCGTCAAAGAACCCCAATGCATATAGGGTGACTGGCGGTAATGGTAGCGCTGAAGCGTCAGCTGATGCGGAAGGCGCACAGCTTGGCTGGGGCAAGCGCATACAGCAAGCCGTGATGACCGGTGTGTCTTACATGGTCCCGTTTGTCGCAGCCGGTGGTTTGCTGCTTGCGCTTGGTTTCCTTTTCGGCGGCTACCAGGTTGCTGATGTCGCAGAATCCGTGGTTAAAGACTTCAGCTTGTCCAATCTGCCTGGCACTATTTTCACTGAAGATGGTGAACAAGTGTCACGGACAGGTCTGCTGCTATACCTCGGTGCAGTGCTATTCGCTACGGGTCAGGCGGCCATGGGCTTTGTGGTTGCAGCGTTGTCTGGTTACATTGCGTACGCATTGGCTGGACGCCCCGGTATCGCCCCCGGTTTCGTCGGTGGTGCTATTTCTGTCACCGTTGGCGCGGGCTTCATTGGCGGTCTAATCACCGGCATCATCGCTGGTCTGGTGGCCATGTGGATTGGTTCATGGAAGGTTCCGCGCATTATCGGTTCGTTAATGCCTGTGGTGATTATCCCGCTGCTCACGTCCCTGGTTGTTGGTCTGTCCATGTACCTGTTGCTCGGACGCCCACTGGAAGCACTCATGACCGCCATGCAGGACGGACTGAAGGGAATGTCCGGTTCCTCGGCTATTGTACTGGGCATCATCCTGGGCTTGATGATGTGCTTCGACCTCGGCGGCCCGGTCAACAAAGCTGCGTACCTATTCGCCACTGCTGGGCTGTCCACCGGTGACGATGCATCCCTGAAGATCATGGCGACCGTCATGGCCGCTGGCATGGTTCCACCCATTGCGCTGTCCGTGGCCACCTTTGTGCGCAAGAATCTGTTCACCCCCGCCGAGCAGGAAAACGGCAAGTCTGCATGGCTTTTGGGCCTGTCCTTCATCTCTGAAGGTGCGATCCCCTTCGCAGCAGCCGATCCGCTACGTGTGATTCCTTCCATGATGCTGGGTGGCGCCGTTACTGGTGCGATCTCCATGTCCTTTGGAACCACCTCACGTGCACCCCACGGAGGTCTGTTCGTATTCTTTGCCATTAGCCCGTTCTGGGCATGGCTGGTGGCCATTGTGGCTGGCGTGATTGTTTCCGCTGCAGCCGTGATTGCCATGAAACAGTTCTGGCCCAATAAAGCTGTTGAAGCTGCCAACAAAAAAGCTGAAACTCAGCCTGTAGCAGCCTAAGATTTTCCCTAAATGTCCCGGTCGGAAAAAAGTTTGGGAATATCCGTGGCGCGGACGATATAACCGAACTAGGCTGGGATTCACGTTCATAAACCCTTCACGAAAAATCGTGAAAGAAAGGACCATTATTATGGCTTCCAAAACTGTCATCGTCGGTTCGGCAGTAGGTCTTCACGCTCGCCCTGCATCCATCATTGCTGATGCAGCTGGTGAATACGATGAGGACATCTTCCTGAGCAAGGTCGGTGAAGAAGACGATGAAGAGCCCACCGAGGCCGCTTCTTCCCTCATGATCATGGCAATGGGCGCCGAAAAGGGCGATCAGGTTGTGGTTACCTCCGATAACGCCGAGGCAGTGGAAAAGATTGCCGGTCTGATCGAGCGGGATCTGGACGCCGAATAGGCCCATTAACACCACACATAACCCCCACGTACCACATAGTCTGGCACCGTGGGGGGTTGTTGTTTATCTTTACATTCACCGCATTTCTTTCACCGGGCAATACAATTCCGTGATCACGTCCTCCGATGGTGTCTCAGGACCAGGTTCCACAATGTATTCCTCCCAACAGGGTTGGGTGGGAATGGAATAACCGTCTTTGACAAGATCTTCCACAAAATACTTCCACGCTTTGGCAAGCGTGTCGTAGCTGCCTCGATGAACCCACTTTGCAGCTTTCACCGCTGAAAACTGCACCGCTCCACTTGTTTTAGCCGCAACATCGGCAACAACAGGAAAGCCACCCAACATGTCTACGGTATCCACCACAGGCGTGAAATAATACGCAACAGCGGGCCCCAGAACAGAGCCACCAACATCAGTAATCCTGTCAGCGGTGTCGTTATAAACACGGTCAAAAAAGGTCACCATGCTATCGGCAGGTATGACGTCGCGAGTTCCCACAACCCACCGCTCAGGCACATCGACAATCGTATAGCTAGGCATATCCCCACTCTACCGACGTGATGGAATGAGTGTTATAGAAAAACAGCTACCAATCAAGCCATTGCTTACCCTGTGTGCCTTCCTCTCGAAGGCACACTCCCTTAGCTCCCCTGCCCCTCGCCCACTGTGCGGTACAGCCATTGAAGAACCGGATACAGCACGATAATTCCGGCGGAACCCCAGGCGATACCCTCCAACTCCACACCAAACACTGTCAGCGTCAGATTGCCAATACCCGCAACCAGCGCTACCGCAGCAGCCGTGATGTTAACCGGATTGTTAAAGTTCACAGCATTGTCCTGCCAGATGCGCACACCCAACAGCCCAATCAACCCGTACAGTACAATTGTGGCCCCACCAAGAACCCCGGTAGGAATGGTGAAAATAAGCGCACCAAACTTGGGAACAAAGGCCAAGGCAATCGCCGTCAAAGCAGCCACCCAGTAGGCAGCAGTGGAATACACTTTCGTCGCGGCCATGACTCCGATATTTTCCGCGTACGTAGTGGTGCCGGAGCCACCAAGACCACCAGCCAGCGTAGTTGCCACGCCGTCAGCGATGAGCGCATCACCAGCCAGGTCATCCATGGTGCGGCCCGTCATCGCTGACACCGCTTTCACGTGTCCCACATTTTCCGCGACCAGCACAATCACTACCGGTAAAGTAACGAGCGCAGCAGACACCTGGAACTGAGGAGTGTGAAAACCTGGCAGACCAATCCACGCTGCATTGGCAATGGTCTCACCTGCCCCCTCCGCGAGATTGCCAGTGGCCGTGGCAAAAAGCCACCCAACGATCACGCCAATCAAGATGCCTAAGCGCGCCACCATTCCGCGGCCTGCGACGGTCGCGATGAGAATGGCCGCCATGGTCACTGTAGCCACCAGCGGTTGTGCCGCGTAATTCGTCGCCGCTGTGGGAGCCAAATTCAGGCCGATCAATGCAACAATCGCACCGGTCACCGCTGGCGGCATCACTGCGTCCAGCACTCTAGGACCAGCGGTTTTCACAACAACCCCCAGCGCCACCACAACCACGCCTACGACAACAATGCCGCCGAGCTGCACTGCGATTCCTTCGCCCTGAGTAGCTGTCAATGGCGCAATAAAGGCGAAAGAACTTCCCAAGTAAGAGGGCAGCCTATTGCGGGTGATCAGCAGGAACACGATAGTTCCCACACCGGAAAACAGCAGTGTGGTGTTAACAGGAAAACCTGTCAATGTTGGGACCAACAGCGTGGCACCAAACATGGCAATCACATGTTGCATCCCGATGCCGATCGTTCGACCCCAGCTCAAACGCTCCTCGGGGGCCACCACATCCCCAGGAGTAATGTGCTTGCCGTCGCCGTGAACAGTCCAACCCCACCGTGGAAATGGGCGCGAACCCATGTTTGATGTACTCACGAAACTCTATTATCGCTCATTGCACGCAGCATAGAAAAACCACGTGCAATGGCCTAGGAAGTTTCGACAATGAAATCCTGAAGTTCTGTGGCTACTGAGTGGGGCAGACGGACGTCGATACGCGTGCCTTCGGCGGTGTAATCCTCCTTCAGCACAGTTCCTAGCTCGTGAATCCGTGCCACCACGCCGCCGTGTGTGAAAGGAATGAGCACCGTAACGTGATCGTCTAAAGAGTTGAGAAACAGCTCTACCCGGGCCTCAAGCTCAGCGATACCCTCCCCTGTGCGTGCGGAGACGAACACGACGTCATCAAGCACATGCCGCAGCTCCGCCAACGTCAGTGGGTCCGCCTGATCAATCTTGTTCACCACAATAATCTCTGGTGGGGCCTGAACCTTCTGCTCCTGCACAATCTCGGTAATCACCGAGTTCACGGCCTCAATTTGTTTCAGCGGGAACGGATCGGAGCCGTCAACTACATGCAACACCAGGTCCGCCTCAACGACTTCCTCCAAAGTAGAACGGAACGATTCCACCAGCTGTGTGGGCAAGTGACGGACAAAACCAACGGTATCCGTAAACACTACTGCACGCCCGTCCGCTAGTTCCGCGCGGCGAGTCGTCGGATCAAGAGTGGCAAAAAGCGCATCCTCCACCAGCACACCCGCGCCCGTCATCGCATTAATCAGCGAAGATTTCCCGGCATTGGTGTACCCGGCGATGGCAATCTGGGGAATTGTCGACGCCCTGCGCTGCGACCGTTTCACCTCGCGCGCGGTTTTCATTCCCGAGAGTTCTTTCCGCAACTTCGCCATCTCAGAACGCAGCCTACGGCGATCCGCTTCAATCTTTGTCTCACCTGGACCACGCAAACCAACACCGCCGTTAGACCCGGCGCGCCCGCCTGCCTGGCGGGAAAGCGCACCGCCCCAACCACGCACGCGGGTGATCAGGTACTCCATTTGCGCCAGAGACACCTGTGCTTTGCCTTCCTTCGATTTCGCGTGTTGGGCGAAAATATCAAGGATGAGCATGGTGCGGTCAATGACTTTCACGTCAAGGGCTTTTTCCAGCGCAATCATTTGTCCGGGGCTAAGCTCACCGTCGCAAATGACGGTGTCTGAACCCGTGGCTGCCACGATGTCTTTTAGTTCCTGCACTTTCCCGGAACCAATGTAGGTGCCTGGGTCGGGCCGATCACGCTTTTGGTACAGCATTTCGGTTACTTCCGATCCTGCGGTTTCCGCCAGTGCGGCAAGTTCCGCCATGCTGGCATCAATTTCAGCGGTGGTGCCTTCTGTCCAGACGCCGACGAGCACCACTTTTTCCAGGCGGAGCTTACGGTATTCAACGTCGTAACCGTCGGATTGTTCGGTGCTGTGGATATTCGTTCCACGTGTGAGGCGACGCAGGCTTGAACGAGCCTCAAGGTCGAGCTCACCTGTTGTAGGTGCCGCACTGCTATGTGGCGCAGCACTGGTGGCAGTCTCAAGAGGCTCGGCGTGGCTCAGATTATCCTGATGGTCGGCAAAAGCAGCTGCAAGTAGCTTATCGTGATGCTTGTTAGTCATTAGCGTTTATTGTCGCACGTCATGCACGGAAAAGCTACCTACCACCACCTCCCACGCGACAGGCTTCCTACTCAGCAGTCTCCTCGGTATCCTCCCCTGGTGCCCCAGGAACTCGACGTGTCAAGGTGAGGGTAACAAGACCCTGAGGAGTGCCCGGCGTGGCTGTGTGATTGCACGTTCCACCCTCATCGTCGGATAAGGCGCACCCGCCGCAGGATCCACCACATACAACATCAAGTCTTCGGTGGATATATCCGGTGCGTTCAAGGTGCTCCATCGCTGCGCTGACGGTGCTTTCCTGCAGCCCAGTCTGTTGGACAATTGCTGATACCGTTGTGGCACCACCTTCTATGGCTCGCGTAACTGCTACTAGCGGCCGGACTTCCTCGGACTCCGCAGCTGTTGCATTATCACCATTGCTCTTGTTTCGAGAGAACCATAGTTTCATCACAGGCCCTCCCCTACAGCCACAGTTTCAGGACTTGGAAGATCACCACTGCCAGAGCCCAAGCGGTGAAAAGCTGGATGGCAATGCCGATGAGAGTCCATTTCAGGCCAATTTCTCGTCGCTGTGCAGCCAGCGTGGCGACACATGGCGTGTAGGCCAGCAGGAACACCATAAATGCCCACACTGCGGCATGAGTGTGTCCACCCGATGCGTTATTAAAGTCCTGCTTGATGGCTTGAGCTAGTGGTGAGGTGCCTTGCTGTTCGCTATCTTCCTCAGTGGGGTCGTCCAGAGCGTAGGTTTGTGCCCAGGAGGAAATCACAGCTTCTTTTGCCACAAAACCAGTAATCAATGTTCCGGCAATGGACCAGGAGTCAAAACCAGCTGGGGCGAATATGGGCGCGATGCCATCAGACACTTTGCCATAGACGCTGTCTTGCGGTTGAAGGTTTTCATCGGCGAAGCTGTAGCCGCTCACCATGGGCGTGGATTGCAGCAGGAATACGACTGTAACTGTCACCACGATGATTCCACCAGCAGTGCTGAGGAAGCCCTTGAGCCGCACCCACATCACCGACAGCGCGAGTTTCGGTCCAGGGACCTGATATACGGGAAGGTCAATCACCAGCGGCTCAGACCCCATCCTGCGCCACAAGGAATTTTTCATGGCCAGGCCAACAAGGACGACTAGTCCAATTGAAATCAGGTACATGGCAAACACCACAGTGCCAGAGCTATTGGGATAGAACGTGGCGGCCAGCATCACGTAGACCGTTAACCGTGCCGAGCATGAGGTGAAAGGAATCAGCAATGCAGTCAGCAGGCGTTGCCGAGGTTGTGTCAGTACGCGTGTTGCAGAGATAGCTGGGACGTTGCATCCAAAACCAACGATCAGCGGAATGAATGCTTTGCCTGGAAGCCCAATGGACTTCATCAAACGGTCCGTGACGACGGCCGCGCGCGCCATGTAGCCGGAATCCTCCAGTACAGCTAGGCACAAGAACATGAGTGCCATCAGCGGCGCAAACGTGAGGACCATACCTACACCACCGATCAAGCCATTGACGATCAACCCTTCAAAGAGTGGATGCGTCAGTCCAACGGCTTGTAGTCCGCTCCGCACCGCGTCGCTGACTGGACCACCGAACAAAGCGTCCAACCCATCTTGCATGGGCTTAGCCACCGTGGTGGTGATTTGGAAAACGATCCACATAGTAGCCAGGAACATCAAGGGCCCGAATACTGGGTGAAGGGCAACCTTATCGATACGTTCGCTCCAGGAAGTGGGGCGCTTATCATTGTTGGTGGTTGCTGCCGACACAGCTTTTTCCACCCACGCGAAGCGGGCATCAGCGAGATCAAATTCCGAGACTGTAGGGTCTGCACCTGCCGGAACAGTGACGGGGCGAAGAACCTTGGGCTCCTTACGCATTTCCTCTGTCACAGCTTCTCCCACTGCGACAAGGTTTGAGCGGTGGCGTGGGTCTACCTCAAGCACTCGTACGCCCAATGCCTTCTCAAGTACTTTGGCATCAATAGTGGTGCCAAATGAGTCAGCCACGTCTGTCTTGGTCATCACCACCACGGTACGGAACGGCTTTTCCGCCAGCTGAGACACCATATAAAGGCTCCGGCCTAGACTTGCGGCATCGACCGCTACCAAAACTAGATCAGGACGTTCCTTGTCTTCACAGTCAATGACAAGATCACGGGTCAACTTTTCGTCTGGGCTAATCGGGTCCAACGAATAGGCACCTGGGAAGTCAATAACGTCGTAGGTTGTCTCACCCACTTTCCACGCACCACGGCTGACCTCAACGGTAGTTCCAGGCCAGTTACCCATACGTGCCTTGGCGCCGGTCAACCCGTTAAACAGGGTCGATTTTCCGGCATTGGGAGCACCCACAAGGGCAATAACAGGAGAACCTGCGGGGGCGGTTTTTCCATGGCTTTCGCAACGGCAGGTGGTTGGCGCGCTAGCTTTCGTTGCCACTACTGCTCACCTCCAGTCTTTACTGAATGAACTTTGATGCTGGATGCGGTCCGACGGTCGAGGGCATACCGGGTGTTATGAATGCGAATCACACGCCCCCCACCACTGGTCTTCTGCACCACGCTCACATGGACGCCAGGGCGCAACCCCAGTTCCGCGAGCCTTCGTTTAATATCGGGCGCAATGAGATCGCTGTTAATAGGAGACAAGACGCATTCGTTGCCGATGGGCACGGTAATCAGAGGAAAATCATCCATGCTATGAGCATTGGCGCCCATATGGTTTTTCCTAGTCTCAGACTTTGAGTCGGGTGAGGCGGATTGAGACATCGCCAGCCATCCTCTCCTACTTGCACGTATTGATGCATAAAAGCTGTTCCACCAATAGTTGGGAACTAGTCACATTCGAAATTACTACCGAGACAAAGCCTAGACATACCTACCCAAGGTGTGGCTTACATTACGTATTGTAGGCACTTCACATAACCACTGGTCAGAACCATCCAACTACCCCCATTAAGCACCCCCTTGCTGTTCATTCATAGTATTTTTCCTAATACGTAACTCAGCGTCACCCACACCCACCAGTAATGGTGACATGACATCAAAGCGCAAAACGACATCCCAAGCTAACCCAAACCTATGTGCATCATGTGTGATTTCTTAACAAAGCCCTATGTAGGATAAAACAATTTTTGGCCCGTGCCATTAAGATGAGAGCATGAACAACGATCTGAAAAGCATCGGTATGGATTTCCCCCGATGGCAAGATGCGATCGAGGCAGCCATCGCATCGGAGAAACTTGCGGTGACCGGAGAAGTCCGCGGCGGTCAGCTCATTCAGTTTGCGGACCCCTCAGGCGCTCAGATCAATATCCTTGCCGTAGATCCTTTTGCTACCTATGCGGGTTTTGCCTCCTCTACTGCAGCAAATGCGCATGTCAACATGGTTAATGACGTCCTCGCCTTTGCAGAGATCGTTGATGATAGCGGTACCCCTCTCGGCAGCGTGACCTGCAATCTTGCTCAAGGACCGCTACTTGTCGACGAACCCACCATGCAGTGGGAACAACTTGCCATCACTGCTCTTGCTGTCGATATAAACACTTACGAGAGTGCTGAAGCCTTCGCAGCAGCACACCCCGGCGCGCATACAGAAATTCTCAGCATGCTAGTCAGCCAAGGTGCTATGATTGTGTCAACAGGTGATGGTTCACAAGTACCTGATGCCTCAGCAGCCCTCACCGCACGCGTAACTTCTGCACATTACCGCACAAACGAGCTCACTGGTCAGCGTTTTATTCACGCAACTGTAGATGGGCCTTTCCCCTTTGATGTGTGCTTGCCCGATGCCCCGAAATTGCCAGAAAATGGAACAATTCTAGCCGGAACAGTCATGCTGACCGGATCCATACTCCCCCCGGCAGGATGTGGAGACTCCTGCGGCGACTCTAGCAGCGGATGCGGATGTGGTTCAGGTGGCTGTGGAAACCACTAAAACCATGAGTGACCTCAGCCCATACCCGCCACATTCACGACGTCCCTTTGACTACTGGGCGCTCGTGATCATTGGCATGTGCTGCTTAGCACTGGTGGTATGGCTGAAAACACTCGGTGTGATCCTCTCCCTTGGGATTATTGCCGCATTATATTGGGCGTTTAAGCTGCGCACATCCGCCCCGGAGGCTATCTCACTGCAGCGCTCCATTGATCTTTCCCGCGCTGACATTGTTGATGTTGTTGATGCCTTTGAACGTTTCCGTGATAGCGGCGATGCTGAAGCCATCGCTGATCGCACACTTCAGCGCCCCGAGCTGAATAATCCCAATTCCACCGACCCAGACATAGAATCTTTCTATATCCAGTTGGCCACGGCTCGACGATTCCTGCAGCGCCTTGACATACATCTTATGTCGGCCAGCACCACAGAGGAACTGGAATCGTTGCTTGCTATCACAGACAAGCGCGCCTTTGAACTCAACCAATCATGGATAAAGGCACGCCGCGCTGCCGTCCGGTTCAAGCGTGGTTAATCAACACGCCTTCCGCCACAATCGCGGAAGGCCCCGTCAGTGTCGATCCATCATGGTCAATGCGAACAGTAACTTCTCCACCTGGTACCACCACAACCACCTCTCCCTTATCGACGCCCGCGTCGGCTAAGGCTGCCTGCGCAGCTGCCACCGTTCCTGTACCGCAAGACCGGGTCTCCCCCGAACCACGTTCATGCACCCGCATGTGCACACGACCGTCGACAAGCTCGGTCAAGACTTCAATGTTGACTCCCTCTGGGAAAAACGCTGGGTCAAAGGTGAACTGTTCAGCAATGGGAAGTTCCCGAAGTGCCTCAGGGGTTAGTTTGGGGATAACGCAAGCCAAATGCGGATTCCCAACATCAACCCCCAAGCCTGCGAAATGATAATCCGCAACTGTGCATGTGGAGACACCCAGAACCGATGGCACACCCATGTCGACGCTGACCACAGCATCAGACTCCGTGACAGAGTGCACAGTCACCGGACGCGCCCCGGCGCGAGTTCCCACAATAAAGCTATTGCTATCGACGAGACCGCGAGACGTCACCCAGTGGGCAAACACTCGAACCCCGTTCCCACACATTTCAGCGATGCTACCGTCGGCGTTGCGGTAGTCCATAAACCAGTCTTCTGGCTTGACCTTAGGGGGAAGCTCCGTAAGCACGCCAGCATCGACCAGTGCCTTAGAGCGGACAACGCGAAGCACCCCATCTCCCCCTAAACCGGCGCGTCGATCGCAGAGTTGCCGTACAAACTCTGGCGTGAGGTTCAGTGCCGCGTCTGGATCGGGCAGGATAATAAAGTCGTTTTCTGTGCCGTGGCCTTTGGCAAACGGGATGGCATCATCGAAGTTGGATTCAGTCATGCCAAGAAGTCTAATGCTTGCGCGTACGTATCACCGGAGGCATCAATCCAGTGGGTTCGCGGGTCCCGGTTGAACCAGGATTTTTGGCGGCGCACGTACTTACGCGTTCCGGTGATGGTGCGATCCACGGCTTCGTCCCAGGTCAGCTCACCCGCCATTGCGGCCAACACATGGGCATAACCAATGGCCCGTCCGGCGGTGGAATCAGCCACCAAACCGGCGGACACAAGACGTTTCACTTCTTCCACCAAGCCTGCGTCGAACATGGCGTGCGTGCGCTGTTCTATGCGAGGGTTCAACCATTCTGTAGTGGTTCGAAGCCCCAGAACACGGGTTCCCCACCGTGGCGGCTGGTTGATAGGTGGTTGCGATGCGGCAAAAGGTTTTCCGGTCAACTCAATTACTTCAAGGGCGCGGACGGTACGTCGTGGGTCTTTGTCTTCAATCACAGCAGCGGCAGCCGGATCAATGGCGGCAAGTTCGTTGTGGAGCGCTGTGATTCCAATATCGTTGAGGCGCTGTTCGTAACGGGCACGGACTGTTGCGTCTGTGGGTGGGAAGGACCAGGCGTCGAGAAGCGATTGCACATACAGCATGGACCCACCAACGAGAATGGGAACGTTACCCCGAGCCATGATCGCTTCGACATCGCGGATCGCGGCCTGCTGATAGCGCGCTACTGAAGCAGTTTGTGTAACATCCAGAACATCAAGTTGATGGTGTGGTACACCCATGCGTTCGGGGATGCTGAGTTTCGCAGTTCCAATGTCCATGCCTTTGTACAATTGCATGGAATCAACATTGACCACTTCACCCCCAAATTTCTGCGCCAACGCAATACCCAGCGCCGATTTACCCGAAGCCGTCGGTCCGATCACCGCAATTGGTGTTACCACGCGCTGGTCCTTTCTGCTGGTTACCACTATGTCACCCCAGCCTAGCCTGCTATCAACTGCATGTTTCAGGGGAGGGTTGTCACCGCGACAAAGTAAGCCACGGTAAAGTGATTCCTTGTAGCTACACGCTTTTGTTGTGTTCTACGTTACGCAGGTAAGTAACCCAGGCAGCCGTGACGCGCGGCGAGAGACGAAGGACCGAATTATGACGACAACTCCCACCCCAAAGCCTGGCCCTCGACCCGGCCCACGGCCCGGCGTCACACCCGCAGTTCGTACGCAGGCTGCTGCGCGCCCGACGGTGCACCGTGACCCAACACGATGGGGACGTATTGACGACGACGGTTCCGTCTACGTAATCACTGCTTCTGGTGAACGCCTCATTGGCTCTTGGCAAGCCGGAACCCGTGAAGAGGGGCTGGCGCACTACCACACCCGCTTCGAGGACCTAGTGACCGAAGTGGAATTGTTGGAGAACCGGCTGAAGGCACATCCCGATGATGCCGCTGCTATTCGCGGTAATGCTGAAACACTGCGCGCAACGCTGCCTACTGCTGCCGCCATTGGTGATCTGGACAGCCTGGACACCCGCCTTGCTGGTGTGATCCGTGACTCCGAATCAGCCGACGAGAAAGTCAAGGCTGATCGTGCGCAGCGCCGCGTGGAAGCCACAGCACGCAAAGAAGCCCTTGTCGAAGAGGCAGAACAGATTGGGGAGTCCTCTGAGGACTGGAAAAGCGCCGGTGACCGACTCCGCGAGATTTTCGAGGAATGGAAAACCATCCGTGGCGTGGATCGCAAAACCGATGATGTGTTGTGGAAACGCTACTCTCGGGCACGCGATGCCTTCAACCGGCGGCGCGGATCGCACTTCGCCGAACTTGATCGGAGCCGCGCCGCTGCCCGAAAACTCAAAGAGGACATTGTCGCCCGCGCCGAGGAGCTCAAAGACTCGCGCGACTGGAACGCCACCGCTCGTGCCTTCCGCGATCTTATGACTGAATGGAAACAAGCAGGACGAGCACCACGTGATCTAGATGAAAAACTGTGGGCAGCATTTAAGTCTGCTCAAGACTTCTTCTTTGCAGCACGCAACGCTGATGCTGAAGAACGCGACCGGGAATTCCTCGACAACGCCGCCGCAAAAGACGCGCTGATCGCCGAATACGACCCCCAGATTGATCCCGCCAAAGACCTTGAAGGCGCACGAGCGAAACTTCGTGAGCTACAAGACAAATGGGAAGCCATCGGCTACGTCCCCCGCAGCCAAGTCCGCGAATTTGAAAACAAGATCGCTGCCCTAGAAAAACGAGTCAGCGATGCAGCCGACACACAGTGGCGACGTACCGACCCTGCGGCACAAGCACGGGCCGCGCAATTCACCGCCAAAGTCGAGGAATTCACCGCGCAAGCAGAGGCTGCCGAAGCCAAAGGCAACACGAAGAAAGCCGAGCAGCTTCGAGCCCAAGCCGCACAGTGGCAGGAATGGGCTGACGCCGCTGTCCACGCAGTTGAGGACCTGTAACTGCGAAACTAGCTCTGGTTCTCCGCTGGCGGCTGTTCTCCGCCAGCGGCCTGCCGCCCCACAGCCCTGCGTTGGGCGGCGCGGGAGCGGCGGTCGTCGACAAACGCAGCGGTGGCCTGCTCATCCGCAAGAATCTTCTCCTGCACTGCTGCCACGTGGTCGTGGTGTTTTTCTTCACGACGCGCCTCCGCCAACGCAGCCTGAAAACTATTGCGGCGCAACACCACGAACGACAATGCCGCAGCGACCACGCTCACGCTCACTGTGCCAATAATTAAGCCAAAACTCGGACCAACACCAGGCTCTGTGGGCGGGCGAGACTGCCTCATCCAAATGGCAAAGACGGAATAAAACATCGCTGCGCCACTAAAAAACCACGTGAGATATGCAATCAGTGCGGACCGCGTCACCAGAGTCGCAGCATTGAGCAGCACCGCGGCGATGAGTGCAAGCCACATGTAGATGCGCTCAGGCACCGTGGTCACATACTGCTGGGCGGTGTCGGAGTAAAACAACACATCCAGGCCAAGGACCTTGCCCGAATGCGGCAAAAACAATGACAGGAAAAACCCCACCATACCTAGGCCCATGAACACCTGTTGCCTACCCAAACTCACCACTTGAGAAGCTTGGCGTTCCGCACCTGCTAGGTCACCACGATAGGCCGCGAGGCGATCACGCTCCTTCGATGGTTCTGGTGTGGGCGAAGTGGTGTCCTGAGGCTTATCTTGCTCGGTCATCTGCACACTTTCCTAATTCCAGTCATGATGAACTACAGCAACCCTGAGCTGCAGCTGCAGGCTGAGGCTCTGGGCGGCCAATCTTTGGCAATCCCAAACCCACCCCAATCGGCGCGGTCGTGGGGGTTTTACCTTGCGACGACATGTCCCCCGCGACGGTTCGGCGATGCGTCAACACACCAGCGTCGGCAATGAGGAAATGCGGAGCCGAGGACGTCACCTCGACCGTGACGACATCGCCAGGCCGGATGCCCCCATCAACAGCCATAGCATCACCCATAGTGGTGACCCCCAGTGTCGGAACTGGCGTGAAGTGCACCAGACGACCATCACGAGCGCGCCCCGAGAGACGACGAGTCTTGTTGTTTTTGCGGCCACCATCAGCCTGAACCAGCAACTCCACAACCCGGCCCACAAACTTCGCGTTCTCTTCCTCGCAGATGCGCTCCTGCAGTTCGAGCAACCGGTTGTAACGCTCCTGCACAACGTCCTTAGGCACCTGGTTATCGTACTCAGCCGCAGGCGTACCAGGACGAGGGCTGTACTGGAAGGTGAAAGCACTGCTGAAACGAGCCTTTTCCACAACATCGAGGGTTGCCTGGAAGTCGTCCTCCGTTTCTCCAGGAAAACCAACGATAATATCCGTGGTAATCGCGGCATGGGGAAGCTTCGCGCGAACCTCATCCAAAATTCCCAGGAAACGCTTCGTCCGGTAGGAACGTCGCATATCCTTAAGCACCCGATCCGACCCAGATTGCAATGGCATATGAAGCTGAGGGCAAATATTAGGAGTTTCAGCCATCGCATCAATCACGTCAGACGTGAACTCCGCCGGATGCGGACTAGTAAACCGCACTCGTTCCAATCCCTCAATCTCACCGCACGCGCGCAGCAGCTTGGAAAAGGCGGAGCGATCACGCTTAATATCTGGGTCAGCGAAGTTCACGCCATAAGCGTTTACGTTCTGGCCCAACAGCGTCACCTCACTCACCCCCTGGTCAACTAATGCTTGCACTTCAGCAAGAATATCGCCAGGTCGACGGTCAATCTCTCTACCGCGCAGACTTGGCACAATACAAAATGTACATGTGTTGTTGCACCCCACGGATACACTCACCCAACCTGCGTAGGCAGACTCACGCTTTGCTGGAAGCACCGATGGGAATTGCTCCAACGAATCAACAATCTCCACCGCGGCTTCCTCATTGTGCGCGGCGCGGTCTAGCAAAGCGGGCAACGAACCAATGTTGTGGGTACCAAACACAACATCCACCCACGGTGCTTTTTTAACCACCATGTCCTTGTCCTTTTGCGCCAGACAGCCGCCCACAGCAATTTGCATGCCAGGATGGTTCTCCTTTACGGAGCGCAACTGCCCCAATGTTCCATACAATCGGTTATCAGCATTTTCCCGCACAGCACAGGTATTGAACACCACAAGATCAGGCTCCACTCCCTCGGAAGCACGGATATAACCGGCTTCCTCTAACAAACCCGACAACCGTTCCGAATCGTGGACGTTCATCTGGCAGCCAAACGTGCGCACTTCGTATGTCTTCTCGTGAGTCTTTGAATCCTGCAACACAGCAAGCCATTCTACCCACCTCTATATTCCCCACCTAATGCAGATGGGGGTGTGCTGACAGTCTTCCCCAAGCCCTGTCATCACACCCCCACGTTTCACACTCCACTGCGGTATGGGATTTAGCTCAATTCAGCAAGACGCTGGTCAAGAGCCTGCCGTGCCACCATCATCGACATGCCTTGCGGGAAACCGCGCCTCGCCAGCACCCCAACGATGCGGCGTAAAGCTTTGGCGTAATCGTCCCTGTTGGCAGAGCAATCATGTTTCACGCTGCGCGCCTTCTTCACCGCCAGCTCACGCGCCTTTTCCCGCTCATCATCCTCATCAATGATGTCCAGTGCCTCCCCGCGTATCGACGCCGCGATGCCTTTCTCCTTCAACTCACGGTCAAGGACGGCCTTGGACTTACCGCGACGTTGATGACGCTGGCGCACCCACTCCTGGGCGAAAAGCGCATCATCAATGAGACGGTCACGCTCCAGGTCTGCAATGACATCTGCAACCACATCAGGGGCAAAATCTAGCGCTATCAGACGGTCCTGCATTTCCTGGCGCGAACGTGCCCGATGGTCCAAAAGAAGCAAAGCACGGTGGCGAACTTTCGCTTTGGCTTCCTCCGCAGCGCGGTCAAACAGGGGCGGCTCACTACTGGTGCCTGACTCGTACTGTTCAAGCGCCTGCCGCAACCGCTCCAGTTTTGCAGGGTCAACTGGTTGACTACTCGTCATCAAGATCTGAATCGTCGAAATCAACGTTTGGAACAACATCCACCGGGTCATCTGACAACGTGTCTTCAGCGGTGGCATGCTCACCAACACCCAGCTTGGCGAAGATTTTCTGCTCAATCTCGTCAGAAATGGCCGGGTTGCTCTTCAAGAATAAGCGGACCTTCTCTTTGCCCTGTCCCAGCTGGTCACCGTTGTAGGTAAACCAGGAACCGGACTTCTTCACAATGCCATGCTCCACACCCAAGTCAATGATGGATGATTCGCGGGAAATACCCTCACCATAGATGATGTCAAACTCGGCGATTTTGAACGGCGGCGATACCTTGTTCTTGACCACCTTCAGTTTCGTGCGGTTACCAATGGCGTCCTGACCGTCCTTGAGTGTTTGGATCCGGCGGACGTCGCAACGCACCGACGCGTAAAACTTCAGGGCCTTGCCACCCGTGGTGGTTTCCGGCGATCCAAACATCACGCCGATCTTCTCGCGCAGCTGGTTAATAAAGATGGCAGTAGTGCCCGAGTTGTAGAGAGCACCGGTCATCTTGCGCAGGGCCTGGCTCATCAAGCGTGCTTGCAAACCAACGTGACTGTCCCCCATGTCACCTTCAATCTCGGCCTTAGGGGTTAGGGCAGCCACCGAGTCGATGACAATGATGTCAATCGCACCAGAACGAATCAGCATATCGGCGATTTCCAGCGCCTGTTCGCCTGTGTCAGGCTGAGAGACCAGCAGAGCGTCGGTGTCTACCCCGAGCTTGCGGGCGTACTCAGGATCGAGTGCATGCTCGGCGTCGATAAACGCGGCGATTCCGCCACCTTTTTGTGCCTGTGCAATTGCGTGAAGCGCTACAGTGGTTTTACCGGAGGACTCAGGGCCATACACCTCAATGATGCGTCCACGAGGGAAACCACCAATGCCTAGGGCAATATCGATCGCCGTGTTACCAGAGGAAATAGCCTGAATCGGCGGGCGGTTATCATCACCCAGCCGCATGATGGCGCCCTTACCAAAGTCCTTTTCAATCTGTGCGAGTGCATTGGTGAGTGCCTTGTTGCGGTCATCACTTGTCGCTGTGGTGGTTTTGGTCTTCTTTGCTGCCATGTTCCTTACATTCCTTCAACGATAAAAATTCACTGCATGTGCTGGTAACACAGACCAGCTAGAGCTTAGACTGAAAAACCCCACCAAGAGGTTCCACACACCTTATAAGTATGTGAAAAATTTCTGCGCGGCTCTTGATTCAACAACCTATGTCCCACTGCGGACATCGAACGCTTACGTTCACCATACATGCACAGGTGTTCGATAATCAAGTTCGAACCCGAAAGTCTTAGAAATCTACAGATCAGGCCCTAACCAGCGTTCTTTCGGCACGTCAAAATCACGACACAGCGCCCACCAGATTTCTCGAACATTCGTTTCGGTCTCGAGCAACTCATTCGAGGTCTTGCCATACTCACTTAAGACGTGGGAGCGCAGGATCCAGGTGCCGTAGTCGTGGCCAAACTCGTCGTCAACACACTGATGAAACCTCGTCAACTCCATGGGTCGATCCTACATGCATGGAAACGTTAGATTCTTCACAAAGACATGAACAAAGTTCAAGAAGAATAGCTAAAACCCGAAACTTCCCGCTAAGGTATACCTCCATGACTACATCATCCTCTGCATCTCGTTCCTACACGCGTGACATTGCCTACATCGCCGTGTTCGCCGCGCTCATCATCGCGCTAGGCTTTTTCTCCATACCTCTTGCTGCCGGCATCCCGATTGTGCTTCAAAATATTGCCTGCATTCTGGCCGGACTCATCCTGGGGCCACGCCGTGGCACCCTTGCTGTTGCCTTGTTCCTCTTGCTGGGTCTTGTTGGGATTCCGGTACTTCCTGGCGGGCGTACAGTCCTCACTGCCCTTAGTGGACCAACGGTGGGCTACTTCGTGGGATATCTGTTATCTGCGTTTGTTGCCGGCCTCATTGCGTGGTCGTCTCCCCGCAAACAACCCGGATTCCTCATCGGATTAAGCATCGCAGTCGTCGTTGGGGTTCTCATCCAGTACACCTGCGGCACCATCGGTCTAGTTATACGTGGCACCGACCTGAATGGCGCTCTTAAAATCCAAGTCCCATTCCTCATTCCTGACGCCATCAAGGCTGTTGTTGCGGTATCTATCGCCGCAGCCGTGCACCTAGCCCTCCCCGACCTTCGCCCACAGCGCACGGCACCAAACACGGCTGCTTAGCCCCACATGTCACGCATTGTTTTTGACCATGTCTCGGTAGCATTCGACGAGCGAAACGTTCTCAACGACATTTCTCTTGAACTCACCGAACAGCGCATTGGTATCGTCGGCGCCAACGGCGGCGGAAAGTCCACCCTGATCCGCTTGATCAACGGCCTGGGTTCTCCCACCGCCGGAACCGTCACAGTGGACGGCCTTGACGTGGAGAAAAACGGCAAAGAGGTGCGCCGGAAAGTCGGCTTCGTCTTCTCTGATGCAGAGAATCAGATTGTCATGCCGACGGTAGAAGATGACATTGCTTTCTCCTTGCGTCGGGTAAAAATGCCCAAGGCAGATAAGCAGCGCAAGGTCAAGGACATGCTGGAACGCTTCAACCTCGCAGGCCATGCCACTCAGTCCCCACACTTTCTATCAGGGGGCCAGAAGCAACTCTTAGCCTTGGCTTCTGTGCTCATTCTTGAACCGGACGTAATTATTGCCGATGAGCCCACGACCCTCCTGGACCTGCGTAACCGCATCAAGATCAAGAAGGTTTTTGCGGAACTGCCCCAACAATTGATCGTGGTCAGCCACGACCTCAACTTTATTGCTGATTTCGACCGTGTGATCTGCATTGACAACAACAGCATTGCCGCTGATGGGGAACCCAGCGAAGTTATCCAGATGTACACCGACCGCATCATGGGGGCCTAATGCGGCAAAATATTCCCCTCGGCGTGTACGTCCCAGGCACAACAATCATTCACCGCCTTAATCCCTCAATCAAGTTTGTGAGTCTGATTGTCTTCATCATCGCCTCCACTATCTGGGCGCATACCCTCACGCACGCCGGGATATGCCTTGCTGCCCCCTTGTTGCTCCTGGCTGTGGCAAAGATTCCGCCGAAAATAGTGTGGGGTCAACTCTGGCCGCCACTCCCTTTTCTCCTGTTCCTCGGTGCCTTCAACTGGTGGCAGCAAGGCTGGGAGAAAGCACTGGTGGTCACGCTCGTCATCATGTCCAGCATCGGCATGGCTGCAGTACTCACACTCACCACCACTGTCGCTGAAATGCTGGAAGCATTGGAAAAAGCCCTCAGCCCAACCGCACGTTTCGGCGTCCCAGTGGAGTCCATCAGCCTCGCGATCTCACTGACCATCAGGCTTATCCCACTGCAGTTTGCCACAGTCGGTGAGGTTCTCGACGCCCGCAAGGCACGCGGCGCCGATTTCTCCATCACCGCTTTTGGCGCGCCCGTAATGATTCGTTCCATCAGGCGCGCCCGTGTCATTGGCGACGCCTTGCTAGCCCGCGGTGTAGGCGACTAGCACCTGCGTGCCTGCGCTGATCTGAGCGGCTTTCCGCTCGCCCCAGTCCAGCTCCACGCGCAGCACCTGGCTTGGGTCAGCGCCGTAACTTTCGTACACGTACCGAGTGTTGGTGAGTTCCAACGGCCGTGTGCGTGCGTGCACAAGCCACGGATGGCGGCGTCGACAAGCAATCAGTTCCTGGTATAGGCGGTACAGCCACATGCCGTCGTCTGGTAGCTCGTCGGGACTCATGGGATACGGCGGACGCACGGCATCATCTCCTCCGACGCGCTTTTCCTGCTGCCCCCGGAATGCCTGTTCATCACCGTAGTAGATGTTCGGGACACCTCCGATGGTGAACAGAATAAAGGCAGCAATGGCGGCACCCGCATCGCCAATCTGGGTGGCAATGCGCGTGACATCATGGTTACCAATAAACGTCATGGGGGTGAAGGTATCCAGAAAGTCGTTGTTGCGCGTCAAACACCAATCGAGCTCGAAGAAATTGGCATCGTTGATCGAACTCCAGATGGCTTTCCACAGTTCGTATTGCGTCACGGAGTTAATGTCAGACTCGCGGACATAGGCTGCGTAGTCACCATGAATAATCTCCCCAACAAACCATGCATCGGGGAATTCTTCACGCACTCGCGCCACAACCTGTGTCCAAAATTCAGCGGGAACTTGATAGGCGGCATCAAGACGCCACCCCGCCACACCTCGCCGCATCCAGTACAGCATCACCTCAACCACAAGATCCACAACGCGCTGGTCGGAGTGGTTAAGTTCCACCAACCCTTCGTGCCCCTCAAAAGTGCCGAAGGTAGGAGTTCCTGTATCGTCCCACGTCACATGAAGCATAGATTGATGATTACCGGCAGGCCCCTCTTCGATTACCTGAGCAACCAGCGGGTGGGCGCGGCCGATATGGTTAAACACACCATCAAGAATCACCGAAATGCCCTTGTCTCTGCACACATCAATGAGGTGAACAACATCATCTTCAGTACCCAATCGAGGGTCAACAGTAAAGTAATCAATAGTGTCATAGCCGTGGGTTTCTGCGTGGAAAATCGGCCCTAATTGCAGGCAATTAGCACCCATATTTATGAGGTAATCCAGCCAGTTTTCCACCTGCTTTATGCTGTGTGTCAGCGGCGGAGTTACCTCGGGACGAATAGGCGCTCCGACAAAACCAAGTGGGTAGACGTGCCACATGATTGTATAGTCCGCAAAACTCATTAGTGTCTCCCTCTCGCTCGGCACAGCACCTGACACTGCACCATTGCTTAGTGAGACTATCTCACTAACGTTTGTGCTGTCAAGGTATGCTAGACACATGTCGGCCAGCAACAAACCCATACGCTCCCGAATGGCCCCCGAACAACGCCAAGCACTGATCATCAACGCCGCCATTGACATCTTTTCAACATCAGCCTACGAAGCCACCCCCCTGGCCCGCATCGCCAAGGCCGCCGGAACCTCCGAAGCACTCATCCACAAGTACTTCGACAACAAGGCAACCCTCTATGCACAGGCACTAGCCACTACCTACCGGGAACTACGGGAACGACAAAAGGACGCTGACCACCCCGAACACGCCACCCGCGAACGCATCTGCACAGGACTAATGGTGTATCTCGACTTCCTCGCAGAACAGCCCCCAGGATGGGCGGCCATACTCGCTCACCCTGGTAACGAACCACAACCAGCAGTGGAGGTGCGCACCAACGCGATACAAGACTACGCCACAACAATCGTCGACATGATCGGCGGCATACACCTCGACCGCGACCTGTACGCCATCAATGGCTTCTTCGGATTCCTCGCTGTTGCCTGCCTGCGCTGGATAGAACAAGGCTGTCCAGACGATCATCGGCATTCGCTTATTGACGCCGCTCTAGGCGGCCTGCAAGGCGCACTCGGAGATTGGCGCAGTTAACGGCGCAGTTAACCTAGCCTCTACACACAACAAAACCGCGCACCACATAGGCGCGCGGTTTCAGCGTCACACTGTACAAACAGTTTTACTCGCCACGTAGCTCCCGCATACGCTGCGCGACAGCATCGCTTGAGGGCGCACCGGCGGCAGAACCATCAGCCGCTGCACCCCCGGTAATAGCCTGTTGCTGAGAAGACGAACCAGTGATGGCATCACCCCCACCCATCTGGGCGCGAATCTGCTCGAGGCGAGCGTGCCCAGCCAGTTGAACACCAGCCTGCTCCACCTCAGCCATGCGTCCCTGAATGGAGTTTTCTGCCAGTTCCGCCTGACCCAAAGCGTTGGCGTAGCGGCGCTCAATCTTCTCTCGCACCTGATCCAAGTTCGGGGAATTATCGTTGGCAGTCAAGGAGTTCATGGACTTGAGGGACTCAGAGACCTTCTCCTGCATCTTCGCCTGCTCCAGCTGGGAAAGCAGTTTGGTGCGCTCAGCAACTTTCTGCTGTAGCGACATGGCATTACGCTCGACAGCACGTTTTGCCTGCGCAGCCTGCTGCAGAGACTGGTCATGTAGCT
This sequence comes from Corynebacterium durum, assembly GCF_030408675.1. Lineage (NCBI taxonomy): Bacteria > Bacillati > Actinomycetota > Actinomycetes > Mycobacteriales > Corynebacteriaceae > Corynebacterium > Corynebacterium durum. The sequence continues at coordinate 1,654,041 of NZ_CP047200.1, forward strand.
GCTTGGTATCTTCCACAGCCTGCTCTGCAGTTACCAACTGTGCAGCAAAAGCTTCGGCAGCGTTTTCGTACTCCACAGCCTTGGCTTCATTCCCCTCAGCACGAGCTTTATCGGCAAGTTGAAGTGCCTGGCGGGTATTACCCTGAAGCTTCTCAATCTCCGCGAGACGACGGTTCAGCTGCATCTCCAACTGACGTTGGTTACCAATCACTGCCGCTGCCTGCTGGGACAGCTCCTGATGTTGACGCTGGGCGTCTTCAATAGCCTGCTGAATCTGCACCTTTGGATCAGCATGCTCTTCGATTTTTGAATCAAAGAGGGCCATCAAATATTTCCAAGCCTTGGAGAATGGATTAGCCATGAGAGAATCGTGCCTTCCTGAAAATTGTCTATTGAGTGCTACGCAGTTTCAACATACCCGTTTTTGCCGCCAGCCTCCATAAGATAGAAGATTTACAGCGCAGCAAGCTCACTGTCGGAGTGCTGCATAGCCATGGAACCTGCGGCTTCAATCAGTACGTCAGAAACATTCGCACCCAACGCCCGGCAAACAGCAGCAAGAAGTTCTGACGAGACCTCCTTGCGTCCACGCTCCAGCTCAGAAAGATAACCAGGTGAGACGCGGGCAAGCTCTGCAAGTTCACGCAAAGTAATGCCACGATCGGCCCGGAAAGAGCGCAGCGCAGCCCCTAGAGCTTCACGCAAGAGGGGTTCAACATGTGCCGGAGTTTTTTTAACCGGCTGATCCAAAAGGGCTGTGTAAGTAACCATCACTTGTATAAACGTCTCCCTGGCGGCCTTTGTTCCCAAGCCACTCAACTATTTTTTTGCAACTCAATGAGCAGCTTATACAAGGTTTCTAGCGCAAAGCTTGCCGCCACGGTTCGGATAAGTTGCCTGTCGCCCTCAATAACGCTCTGTGGTTCCGTCTCTCCAGGTAGGAGCACCCAACGATGATATCCGTGAGGATGGGCGCGTATGGCATCAGCCCACCCATTTGGGTCAGCCACGCCTATCCATACCTCCCCTACCGGATGCCCGTCTTGGGAATCTGGACCAGCCACACCAGTCATAGACAACCCCCACGATGCGGCACAGCGTTCCCGCACCCCCAGTGCCATCTCACGGGCGCATTCCCGCGACACAGGTCCCACTGACTCCAGCACCTCGCAAGGAACCCCAGCAAGACGATGTTTCATCGGCGTTGCATAGGTGACCAGGGCACCATTGAACACGGCGCTGGCTCCCGGAACGTCGACAAGCATTGCGGAAGCCAGGCCACCGGTGAGGGATTCACACAGCGCCACCGTTTCTTTGCGGCGAGCGAGTTCGGCGACCAACAGGGTCGGGTCAAACATGTGAGGCATTTGTGTTCCTGGAATCAAGGAGATACTGCAAGCCCGTCACTACCGTCACCAACACTGCGGCACCCATGACCGCATACTTGGGCACATTCATCCAGTCTGGAAGCGGCACCAGGTAAAACGCCACAGCGACAGCCTGCAGCGTCGTTTTGATTTTTCCGCCTCTCGACGCCGGTACAACCCGGCCACGACGTAACTGCACCATGCGCCACAGCGTGATGCCGAATTCGCGAATACAAATCACGATTGTTACCCACCACGGCAATGCACCCACATAATTCAGGCACACCAGCGCCGTAGTCATCAGTGCTTTATCCGCAATAGGGTCAGCGATTTTCCCAAAGTTTGTGATAAGCCCACGCGCGCGGGCAATATCGCCATCAAGTTTGTCAGTAATCATCAGGGCAACAAACGTGCCAAACGACCACCACATCCAACCGATGTGGTGGTTGTTGCCCTTCAACACCAGCCAAGCAAACACTGGAATGACAATAATGCGCAGGCTCGTGAGCACATTGGGAACATTCCAATTCGAAGGCTGCTTGGCAGGTGCCTGCTGTTGTTGACCACTCACAGCCTTATAGCCTACCCAACTGAGTCTCTATGCAGCGCATCACGTGGCCAGTGCCAAAGGAAACAACCAGGCTAGACTGATGCTCATGAGTATTTTTGCGGTTGTGTACCACTACCCAGCAGACAGCGAGAAAATCGCCAACGTTCGCCCCAAGCATCGTGAATTCATAGCGGGGCTGAAAAGCGAAGGAAAAATAATCGGCTCCGGCCCATTCACTGATGGTAGTGGCGGCGCGCTGATCACCCTCCGTCTCGACGACGCGGCAACCCTTGACGACGTCCGCACACTCATGAACTCCGACCCCTTCTACGTTGAAGGGGCGCTAACCGGGCGAAGCTTCCACACCTGGAACCCGGTTATTAACAGCTTCGACGACTAGCTCGCATCCTTGGCAGTATTCCACTTCGGCGGAATGCCGCCAAGGTTTTCATCACGTTTGTTCTTGATCAGCGATGCCACGGCCGTCACTGCCAGCGTCACCACAATGAACAACAAGGACGCCACTGTGGGGATCTCCAACACATGGAAGCCTTCACCACCGTTGATAAAAGCAAGATTATTTTCGTGCAGTGCGTGAAGTACCAGTTTCACGCCGATAAAGCCGAGGATCACCCCCAGACCATATGGCAAATACACCAGGCGATCCAACAGGCCATCAAGCAGGAAGTACATTTGGCGCAGCCCCATTAAGGCAAACGCGTTGGCGGTGAACACGATGTAGGGTTCCTTGGTCAAGCCGAAGATTGCCGGGATTGAGTCAAAGGCGAACATCAGGTCAATAAATCCGATGGATACCAACGCCAGCATCAGCGGAGTGACCATCCTGTTTCCTTTTTCCCTAGTGAACAGCTTATCGCCGTCAAAGCTGCTGGAAACTGGGATGACCTTCCGTGTCATACGCACCACCAGCATGTCGTCCACGTCAGTCTCTTCTTCTCCGCGAATCTCATCTCTGATGAGCTTAACGGCCGTATACAGCAAAAACGCGCCGAACAGGTAGAACACCGCTGACGCAGCCGAAATGGCCGCAGCACCAATAGCGATGAAAACACCACGGAAAATCAACGCCAGCGCAATGCCGATGAGCAGCACTTTCTGTTGGTAAGCGCGTGGAACTTTAAAAGAACCGATAATCAACGCAAAGATGAACAGGTTGTCAATGCTCAGTGACAGTTCAGTGATATAGCCCGCAAAGAACTCAATAGCATGATCATGTTTGCCCTGCGGACCGCCCCAGGCATACCACAAGAAAATACCAAAACCGCAGGCCAGAAGAACATAAAAAATCATCCACCCCGCGGCTTCTTTGATGGTTGGTTCGTGGGGCTTGCGCACGTGAGATACGAAGTCAAATATGATGAACCCCAACAGCACCACAATGGTGATACCCCATGTGAGGGAATTAACTTCCACAAGAAAACCTCCGGCTTCATGCCTTACCTGATGAACCGGAGGTCTCCCCCGCCGCTGCTAGCGGCCGACATGACCGGGAAACCGGAAATGCCAGTTTGCCGTGTTGACGATCAATGCCGAGGGTGGGGTACTCCCCTCCATGACCTGACCCACCTTATATGACGCTAGAACACACCGCCAGTTGGGTTAGCGTCCACGACACGAACATCACTGGACCCTGCTCCGGGATCGGATTCACTACCGGCATCGTCCCCAAGACCTGCATCGTCAAACCCAGGTTCCTTGGGGGCATCGGCGGCATCGGCACCTTTGATCATCCACAATATAGTGTCCAGCTCCTCTGGTTTTACCAGCACCTCACGCGCCTTAGAACCTTCGGACGGCCCGACCACGCCGCGGGTTTCCATCAGATCCATCAAACGCCCAGCCTTGGCAAAACCAATACGTAGCTTGCGCTGCAGCATGGACGTAGAGCCAAACTGCGAGGTCACAACCAGTTCGACGGCCTGCAGCAAATCGTCAAGATCATCGCCAATGTCCGCGTCAATGTCCTTCTTAGCTTCGGCGGCTTTGTCGTCGGTGACGCCATCAGTGTAGTTCGGCTCGGCCTGTTCCTTCGCGGCATCAACGACCGCCTGCACTTCTTCGTCGGTAACAAACGCACCCTGGATACGTTGCGGCTTACCTGCGCCCTGCGGGATAAACAGGCCATCGCCCATGCCGATGAGCTTCTCGGCGCCACCCTGATCGAGGATGACGCGGGAGTCCGTGAGCGAGGAGGTCGCAAAGGCCAAGCGTGACGGCACGTTGGTCTTGATCAAACCGGTCACTACGTCCACCGACGGGCGCTGAGTAGCCAACACCAGGTGAATACCAGCAGCGCGAGCCTTCTGGGTGATGCGCACAATGGAATCCTCAATTTCCTTCGGCGCGGTCATCATCAGGTCGGCGAGCTCGTCCACCACACACACAATGTAGGGGTACGCACGGTATTCGCGTTGAGAGCCTGGGGGCGCCTGCACCTCACCCGTGTTTACTTTGCGGTTGTAGTCCTTGATGTGGCGGACTCGGGCAGCCTTCATGTCCATGTAGCGCTGCTCCATTTCCTCAACCAGCCACGTTAGTGCTGCAGCGGCCTTCTTCGGCTGAGTGATAATCGGCGTGATCAGGTGCGGAATACCCTCGTACGGGGTGAGTTCCACCATCTTCGGGTCCACCAGAATCAGTCGCACCTCGTCTGGGGTGGCGCGGGTAAGCAGCGACACCAGTAGGGAGTTCACAAAGGCTGACTTACCCGAGCCCGTGGAACCTGCGACCAACAGGTGCGGCATCTTCTGCACCGAGTGTGTCACAAAGTCACCCTCAATGTCCTTGCCCAAGCCGATCAGCATCGGATCGTGGTCGGCAAGGGTGCTGGGTGCATTCAACACATCGCCCAACCGCACCATCTCACGGTCGGTATTGGGAACCTCAATGCCCACAGCAGATTTACCGGGAATGGGTGTCAACAAACGCACGTTGTCAGTGGCCACCGCATAGGCCAGGTTGGACTGGAGGTTGGTAATTTTGGACACCTTCACGCCGGGACCGAGTTCCACCTCATAGCGAGTCACTGTCGGCCCACGCGAGAACCCCGTCACCACCGCGTCCACATTGAACTCACGGAACACATCAGTGATGGCCTCGATCATGCGGTCATTCGCCTCGGAACGGGTTTTCGGCGGGTTACCCGGAATCAGCAGCTCTGTGCTCGGAAGCTCATAGTCGCTGTCCACCGTCCGAGGCTCAGGCGTAGGCATATCCTTCTGCTCTTCGCTCTTGGGCGTGGACGCAGGCACAGCAGATGCATCAATCCCGGAACGCGCGATAATCGCGGCACGCATAGCCTCACGGCTCGCAGCCACAGCATCACCTGCTGCTTCCGCCTGCTTAGCGACGCCCGCCCCTGCCGCAGCAACGGCCGCACCGGCACTCGCCGCAGCAGCGTCAACACCGGCGGTGGTTGTGGACTTCTTCTTCGGTTTCTGCGCGGCCTTCTGGCTCCGCCTCTTCGGCTGGGCGGCTGCATCAGTGATGGCAGGCATTTCGTCAGTATCGGTCAACGACGGCTGACGTCGTTCCAACACCGTCGTCGGTTCTTCAATGGGGTAGTTATCCATTGGTGACGGTTTGATCTGCGAGATCGGCAGCTCCTGTTGCTGACCGTAATCATCCTGGTGTTGGCGAGTGTCGGGGCGTCGAGAAGCACGTTCAGCGGTGCGACGGGGACGACGGGCAGGGCGCTCGGACCGTTCGCGGCCTTCTGCAATGTCCTCCAGCTCCTCATCAACGGAAGCGTACAGGTCATCCTCATCATAGGCATCGTCGTAGTCATCATAGCCGCTGCTCCCCAACGCACCTGCACGGAACTTGGACATGACATAATCCGCAAACTGGCGCACAGTAATATTGGTCAGCTTCAGTGCACCATAAAACAGCACCAGCGCGAGAATAGGAATGGCCAAGTACACGCTGAAACCAGCCGCCAACGGCGTAGCCACCACAGCACCAACGATGCCGCCTGCAGTATCGCGACCCGCCGACGTTGTCGGATTGCCAGCAAAAAGATGCACCAATCCCAGCATGGGAACCACCAGCAAAGTAGCACCAATACCAAAACGCAGGCGCTGCGACGGGGGCGGCATGTACCCCAGCATCAGGCATACCGCACAGCCCAACAACACCAGCGGCACGATCAACGCACCAGCACCAAAAACACCATGCGCAATGCCAGCAATAAACTCACCAACCGGGCCAGCAACGTTCAACCACACCGACGCACCCAGCACCGCGGCGATACCAATCAAGGTGAAACCCACACCATCGGCGTGGGCACTCACACCGCCTCCCAGTCCAGGGCGTGGACTTGACATCACCTCAGTTGGTTTGTTGTTATTTTGTTGTTTTCCTCGTTTCTTCCGAGGCGTTGCTGGCTCCGACTTGGCCGATGCCCGCTTAGCTCTAGTAGTTCTAGGCCTATCCACTTCTTCCCAACTATCACGATCATCCTCTTCATACAGCTCGTCCTGCGAACGTCTGCGAAGAGCACTACGGGTCACACTACCCACTCCCCTAGCGGAAGCGGTAAACACCGTTGAAAGACCTCTGCCCACAGCACGAAGAGCGCTACCAGTGCGCTCATTTGAGGTTTCGGCAGCGCGTCGGGCGGGACGCGAGTTCACCATAATAGACGTGCTCGCTGTATCACCGCGATCGCTACGCTGTGGACGGGACGACGGACCCGTCTTCCTTCGCGTAGTTTTCAACGACCCACTTCGACTGTTGACAGACATGTATTCCACAATAGTCGCAGAAAGCTCAGTAGTCACAGGTGCCACACCGGTGTAGGGCAAAAATAGTATGCCCTATCTACGGTTTACGACTATGCCTGTCAGTCTTTTTATGCCTCGCGCCTGGCGATGGCATTCTGCTCACCGTCAACCCGCACCCCCACAGTCGGGCGGTTATATGCCCACAGCACCAGCTCACTCACTGAGCCAATGACCTGCACACTCTGCGCCGGGTTAGCGACGCCGCGCTGCTCAACCACCACAATACGGTCCATCCCTTCGGGGTTGAGCACCAGAGGAACGGTCGTCTTGGACAATAACAACCGCGACATCGTCTGCAACACTCGGTGCAGAGCCTTACGATCCTCCTGCCCAAACGCGCGGGGCTGCCATTTCTCCTGCGCACGACGCACATCTTCGTGATGCACATAATGCTCCCCGGCATTAACCAGCGGATCAACTAAACGCATCGGATTAAACCGCGCTGGGCCTTTAGCCCACTCCCCCACCACACGCTCGTAGGTCATGGACCGCCCAACTTGTTCCGTCACCCGCTCAAGGTGGCCCTTCACCGAACCAATAAACATTCCGGCCGCCGCATCAGGCCGGTTTTCCCGCAGGTAAAGGTGAATAGCCAAATCCCTTGTGGTCCAATCTCCACACAGCGTCGGAGCGTCGGGGCCAACCTCCAGCAGCAGCTTGGCAAGCTGGGTGCGTTCAGAAGCAGAAAAACTCATACGCCCCAGCCTAACCATTCTTAGCTATGTCCGTACCGTCAAGCCCATCGACGCTCGTCCACGCAAGCCTCTTACAAGCTCGGGCGAGTCCCCTTGATGTCATCGTCATCGGCCTGCACAGGATCGGAACTCATAGGCACCACGGTGGGGATGATCATCGGCTTGCGGCGCCACTTCTGCTCCACAAACCGCGCCACACGGCGTCGCAGCTGTCGGACCATACGGTACGGGTCATTCTCGCCCTCACCAGCAAGCTCCAGCATGGTGTTTTCCACCAGCTCCGCAACCTCAGGCATCATGGCAACAGCATCCTCAGAGAATCCTGTAGCCTGTACCGCCGGATGCTCCAGCGGGCGACCAGTGCGGTTATCGATCACCACCGTGATGGAAATCAAACCACCCTCGCCCATGGATGTGCGGTCCGCCAGAACTTCTTCATCAATGTCACCCATGGTGGTGCCATCAACGTAGAGATTACCAACAGGAACCTGGCCCACAACACTCGCGCGGCCGTCGACAAGATCCACCACAACACCATTCTGTGCAAGCACCACACGATCGGCCTCAACACCAGTGGAAATAGCCAGTTCCTTATTGGCACGTAGGTGTCGCCACTCGCCGTGCACCGGCATGGCATTGGTGGGTCGCACAACGTTGTACAAGAACAACAACTCGCCAGAGTAGCCATGGCCCGAAGTATGCACCTTCGCATCCCGACCAGTCACCACTGTGGCACCGATCTGGGCAAGCATGTTGATCACACCGAACACTGCTTCCTCATTGCCCGGAACCAGTGACGAACTGAGGATAATCAAGTCCCCATCACGGACAGTAATCTGTCGGTGCTCGCGCCGGGCCATACGGGACAGGGCAGCCATCGGCTCACCTTGGGTACCAGTGGTCACCAGCATCACCTTGTGCGGAGCGAGCTTTGCGGCCTCGTCCATGGTGATGAATGTTCCACGCGGTGCCTTCAAAAAGCCCATCTTTTCCGCGATTTCCATGTTGCGGATCATGGAACGCCCATTGAATGCCACCCTGCGTCCCGCAGCAACTGCTGCATCAACGGCGGCTTGAACGCGGTACACATTGGAGGCAAACGAGGCGACAATAACACGCTGCTTAGCGTCAGCGACCAGGCGTTTCAGAGTCGGTGCAATGTCCGATTCAGACCCAGACACACCCGGTGTGGTGGCGTTAGTGGAGTCGCACATCAGCAAATCCACACCTTCGTCACCGAAACGAGCCAGTGCGGGCAAATCGGTCGGACGACCATCCGGCGGGGTCTGATCAAGCTTAATATCGCCAGTATGAACGACCAGGCCAGCGCCAGTCTTAATGGCCACACCAAGGCAATCAGGAATGGAGTGATTCACCGCAAAAAAGCGAACATCAAAAGGTCCGCGCTTTTCACGAGACTTTTCGTTCACTTCAATCAATTTCGGACGCTGGCGGTGCTCCTGCGTCTTCGCATGAATCAAGGCGCATGTAAACCGGGAGGCAATGATCGGCAAATCGGGGCGCTGTTTCAACAGCCACGGAATGGCGCCAATATGGTCTTCATGTCCGTGTGTAACAACGAGCGCTTCCACCCGATCCATCTTGTCTTCTAGGTACGAGAAGTCTGGAAGGATCAAGTCCACGCCCGGCTCCCCTGACGATGGGAACAACACGCCACAGTCCACAATCAGGAGGCGGCCACGGTACTCAAAAACCGTCATGTTGCGGCCGATTTCGGAGATACCACCAAGCGCCACAATGCGTAGCCCATCCTTCGGCGGACGCGGCGGCGCAGGCAGACGGTGCGTCAGATCCGCACCCTGCATAGATTTCACAACATTCCGGCGACCACGATTGTTGCTGCGGTTTCCGTTACGACGCCCGCGCGCGCCACCGTTGCCGTTTCCATTTCGGGAGTTTCCGCTGTTATCTGCACTCGTTTTCGCCGGCACCTTGGATTTTTTCTTCTCCGTACTCTTCTCAGAGCGCCCGTCTGTATCCGCCGACTGCGGGGCCTGAAACTCTACAGCCTCTGGCGGGCCTGCTTTACGGGTGACTTTCCGAGTGCGATTGCGGGGTTCAGTCATATTGTAAGGACTCCAGCCTTTTCTAGATCACGTCGAAGTTCCTCCAGCTGAGCATCGCTTGCGGCGATTTGCGGCAGCCGGGGATCCCCAACTTCAATGCCTTGCAGACGCAAAGCAGCTTTAGCAAAGCTGACACCTCCCAGGCGGGCCTGGGCTGCGACCAGCGGGGTCAAGGTGGCGTTGATTTCCCGCGCACGGGCGAGGTCGCCTTCCTCGAAGCTTGTGTGAAGCTCGCGCAAAATATGCGGAGCTGCATGTCCAATCACAGAAATGAAACCCGTGGCACCCACGGCAAGCCAGGGAAGATTGAGCGTATCGTCGCCTGAATACCATGCCAGCCCGGTTTCGAGGATGAGCGGAGCGGAACCCGCGATGTCACCCTTAGCGTCTTTGAGCGCTTTAATATTCTTGTGGTCGGCTAGACGTCGTATCGTATCATTTTCAATCGGAATTACCGAACGCGGCGGAATGTCGTAGAGGCATATGGGAAGGTCCGTGGCATTGGCAATCATCGTGAAATGCCGGTACAGTCCTTCCTGGTTCGGCTTGGAGTAATAGGGTGTGACCACCAGCAATGCGTCCGCACCGGCCTGCGCACTTGCACGGGCAAGCTCCATTGATTCAGCTGTGTTGTAGGTTCCAGCACCAGCCACAAGTTTTACCCCATCCCCTACCTCAGCACGCACATGAGTAATGAGATCAATTTTTTCCGCCATGGTTGTGGTTGGGGACTCCCCAGTGGTTCCGGAAAGGATCAAGCTATCGCAACCCTTGTCCACCAGGTGAGCCGCAAGTGCACGTGCAGCCGCAACATCAAGTGAGCCATCAGCCGCAAACGGGGTGACCATTGCCACCGCTACGGTGCCGAAGTCCTCAGCACCTGTCGTCACCGCAAAACCTGAGTTCATAGTAGTCCACGCAACCTTTTCTGCAACTATAGGGAAACTATTGGGATGAAAGAGTCTACGTAAATCATGGCACATATAGGCCACGAAGGCGTCAGCCCATATCTTAAAAATCTGTCACAAAGGGGCTGGTCGCCATTTCGGAACCGTCGCTCAGTGTGGCTACCTGAAAATCACCGAACACCACAGGTGCTACTTCCTGCAATAACTTCAAGCATTCCACCGCCACATGACGGATCTCCACATCTGCATGCTCGGTAGCCCGCATCCCGATGAAATGCCTCCACGACCGGAAATTACCACTCACCACGATTCGGGATTCCGTGGCGTTGGGCAACACCGACCGCGCGGCCTGTCGCGCCTGCTTTTTGCGCAGTAAAGCGTTAGGTTCCTCACCGAGCTTGTCTTCCAGGGCGTCGAGAAGCTCATCGAAGGCAAACCGAGATTCGTTGATAGCACGATCAAACAGCCTGGTCAGATCCTCATCCTCGCGGATCAGCGGCGGCACAATCACTGATGCCTCGTCGGGGTGCACAAAACGCTGCGAGAGCTGCGAAAACGAAAAGTGACGATGCCGCACCAGTTCATGCGTCGCCGAACGGGAAATGCCCCGGATATACATGGTGGCACTGGCATGCTCCAGCAGCGCGGTGTGCCCCACCTCCATGATGTGCCGAAGATATGCCTCATTCGTGGCGGTACGGGGGTTGGGCTTGTCAAAGCTCTCGTAGCATGCGCGGCCCGCAAACTCGATGAGCGCCTCCCCACCTTCAGCATCCGTCGTCCACTCCACGTCCATTGGCGGGGTGAACTCGGTGCACGCAATCAACTGGACATTAAGATCCACATGGTGAGCCACAACTACATCCCTAGATAGTGTTCCAGGCCAACCGTCAGGCCAGGATGCTTATCGACGCCCCGAACCCCCACCAGCACGCCCGGAATAAACGACGTGCGATCGTAAGAATCCTGGCGGATAGTGAGTGTTTGGCCCTGGGAACCGAAAATCACAGCCTCATGCGCGACCATGCCTGTCATCCGCACAGCATGCACTGGAATACCATCAACATCCGCGCCGCGGGCACCATCAAGTGACTGGTCCGTCGCATCCGGCTGCGCACCAAGACCAGCCTCACGGCGGGCCTGTGCAATCCCCTGAGCCGTATGGATCGCGGTTCCAGACGGCGCGTCTAGCTTGTTCGGGTGATGCAGTTCAATAACCTCCACCGAATCAAAGTACGGTGCGGCCTGCTTGGCAAAAGCCATAGTCAAGACGGCGGAAATAGCAAAATTGGGGGCGATCAACACGCTCACACCCTGGTTCGCATCGCACCATTTCTGTACCTGCTGCAGGCGCTCCTCCGTAAAACCAGTGGTTCCTACCACGCAGGAAATGCCGTTGTTGATGCAAAATTCCAGGTTGTCCATCACCACGCCAGGCGCCGTGAAATCCACCACGACTTGGGCTTTATTATCCACAAGAAGCTGGAGGCTATCATCGCGATCCACCTCGGTCACCACTTCAAGATCATCAGCGGCGTTCACCCCCTCAACCACAGCCTGGCCTACCTTACCCTTCGCCCCAAGCACACCAACCCTGATCATTGATGGTTCCCTCCATGTATCACTGTTGTCTGTTACCACCGATCAAGTCTAGGCTTTTGCGACTCTGCCTGCTATTTGGGTGTACTCAAGAAGAACACCCGCTGATGAATCCTCTACTTCATCAGCGGGTGTTGTCGCTATCTACGGTGACTAGTCCTCAACTGGCACCAGGGAGATCTTGCCACGATTATCAATATCGGCGATTTCCACTTGGATCTTATCGCCTACGTTGACCACATCTTCAACCTTGTCGATACGCTTGCCGCCGCCAAGCTTGGAGATGTGTACCAGGCCATCGCGACCGGGAAGGAGGGAGACAAACGCACCGAAGGCGGTGGTTTTCACCACGGTTCCCAGGAAGCGTTCACCCACCTTGGGCAGCTGTGGGTTCGCAATGGAGTTAATCTTTTCAATAGCCGCATCGGCTGCCTCACCGTTGGTGGCGGACACGAAGACGGTGCCATCTTCCTCAATAGAGATGTTCGCGCCGGTTTCCTCGGTAATGGTGTTGATGGTCTTGCCCTTGGGGCCGATGAGCTCGCCAATCTTGCTGGGCGGCACGCTCACTGTGGTGATGCGCGGCGCGAAAGAACTCATCTCATCGGGGGTGTCAATCACCTCAGCCATGGTTTCCAGGATGGTAAGGCGCGCATCGCGTGCCTGGGATAGGGCGTCGGCAAGCACGGACGACGGGATGCCGTCGAGTTTGGTGTCCAGCTGCAGGGCGGTGATGAAGTCGGCGGTACCAGCAACTTTGAAGTCCATGTCACCGAAGGCATCTTCCGCACCCAGAATGTCGGTGAGGGCAACATAGCGGGTTTCGCCCTTCACTTCATCAGACACCAAGCCCATGGCAATACCGGCAACGGGCGCTTTCAGCGGCACGCCGGCGTTGTACAGGGACAACGTGGAGGCACACACGGACCCCATGGATGTGGAGCCGTTGGAGCCTAGGGCTTCAGACACCTGACGGATGGTGTACGGGAATTCTTCACGGGAAGGAATCACCGGAATGAGGGCACGCTCGGCGAGGGCACCATGGCCAATTTCGCGACGCTTCGGGGACCCCACACGCCCAGTTTCACCGGTGGAATAGGGCGGGAAATTGTAGTGGTGGATGTAGCGCTTGTGGTCAACAGGCGTGAGCGAATCGATCTGCTGCTCCATTTTCAGCATATCTAGGGTGGTCACGCCAAGGATTTGAGTTTCGCCACGCTCGAACAGCGAGGAACCGTGGGCACGTGGAATGAGGTCTACCTCCACCCCAAGGTCGCGGATGTCGGTGATGCCGCGGCCGTCGATACGGAAGTGGTCGGTGAGGATGCGGCGGCGAACAATGGCCTTCATCAGGGCATTGTAAGCGGCGCGGATGTCTTTCTCCTGCTCTTCAAAGCGGGAGGACAGGTCCTCAACGATAGAGTCCATGTGCTCGTTGGTGGCCTCATCGCGCTCTTGCTTATTTTTGATGGTCAGCAGCTGCTCAAGCTTCTTCGCTGCTTTCTTCTCCACTGCGGCATAAATGTCGTCAGTGTAGGGCGGGAACAGTGGGAATTCCTGCGTTTCTTTCGCGGCCTCTTTGGCAAGGCCCATCTGTGCACGACACAGAACTTCAATAAACGGCTTCGCCGCTTCCAGGCCCTGAGCCACAACGCTTTCCGTGGGGCTGGGCGCGCCGTCTTTGATGCGTTCTACCACCTGTGAGGTCGCACCAGCCTCCACCATCATGATGGCTACGTCATTGATGGTTTTGCGGCCTTTCTTCTTAGACACGATGCGGCCCGCAACAACGATTTCAAACAGTGCCTGCTCGTGTTGTTCATGCGTGGGGAAGGCGACCCACTGGCCCTTGGGATGGTCGTCGTCAGCGATCAATGCCATGCGGACGCCGCCGACTGGGCCGGATACCGGAAGCCCGGAAAGTTGCGTGGAGGCGGATGCGGCATTGATGGCCACGACATCGTACATGTCCTTTGGATCCATGGACATGACAGTGACAATCACCTGCACCTCGTTGCGTAGCCCCTTGACAAAGGTGGGGCGCAGCGGGCGGTCAATCAACCGAGCAGCCAGAATAGCCTCTGTGGATGGGCGGCCTTCACGCCGGAAGAATGATCCAGGTATTCGACCTGCGGCGTACATGCGTTCTTCTACGTCCACGGTAAGGGGGAAAAAGTCAAAACCCTCGCGCGGTTGGTTGGAGGCCGTTGTGGTGGATAGAAGCATCGTGTCTTCATCCAGATAGGCGGTCACTGACCCGTCAGCCTGGCGTGCGAGCTGGCCTGTTTCAAAACGAATAGTGCGGGTACCAAAATCACCGTTATCAATCGTGGCAAGTGCCTCCACAATGCCGTATTCGGTGTCCTTGTTAATCACAACGTCTTTCATGGTAAGGACAAAACTCCTCTTTAGTTTTGCTTCAGCGATGGTCGTCGGTGCCATCGAATGTCCGTCATCTTGTACCAAGACTCCCCTAGACCATAGCAGAGCACCGAGGAAAATGCCTGCCAGCATTCTCACAGCAACTCCTATTCAGTTGCCAGTGGTGTTCCATGGTGCTTGCAGTTTGCCCCAGCACACTATGCACCATGACCACGAAAGAATCCACCCTCGAACGTGTGCCAGAGGCACTTCCAGGCCAACCGGTTCCTGCCTATTCCTCTCCACAGTCCCTGCGTCAGGCCACCATGGACATCATCATCCCGGTGTACAACGAAGAACACTCCCTGCCGCGCTGCGTGGACCAACTCGCTGCCTTCATCAGCACAGAAATGCCAGTACCCACATCAGTGATCATCGCCGACAACGCATCCACCGACGACACCTGGGAGGTCGCTGGCACGCTGTGTGCCCAGTACGACAACGTCCATCGCATCCATCTGGATGAGAAGGGCCGCGGCCGTGCTCTCAAACGCGCATGGTTGGCTTCTAATGCAACTGTTGTTGCGTACATGGACGTAGACCTATCCACCGACCTCAACGGCCTGCTTCCGCTCGTGGCCCCACTGCTCACCGGGCATTCCGACATTGCCATTGGCACCCGCCTTGCGCGTACCTCCCGTGTGGAGCGCGGGCCGAAGCGGGAATTCATTTCCCGCACCTACAACCTCATGCTGAAAACAGCCATGGCTGCACACTTCAGCGACGCACAATGCGGGTTCAAAGCCATGCGTACCGACGTCGCGGCACGCCTGCTGCCCCATGTGGAGGACAACGCCTGGTTTTTTGACACGGAGCTGCTGCTTCTCGCTGAAAAAGCCGGGTACCGCGTCCACGAAGTTCCTGTCGACTGGATCGACGACCCCGACTCTCGCGTCAACATCATTGACACTGCCGTCAAAGACATCCAAGGCATGTGGCGGGTAGGCACAGGTCTGATCACCGGCAAAATTCAGCCCAAGGAGTTCTCCGCATTTGCCACCGAGAAATACGTGACCAAAACCGACACCACCGGACAGATACTGCGTTTCATCACCGTCGGAGTCGCCTCCACCATTGCCTATGCGCTGTTGTATCTGGTCTTCCAAATGTTCATGGGACCGCAGGCCGCAAACTTCCTGGCCTTGCTCACCACCGCTGTGGGCAACACTGCAGCAAACCGAGCCTTCACCTTCGGCGTGAACGGACGCCACCGCATCACGTCCGATCACAGCATTGGCCTGGGAGTTTTCTTCCTTGGTTGGGCGCTCACAGCCGGTAGCCTTTGGCTGCTTCATGCCGCTTTCCCCGGTGCGGGCGCAGTGATAGAACTTGGCGTGCTCACCGTGGCAAACCTCGTGTCCACGCTGATCCGCTTCGTCGCTCTGAGGATGCTGTTCAACGGCAGGGAGGGTGCACGCTAATCACCTCACATTCACATGATTCCCCAGGTAAAAATTCTTTTTCGCAGACTTCAAAGGATGTTGACACCATGAGTGTGACCCTCTCTCCCGGCGCGTCAGAAACCCAGCGCCCCATTGTTCCCGGGCCAGTGTCCCCACATTCCCAGCGCGATACGGCAACGCGGCGCCTGCCGTGGGAAAAAATTGGTTTTGTTTCCCTGCTGCTTGTCACTGCAGTTCTGTACTTCTGGAACTTGTCTATCAACGATTATGGCAATAGTTTCTACGCCGCTGCGGCCCAAGCAGGTGCCAATAACTGGACGGCTTTCTTCTTCGGCTCCTCCGACATGGCTAATTCGATCACGGTTGATAAGACACCGCTGTCGCTATGGCCAATGATGCTGGCCGTTAAAATCTTCGGCTTGAATTCCTATTCACTTCTGGGCCCCGAGGCGTTGCTGGGCGTGGCGTCGGTGGCGTTGTTGTATCACACGGTGCGCCGCCACCATGGCGTGCCTGCTGCTTTGATTGCTGGTTGGGCACTGGCTCTGACACCGGTGGCAACGCTGATGTTCCGGTTTAACAACCCTGATGCGATGCTGGTGTTCTTGATGATTGCCGCTGTGTGGGCTGGCCTGCGCGGTGTTGAAGATGGACGTTGGCGTTGGGCCGTTGCTGCCGGCGCATTCATTGGCCTAGGTTTCTTGGCAAAGCAGCTTCAGGTTCTGCTGATTGTTCCACCGCTGGCTCTCATGTGGCTGATCTGTGCTCGTGGTGGTGTTATGCGCCGCATTGGGCAGCTGTTGGCTGCGGGTGCGTCTATGGTTGCGGCAGTTGCCTGGTATATTGCTGCCGTTGAACTGTGGCCTGCCGACAAACGCCCCTACATTGGTGGCTCGCAAAACAACTCCATTATTGAACTCACGCTTGGCTACAACGGGTTGGGACGCCTGAACGGTAACGAAACCGGCTCTGTTGTGCCTGGCGGTGGCCAGGGCCAAGGTGGCGCCTGGGGCGAAACAGGAATCTTCCGCATGTTTGAATCCGCGCAGGGTGGGCAAATTGCCTGGCTTCTTCCTCTCGCCCTGGTGCTGTTCGTTGTGGGCCTATGGGTGACCCGCACCGCCGCGCGCACCAGCACCATCCGTGCCTCCTACATCGCTTGGGGCGGCTGGCTTGTGGCCACCGCGCTGACGTTCAGCTTCATGCAGGGTATTTTCCACCAGTACTACACGGTGGCACTCGCGCCTGCCATCGCTGCACTTGTTGGTGCCGGGCTTATCGACGCCCATCGCTCCACCTCCCGCGTCATCCACACCGTCCTTGCCGCATCCATGTTGGGTAGTTCTATCTGGGCGTATATCCTGCTGAATCGCAGTTCCGATTTCCTACCTTGGTTGAAGTTTGTTGTGGTGGCAGCCGGAGTTATCACCTTCGTGCTGATCATGATTCACACCTTCGCTCCACGACTCCTCAACCCAAAGATGCTGCTAGTGAGCACACTTGTCGCAGGCTCTCTTACTTTGTTGTCCGGCCCACTGGCCTACTCCCTTGAAACAGTGAACAGCAGCAACATGGGATCTATCCCCACCGCAGGCCCGGCTGTTGCGGGCGGCATGGGCGGGCCGGGTGGTCCTGGTGGACAAGGTGGTCCCAACGGTCACAATGGCAACATGATGCCCCCAACCGGCGGAAATGATGGAAACACCGGACAGGCACATGGGCAACAGCGTCCAGCACCTCCCAGTCAGAATGGCACCATGCCCACCCCGCCGAACGGTAGTGCCGATGGTGCAGGCACCCCAGGTGGCCAGGCAGGTCAAGGCGGTCCCGGCGGCGGCCAAGGTGGACCTGGCGGTCTACTCGGTGGCGGAGATGCGAGCACAGAGGTTACCAGCCTCCTGACCGCCAATGCCGATTCCTACACCTGGGTCGCGGCCACCTCGGGGTCGCAATCCGCAGCAACCTACCAGCTAGCGGCCGGATACTCGGTCATGCCGATTGGTGGATTCAACGGGTCCGACCCTTCCCCCACTTTGGAGCAATTCAAGCAGTGGGTTGCTGAAGGCAAAATCCACTACTACATCGTGAGTGACGGTCCCGGCGGCGGTCCCGGTGGCCCTGGCGGTGAAAACTCTGATAGCTCTACTGAGCGCACATCCACCCAGATCCAGAGCTGGGTGGAAGAAAACTTCACAGCTCAGACTGTTGATGGTGTGACCATGTACGATCTAAGTTCTTAAGTCCCCAAAAACTCCCCGAAGCTTTCGGGGAGTTTTTCTTTTGGCCACCTTGAGGGTTATTCCAAAGACACCTACACAGTCAGGCTACGTCGGCTTTGGGGACCAATGCCTTTGCCATAGCGATAAGCGCTGGGCGGAACTGGGCGTAGCGTTTTTCGGGGTCGTCGCTGGCGGCAATGTCTTCACTGGCAGCACCAAGAATTGCCAGGATGAGTGACGTCGCAACTTCGAGGTCAACCTGCAGTGTCGCGGCGTCGTCATGCAGCTCGGCGTGGAGTTGTATGACTAGTGGAATGATTGAATCGGCCTTAATCTGCTTACGTTCGTCGAGAGACAGTATCGCCGCAGCTTGTTGCCGCAGGACTGAGTACTCTCGGTCTTTGAGCGCGGTGGTGAGGGCGGCGTCAATAGCCATGCCCACCACATCATCTGGGGGACTGTTGCGCATGTGATCCATGGACTCCGCGACAGTCGCCACGGACCGACTAGTGGCTTCTGAAAACACGGCTTTAAACAAGGAGCGTTTATCAGGAAAGTGATGGTAGACGGCACCTTTTGAGACACGAACATCCGCAGCAATTTGAGCAATTGAGGTTGCCTCATATCCCTGTTCGACCATTCGTTGCGTGGCAGCCTCGATAAGGGCGTTTCGAGTCTGTTCAGCGTACTCCTGTCGGCGGGTAGCTGCGGGCTTTGCCATTATCCCTCCATGTTTTCACCGTTTGACCAACCGTAACACAGGTGCCCGCATATGCCTCGTGCGCAGCGCTTTTAAAAAACCGTGCACACTCAGATAATTTAACATACTATTGGTCGGTGAAAGCTTATTGGTATGTAGCCGGATCAAGGTATCTCAATGAATGGAGGCATCGTGAATACACCTTCACTTACACAGCAACACAGAGGCTGGACACTACTCGTCACATCACTGAGTGTGTTCATGCTGCTGCTCGACATCAACGTGGTTAATGTCGCACTTCCAGAAATTCGCAAAGAACTGGACGCGTCATTTACGCAGCTCCAATGGGTGCTTGATACCTATGCGCTCGGACTGGCAGCAATCCTCGTCGCCGCGGGATCACTAGCGGACCGTATCGGGCGACGCCGCATCTTCACCATCGGATTCGTCATTTTCACCCTCGCGTCCCTGGCCTGCGGACTCGCCTGGAATGTGAACGTGCTCATCGTTTCGCGCTTCATCCAAGGCATCGGTGGGGCAATCCTTTTTGCCGTCGGACCAGCTCTTTTAGGGTATGTCTACACGGGGGCTGACCGCACCCGGGCTTTCGGAATCTTTGGTGGTGTGGGCGGCCTGGCCATCGCAGCCGGACCACTCGTCGGAGGGGGCCTCACCGATGGCCTTGATTGGCGCTGGATCTTTTTGATCAACATACCGCTTGGAATCATCGCGCTGATTATCACACGCATCCGAGTTACGGAATCACGTTCCGCAGTCACCCCACCGCTGGACCTTATGGGAGCAGCGTTGTTTTCTACCTTCCTGACACTGCTTGTCCTCGGGCTCCTTCGGGGTGAAGACAATGGTTGGACCAGCACATTCATCCTAGGACTTTTTGCAGCCTCAGCAATCACTCTGATTGCATTCATTGTCCTACAGGTCCGCCGGGGCGACAAGGCAATGTTTGAGGCATCCCTATTTACCAACACCACCTTCAACGGCCTCAACATCGCGACTCTCTTTCTCAACATTGCGCTATTGGCGGCAATCTTCCTCCTGATCACCTACATTCAGGTGTTGATGGGCTACAGCGCCTGGGCCAGCGGACTCCGCGCCCTACCGCTGACCTTGACGCTCGTCGTCGGGGCTTTCATCTCAGGCACCATCTCGTCACGAACCGCACCCCGCATCTCAGCCGCACTCGCCCTGGGCTGTGTTGCTATCGGCCTGCTACTTATCCGGCTCGTTGATTCCGGCGATTCATGGACCGCCGCACTACCCATGATGTTTGTTCTAGGAATAGGCATGGGTCTGTTCAACCCAATCCGTACAGAACTATCCGTCTCCACCGTTTCCCCCGAACGCGCCGGAGTTGCATCAGGCATCAACGCAACATTCCAGCAGGTAGGTGCGGCGATCGGTGTGGCAGGGTTAGGTGCATTTTTTCAAAACCGCGTCCACCACTATTTCGAAAATGATCCTGCCACCAGCATCTTGGGCCCCATGCGTACCGATGCCGCGCGAGGCGCTGCCACAGGAGGTGGTAACGCGCTCAGGGAACTATTGCCCCCTGAAATCCCGGCCATGATGCAACAACAACTCTCATCAGCTGCCGACGCCGCATTCATCAATAGCCTGCACACCACCTTCACCGTCGCAGCACTATTCCCCCTGGCAGGAATGATCATCACTTTGTTCACCATCCGCAGAAAAGACTTCTGGCACGCCGGGCAGAGCAGTGGGGTCGATAAGATCGTAGGGGTCGACGACAACTAGCAGTGCAGTGTCATGAACATAAAAAATCCCCCTTGACAGTATCTGTCAGGGGGACTTTCACGTGCCTTTATTAGCGGCGCAGACCCAGGCGACCAATCAGGTCACGGTAGCGGTCAATGTTGCGCTCGGCCAGGTACTTCAACAGGCCCTTACGGCGACCAACCAGAAGAAGCAGGCCACGACGGGAGTGGTGATCATGCTTGTGGGTCTTCAGGTGCTCGGTCAGCTGACGAATGCGCTGCGTGAGCAGGGCGATCTGTGCTTCCGGGGAACCGGTGTCGGTCTCATGAAGACCGTACTCGGCCAGGATTTCCTTCTTCTGCTCAGTGGTAAGAGCCATGAAAATTTACCTCATCAGTATTTCAGTCCACATGAAAAAACCGCTTCTTAAGCTGCGGGGCATAACTGCTGTGGACCGCAGTCATTAAAGCCAGAGGACATAGTAGCAGCCGCCAGCTGCTCTGAACAACTTTAAGAGCTGAGGATTTCCCGAGTGCGGCGCACATCCTCAGACATGGCGGTCAGCAGTTCATCAACGCTGTCGAACTTTTCCATCCAGCGCACATGTTCTACAAACTCCACGGCGCAATAGCGCCCGTAGAGATCAGCATCCTGGTCTATCACAAACGCTTCAACGCTGCGGCGCTCATCCCCAAACGTCGGGTTCGTTCCGATGGACACGGCGGTCATGTAGCGCTTGCCGGGAACCATATCGCCGTTAATCGGGGCGTCGTCAAGCACCGTGAACCAGCCACAGTACACACCGTCCGCAGGCAGAGCCACCGAATCCGGGAAGTATAGATTTGCTGTGGGATAGCCGAGCTCGCGGCCACCGCGGCCCGCACCCCGAACCACCTCCCCAGCAACGCGGTACGGGCGCCCCAACGCCCACGCAGCATGAGCAACGTCGCCCTCACGCAGTAATTGACGAATCACCGAAGAGGAAATAGTGGTGCCGTCCTCCGTCAGCAACGTCACCACGTCTACCTCTACGCCATACTTCTCCCCCAGTTCACGCAGCGTATCCGTGTTGCCAGAGGCACGGTGCCCAAACGTAAAATTCTCCCCCACCATCACAGCGCGGGCATGCAGGCGCTGCATGATCACTGAAGTAAAAAACTCCTCTGGGGTTTGCGCGGCAAGTTCAGGAGTAAAACGAACAGCTAGCATGTAATCCACACCCAGGTCCTCGGCCAAATCAGCGCGCACTGCCACCGAACCCAGCATCGGCGGCATATGATCTGGGGCAACAACCGCCAGCGGATGCGGATCAAACGTCATGAGCACGCACGGGATGCCCAGCTCACGAGCCCTATCCTTCGCTGCGCCAATCAACTTACGATGCCCTCGATGAATCCCATCAAACACACCGATCGTCACAACAGAGGCATCAAGGTTTGCTGGTACCTGCTCAAGTCCATGCCAAATCTCCACGGCCTATAGACTACGGCATACACTAGGCGCATGACTGATCGCCTCCTCGGATCCGGGCTGATAATTGTAGACAAACCCGCCGGGATGACCTCACATGACGTCATTTCCCGACTGCGCCGCATCTTTCGAACCCGTCGTGTAGGCCACGCTGGCACCCTCGACCCCATGGCCACCGGGGTACTGGTTGTTGGTATCGAACGCGGCACCCGGTTCCTCGCCCATCTGGTGACAGAAACAAAAACCTACCGCACCACCATAAGGCTCGGAGCATCCACCACCACTGACGACGCCGAAGGCGACATCACCTCACGCACCGACACTACCGATGTCACTGACACGCTTATCGACGCCGCGATTGCCCAACTCACCGGCGACATCATGCAGAAACCTGCCGCCGTGAGCGCCATCAAAATCGACGGCAAACGCGCCCACGAGCGCGTACGTGACGGTGAAACTGTTGATATTCCCGCGCGGCCGGTGACAGTGCACCGTTTCGACGTTCTGGACCAACGGTCGGTAGACGGATACATAGACCTTGACGTCGACGTATTCTGCTCATCTGGAACCTACATCCGCTCTCTCGCTCGTGATCTTGGAAACGCATTAGGGGTTGGTGGACACCTCACAGCGCTCCGGCGAACCACCGTTGGCCCGTTCGACCTCACACACGCACGGACCCTTGAGGAACTAGAAGACAACCCGCAGCTATCTCTCACACTCGACCAAGCTCTCGCGGCGTCCTTCCCCGTCCTGCGGGTTAGTGGAGAAGAAGGGCACAAACTCGCCATGGGGCAATGGCTGGAACCACGCGGATTGAAAGAAATTCACGCAGCCGTGACGCCCGATGGGCGGGCCGTGGCGCTTGTCAAAGAAAAAGGAAAACGACTAGCAACCGTGTTTGTGGCGCGACCGTCAACGTTGTGAGGAGCTACAACCTCTACGCTTGATGCACTATTTTCTCATTCACTGCGTGCCACAGACATCACATCCCTATGAAACCAAGCGCAAGCATAGGCCCCACACCAAAAGCAACGTTAACAATCCAGTGTGCGATCACCATTGGTGCTAAACGCTTCTGCTTGTAAACAATGATGCCAGCAGTGATTCCCCACGCAAAAAACATAAACCCATAGACGACCATGCCTCGAACATCAACGGCGAACATCGTGTGCTGTAGGCCAAACAGAAGTCCCTGAACAGCAATAGCAATCATCGTACCGTGACGTTGCATTAGGCCATTTTGCAGCCATCCACGGTAAATAATTTCCTCAATCGGCGCATTGGCAAGGAATACGATCGCGCTAAATATGCTCGTCACCGCTATTACCCCGCCGGGCAGCTGTGGATGTGACTTGCTGAATACCTGCTCAAAATTGTTGAACATGTCAGCACCAAACATGAAATACATTGCCCCCATCAAGGCGATGATCATCGGTATATATGTGACAATCAGCCATAGAAATCCCCACGCTATGTCTTTTCCTATCCGGCTTTTCTTAAAACCAAGATAAGCCCAGATAGACGTGTCATACTGACGAAATGTACGCCAAATGACAATGCCGCAGATAATATTAACAAATGGAAAGTAGAGCATATCAAGCGGCGGGAAATCGCTGCTCATACCGGTAGCTGCAAGAATAGAATATGTTACAATCGCCAACGCTACCATGACGACCAGGCGGACAAGTACCAAATAAAATGGTTTAGCTTGTTGTCTGGCAAGTATATCCATCACAACCTCCGCGTTGCTATGCTCCCGTTTAATCCGTCAACAAGTATTTGCACACGCTTATTTTTATCAGTATACAGCCAGTTTGGTTTCCACAGGGGATCAATAACCTGGTTTACCCTAAGCTCGAATTGTCCCCCCAGTCGGACCGTGCGCAGTAATCTCGCTGTGAGGGTCTGCCTGGCTGCCGTCACAATGGAACGCCTCACTTCATCATCAGCTGGCTCATACTCCTTCCATACAGCACTAGCATCTACATCTGCCACATCCCCTAACTCCCACGCTTCCGAGGTCGCGATGCTGCCGGTGGCGCGGTCGGTGACGGTGTGGAAAACGCGACCGTCGATACGCGAGGCAGGTCCGCGGACAGCCTGCAGGATGAAAGACACGCCTGTGAGCGGATAGTAATGCAGCACAACGGGTCCGCCAGTAAGGCGCTCGGCGTCCGCGCGCGTGATGTTCACTGCGAGCACGCTAAGCATCGGGAAATTGGGCCGCGAGCTGCGGATTGTCGGTGACGGGAGCAACCCGGGCGGCTTCAGTCATAGCATCTACAATGTCAGCAGGAACGGGGTGGGTACGCTGGGTGGCAAGCGACCCCACCACCATGGCCACAGTGGAGCTGGCTATGCCCGCCACCATGGGGTCAATGGCATCACTACCGCATAGTTTCCACAAAACAGCCGCAACAGATCCCGCAATCATGGAACACACCGCGCCCACCGCGTTGGCTTTCTTCCACCACACAGCACACACGTAACTGGGCACAAAAGCGCTGCCCAGCACAGTCGTCGCAAAAATGACCAGGCTAAACACCGCTGGGGGCTGCCAGATCGCCAAACCAATTCCTGCGACGGCAATCAGAAGCACCATTGCCCTGGAGATCAACACCATCTGCCGTTCCGTCATGGCGGGAAGGAAAAAACGGGCCATAATATCCTTCGCTGCAATTGTTGATGCCTGCAGCAACAACGCATCAGCAGTGGACATAATCGCGGCCATCACCGCCGCCATGACAATCCCCACAACAAAACTGGGAAGCACAGTCTGCGCAACCTGAAAAATGGCTTGCTCTGGGTCGTTCAGCTCAGGCAGGATCACCAGCGCAAAAGTTCCGATGAGGTATGGTGCCGGGATAAACAAGTAATTAAAGATCATGGAGTACGCGCCCGCACCGCGCGCCACCGAGGGCTGTTTCATAGCCATATGCGATACCACCACATGCGGCCAGCCCAGATAGCCGATAGAAAATATCATAAGCGCCCCCAGAATAACGCCCCATTGCCCTTGATAGTGCAGGTCCGCACCCCACATGGTGAGCAGATTCTGGTTGATCTTCCCTACTTTGCGGTTACCTTCGGCGAAACCGCCGACCGCATGCAGGGTGGCAATGAGAATCCACAGCATGCCTACCAGCATCACAATGGCTTGCACAAAGTCGGTGTACGCCACGGCGAGGTAACCGCCAAGGAACGTGTACAGCACAATCACCCCAGTGGCAATGATCAAGGACAGTTCAAAGTTCCATCCCGTCACCGATGCCAGCCCCACGCCGCCCGCAACAAATTGGGACAGCACGTACAAAAACAGGCACCCCAGCGCGATCGGTGCTGCAATGATACGCACCCACGCAGATCGGTAGCGGTGTTCCAGGTACTCAATCGACGTGAGCGATCCCAGCCGCTGCGAGAGTTTACGCATGCGACGCCCCAGGATAGACAGGTTCATGATGCCGCCGCCCAAGTCGCCCAGCGCGTACCACATGCCGAAATACCCCTGTGTGTACCCAAGCGACCCCGCACCAAGGAACATGTACCCGGACATTGAGGAGGACTGCAGGCGCAGCGCCGTCACCGCAGGCCCCAAGGACCGTCCGGCCAGCAGGTAATCCTCTGTGCTTGTCGACGACCGCCTAGTCGTCCACACCCCGATGCCCGCCATCACCACGAAATAAAGGATGAGAAACAGCAACGCAACATTCATTGATGTTGCCCCTCACTGCCAGATTCGGCTGGAATGGGCAGTTCGTCCGCGAGGTGCCAGTTACGGCTAATCACCAGAAAGACCAGGGTGTAGATAATCCAGAACCCCGCGACTGCCAGTAGGACAGCCACAGTGAACAGCGGAAGACCGAACATACACGACTCTCCTTAACGCACTCGACTGTGATGATTATTCATGAAGGCATCTCCCCCACCGCCGTCGCTGCGACGAGGAAGCCGTCCCTGATGATCCATCGCCCCGAAATAAACGGGATGGGCGTGGGGCGTATCAACAGATAGGAGACAAAACTACCATCAGGCCTGATATCTATTTCCGCTTGATCGAACCCCAGCCAACGATGTGTAAGTGGGAACCATGCCTTGTAGGTGGCTTCCTTGGCGCAGAAAAGTAACCGATCGGCACAGTCCAACCCGCCGGATCGCAGCTGATCAAGCTGCGGGAGCTCGCTGTCGCGCGCGATAGACCCCAACACCCCCTCTGGGAGTGGTTCGGCGGGTTCCGCGTCTAGCCCCATGGAATGCACCAGCAGGCGAGGTGCGGCCACAGCTGCCCGGAACCCGTCAGTATGAGTGAGAGAACCGCTGACCGATGATGGCCACAGCGGCATGCCGCGTTCACCGCGCAGGATGGGTTTGCTGCTATCCCGTCCGAGGGCTTCCAATGCTTGGTGAGCGCACCATCGGGCATCACCGAATTCGGCTTTACGTTTGTCCACCGAGTGCGTGACCAGCGCTTGTTCCAGGGGGTGAAGGCTCAAGTAGCGGGTGAGATCGGTTGGAGCACCGTGGCGGGGGACGGCAGTACGCATCCAGCAGAATTTTGCGGACGGCGGGAACAGTGAGGCATCAAGCATCGTCGATCTCCATCACTTTGTAAGGCCATTCCCAGTTTTCCCCGTAGCGGCGCCACTCTCGCGGGTAGCCGAGGGATACTTCCACGTGGGGAATGTCGTCAACAATGATGGTTGTCGGAATGTGCAGGTGCCCATAAATGACGCGCTGTGCGTTGTAGCGTTTCGCCCAGTTCCTGGTGTGCCGAGTCCCGCACCACAGGCTAAGTTCTGGCCAGGCAAGGCGTCGTAACGGTTCGCTGACCAGCGGCCAGTGGTTCACCAAAATGGTAGGGCCAGTGACCCGGCTTAAGCGTTTGATGGAATACGCGAGCCTGTCCCAGCACCAGGCACGAATATCCACAAACGGAGCGATGGCGAACTGGTCAGTAAGAACCACTTGGCGGTCATCGGCAGCCTGCAGGGCCTGTTCCACGGTGAAACCGGGCTTACGAAAAGAATAATCGTACAGGGTAAACAACGGCACAATGGTCACGCCACCGAATACCGGAAACGGATCCTCGGGCGTCAGCACATCAATGCGCCTGCAACCTTCAACAAGCTCATCGTATTTCGCGCGGCCCTGGCACGTGTCTGTACTTCGGCTAAACAACTCGTGGTTGCCCGGTACCCAAATCACGCAGGCAAATCGTTTGCGCAGTTTGGTCAACACCTTGAGAACCTTCTCGGTGCGCTCCGCCACATCACCGGCAACAATGAGCCAGTCCCCTGGGTTGGTGGGGCGAATGGAGTCAATGGCCTTGGTATTAGCCTTCACTGCTGCGTGAAGGTCTGATACCGCCCACAGGGTGCGGGTCACTGAGGCATCCTCCTAAACCGGCACCGTATGTCACTTAAGGTACCAACCAGTCTTCGTGTCTTACCTGGAACAAATGTACCAGCAACGATTACGCGCTACCACGTGCCCATTTCATGGATTGGAACCGGGACACCACAAAAGCAAGCCGGATCAGCAGAAAAGCAGCCAAACCGCACCACACACCAGTGAGCTGGGTATCCATGATCAACGCAAGCCACACTCCAGGAAGAAAACCACAGATCACAGACACCAACGTCGCTGTACGGAGGAATGCCGCATCGGCGGCACCAAGCAGCACACCATCCAAGGCAAAGACAATACCACCCACCACGATCATGCCCACCAGAATCCACCACGGGGCGGCGATAGCATCCATCACCGAGTGATCGTTGGTGAACAATCCAGGGATGGCCTTGAATCCCACCGCGAACACACACGCCAGCACAGCGGCAAACCCCGCCGAGTACGCCACCACTTTCGTACCCACGGACCGCGCCACAGAGATAGCACCAGCACCCAGCGCAGAACCCACCAACGACTGTGCGGCGATGGCCAACGCGTCCAACACCAGCGACAAAAACGACCAGAGCTGCAGCAATATCTGGTGCGCCGCCAGTGACGACGCCCCGAAACGTGCAGCCACCGACGCTGCTGATACAAACGCTACCTGGAACGACAGGGAGCGCATGATCAGGTCTCTACCCAAGACAAGTTGCTTACGCATGATGTTAAAGTGTGGCGCATACCCACCCTGGTGTGCTTTTGCCAACGCCCAGAGAAACAACAGTGCCGTAATGGACTCCCCCACCAGGTTCGCCACCGCAGATCCAACAAGCCCATACCTATGCACTAGCAGTGGCACCAACGCAGCGCTGGGAACCACCCCTGCCAGCGTGAAATAAAACGGTGTTCGGGTGTTTTGTATGCCACGCATCCAGCCGTTTCCTGCCATAGTGGCAAGGATCAACGGCACACCTATGCCCGCTATGCGCAGCCACCGCGTGGCTAGGTTCGCGACCTCTGGAGAATGCGCTAGCCAGCTCGTGAAGGTCGGAGCGCCAAGCCACACGATCGCGGCAAGGACAGCCCCAACGATCAGTGCTAGCCACGTCGCCTGCACGCCTTCACTGACGGCTTTGTCCGTGTCACCGGCACCATAGTGCCTAGCCGCACGCGCGGTAGTGCCATAGGACAGGAATGTGAGCTGTGTGGTTACCTGCGCCTGAATGGTGGTAGCAGCCGCAAGCCCCGCCAAGTAAAGACCGCCGAGGTGTCCGACCACCGCAGTATCAATGAGCAGGTACAACGGCGTTGCCGCAAGAACTCCGAGGGCAGGAAACGCCAATGCAAAAATCGTCCGCGCAGACACGGCAGAGACGTCAGAGCCGGCGTCTGTCATGTTCATATGGTGTCCAGTGTTTCTGCCAAGCTGGCTTTCACCGAATGCCAGTCCCCTTGCGTGGTATACCCGGAGGCGCACACATGCCCACCGCCGCCAAAGCGGCTGGCCACTGCTGCCACGTCCACGGTGGACGATCGCAGCGACACCGACCACACCCCTGGGGCATATTCTTTGAAGAGCGCCCCAACCTGAGCATTTTTGGGTGAACACACGAAGGTCACCATGCTTTCCACCATTGATGGATCCTCGTCAGCGATCACATCGTAGTCGGCGAAAATCGCAACGATAGTGGTCTTTTCTCCGATGATACGCTCGACTCGCTGCAGGACTTTTCCGATCAGTGCGAGGTCCTCCACGCTGCGTTCGTCCATCAAGGCAGCGGTGGTGGCGCGGGTATCCACGCCCAACCCTATGAGTTCAGCAGCCATGGTGTGCATGGCCGGACTCCCCCAGCGAAAATTCCCTGTATCTGTGACCAACCCCGCGTACAGCGCCGTGGCCAGCGGAGTATCCATGTGAATACCCATGTGCTTGAACCAGGACAACAGCACAGTGGTTGTGGATTCAGCTCTGACATCAATGAGGTTCACCGCCCCAAAGCCTGGATTAGTAGCATGATGATCCACCACCACACAGGCATCACTAAGTGCCTCGACAAGCGGCGCGTGAGTCCCGGCGCGGGTTACAGAAGCGCAATCGACGACTACCACGGCGTCGACACGCGGCGCCTCCTGGGAAGTACGCACCTCGGAGGCACCTGGAATGCTGAGCAGGCAGGACGGAAGGGGTTCAGCCTGCCCGATCATGCCCACCGCAGCGATACCACGCTGCTGAAGCGCCCGCACAACCGCGCAAACACTACCCACTGCGTCTGCATCTGGGTGCACATGCCCTACTACAGCAACTGTTGTCGCAGCATCTATCAGCGCTGTCGCCTGCTCAAATGCCTGCGTGTCGACGCTTGCCGCATCCCAGGTTTCCGCCACAGTTACGTCCCTACTCTTCGCTGACGGTGGTGTCGTCTTCGGAGGTGTCAGTGGTGCGATACGGATTCGCATCACCAGCGGGTTGTGCATTCTTGGCGAGCTCAGCCAGCTCCTCATCGCGGGCGCGAGCGCGAGCCAGCAGTTCTTCCATATGCGCCGATGCTTCCGGGACCGTATCCAGGCTAAATGAGAGCGTCGGGGTGTAGCGAACGCCCAGCTGGTCACCCATAATCTTGCGAAGCTGTCCGCGTACGCGATTTAGTGCCTCCGCAGCGCCATCCACATCAGGCTCCTCGTCGAGGGTTACGCCCCGAACCGTGTAGTAAACGGTGGCATCATGCAGATCACCAGTGACCTTGCAGTCAGTGATGGTGACATATTGGAGACGCCAATCCTTAGTCTCATGCTCAATGGCCGAGGCGATAATCGTCATGATTCGTTTAGACATGCGCGCTGCACGTGCATGATCAACCATGTGAATTCCTTAGGTTTGTTACGTTTATAAAAAATAATGATGAGCTGGAGAAATCCCGCCGCAGCATAGTCTTTATAACAAGGCTATGCTGCGGCGGGATTATCCTGTGCATTAGTCGCGGGGAACCTCAACCTCTTCGTACACCTCGATGATGTCGCCCACCTGAATATCTGGGTAGGACAGCACCATACCGCACTCGTAACCGGCGGCAACCTCGGTGACGTCGTCTTTTTCACGACGCAGCGAATCAATATTGGCCTTATCGGTGACAACGCTACCGTCACGCACCAAGCGAACCGATGCGTTGCGTCGGACCTTGCCCGACTCGACCATACAACCGGCGATGAGGCCCACAGCAGAGGCTTTGAACAGGGCGCGGATTTCCGCGCGACCCACTTCGCGTTCCTCATAGATCGGCTTGAGCATACCGCGCAGGGCTTGCTCAATCTCCTCAATGACACGGTAGATGACCGAGTAGTAGCGGATCTCCACGCCTTCGGCGTTGGCTTCCTCGGTGGCCTTGCCTTCAGAGCGCACATTGAAACCAATGATGATCGCATCTGACGCAGCAGCCAAGGTGACGTTGGTCTGGGTGACGGCACCGACACCACGGTCGATGATATTCAACGCGACCTCGTCGTCCACCTCGATCTTCAGCAACGCTTCTTCCAGGGCTTCCACGGAACCAGCATTGTCGCCCTTCAGGATCAGGTTGAGTGTGCTGGTTTCCTTCAGCACTGCATCCAGGTCTTCCAGGGAGATGCGCTTACGGCTCTTAGCTGCCAACGCGTTGCGTTTACGTGCGTTGCGGCGGTCCGCAATCTGGCGGGCAACACGGTCGTCTTCCACCACCAGCAGGTTATCGCCAGCACCGCTGACACTGTTGAGGCCTTGCACCTGCACCGGACGGGACGGGCCGGCTTCGTCAACATCGTTACCAAACTCGTCCACCATGCGGCGCACACGGCCATGGGCATCGCCCACGACAATGGAATCGCCGATGCGCAGCGTACCGCGCTGCACAATTACGGTGGCCACCGGGCCGCGACCGCGGTCAAGGTGTGCTTCAATGGCAACACCCTGGGCAGCCATGTTCGGGTTGGCCATCAATTCCAGCGTGTTATCGGCTGTCAGAAGAACGGCCTCCAACAGGTCATTAATGTGCAAGCCCTGCTTGGCAGAAATATCCACGAACATGGTGTCGCCGCCGTATTCCTCAGGGATGAGGCCGTATTCGGTCAGCTGTCCACGAATCTTGTCGGGCTGTGCGCCCTCCTTGTCGATCTTGTTGACAGCAACCACAATAGGTACGTCGGCTGCCTTCGCGTGGTTAATAGCCTCAACCGTCTGCGGCATTACACCGTCATCAGCAGCCACCACCAAGATGGCAACGTCCGTGGATTGCGCACCACGTGCACGCATAGCGGTAAATGCCTCGTGTCCCGGGGTGTCTAGGAAAGTAACGTACCGGTCTTCATCCTCATAGGTGACCTTCACCTGGTAAGCACCAATGCCCTGCGTGATGCCACCGGCCTCACCGGAACCAACATTGGTTTTACGGATCGAATCCAGCAGTCGAGTTTTACCGTGGTCAACGTGGCCCATAACGGTCACCACCGGCGGACGCTGGACCAGGGCTTCCTCGCCGCCCTCGTCTTCACCGAACTGCAGATCAAAGCTTTCCAGAAGCTCGCGGTCCTCATCTTCGGGGGACACGACCTCGACCTTGTAGTTCATTTCGTCGCCGAGCAGCACCAGTGTCTCCTCAGACACGGAGGCTGTTGCGGTGACCATCTCGCCGAGGTTGAACAGTGCCTGCACCAATGCAGCGGCGTCGGCACCGATCTTGTCGGCAAAGTCAGACAGGGACGCGCCGCGAGCGAGACGCAGCGACGCACCGCCGCCGTCCGGCAACCGAACGCCACCGATGACGTTCGGTGCTTGCATTGCCTCGTACTCATTCCGCTTCTGCCGCTTCGACTTGCGTCCCTTACGCGGAGCGCCGCCAGGACGCCCGAAAGCGCCAGCTGTGCCACCACGGCGACCACCACGGCCACCGGGACCACCGCCACGGTTGAAACCGCCGCCAGGTCCACCACCGGGACCGCCAGAGCCGCCGCGACCACCACGGCCGCCAGCAGCTGCCTTGGTGGGCATTTGCCCAGGATTCGGGTGGTTTGTGGGCATCATAGCCGGGGTGGGACGACGCCCGCCGCCCTGACGCTCCGAACCTTGGGAGCGTCCAGCAGCCTTGGTGCCGCCCTGACCGCCCTGGTTCGAACGATTGCGCTGACCCTGGCGGCCACCGCCGCCTTGGCCTTGTTGTCCTCCCTGGTTCGAGCGATTTCCACCAGGTCGCGGACCGCCGCCTGGGCGCGGTGCCGGGCGGTCACCGCCACCAGTGGAGAACGGGTTGTTGGCTACCCGCGGCGCACGAGCGCCAGGCTTCGGTCCTGGCTTGGCCATGGGGCGCGGCATAGCGCGGCCTTCAGAAGAGGCTGCGGAGCCATCACCGGAACCAGTTCCACCAGCGCTGAATGTGGGCGCACCAGGCTTCGGGGCGCCACTAGAAGCGTTACGCGCACCGGGTTTCGGGGCGCTGGGTTTAGCAGAACCAGGCTTCGCGCCGGGCTTAGCCGCGCCTGGTTTCGGAGTGGAGGCAGCCGCAGGAGCGGAACTGCCTGCCGAGCCAGACTGGCCAGGCTTAGCGGAGCCGGGTTTTGCTGCAGAACCCGATGAAGTGGCCCCAGCACCAAGGCGCCCGGGTTTCGGGGCGCTGGGTTTAGCAGAACCAGGCTTCGCGCCGGGCTTTGGCGCACCAGACGCAGATGCGCCGGGGCCGGGCTTAGCAGCGGGAGCAGCAGGCTTCGGAGTGCCTGCTTGGGTGGCGGCACCTGTCGCCGCCGAGGTCTGTGGTGCGGAGGCATTCCCCGCAGGCGCAGCATTCTGCGCATCATCGGCGCCCTCGTTCTTGGGCGCGTAGTACTGTTCCATCTTCTTCACCACCGGGGGTTCGACGGTAGAAGATGCGGTCTTCACAAACTCGCCTTGTTCCTTCAACGTGGCGAGCAGTTCTTTGCTTGTTACACCAAGCTTTTTTGCAAGCTCATGTACACGTAGCTTTCCGGGCACTTTACTCCTATGTGTTTTCCTAGGAGTCGCGGCCGGAAGGCCCACGCTCCTAGAGGTGTGCTATGACGTTCATCGCTGATGCTTCATCGTGTGCTCATCAGTGTTCGGTCCTTCTTGGTTCTCTGGGTCCTCCACGCGAACCTTCACGCAGGTGTAGGTAATCGCGCACAAGACCTGTGTCTAGTTGCCCAGACACCTTAAACGCGCGGTGAAAGGCGCGCCTTTTCTCGGCAAGGTCCAGGGATTCCAGGTTTGGTGTCAGCCACGCTCCCCTGCCGGGTTTCCGCCGCTGTGGATCCGGTGTGGCAATGTAACCGTGGTCTAGTCCAGCAGGATGCGGCTCTGCGACAATCCGCAGCAAATCCACATCTGGTTTGCGGTGACGGTGTGCGATGCACGTGCGGATACGAATGTCGGAGTGTTCATGTCCGAGCACTGAATCCATACGCTTCCTTCGACTTTGTCGCTCACAACCCTACGTTTTCCACCAACCCGAACTGGGCCGGATTACATACTACGCCACGTGGGCGGAAAATAAGTAAAAATGTCACGTGTTCCACGTTGGTACTGGCTGGCATAACGCTGTTGCGAGGCCGTGATGAGGGTGCGGTCAGCATGCAGCCAACACGCAGCAGGTGGGCTAGTCCACGTCCGAGCGGATGTCGATCTTCCAGCCGGTTAGTCGAGCGGCTAGCCGGGCGTTTTGGCCTTCTTTACCAATGGCCAGGGAAAGCTGATAGTCCGGCACCACAACCCGTGCGCGCTGTTCATCTTCATCAACAACATCTACCTTAACAACCTTGGAGGGTGCCAAAGCATTCCCGACGTACTGCGCAGGATCTTCAGAATAGTCAATAATATCGATCTTCTCGCCACCAAGTTCACGCATGATGTTGGAGACACGCTGGCCACGCGGACCAATGCAGGCACCTTTGGCGTTGAGTCCTTTCACCGTGGGGCGCACGGCCACCTTGGAGCGGTGTCCCGCCTCCCGGGCGATGCTGACAATTTCCACCGCACCGTCGGCAACTTCT
This sequence comes from Corynebacterium durum, assembly GCF_030408675.1. Classification (NCBI taxonomy): domain Bacteria; kingdom Bacillati; phylum Actinomycetota; class Actinomycetes; order Mycobacteriales; family Corynebacteriaceae; genus Corynebacterium; species Corynebacterium durum. Next base: position 1,688,416 of record NZ_CP047200.1, read on the forward strand.
GGAACTTCCAGCTCAAAAAGCCTGCGCACAAGTTCCGGGTGGGTGCGTGACAGATTGATTTGTAGGTTACGGGGACCTCGGTTGACCCCCACGACGTAGCATTTCACGCGGTCACCGTGGTTGAGTTTTTCACCAGGGATCTGTTCGGCCGGCAAAATAATACCGTCCTGACCGTCCGCCTCCGTACCGAGGTGGACGACAATGATGCCACGTTCCTTAGCGCGGGCGTCGGCCTGCACAATGCCGGAGATGACGCGCCCCTCAAAGTCGGAGTAAGCATCAAACGCGCGGGAGGTTTCGGCTTCGCGGAGCCTTCGAACAATCGCATCTCGGACTGCATGTGCGCCGATACGCCCGAAGTTATTGGGTGTGTCGTCGAATTCGTTGATCACGTTGCCGTCATCGTCTACTTGGGTGATCATGACGTTGACAGTTCCTGTCTGGGCGTCGATATCCACGCGAGCTCGGGGTTCGTCCTCGACCTCGCCACGGTGCGCGTAGTAGGCGTGGAGCAGGGCTTCGGCGATGGTGGTGAGAAGGTCATCGACACCAATCCCCTTGTCTGCCTCAATCGCTTCTAGCGCCTTGATATCGATGTTCACTTGTGTTCCTCTCGCCTTTCCGCGGCAGTGTTAAAGTCTTCGTCTGCCACGGCCTTTTCATCCGCAGGAACCGTAGCGAATTCAATTTCTACCACTGCTTGGCCTATTTCCGCCACTTTACGCACATCAACACACATGTTTTTACCCTCACGGCTGATCAGCACAACCTCGGTTTCGGCATCGTTGAGGGCTCCAATACGACTTGTGCGCTTTGTCCCACTGTCGTCCCAGGTAACCAGCCGACCTCGGTTTCGACGCCAATGCCTCGGCAGAGTCAGCGGATGATCCACACCCGGGGTTGACACCTCAAGTGTATAACCTTGTCCCCCAAAAGCAATTACCCCCGCCTCCTCAGCACCGTCAAAAGCCTCGGATATTTCCCCAGAGACCACCTCAAGCGTGTCCAGGTCGGGCCGATTATCCGAATCAAGTGCGACGGCAACAACGGTTTTCGACCCCGCGCGATTGATCTTGATCTCCTCCACATCCATGTGGTGGGACGCCGCGATGGGGTCAACAATGGTGGTTAATGTTTCAACACTGGGAAAAGCCATGTGTGTGAGCTTAGCGCGCAGGGTAAACTCAACAGCCGTGAATCGCCGTACGTTCCTTGCCTTTACTGCTGTTGCTTTTGCCACCGCCGGGTTGAGTGCCTGTTCACGCCCAGCGCCGGAGCCTAATCAGACACTTGTATCACTGGCGGAGCAGGCGCGTACCGACGCCGCAGCTCTCGCCCCGGTCCGCTCCGACCTCGCGGCCATCCGAGAACGCCACGCCACCATGCTGTCCACCGAAGTGGCGCGGGACTGCGGACATTTCGAAAACGGCAGCGTCCCCGATTCTTGCGTATCGACGACCTCCCCTTCCGCCGCCACCACAACCAGCGTCGCCGCAGCCGCGCACACAGAACCCAACGCCGTCCTGAAAGCGGCATTGGACCAGGTCAATTCGCTACTTGCCGACATCCCAGCAGATTCCGCAGTAGTGGTTGCTCGCATTCACACTGAACTCGCCATTTTGACCATGGCTGCCCCGCCCGCGTTTGACCAGAACAACAACATCACTCCTACGGCAGCGGATAGTGATCAGGTGAAAAAGGCACTGGAATGGGAATACGCCACCATCTATGGGCTTGAAGTGCACGAAGCATTCGTAGCAAACGAACTTGCTAGTACCCTCAACGATGCTCTTGACGAGCACCGCAGAATCGCCACCGCATTACGCATGGGGTTGGAGTCAGCCAACGTCAGTGACATTCCCGTCGCCGAAGCCGGCTACACCATTAACGATGTCAAAAACTCAGGATTCTTCGCTGATTCCGCATCACAGTCAGTACTCGCGTGGCATGATTACGCGTCCCACGCATCTGATGCCAGCTGGCGGGCACTGTGCATACGCATCGCCTCCACAATTGCCGTGACGGCCGTACCCGCCCTGGAATTCGCTGGCATCGAACCCTGGCGTGCCGATTTCCTGCAGCTTAATTAGAAGCGCTGCCACTCCGGCTTGTGCTCGTAGGCAAAGCGGTAGTACTTACCGAATTTCAACTTGCTGGCGGCCTCCTCATCAACGATGACCGTGACATGCGGGTGCAGCTGCAGTGCGGACCCCGGAGAGAAGGCCGACACTGGCCCCTCAACGGCTGCAGCGATGGCCTCCGCCTTGCCTTCACCGGTGGCCAGCAGCACCACGTGGCGGGCCTCGGAAATTGTGCCCAACCCCTGCGTCAGCACGTGCACCGGCACATCGTCTGGGGAGTCAAAAAAGCGGGCATTATCTTCAATTGTTTGCGGGTGCAGCGTTTTGATACGCGTCCGCGATGCCAGCGAGGACCCTGGTTCATTGAAACCAATGTGTCCGTCGGTGCCAATGCCCAGCAATTGGACATCCACTCCCCCGGCCTGCTTGATCGACTCATCGTAGGCACGAGCTGCATCACCGGGATTGTCAGCGCGACCGTCGGGGCTGTGCACCTCGTCGTCGTTGAGATCTACATGCTCGGTAAACTCCCGGCGAATGGTTCGATAGTAGCTCTGCTCATGATCACGGGGCAGTCCCACGTACTCGTCAAGGAGGAACACCGTGATACCCGCAAAGCTCAGGTCTTCTTCCTTGTGACGACGAATCAGCTCGCGGTACAGCGCCACCGGTGTTGAACCGGTGGCTAAGCCAAAGGTTGTTGGACGTGGCCCACGCACATATTCTTCAAACACGTCAGCAGCAACGTGTGCTACCTCAGCCGCATCGCGACAAATAATTACTTCCATGGAAATCACTCTCCTACTACAGGGTCAGCGGGTACGGCTTCGCCGGCCCGCACGACATGGGTTGGTTCAAAGTTGTTGTTGCACAGCAGCAAGTCAGCGCGGTTGCCTACCGCGATGCTGCCCCGGTCTGCCAGTCCAAGCGCTCGCGCTGCTGTTGTAGATGCCATTGACACGGCGTCGTCTAGCTTTCGCCCGCGCTGCACGTGCCTGCGTAATTGATCGCACATGTGCGATGTGCCGCCGGCGATCGCCCCAGTACCGCCATCCTCAGCGCTCAGTCGGGCCACTCCGCCATCAACGCTGACGGCGAGATCGCCAAGAATGTAAGCGCCGTCGCTCATTCCTGTTGCTGCCATCGCGTCAGTAACAAAGAATGAATGGGACGTGCCCACGGTGTCCCACACCACATCGACAGTGCGATCGTCAAGATGCACGCCGTCGGCGACCAGTTCAACGAAGAGGCGTTCCAACGCGGCGGCATCGATAAGGGCAGCAGCCGCGCCGGGGTTACGGTGATGCAGCTGGGGCATGGCATTGAACAGGTGGGTGGCAGTAACCGTCACCCCCATTTTGGTGGCACGGTCAATGACGGACAGGGTGGTGTCAAAGTCTGCGTCGGTGTGCCCCAACGACGCCACCACGTCGTAGGTGGCGCAGACCCGAAGCAGCCCATCCACGTTTGCGGTTTCCGGCGCAAACGTGATGGTTTTGAGCCAGCCGCGACCGGCTTTAGCCACCCGCTCGAACAGCTCGGGATCACCCGGAATGATGGCAGCTGGGTCCTGCGCGCCGCAGCGCACGCTGTTCACGAAGGGCCCCTCCATGTGCACGCCGTCAATCTCACCTTCGTCGGCGAGGTCCGCAAGCAACGCTGTTTGTTCCACCAAATGGTCACCCGGCGCGGACACCAGTGATGCCAGCAAAGTGGTGGTGCCGTGTGCCCGGTGGTGTCGGGCGGCGCGCCGACAACCGTTGAGGGTTGAGGTGGGGAATCCTTCGCCTGCACCACCGTGGTTGTGCAGGTCAATGAGCCCGGGAAGTATGTACTCGGCGGTGGTGGCGGGTCCGTTGTAATCGCCTGCGGGGCGGATGTCGCTGATGCGGTCGCGCAGGGTGACCACCAGGGCGTCGTCAAGCAGCCCACTGTTGGTGAGTACTTTTCCCCTGTAGACGGCGCTACTCACTGCTTGTCCTCGGTCGTGGCTGCGGCAGTGACTGCGGTGACGAATTGCGCGGTGACAAAGGAGACGTCGGTGATGGCTGTGCCAATTATCACAGCGTCGGCGCCAAGAGTGAGGGCTTCAGCCGCCCATTCGGGGGTATGGTAGCGCCCTTCTGCGGTGAGGAAAACGTCGGAACCGAGTGCTTGGCGGATGTCTTTCACGAGTTCCAAGTCGGGGCCGTGGGTTTTCGCGCGATGTTCGGTGTATCCAGCGAGCGTGGTGGAGATGATGTCGGCACCGTCACTGTGTGCTGCGATGGCTTCGTCGAGAGTGGCGATATCGGCCATGATGAGTTTGCCTTCTTCATGGACGGCGGCGACTTGCTCGGCAAAGGTGGAGCCGTCTTGGCGGGGGCGTTGTGTTGCATCAACAGCCACAACGTCTGCACCCGCGTGGGCAACGGCCCTCGCAGAGGCAACGGTGGGGGTGATATAGACCCCGGTGGCGCCTTCTTTAGTCAGACCAATCACGGGTACGTTGACTTTTTCAGCAACAGCGCGAATGTCTTCTAGACCGCCGTACCCACCGCAACGGATTGCTGTTGCGCCACCGGCGACGGCTGCGGCTGCAAGGTGAGCGATGGTGTGGGTGTCACGCAGTGGGTGACCGTCAGGTGCTTGCGCAGAGACGATCAACGTGCCGGTGACATGCTGTCGAAATGTTGCAAGATCCATGGGATTACTGTTCTTTCATCAAGTGGGTAGATGCCAGTATGTCTGTGTGTGCCATGTGAGCGGCGCCGACAAGAGGCGCATTGGTGCCCAGCGCTGCTTGCACAATAGGGATGTTGCACAGTGGCGCTAACAACCCATTGCGGAGTCCCTGACGGAGCGGTTCGAGGATCGGTTCGCCAAGCGTACCGACGCCACCGCCGATCACCACCGCGCTCACATCAATGGCATTGATAAACGCGGCGAGTCCTTCGCCAACGCACCGCAGGGAATCGGTAATGACGCGTCGTGCCAGGTCTTCACCCTCATGGTATCGGCGCATCACCTCACGAAGGTCTTTCGCTGGGGTGCCACTGACTGCGGTGTTATAGGAGCGGGTCAGGGACGGTCCTGAGCCAATGTTCTCAATGGTGTCGCAGCCGTTACCTGCAGGAACGGGTGCAAGCAGGTACGCGATTTCGCCACGTATGTCGTGCGGGGATTGGGGAAGCTGCCCGCCAGTAACCAGCGCCCCACCGATTCCGGTACCGATGGACACGAACAACACGTCACCTGTGTTACCTGCAGCGGCTCCATGTACGGCTTCACCAAGACCCATGACGCGCACATCATTGTGCACGGACACAGGCAGGTCAAGGGCGGCCCTCAACGTGGATGCAATGTCAGTACCAGCCCAGCCCGGCATGGTGGGTCCGGCGTAGCTGATGCATCCGGTTCGCGTATCAACGACCCCGGGGGCACCGACTCCCACACATGTTGGCACATATCCGTCGGCATTGGCATTGGCGATGATGCTGGTCGCGGCGTCGATAATCTCGCGGACAACAACCCTGGGGCCATCTGCGGCGCGGGTCGGACGGGTGGCGCGCCCATGCACTGTGGTGGGTGCAGTGGGATCAACAAAACCGGTAGCGATTTTTGTGCCGCCAATGTCTATGGCAATGGTGCAGGTCTTATTCATGGCACTGGTCATGGCTTTAGTTCAGGTCGGCCTGATCAACAATGCTGTGGATGATAGCCAGTTCCTCATCGTTCAGCGCCACGTGCGGGGGTGCCATTCGCCCTGACGTAAACACTCCAAGGTGCTGTAGGGCTGCTTTGAACCCGCCCAGTCCGGCTGAGGATCCACCCATGCGGGCACCGTCGCCGACGAACACAATCTGGAAAAGTTTGTTCAATCTTTGCTGCTCAGCGCGGGCAGCATCCCAGTCTCCTGCTGTGCATGCTGCAGCTAGGCGGACATACCCTGCAGGGTCAACATTGCCCAAGCCAGGAACAACACCATCGGCGCCGAAGAAGTAGTTGAGGTCCACGGTTGTTTCGGAGCCGGTGAGGACTTTGAAGTTGGTGAGGTTTCGGGCATTACGCTTTTCGATCAGCGCACGGGTTGCCCCATCAAGGCCGGAGGAATCCTTCAAACCAGCAATGACACCTTCTTCTGCGAGCTGCAGAATCAGGTCATCAGAGACGGTGACATGCACTGACACGGGGATTTGGTACAGGTAGAGCGGCAGCTCAGGCGCCATCTCGTGGATCAGGCGGAAGTGGTTGAGAATCTCGTTTGGGTGGGTGCGCACATAGAACGGCGCGGTGGCCACCAGGCCGGATGCTCCCAGTTCCACCGCGTCTGCCACGTGTTCGGCGACACGCAATGTGGTGGTGTCAATCACGCCCACAAGGACTGGAACTTTACCGTCGGCAGCCTTGACGATGGTCTCGATCACTGCGCGACGGTTCTCGTGGGTCAAAAACGCCACCTCAGCAGAAGAACCGAGAGCGAATAGCCCGTCGACTCCGGCGTCAATCATGCGGCGAACCTGTGTGGCCAGGGACTCGCGATCAATACTGAAATCCTCGTTGAAAGGCGTGACAACCGGCGGGATGACACCGGTATAAGCGGAAACGGACATGAGAAATAGAACCTTTCCTAAAAAGTGAATTTAATTGGCGTGAATGGTGCTGTGCTCCGCGTAATGCGCGGTGCTACACGCCTACACGTGCCCCGTCGCGGCGTCGATACGCGCCACCATGCGGGCAATCATTGATCACCGCAATATGGGGGTATCCACCGCTACAGAGCTAGGTACCCAATGACCTGTGTTGGCGTTGGAGCGACACCGCATGGCGCAACGGGGCGTAGTGCTGACGCACCGCATCCTTGAACGCCTGGGAGCTCTTCTTTCGAAGCGCTTCCACCATCGCCCAGTGCGATTCGAGAGTGCGTTTCGTGTCTTCCGCCATAGAGAGATCGAGCAGCGGGACAACCTCGGAGTTGACCTGCCAAAGGGCGTCAGACAGCTCTCGGATCAGCTGGTTTCGTGTTTGGCGCAGCAAGGTGGCGTGAAATCGCCGATCCTCCTCAGCAAAGGACTCTCCCTGCTCGACCCGCCGATACATGGCGTTGACGAGTTCATGGAGTTCATGGATGGAGTCTTCATCGTGGACTTGCGCGAGCTCATCCGCGAGGGACACCTCCAATGCTTGGCGAGTATCAACCACTTGCAGTAGGTGTTCAAAGGACTGATCGACATCTAACGTGACTCGGAGAACCATCCCCCGAATGAGGGGAGCCAATGACATCTTCGAGACAAAAGTTCCCTGCCCTTGACGCACCTCCACAATGTCCAGTGAGACCAATGTTCGCATGGCTTCCCGGAGGGACGAGCGGGAGCATCCAAGCTCGTCGCAGAGTTCCATTTCCGACGGCAAAAGGTCACCAACGTGCAGGTTATGGCGGCGAATGTAGTCTTCAATCCCTTCAACTGCAGACTGTGCAGCATTTCGATTTCTAGGTACCACGTGCCCTCTCCTCACCGTTCGCGTTTCGACCTTAAACCGTGCTTTCATCCTGCATCGAATGTCCGCTTCGTGGCCATCTCACATTTTTTCTCACCTGAATTGTAGATCACATCAGACGTCTGATGTACATTTTAATCACAGGGAGTTCTCAGCAAATTCCGTATTCAACCCCCACCGAGGGAAAGGACCACGATGAGCAAGACCTTCACACGCCGCAGCTTCCTCCGCATTGCCGGAACCCTGAGCGCTGCCGCCGGTCTTACCGCAACCATCAGTGCTTGCGCGCCAAGCAGCTCCTCCAACGGTTCCGGTTCTGGTTCCTCCAGCGCCGGACCCATCAACAAAGATGGCACTATCGACGCCGCAATCTCCTACGAACTTGGAACCAACGGCTATGATCCGATGACCACAACTGCGGCCCTCACCGTGTCGGTGAACTGGCACGTCTTCGAGGGACTGACAGAACTAGACCCCGCGACAGGCGATGTCTATGCTGCTCTCGCCTCGGAACTTCCCAAAGGTGACAGCACCTCGGTGGACATCAAACTCCGTGACGGAGCGAAGTTCCACAACGGTGATCCCATCACTGCGGACGATGTTGTCTACTCCTTCGAACGCGTGCTCAACAAGGACAATAAATCCTTGTACGCCTCCTTCATCCCCTTCGTGAAAGGCGTAACCAAGAAAGACGACACCACCGTCACCGTGGAAACCGAGTACCCCACCGGCGTATTCGCCGAACGCCTCGCTGTGGTCAAGATCGTGCCTAAGTCCGTGGTGGAAGCCGATGCCAAGGGATTCGATTCCAAGCCTGTAGGCACCGGCCCGTACAAGCTCACCGACAATGGTGGTTCCTCCAAGGTGATCAAGTTTGAGCGTTTCGATGACTACAACGGCAGCCGCCCTGCTCTGGCCGCCAAGATGAACTGGCAGATCATTCCCGATGCCTCCACCCGCATCAACTCACTCCAGTCCAAGTCCACGCAGGCCATCGACTCGGTGCCCTACCTCAACATCGAACAGCTCAAGGCCACTGGCAACGTAGAATCAGAGCAGGGCTTCGGTCTGCTCTTCGCCATGTTCAACAACGACGCTGGTAACCCCTTCTCGAACGTGAAGAACCGCCAAGCATTCCTATACGCCATCAACATGGATCGCGTCATCGAAACAGGCATGAGTGGGCAGGCCAGCGCAGTCACCTCCTTCCTGCAGGAAAGCCACCCGAACTACAACAAGGCCAGCACGGTATACACACACGACGCCGACAAGGCCAAAGAACTCTTCGGTGAAACCGGCCTCACCAGCTTCCGACTCCTGTGCACCGACCACGACTGGGTTCGCCAGTGCACACCGCTCATCCAAGAATCGCTGTCAGACATTGGCATCAAGGTGGAGTTCTCCCAGGCCAAGTCCTCCGACGTGTACAACACCATCGACGGCAAACCGGAAGCCTACGACGTTGTCATCGCCCCCGGCGACCCATCCGTATTCGGCAAAGACCCCGACCTGCTGATGCGCTGGTGGTACTCCGGTGACACCTGGACCGACACCCGCATGCACTGGAAAGGAAGTGACTCCTACAAGCAGGTTCAAGAACTCCTTGACCAGGGCATCCAAGCCGCTTCTGACACCGAAGCGCAGGAAACATGGGACAAGCTATTCGACCTCATCTCAGAGACGGTTCCGCTGTACCCGCTCTTCCACCGCAAGACACCCACCGCATGGGACGGCAGCACGCTCGTTGATTTCAAGCCGATCAGCGTCACCGGCCTTCGGTTCCTGGACGTCGGATCCACCAAGTAACAACCACATCTAGCGGGTCCGCACCGCTACTTGCCCGGCGCGGCCACACACATTTCTTGTTTGTGACTGCGCCGGGTTCAATATTTCCCTATGAAAGAAAAGTTGTCATGTCTAATCTTCTTCGGCTTATTGGTAGGCGCCTCGTCGCGTTGCCGATCATGATTCTGGGTGTCACTTTCCTGGTGTTTTTTATCATGTCGTTCAGCCCAGCTGATCCGGCACGCTTGGCACTGGGTGAAACGGCGTCCCCGGAAGCATTGGAAGCCTACCGCGAAGCAAACGGTCTTAACGATCCACTCCTGATCCGTTACGGCAATTTCCTGTGGAACATGCTCCACGGTGATCTTGGCACCACCGCCGGTAACTCAGCTGTGACGGATGTAGTGCGGAAAGCTTTCCCGATCACGTTACAATTGACGTTTATTGGTTTGTTGATTGCTGTGACAGTCGCCTTGGTGTTGGGCGTGGTTGCGGCGTTGTATCGCGACCAGTGGCCCGACCAGGTTATTCGTATTTTTTCGATCGCGGCATTGGCTACCCCCTCATTCTGGTTGGCTATTTTGCTGATCCAGTGGCTGGGCACGATTCCAGGTGGCTGGGGTATCTTCCCTGCTGTTGTCCGGTGGACACCTTTCAGTGAGGACCCTGCGGTATATCTGAATAACGTTTTCTTGCCCGCCTTGGCGTTAGCTATTCCTGTTGCCGGTTCGCTAGCCCGCGTGGTGCGTACGTCAATGGTCGAAGAGTTGGATAAGGACTATGTGCGCACCGCCATTGGTGCTGGCATTCCGAAATCAGAGGTTGTTGCCCGAAATGTGCTGCGTAACGCGCTGATCACACCGATCACGGTGTTGGGTTTGCGCGTGGGTTACTTGATGGGTGGCGCCGTCATTATTGAGATCATCTTTAACATTCAGGCGATGGGCCAGCTTATTTTGGATGGCGTCACGCGTAACGACGTATACCTTGTGCAGGGTGTGACCCTGACGGTGGCCATTGCCTTCATCATCATTAACATTGCCGTGGACATGCTCTATGTCCTGGTCAATCCGAGGATCAGGAGCATTTGATGAGAAGCAACCTGACAACCAAGCTTGAAAACAAAGCTGGTGGCCGTTTCAGTAATCTGAAGAACCTTCCAACACCGTCCAAAATCGCGGTGACCTTCCTTCTATTGGTCGTAGCTGTGGCAGTGATGGCCCCGCTGCTGACCAACTATTCCCCCTTGGCTTCAGGTCCGCCGGTGAAACCTCCAAGTGGTGATCATTGGTTTGGTACCGATGCTATTGGGCGCGATATTTTCTCCCGTGTGGCCTACGGTGCACGGTCGTCGCTGGTGATCGGCTTGTGCGCCACGGCTGCAGCGCTGGTCGCAGCCTCAGTATTGGGGTCCATTGCCGCTACAGCTGGCAAGGCAGTGTCTGAGGTGCTGATGCGTGTGCTGGACATCATCATGTCCTTCCCAGGCATCGCCTTGGCCGCCGTATTTGTTGCTGTTTTTGGCAACTCCCTTCCCGTGCTGGTCTTCGCCATCGGCTTCCTCTACGTGCCGCAGCTATCCCGTGTAGTCCGCGCCAACGTCATTGCCGCCTTCGGTGAAGACTACGTCTCCGCCTCCCGCGTGCTGGGTGCCTCTACCGCACACATCCTGCTCAAACATGTGGCCCGCAACTGCATCGCCCCGATCGCCGTGTTCGCCACGGTTCTGGTTGCCGATGCCGTGGTATTCGAAGCCTCCCTGTCCTTCATCAACGCTGGTGTGAAACCCCCGAATCCCTCGTGGGGCAACATCCTCGCCGACGGCAAACAGCTCCTGCTCACCGGTGCATGGTGGCCCACGTTCTTCCCCGGCCTGATGATTCTGCTCACAGTGCTGGCGTTGAACATCCTTGCGGAGGGGCTTACCGACGCCCTCGCAGCACCAGCGGTGAAGCCTGCCGCGGCGTCGAAACCTGATAGCGAAGTGGTCGCCGAAGCCAACACCCTCGGCCAGACCAGTGCCGAAGAAGCAGCAGCATCACTCAACGAATCCCTGTCAGCACTGGCCGAAGCCGAGAAGAACAACGACCGACGCCTTGTGTTCGACGGTGCCGACGACAACCTCATTGAGGTCCGCAACTTCTCCATCCAATTCCCCAACTCCCACGGCGACGTGAAGATTGTTGATAACGTCAACTTCACCGTTCGCGCCGGGGAAACCATGGGCCTGGTGGGCGAATCCGGGTGTGGTAAGTCTATTACCGCCATGGCCATCATGGGCCTGCTCCCCAAGACCGCGAAACTCAGCGGCGAGATCATCTACAACGGCAAGAACCTGCTGGAGCTCAGCCCGCAAGAACACAACGCACTGCGCGGCCATGAGATTGCCATGATCTACCAAGATGCACTCAGCGCCCTCAACCCGTCCATGCTGATCCGCACCCAGATGAAGCAGCTGACCAAACGTGGCGGCAAACGAACCGCCGAGGAACTGCTGGAACTGGTGGGCTTGGATCCAGAACGTACCCTGCAGTCCTACCCGCATGAGCTATCCGGCGGCCAGCGTCAACGCGTGCTCATCGCCATGGCGCTGACCCGCAATCCGCGGCTGCTCATCGCCGACGAACCCACCACTGCTCTCGACGTGACCGTGCAGCACCAAGTTGTGCAGCTGCTCAACGACCTGCGCGAGAAACTCGGTTTTGCCATGATCTTTGTGTCCCACGACTTGGCACTCGTCGGCCGCCTGGCACACAAAATCACCGTCATGTACGCGGGTCAGGTGGTGGAGCAAGGTACCACGCGTGAAATACTCACCGACCCCCGACACGAATACACCCGGGGCCTTCTCGGCTCGGTGCTCTCCATCGAGGCTGGTGTGGATCGCCTCTACCAAGTCCCTGGAACCGTGCCTTCACCGCGCGAATTTGTGGACGGCGACCGCTTTGCACCGCGCTCCAGCTATCCCACTATTGGCCTGCACGAAAAGCCACACATGCGCGCCATCCCCGGAACAACCCACTCCTACGCTGTCACTGATGAACTGCTCAGCGTACTCGGAGAATCTGGAGAACAATCATGACTGAGACCACCCCGGTGACCACCCCGGTGACCACGCCGATCATCGAAGTTGTTGACGGAAACGTCGTCCACAAAACCCGTACAGGAAAACTTTTCCGACCCGATACTGTTCACGCCAACAAAAACATCAACTTTGTTGCCCGACGTGACGAGGTTGTGGGGCTGGTGGGCGAATCCGGCTGTGGTAAATCCACCTTGGCCCGCGTCATGGTTGGCCTGCAGCCGCTCACCTCAGGGAAGATCCTGTTCAAAGGTGTTCCCCTTAAACCGCGCGGGGCGCAACGCAAGCAACTCGGGCAATCCGTGTCCGTGGTGTTCCAGGATCCAGCAACCTCACTGAACCCCCGCATGTCTGTGCATGATCAGCTGCTTGACCCGTTGAAGGTCCACGGCGTTGGGGATCATGCATCCAGGGAAAAACGAGTCCGCGAGCTGGTCAGTCTTGTGGGTTTGCCGCAATCGGCTCTTGACGTACTCCCCCGGCAAATCTCCGGCGGTCAGCGCCAGCGCGTCGCCATCGCTCGCGCATTGGCGCTGGAACCGGACCTGATCATCGCGGACGAACCAACCTCCGCGCTAGACGTGTCAGTGCGCGCACAGGTACTGAACCTGCTGCTTGACCTGAAGAAAGAGTTCGGTTTGGGCTTGGTGTTCATCTCCCACGACATCAACACCGTGCGGTACGTCTCCGACCGCATCTGCGTGATGCTCAGCGGTGAGATAATCGAACAAAACACCACCGACAACATCTTCAACCATGCCGAGCAGGAGTACACCCGTACCCTGCTGGCGGCAACACCGTCGCTGCTGTAGAAGAACCACGGCAGTCAGATTCCCTTGCGGGCCGGAAGTCTCACACTGAGGCACTCCGGCCCGCAGTTGCATGAGGGGCACGGGATACGGGGCGTCAATACGCACCCAGCAACCGCACATCACATTTGCTATCTTTAGGGGATATGGACACCCACCCCCACGAAATCCGTTTCTACAGCACCAACGACGACTACGGCTACATGTCCAACTTCGCTGCCTACAGCTTCGAACTTGACGGCACCACGTGGCCAACATCTGAACACTATTTCCAGGCCATGAAGTTCAACGACGCAACAATCCAGAAGAACATCCGACGGCTCGCCTCCCCCATGCTCGCCGCCCGCGCGGGCTGGGACCGCAAGAAACCACTGTGCAAAGACTGGGAATCGGTGAAAGAACGCATCATGTACGATGCCGTGTTGGCAAAGTTCACCCAAAACCCTGACATTGCTGCGGAACTCATCGCTACCGGAAATGCAATCCTCATCGAACACACCACCAAAGATTCCTACTGGGCAGATGGCGGCGACGGTTCTGGGAAAAATCGCCTCGGCGTGATCCTCATGCGGGTGCGCGGCGAACTGACCCACGCAGACGGCACCCGGTAGCCTCGTAAGGTATGAGCAACCAACTGCCGGACCACCTGCGGCACTCGGGATGGCTCGCGCCGTCGGTAGCTAGCTCCCTCACATCCGCTGGAGTTCCACTCCCCACGGCCGACTATCTCACCAGCGCTTTTGATGCATCTGCATGGGAAGCAGCCGCAGCTGCAACGCAGGAACTAACAGCGCTGTTTAGGGATGCCCGCTTCGCCGACACCGCCACTTTCGGACCACTGCTGGTACCCAATCCGCAGCTTTTCGACGTCCGCCCGCCCCTGCCCCGCAACATTCGCCGCGACCAGCCCGAAGTCACGCAACCAGAATTCAGTGACGAACGCATCGGAATTACACGCAATCACTGCGCTGACGGTGCGTCATGGAGCTTGTTTGTCACCATCACATCCGAAGCCGGGCTGGCGTTGGGAAGCTATGATGCCATAGTTGCCGCCTCCGTCGAGCGATTCACCGTGTGTGGATATGACACCCGCAAACTCATGACCCTGCAACTCTGGAAAGCCCTCACCTTGCAATGCGGCACTACCATGCCCGACTGTGAACTCCGCGAATCCTGGACCTTTACCCTCTTCCCTGGCGAGGAGCTTATCGACGCTGCGGTCATCTCCGGCACGGTTCTGCACGGTCAAGTACGGCAACGCCTGGGTAAAACCACCCGAGGCATAAAATCCGCGCGTGTACGTCCGGCAGTCTTTATTGCAGGGGCTGCTGACGTGGCGACCACCGCCGCTCCACACGTTTAAGTTTGACACTGGGTTCGACCGCGTACGGCTGGAAATTCATCTCCGGTATGACAAAACCCAGCTTAGAGCTTAACGACGTAAACTCGTGGGTAATCGCATCGTGAATGCACGTGTTTGCCGGATCGACATAGACGGTGACCTTATCTGCAGCGACCTGCACAACTCGATAATCCGTCACGCCATCGCAATACAATAGACAACGCTCAATCATGTCAGAGAAGACGGTGACCTGACCACCGGTCACATTAGGGAAAAGGAAGATATCATCCTCGCGCCCCTCAATACGCTCAATTACCGTTGTTGCGTTGCCACAGGTACAGGGCTTATCAGCGAGCACTAGGACATCGTTGAGCCGGTAGCGAACAATCGGCTGTGTTCTGCGCCGAAAATCCGTGAGGATCGGAACAAAACGGCAATCATCAAGAAAGTCCTTCTCAAAATACACAATGTCTTCATTCAGGTGCAGTGACCCGCGAGAGCAGGTGTAGGCCAAAAAGCCTTCCGTACACTGATACGCCTGAAAAATAATGTCGTGCCCGAAAACTTCTTTGAAACGATGCTGATCAAACACCGTGAGCACTTCCGCCACCGCAACAATTTTATCCGGCTTAAGCACAAGCTCACCCGACTCCACAGCACTGGCAAGAACATTCAACACCGAGGGTGGTGCCACCAGCACGGTTGGCTGGTAATCACGCAGCGCATCAATATGCTCCGCCATGGGTCGGTAGGTGTCAAAATACTGGAAGGTAATAAACCTAGACTTCACAGTCTCATACAAGTTGTTGTTCGCCCGCAAGAAAAAGGCGATGCGATGTCCGCGCAGCCGGCCCTTAGGCAAAAAGCGGGCCAGCACGGCACCGGCCCAGGCGTAGCGTTCCTCGTCGCTGATAGCAAAAAGCCCACGATGTCCGCTTGTTCCTGACGATAACCCCACCGATACCCCGTTATACATCGGCTGGAAGTCACGAGTTTTCTCCGACTGGATGGCAATATCCAAGGCAGTGTCTCGATCCAGATTGCGGGTATTTAATGCGTTAAACTCCGCCATCATCATCGCCTTATCCATTAGTGGGTACTGCTCCAGGTCTTCCACACTGCGGATAAGCGGACGATCACGAAAATACGGGGAATGCTGACGCAGAAAAGCGCCGTGCTTTTTCACATGGCGCGCCTGAAAGCGCTCAACAGCAGCACGCGTATGGAGCCTGTGTAACCACCGATTCTGCGCAAAAGAAACGGCTACCAGCAGTTTCTGCCGAACTCCGCTCATTACAGAATGTCTTTCACTGAGTATCGCTCGTGGCTGAAGTAGACGTCAATATTCATCTCACGCAGATGCTTCACACGACCCACCGTTCGTTTGTATTCGCCATAGTCGGCCTGGATCAACCGCGCTGGAAAGCGCATCGAATCGGTGTAATCGATCAGATCAGTCCCCCACGATGCATCAGCAGCCAGCAGCAACTGCCCAGGAAGATAAGCACCAACCTGGCCGCGTGCATGTCCGTTTAGTCCTGTAAGCAGAAGGCTCCCGTCACCAAAGAAGTCATGTCCTTCGACCCCGGTATTCGTATCAAGCAGCATACGGTGGCTATCAACAACGTGGACTTTCTCTGCAAACCAGTTGGGCAAAAAAGAAGGAAACACGAGGTCGGCAAGCTTTGGCGTGCGGAATACATCGTAACTTTCCTGCGATAGCACGAACGTGCTCTGCGGAAAGAATTTCACCCCACCGATGTGATCGGGGTGTAAATGGGACAGAATAACGTAGTTGATGCTCTCCGGCGCGATGCCATCTTTTTCCAGCTGTGCAGGCAGCTCATCTTCAGCCGTCACCGTCGCTGGATTCAGTGCCTTGTAGAGCTTACTGCGCCAACCAGCTGTGAAAATATCGCGGGAATACCCTGTATCAAACAGGATTCTCCCCTCGGTAGCATGTTCCAAGAGAAACACCCCGGCCGGAAAAATTCGTTTTTCTTTCGGGTACCCCTTGTAGATGTGTGACATCTCATTCACACAATATCCGCACTGGTAATAGCGTATCTTTGTGATGCCGTGTGGTGTGGACGCGGCGTCGTTAATTGGTGAGTGAAGCGACATAGCGCGCTATCCCTTCGTCAAGGCTCATTATCGGCTCGTAGCCTAAATCGCGTGTGGCGGCACTCACATCAAGGGTTTGTGAACACCCCAGCGTGCATACCGTGTACCGCGTAATCATGGGTTCTTTATCAATGCGCAGCACTTTGTATAGGCATTCCACAGCGGCGGCAACAGCGTACACGATCCAGAAATATCGATTCCGATAGTGCGGTGTTGTGGATAGCCCGGAAAAAAGCTGTTCAAGAATGGAGATGAGACTGCGTGGAGTTTTATTTGTAATGTTGTAGACGCCGGTAGTAATGGCGCTGGCATCCGCCTCCACCGCCAACCGTATAGCCAAGGCAACGTTTTCAACGCAGGTGAGATCCACAACATTGTGCCCGCCCCGAAATAGCGGGATTCCCATTGTCCGGTTTGCCTCCAATAATCGCGGAACAATGCTGGTATCCCCCACTCCAACAATACCGCGTGGTCGCAAAATCACTGCGCTTATACCCGATTCACTTGCTTCCCGGACTACGGCTTCGGCCATAATTTTGCTGCGAATATAGTTGGTGAGCATGTTGCGTTCATCAACATCATCTTCGCGAATACCCAGCCGGTCTTTTGGCATTGTATAAATACTCGGAGATGAAATAAACACAAGACGCGGGATACTATTTGCCTGACAAAACTGAACTACATGACGAGTACCCTCAACATTGTTGCGATAAAACCGCTGCCACGGACCCCAGATGGTGGATAATGCGGCGGCATGTACCACGGCGTCGACACGTATCGTCAGATGCGACAGCTCTTGCAGATCACCCTGCAGCGTCTGTATCCCCTGGTCATGTAGCTGCATAAGCCGCGTGGCGTTCCTGCCGTGAGCAACAACTTGGTAGCCATGCCGCAGAAACTCATCCACAACATATTTACCCAGAAAACCAGTGGCTCCCGTGATCAGTATTGTTGCCATGTCCGCTTTCTATATCCTCGCACCTAACATCACACTTTCATTCACCCTAGCAAAACCACGACCCTCCCCACAGCCTTCACGGTATAGTGCTGATCATGCACATCGCGGTGTTTACTGACTACTATCTGCCTACCTTGGGTGGGGTTCAAACCTCCATCAAGGCGCAAAAAGACACCCTTGAAAAGGCTGGGCACAAAGTCACTATTTTCTGTCCACTGCACCAGACCAGCACCGATCCGAGCATTGTGCGCCTCCCCACGAGCACACGTTTCAAACCGGACAACTATCCTTTCGCCTGGTCACCAGACGCAGTTATTGACGCGTCCATTTCCCACATACGTGAGCTAGGCGACGTGGATATTATTCACATTCACAGTGAAATGGCAGCCGCAATCGGCGGCATCCACGCTGGGCAGTCACTAAGAATTCCAATCGTACAAACCATGCATGGTCGCGTTGATGTGTACACAAAAAACGTTTTACCCTTGCCTTCAGTCAGCACATTCATTCTGGCCTCACTCCATCGACGTTCTATTGCCCTCGCTGATATTCCCCTTACACCAGCGCATTACACACGCACCCGCCTCGCTCGGCGCATGTGGCGTCTGCTAGTCAACCAGGCGAATCAGGCGCAACATGTCATCGTTCCCTCGCACCACTTTGCCCGCAAACTCCACGACCAAGGTGTGATCAAACCACTCACGGTGCTGTCCAACGGGCTGGAACCAGCGGTTCTGGACCAACTTCCACCCTCTGCACCACGCACACGCTCAGCCGGAGAACCACTGCGCGTGATGTGGTGCGCGCGGGTATCCCAAGAGAAAAGGCCACTCGCGTTCTTAGAGGCAATCTGCCAGCTTCCCCCAACAGTGATCGCCGACATGTATGGCACGGGTCCAGCACTATCATCAGTGCGACGTTTTATTCGCCGCCACGGGCTGGAGCAGCGTGTCCACTTGCATGGCAGCGTCCCACAAAACGCGGTATTGGAGGCAATGCGCAACCACCATGTGTTTGTGTCCACCTCCTTCGATTTTGATAACCAACCCATGGTGTTTTTGGAAGCTATCGCAGCAGGCACACCTATCCTCTACTGCGATCCAGATCTCAGTGAAACCGTTCCTGACGGCGGCGGGATACTCACCACCAGCCCTGACGCGCATGACATCGCAGCCACTCTACGCAACATTCTCAACCATCCCGATTGCATTTCGGAGATGAGTGAACGCATGATCGCCGCGCGAGGCACCACCATGCAACACCAGTACACCGACCAGTTACTGACGGTGTACTCCGAAGCCATAAAAGCACTCCGTAACTAACTGGGACGTCGATATCCAAACACCACAGAACTTCGCTCTTTTTGTACGCGGCGGTTCCCTCATGCACGGTATAGTGCGGTTCATGCATATAGCCGTGTTCACTGATTACTACCTGCCAACACTGGGTGGTGTTCAAACCTCAATCAAGGCGCAGAAGGACACCCTGGAAGCAGCTGGACACACGGTTACGGTTTTCTGTCCGCTTCACGAACCCAGTGATGACCCCACCGTGGTTCGCCTACCCACCAGCAGCGTCATCAAACCAGACGGGTACCCTTTCTGTTGGCCACCTCGCAAGGTCATCAACGCAGGGGTATCCAGCATCGAAAAACTCGGTGACATCGACATAATCCACGTTCATAGCGAAATGGGTGCCGCCTTCGCCGGCGTACGGGCCAGCGAAATCTTCAACATTCCGCTGGTGCAATCCATGCACACGCGTATCGACGCCTATGTGCGCGACGTCCTACCAATGCCCCACGTCTCCAGCATATGGCTGGCGTGGATGCACAAACATTTTGTGCCACGCTCGTCCATCAGCCTTGAACAAGCATCCTACACTCGCACTCGCCTCGCCCGACGCATGTGGCGCGTGATGGTCAGCCAAGCAAACCATGCCCAACATGTCATCGTCCCTTCCCACCACTTTGCGCAAAAACTCCAGGATCAGGGCGTAACCAAACCCCTGACAGTCCTGTCCAACGGCTTGGATCCTTCGCTTGTGGACAAACTTCACACCTCCTCGCCCCGGCATTACAGCCCCAGTGAAGATTTACGCATCCTGTGGTGCTCACGCATGTCCAACGAGAAACGTCCACTGGTGTTTTTGAAAGCCATGAAACAACTTCCTGACTCGGTGACCGTGGACATGTACGGCGACGGCCCGAATCTTCCTTCTGTACGCCGATACATCAAGCACCACCGTCTAGGAGACCGCGTACATCTGCACGGAGGCGTACCGCAAAGCACCGTTGTGGAAGCCATGCGCGACCACCACATTTTTGTGCTCAGCTCCTATGACTTTGACAACCAGCCCATGACGCTCCTGGAAGCCACTGCAGCTGGTACGCCAGTGGTGTACTGCGATGCCGATCTTGGTGAAGTCATCCCAGACGACGGTGGACTGCTGACAAACAAACCATCTGCCAACAACATTGCGGAGGCGATACGCTACCTGCTTGAAAATCCCAGCCAAGTTTCTGCAATGAGCTCGCACATGCTGAGCTCCCAAGCCCAGACGGTGCAGTCCCCGTTCACCGAACAGTTGCTGAGGATTTACGAAAGTCTGCGGTGAAACTGGAAACCGCCATAGGTGCGAAGTGTGCTTATGCTCAAGCACGAAAATCGGGTGTTTTTCGACTTGGAGATAAGCACACTTTACGTGCTTGTCATGTAGGTCCACTGCCAGGTACGGAATTGGCGTGTTTCCGTACCTGGCGGTAGACCTTTTTCTACGCAAAACGTTTGCACTAACGGTGTTCAAGAGCTTACTCTGCACGCACCCCAGTATTTAGAATTACCGCCGCTGACGTGGTCGTCGACTGCTGGCCATTATTCCGATAAGTCAACCTCGGAGCCTTTTCAGCCTCACCAGTGGCAGCCACCGCAACACGGAACTTAATGGGCAATGACTGTGTATGCTCGTCCGCAATGCCGACAATCACGGCGAGTGTTCAGGTGGAATATCATCTCAATAAAGTGACCATAGTCTCACCTAACCAACCAGTTAGATGCGGTAACTACAATTATCCCCGCGCCAACTCACTCACTCTGGCGACAACCTCACCGTACGGCAGTTCTTCCGTCTCGCCACCGCGAACCCGAAGCTCGACCTTGCCGTCGGCGAAGGAGCGCCCAAGTACTACCACGTAGGGCATACCCAGGAGTTCGGAGTCCTTAAACTTGACGCCAGGGCTGACTTTGGGGCGGTCGTCGAAAAGCACATCCAACCCAGCATTGGAGAGTTCCTGCGCCACCTCTTCAGCGGCGGCGGCAGCGGCAGAGTCTTTGTTGGCCACCACCACATGCACCTGGTAGGGGGCGATTTCTACCGGCCAGTTGAGCCCCTTGTCGTCGTGGCGCTGCTCCACCACAACCGCGGCGAGGCGTGATACACCGATTCCATATGACCCCATAGTGGGGATGGATCGCTTGCCGTTTTCGTCGAGAATCTGCACGTCAAAGGCATCAGTGTATTTGCGACCAAGCTGGAAAATATGCCCGATCTCAATGCCTCGTTCGAGGGTAAGGGTGCCTTGTCCATCGGGGGCGGGGTCGCCTTCGTGCACCTCGGCGGCTTCAATGTACCCGTCAGGCTCAAAATCACGACCTACCACGAGCCCAACAACATGGCGTTGGGGGGCGTCGGCACCCGTGATCCAGGGGGTGCCACGAACGACGCGGGGATCGGCGAGCATACGCACGCCGTTGGCTGCCAGACCACGCGGACCCACATAGCCTTTCACCAGGAACGGGTTAGCGGCAAAATCAGCTTCAGAGGCGAGTTCAACCACGGTTGGTTCGAGTGATGCTTCCAGGCGTTTCATGTCCACTTCGCGGTCGCCTGGAACCAGCACGCCCAGCAGTTCGGGTTCCTCACCGGGGGCGGTGACTTTCACCATCAAGCACTTGAGGGTGTCGGATGCCTGGGCCTCGCGGCCGTCAACACGCACTCCAGCCGAGCGCGCCCAATCAACCAGTGCATCAATGGTTTCTGACTTCGGCGTTTCGTGCACCTGTGCCTCAGGCAAGCCCTCAATCTCGCGTTCCACACCCGGCTGTGTGACCACGGCTTCGACGTTTGCCGCATAGTCACCGTGAGTGGCACGCACAAAGGTGTCTTCGCCGTTGGGTGACACGGCCAGGAATTCCTCAGAGGCGGAACCGCCCATGGCACCTGATGTTGCTTTGCAGATTACGTAGTCAACACCCAAGCGGTCGAAAATCTGCTGGTAGGCACGACGATGGCGTTGGTAGGATTCCTCTAACCCCTCATCGGTCATGTCAAAGGAGTAGGAATCCTTCATCACGAACTCACGACCGCGCAGAATACCGGCGCGGGGACGTTCCTCGTCGCGGTACTTCGTCTGAATCTGGAACAACGTGACGGGGAAATCCTTGTAGGAGGAATACATATCCTTGACCATTAAGGTAAACATTTCCTCATGGGTGGGTCCCAGCAGCATATCGGCATCCTTGCGGTCCTTCAGCCGGAACAACCCATCACCGTATTCCGTCCAGCGGTTAGTCACCTCGTAGGGTTCGCGTGGCAGCAGCGCAGGAAGCTCAATTTCCTGGGCACCAATGGCCTGCATTTCCTCGCGAACAACACGCTCAATGTTGCGCAGAACTTTCAAGCCCAGCGGCAGCCACGAGTACACACCTGGTGACACGCGACGGATATATCCAGCGCGGACAAGGAGCTTGTGGCTGGGAACCTCAGCGTCGGCTGGGTCCTCACGCAGGGTACGCAGAAAGAGCGTGGACATACGGGTAATCATGGAAAGTAAATATACCCGGTTATTGTTGAGTGCATGCTCATTGTCCTCCCACCAAGCGAAACCAAATCTTTCGGCGGCGACCATCCACCCCTGGACTGGGACTTGCTGAGTTTCCCTGAATTGAATCCAGTGCGGGAACAGATCGCCGCCGACCTCGTGGCCTTGGATGACCCGTTCACTGTCCTGGGCATCAGCGACAAGCTCGCCGCCGAGGTGGAGGCAAACCAGGAGCTCCTCACCTCCCCCACCACCCCGGCGATCCTCCGTTATACGGGTGTGCTCTACGACGCCCTGTCCGCCGGCATCCTTCCCAACGAGGCATTGCAGCGCCTGGCCATAGGATCGGCCCTGTTTGGTGTGGTGCGTGCCGGGGACTTGATTCCGCATTATCGCTTGTCGGGCGACACAAAGCTACCCACTCGCAGCAGCAGCACAACCCCCACACTGAAGTCCCGGTGGGGAGGGCTGATTACTGAGGTGCTGTCGTCAGCCGATGACCTGGTGGTGGATCTACGCAGCGGCACTTACCAGCAGTTGGGCCGACTGAAAACCGCCATTACGGTTCGGGTGGAGTCCGTTCAGCCAGACGGTACCCGCAAAGTGGTCAGCCACTTTAATAAGCACTACAAAGGGGAACTCGCGCGCGTACTGGCGCTGAGCGAACAGGACCCCATCAGCATCGATGAGGTAGCAGCCATCGCCCGCGCAGCCGGAATGACCGTGGAAATAACCTCACCAACAGCATTAACCCTTGTGGTATAGCACTGCGTCAGTCTAGAGGGTGCCGCAAAAGTTCCTCAGTTGTGACCAACCCGTTCCGATACGCACACAGCACGGCCTGCACACGGTCACGCGAATTGGTTTTCATGAGGATGTGCCGCACATGTGTTTTTACCGTCGCCATGGACACATACTCCGCCACCGCTATTTCTTCATTGGATAACCCCAGCGCAATAAGCCTGAGAACCTCATGTTCCCGCGGGGTGAGCTCGTCCAGTACCCCCTGGTCGGGAGGCTCCACGTGCTTATCGACGCCCTGGTTCTTCAGCATACCCAGCACCCTCGCTGTCGCTTTTGGTGCCAGCACTGCTTGCCCGGCATATACCAGCCGGATAGCGTGAAGCAGCTCCTCGGGCTGCGCGTCTTTCAGCAAAAAGCCACTGGCCCCCGCCTCAATGGCACCGCTGACAAAATCCTGATCGTCAAAGGTTGTCAGCATGATCACTTTGGTGTCTGCATCTGAACGCAGCAGTGCGCGGGTGGCTTCGATGCCGTTGACCTTGGGCATCTGCACATCCATCAGCACAATATCCGCATGGGTTTGCGTCGGAACCTCCGCACCATCACTGGCTTCCCAGCTGGTTTCCATATCATCTTGGGAATTGATGAGCATGGCAAACCCAGTACGCACCAGGGGTTGATCGTCTACAAGCCCAACGGATATTTTTGTCATCGCGGCAACTCCACCGTCACAGTAAATTCTTCATCACGGGATACTTGCATTGTGCCACCTAACGCATGAACCCGCTCCCTCATTCCGATCAGACCGAAACCCGGATCCGATTCAGAATCCCCCTGCTTATTTGCTGAGATGATGCGAATCCTGCGATCGGTCACCTCTGCGGTAAGTGTGCCATGACGATCTGGGGAATACTTCAGCATGTTCGTGAGCAATTCCTGCACAACCCGATACAACGTCGATTGCGTCAGCTGCGGCAGCCCTTCTGGGAGCTCGTCAAAACCGGTGCTGGTGACGGTGAGGCCGGTGCGGTGGGCGTCGGCAAGCAAACCTTCAACTGCAGACACACCTACTGCATTTGGATCACGGACTGCATCATCCCGCAGCACGCTTAACAACCCACGCATCTGTTTCAACGCCTCGCGCGACGTCTCCGCGATGGTGCCTAGTGTATCTGAGGCTACCTGCGGGTCTTTTGCCGCCGCGTATCGCGCACCATCTGCCAGCGCGATCACCGCCGATAAGTTATGCGCCACAATATCGTGCATTTCCCGGGCAATCCTGGTGCGCTCCACCACAGCCGACAACTCGGCGCGATCCTTTAGCGCCTGACGGTCCGCATCCTGACGGCGCCTCTGCAAGCCCAAAAGCCAGAAAAAACCAAGCCCAATCAGGCTAAAGGCAGCCATCATGGGGTACAGCTGCAGGCGCGCCATATGCCTTGGAGAGTCAGCACTGAGAATAAGATTTTCATCGATAAACGTGCGGTTCATCACGATAGCGAGACCCACACCAACAATAATCACGGGTAGCCATACCCGCCGCCATTTCGGCGGTGAATATGCACTCACAAGATAGGTGACATAAAAAACGACTGCCGTCGGCGCAAAATGTGATTCCCACGGCATAAAAACGATGATGAAAAGACTGACCGCAATAATCCCTGTGC
Source organism: Corynebacterium durum (assembly GCF_030408675.1). Lineage (NCBI taxonomy): Bacteria > Bacillati > Actinomycetota > Actinomycetes > Mycobacteriales > Corynebacteriaceae > Corynebacterium > Corynebacterium durum. Next base: position 1,713,305 of record NZ_CP047200.1, read on the forward strand.
AGATTTCTCGACGCACTGGGTGAAACAACAGAGCACACGCAATGACAAAGTTAGTAGTCATATCAGGTATGCTGTGTACTGTATGAGCAGTAAGCTCTGCGAGGAAAAACCCCGAAAATACGACGATAAGTAGCACCCGCAGGGGCGAGCCCACCCACCTTGTAGGCCACGATAACGATCTCATGGCTCCAAAACTATCCCGAGTGCATTCGCATATTCTTCATCCCACGGGCTGATCTCCGGTAGGGTCGGAACAATGTCTACCATTGGTGCCGCCGAGATTCTTATTGGCCTTCTTATGCTTGGTGTGGTGCTTTTCATCCCGGCAGTCCTGATCGCCATCCTCATTGTGCTGATCAGAATGATGAGGAAGATGTAGGTTGCATTAGCCCCGCTGTGCTGCAGCTTCGGCGGCCTTGCCCTCGCGAATATCCTCTGGCGTGAATTTCACAAATGCCACCACCAGGATGACCACCACAACGGCCAATCCTGCGCAGATGAGCAGGGAGCCGGTGTAGCCGTCACCGAGGGCGGCCCGGGCGGCGTCGTCAAGTGCAGAGCGATTCAGGGTGTCAAACGCGGACCCCAGACGGCTGCGAGTACGCATCTCTGCGTAGGCCGTGACCGCAGCAAGCCCCAGCGGGCCGCCGAGGGTCTGGCACACCAGCGAGGTCGCAGTCAGCGGGCCAACCTCCGTGGGTTTCACCCCAGCCACCACTGACAACGTGAGTGGGATCAGGACAATGCCAAGGCCAACACCAATCACCAAGATCGGAATCAGGAGGTCCGGCAGATAAGAGGCGTGCTCATCAAGCATGGAGCTAAACACAAACCCCCCAATGAGAATCACGCCGCCACCAGCAACGATCCAACGCGGGGACACCACTTCAGCTAACCGTCCAGAAATGGCAGACCCGGTAGCCAGGGCAAAGGCAAACGGGATGAACGCCAGCCCAGCCGTCAGCGGTCCGTAACCCAAAACCTCCTGAACAAAAAGCGCAACCTGAACCGTCATAGCCATGAGTAGTGCCCCCACTAGCAGTAGCGACACGAACACAAACGTGCGGCTTCGGTGCGCAAACATCCCCAACGGAAGCACCGGGTTAGCGGCCGTACGCTGCGAGAGGAAGAATCCAATGAGCAGTACGACACCCAAAACCACGGATCCAATAACGGGAGCGGTGAAGCCAACGCCGCCTTCCGTCATACCGAACACCAGAAGTGTCGACGCCCCGGTTGCCAAGACGGCGCCGCGCACATCAAGGGCCATTTTTTCGGACTGCCCTGTACTAAACAAGTACTTCACACCCAGCCCAACAATGAACACGCCGATGGGCACGTTGATGAGGAAAATCCAGCGCCAGCTGGCTTCAGTCAAAGCCCCGCCGACAACCAGCCCCAACACTGACCCCAACCCTGTCATCATGGCAAACACGGAAAAAGCCTGGTTGCGGGGTTTCCCCGGCGCGAAGGTCACCACGATCAGTGCCATGGCTGTTGGTGATGCGACGGCCGCACCGATTCCTTGTATCACGCGCGCCACCAGCAGTACTCCCGCGCCGTTGGCCAGACCGCAGGCCAGCGAGGCAAGGGTAAACATGCTCACCCCAATGAGGAATGTGCGTTTCCGCCCGAACACGTCACCCAGTCGGCCACCAAGAAGTAGCAATCCGCCGTAGGCGAGGGCGTAGGAGGTGACAATCCAGCTGCGGAGAGAGTCGGTAAGACCCAGTTCCACCTGGATGCGGGCCAGGGCAAGGTTCACCACCGTGCCGTCCAGCACCACCATGAGCTGCAACGCGGAGATGATCAGGAGTGGCAGCCCAAAGGCATTGCCAGTGACGGGGTAGGTATGTGTTGTGGTGGCTGGTCGGGTCACAGGTCGGCCACCTCGCCGATCACGTAGACGGCTGGGGGTTTGATACTTTCGTGCTCAATCACATCTGCAAGCGTACTTAACGTGCAGCGAAAAGTTCGTTCTTCTGAGGTGGTTCCTTCTTGGATCACAGCTGCGGGTGTATCACCGGAACGCCCACCTACAAGGAGCGCATTCGCGATACTGCGCGAGTTTTTCACACCCATGATCACAACAAGGGTTCCGCCGGTCTGTGCCAAAGCCTCCCAGTTGTTCAGAGACTGCGGATGCCCAGGGGGTACGTGGCCAGAGATGACGGTAAAAGAATGCACAACTCCCCGCTGTGTCACAGGGACACCCACCGCGCCGGGCACGGAAATGGCGCTGGTCACGCCAGGTACAACTGTGCAGGGAATGCCAGCTTCCTGGCATGCCTGTACCTCCTCAAAGCCCCGGCCAAACACGTAGGGGTCACCGCCTTTAAGACGCACCACGTTGCTTCCCTGACGCGCGTGTTCAACCATGAGTTCGTTGATTTTTTCCTGCGCCATCTGGCGTCCGTACGGTAATTTCGCGGCGTCGATAAGCGTCTTACCGGAGAGGTCGCAGAGCTTTTCCAGCTCAGTGGAGGGACCGAGGTGGTCGGCGAGGATGACATCGGCGTTCTGCAAGACGCGCATGCCGCGCACAGTAATCAAGTCCCAGGCACCAGGGCCGCCGCCTACAAGGGTGACGCCCGGCAAGGCTTCGGGGGGTTGGTTCATGATCATTAAGTGTAGACCGACTGCGCACCGAGACCACAGCTGGGCTAGGTCGTACCAACTGTACAATCAGCGTTATGTTTCTGGCCCTTCGCGATATTCGCGCCGCCCGTGGGCGCTTCACGCTGATCACCTTGACGGTGGCCATGCTGGCGCTGCTGGTAAGTTTCCTCTTCGGCTTGACGGGTGGTTTGCGGTATCAAAACGTTGCCGCTTTTTCCACTCTGGGTGGCAGCTACGCCTACCTGTCAAATGACAATCTCGACCGCTCCGAGCTGACCCTTGACGACACAAAGTCGCTTGTCGACGCCTCCCCTACCGCCACCGCCGTTGGCATCACCCGCGTGGTGCTCAATGAGGAACCCCTGGCGGTGCTTGCCGTGCGTCCAGGTGCATCCGGTCCGGCGGATGATGCCACCCCGCTGCCGGAGTCTGGTCATGTGTACGCATCTTCAGGCGCTGCGGAAGCCCTGGGAGTCGGCGCAGGTGACACCATCACTATAAAGGGTGAAGAACTCATTGTGGACGGCATCACTGGTGATGACTGGTACAGCCACCAAAAAGTCTTATGGACGCGCCTTCCCGACGATCAACCCGCCAATGTCGTGTTCACCGGTTCTGCCATCACCCCGGACAATCCCAAGGTGGTGCAGATAGCCACGAAGGATATGCCCCAAGCGTTAACCGCTTTCAAAGCACAATCCATGAGCCTGATGCTCATTAACATCATGTTGTTTATTGTCACTGCCCTGGTCACTGGCGCGTTTTTCACCATATGGATGATGCAACGCAAACCAGACATTGCCACGCTGAAAGCACTCGGTGCCTCATCATCGGCGCTGATCGTGGACGCGCTAGGCCAGGCAGCGATGATTCTGGGCCTGGGCATTGTGCTGGGGATCAGCATCACGCTCATCGCCGCGCACAGTATTGGCGATTCACTCCCCTTCTCTATCTCTCCTGGGAGTATCCTTCTACCGGCGGTGGCTATTTTCCTTCTCGGGCTCGGCGGCGCGGCAGCGGCGCTAAGCTTCCTCCGCTCTGCCTCCGCACTATCCGCCCTAGGGGAAAACCGATGACCACAGAACTTTCCTTCACTGACGTCACCCTCACTTTCCCCGACGGCAAAGACCGCGTCACCGCTGTGAACAATGTGTCCTTTACCTTGAAACCTGGGGAACTCATCTCCATTACTGGGCCATCTGGCTCGGGAAAATCGTCCCTGTTGGCGCTCGCCGCAACACTCATCACGCCCGACAGTGGATCCATCATGCTGGGAGACACAGAGCTTGCTCGTTTGAGTGGAAAGCAAGCCGCGGAGTGTAGGCGAAACCGCATCGGCATTGTGTTCCAGCAGTCCAACCTCATCCCCTCTCTCACCGCCCTCGAACAGCTGGAAATGATGCGGCATCTCGGGCCGCCGTGGCATCAAAAAGTACAGCGAAAGGAAGTGCGTAGCCGGGGCATGGAGCTGCTGGAGCGGCTTGATCTCGGCGACTGTGCGGACCGCCGTGTAGGTGCACTCTCCGGCGGGCAACGCCAACGCGTCAACATTGCCCGTGCCCTGATGAACTCCCCGGAGTTGCTGGTTGTCGATGAACCCACTTCAGCCCTCGACTCCCAGCGTTCCCGGATTGTCATGGAACTGCTACTCGATCTGGTCCGCTCTGAAAACGTGGGCACGCTGCTGGTCACCCACGACCGCGATGCCGCCGACCACGCCGACCGCGAGCTGACCATGTCAGACGGAAAGCTAAGCTCCGTGGTGTAACGCGTGCGGGCTAAGATGCGCTGTTTCGGGCGTCAACGCACGCCCGCACGAAACGCTCCACAGCCTGTGGCAACGACGCCGGATGGTAATGCATGTAGGACGCGTGAACGTTTCCCCGCGAAAAACCCTCACGCACCGCGCGGCCATCCCACGCGTGCCAGCCCCACGCAGAGTCCCATCCTGCCACCTCCTGGGACGTCAAGGCTGTGTGGTGGAATTCGTGGCCGGTAATCCGCTCGCCGGCACGAAACAGCACTGAATCCGTCAGAGCCACTGCGTCACGATACCCCAGAGTCAAGCGGCGCCCCATGGCCGCGTGGGTGTCAATCACACCCAGCATGGGATAGGCATCCAGACTCTCCAGCAGCCATAACAGCCCCGCGCATTCCCCGTGAACGGGTTTGCCTGCCGCCACATGGGCGCGAACCGCATCCTGAAGGTCATGGCGTGACGATAAGTTCTCCACATGCTCCTCTGGGAAACCACCCGGAATAACCAATCCATCGCAGTGTGGAAGTGGATCTTTAAGAGGGTCAAAGTGCACAACCTTTGCGCCAGCCGCCTCCAGCAGCTCTGCATGCTCCGCATACGCAAATGTAAACGCCGGGCCACCCGCCACAGCAACCACTGGATCACCAGGCACACGCTGCACCACGGCGGCGGGGTCCCACGCCGGACCTGCATAAGAACACGATGCCAACCCCCTCACCACGTCAAGATCCACATGCTTTGCCACCAGATCCGCCATGCGTTCCACAGCCTGCATCGCAGCACTCCCGTGCTCAGCGGCGGTGACCAATCCCAGATGCCTTGAAGGCACCTCCACCTTGTCCACTCGGGGTAACGCTCCCAGAACCGGAATGCCCTGCGATTCCACCGCCGAACGACACACCGCCTCATGCCGGGACGTACCCACCTTATTGAGAATCACGCCAGCCACACGTACCCCATCCGCTGCAGTGGCGAAACCCTTCACGGCCGCACCGACCGACTGGCTCATCCCCCGCACATCTACCACCAGCACCACCGGTAGGCCCAGGGTTGCGGCCACCTCAGCAGTCGAACCCGGCGCGTAATCCGTGTACACCTGGTCGGTGATGCGGCCGTCGAAAAGCCCCATCACTCCCTCGACCACCCCGATATCCGCGCCCTGACTACCATGTACATACAGCGGGCCGAGTAACGACGTCCCACACATCACCGAATCCAGGTTTCGCCCCACCCTGCCAGCGGCCAAGGCATGATAGCCCGGATCGATGTAATCCGGGCCGACTTTAAAGGGCGCAACCGTATGCGTGCGCGCCAGCGCTGCCATTAGGCCAGTGGCGATGGTGGTTTTGCCCGTGCCAGACGCGGACGCGGCAATGCACACACCTGGAGTTACCACTCGATGCCCTTCTGCCCCTTACGTCCCACATCCATCGGGTGCTTGATCTTAGTCATTTCTGTAACAAGATCAGCCACCTCAATGAGCTTCGGATCTGCATCGCGGCCCGTCATCACCACATGTTGTGTACCTGGGCGGTTCCGCAGCGTCTCCACCACATCATCTACATCAATCCAGCCCCATTTAATCGGGTAGGTGAACTCGTCCAAGATGTAAATATCGTGAGTTTCCTCGGCGAGACGGCGTTTAATCTCCTGCCATCCCTCGGCTGCGTCACGTGCGTGATCTTCCTCGGAACCGGCCTTTTTCGACCATGACCAGCCCTCTCCCATCTTGTGCCACTCCACCGGACCGCCTTCACCAGTCTCCTCGTGCAGCTGACCCAAGCGTTTAAATACTGACTCCTCGCCAACCTTCCACTTTGGGGACTTCACAAACTGGAACACCCCCACGCGCATACCCTGGTTCCAAGCGCGCATGGCCATACCAAAAGCGGCCGTTGACTTGCCCTTACCCGGACCAGTATGAACAGCCGTGATAGGAAGCATACGGCGCTGGCGCGTGGTCAAGCCGTCGTCAGGAATATTCGCGGGATCAACTTTGCCTTGGGGCATAGCGTGGTGAGCTCCTTTAGGTAGAAGTGCGTCAGATGACACTCATGATAGTAGCCGCAGTGACAGAGTCCCTACACAGCCTGAATCACGGCCGCCACGGAGGCAGCGTTGATTTCCCCCAGCTGAACGCACACGCCGCCAAGGTTGCGGGCGAGTTCGCTGGCCAGGCCGAGGCGCACGCGACCCCCTGCTTCGCAATCGATGACAATGCTTCCAGCAAGCCCGCGCTGGGCTATCATTCCCGCGGCCTGTCGAACACCTCCCATGCCTGAGGTGCTGGTCGCGCGGCCGTCGGAAAGCACCACAAGGAGGGCGCGGCGGCCTGGTTCTTTGCGATGTTCCCGGGCTATCACCTCATGGGCCATGAGCAACCCCTCGCCGAGTGGGGTGCGCCCGCCGGTGGGCAGGCCTGCGAGACGGCGTATAGCCACGTCGATTGATCCTGTGGGCGGGAGAACCAGCTCGGGAGAAGTCCCGCGCACCGTAATCACGGCGACTTTGTCACGGCGCTGGTAGGCGTCACGAAGCATGGACGTCACGGCGCCTGTCACCGCAGAGAGTCGATCCCTACCCGCCATGGACCCAGATGAGTCCACAAGGAACACAATCAGGTTGGATTCCATACCGCGCCGCAGCGATCCGCGGAGGTCATCGGGCTGAAAATCGATGAGGTCACCCACAATGCGGGCCCCCCTGTCGGCAGCGGCGAGGACGGTTCCCACCATGTTGATGCCGCGACCACCACGAACAGCACGAACTGTTGCCCCCTGCGCGCTGTAGGCTTTGGAGCGCCGCCCTGGAACGCTCTCCTCTCCTATGCCTGCACGGCGCAGCACCCTAGGAACGAAAGGGGGCACCGTTGTCGGCGCTACCTGCCTCTCCATCGGAGGTGGGTTCATTGGACTCACCGGTCGATTCCGGTGGTTCTACCTGAGGGTTTTCTTCACTCTCGGGTTCCGGGTGCTGGTCGCGCGCCTCGTCCATCGCCTCATCTAGCTGCTCTTGATCCAAACCAGGTTCATCGAAGGGGTCACGGCGCCTGCGGTGCGGCAATGCAAGCTCAGCGGCAACTCGAATATCCTCACCCTCGACGGTCTCCCGACCGCTCCACGCCGCGTGCGCCACCGCAGTCCGCGCAATAACGAGGTCTGCGCGCATGCCATCCACGTCAAAGCTGGCACACAGGTGCGCAATGCGCGCAAGGTTGGTGGGAGTCAACACAGGCGACAATGCCCGTGCAGCCGTAATTTGCGTTGCGACGCCCGCGTCTTCCTCAGCCCACCGCTCAGCAAACGCGTGCGGATCGTTTTCATAGTCGAGGCGCCGTCGCATGATTTCCGCACGAACCTCCACATCACGCGAGGCTGCGACGTCAACGGCGAGGCCAAAGCGATCAAGCAGTTGCGGGCGGAGTTCCCCCTCCTCAGGGTTCATGGTGCCCACGAGCACAAAGTTGGCGGAGCTGGTGTGGGAAATGCCGTCGCGTTCGATGGTCACGGCACCGGTCGCGGCGGCGTCGAGAAGCGCATCTACAAGGTGGTCGGCCAGAAGGTTGACTTCGTCAACGTAGAGCACACCCCCGTCCGCTTGGGCAAGCAAACCGGGTTGATATTCGGCGTGGCCTGTGGTGAGGATTTTTTCAACGTTCAGGGAGCCGACCACACGATCCTCAGTAGCGCCGATGGGGAGGTTAACCAACGGGGCATCGCCAAGAAGCGCGGAAAATGCTCGGACTGTTGTGGTTTTTGCGGTGCCTTTTTCGCCGCGCACCACAACACCCCCGATGCGGGGCGCAATGGCGGTGAGGATCAGAGCCAGCCGGAGCTGGTCCTGCCCCACCACTGCCGAAAATGGATAGCCCGGCACGGGGGTGGTGTTCACTGTGGTTAATCCTCCAGTTTGAGCGTCCTTTGAGTGCGTTCCCACACCTGTTCAAAGAGTTTCTTGTTGGTGGACAGTTTAACACCGTAAGAGGGAACCATTTCTTTGATCTTGTCGCCCCACTCCACCATCTTGTGGCCGAAGCAGCGCTCCAGAAGTTCCAGCATGGCGGCGGGAGCAATGGAGGCACCCGGGGAAGCACCGAGCAGACCTGCAATAGTGCCCTCAGAGTTGTTAATCAGCGCAGTACCGAATTCGAGGGAGCCGAACCGGGGGCCAACAATCGGTTTAATCACCTGAACGCGCTGGCCCGCAACAACGATCTCCCAGTCTTCCTTCCGCGCGGATGGCATGTACTGGCGGAGCGCTTCAACTTTGGCTGCCTCATCTTTACGGAGTTCCTGAATAAGGTACTTAGTCAGCCCCAATTCCTGGAAACCCACGGCCAGCATGGACATGAGGTTGGTAGGTCGCAGGGTTTTCGGCAGGTCCGTCCACGAGCCTTGCTTCAGGAACTTCGGCGTCCACCCAGCGTAAGGACCAAACAGCAGGCCTTTCTTGCCATCAATCACGCGGGTATCCAGGTGCGGCACAGACATGGGCGGAGCACCCACGGATGCCTGGCCGTACACCTTAGCGTTGTGCTGCTCGATAAGCTCCTCGTTGGTGCAACGCAGCCACTGTCCAGAGACGGGGAAGCCACCGAAACCACGAACCTCGGGGATGGTGGATTTTTGGAGCAGCGGCAAGGCCATGCCACCTGCACCCACAAACACGAAGTTTGCCCGCACCACTGAGATGTCGCCGGTGTGGCGGTTTTTCACCGTGACTTTCCACCGCGAACCATCAGGCTTAATGTCTTTAACCTCGTGACCATAGCGAATATCCGTGCCGTCCTTCTCTGCTGTCGCAAGGAATTGTTTAGCCAGCCCACCATAGTTGATGTCGGTGCCTTCATTCGTCCAGGAAACAGCCACTTTTTCGGCATTAAAGTCGCGCCCCTTCGCCATGAGTGGAAGGAACTGGGCAAATTCGTCAGGGTCGTCCGTGAACTTCATGTTCGGAAACAGAGGGTGGCCATTCAATGCCTCGTAGCGTTTGCGCAGATAGGCGACCTGCGTATCACCCTGACCGAAGGACACGTGTGGCACAGGGTGGATGAAGCCCTCTGGGTGAGGCAGCACTCCCTTATCAACCTGGTGAGACCAGAACTGCCGAGAGATCTGGAATTTTTCATTCACCGCAATGGCTTTCGCCGTCTGAATTTTCCCCTTCACTTCCGGGGTGTAGTTCAGCTCACACAATGCCGAATGACCAGTACCTGCGTTGTTCCATGGGGAGGAGGATTCCTCCGCTGGCCCATCCAGACGCTCGAAAATGATCTGCGACCATCCAGGTTCCAATTCCCGAAGCATGGCCCCCAACGTGGCACTCATAATTCCGGCACCAACGAGAACAACATCAGCCTCGTCGGTGCCCTTCACTGCGGAGTTCATAGAATCTGACACTATTTTAACTTCCTTCACTACGACAATCAGCCATCGGCTACACACTTTACGCTTTATCCTTTGGGGGTAAGACATTCCTTGAAAACTAGGAAGAAAAATCCACCCAGGCATACCACTTTCACCCCCATTTTGGTAACCGGTGGTAGCACTTGTCGACGCCTTGTGCAACACCAGCACCGCCCAAACGCCTAAGGTGTGCACTATGCCCCTGTACCTTCCCCCAGAGTGGTCCCCCGAGTGGTCTCAGGACATTCTCGGGCCGGACTTTCACACCGCGACAATGCCGCTCGGCGACGACCCCGACGGCGAAACCGACATCTATGCCACCGTAGTGCGCTACAGCCCCACCGATGCTCACCGTCTGCACAACAGACCGGCCATGTTGTTTGTGCACGGCATGAGTGACTACTTTTTCCATCGTCATGTGGCCGAGTTCTTTTACCAATGTGGCTGGGCCGTCTACGCCATAGATCTACGCAAATGCGGGCGTTCCTGGCGCCCCGGCCAGCGCTGGCATCACACAACTGATGTGGCCCAGTATTTCGAGGAACTGACATCGGCGTTGGCATACCTTAGCGAGATGCACAACACAGTGGTAATACAAGGGCATTCCACAGGCGGACTTGTGGTAGCACTGTGGCTGGATCATCTGCGGAACTCTGCCCCTGAATTGCATGCCCATATCGCAGGGGCCGTATTGAACAGTCCGTGGCTAGACATGATGGTGCCTAAACCCGTGTCGGAAACACTGAAACCCGTGCTCAGGTGGGCAGGGGCCCGCTGGCCAGATGTTTCCATGCCTGCGGGCAACCTCACCGCCTACGGGAAATCCGTGAGTGCAGAACATTACGGTGAATGGGTGATTGACCCCGAGATGAAGCCCCTGTCCGGTCACCAGAAGAACATTGGATGGCTCCGCGCCATCATTCGTGGTCAGGATGTTATCCATTCTGGCACTACAGATTGCGGAGTCCCGCTGCTGGTGTTGTGTTCGACAGAATCCAGGTCGGGGCGCAAATACTCACCAAAGGTGGACACCGCTGACGTTATTTTGGACGTGCGGCAGATTCAGCATTGGGCCCCTACACTCAGCAGCGATGTCACCGTATCGCCCATTCCTGACGCACGACACGATGTGTACCTTTCGCAACCGGCAGTAAGGGATGCCGCGCTCAATCGGGTGGAACAATGGCTAGCCTCAATTGGTTACAGTAACTGAGGCCCTCGCGAACACAGGGCCGCGAACATAGGGCACAGTACTTTTCTAAGGAGCGCTTTTACATGGCACAGCAGTCGGACATACAGGTGGATAAGCACTACGACATCATCATCATTGGTGCCGGTTCCGGCAACATGATCCCTAACCACCGTTTTGACAATAAGTCCATCGCCATTGTTGAAAAAGGAAGATTTGGTGGCACCTGCTTGAATGTCGGCTGCATTCCCACAAAGATGTTCGTCTACGCCGCCGATGTTGCCGACACAGTTCGCTCCTCCAGCAAGTATGGGGTGGATTCAACACTGGACTCAGTGGACTGGCCAGGAATTGTGTCCCGCGTGTTTGACAAACGTATCGATCCCATTGCCCGGGGAGGCGAGGCATATCGCCGCGGCCCAGAGACACCCAACATTGATGTGTATGACCAGCATGCACGGTTTGTGGGTGAGCGCACAATTTCCACGGGCGACGGCGATCAGAAGAGGATTATTTCCGCTGATCAGATCATCATTGCTGCGGGCGCGCGCCCACACATTCTGCCGGTGATTGAGCAGTCGGGTGTCCCGTACTACACCAACGAGAATGTACTTCGGCTACCGCAGCTGCCCCAAACCATGATCATTCTTGGCGGCGGCTTCATCGCGGTAGAGTTCGCGCACATATTCTCCGCGCTGGGTGTCGACGTGACTGTGGTGAACCGCAGCCCACGCCTTCTCAAGCACCTGGATGAGCAGGTTTCGGACCGCTTCACGAAACTGGCATCCGAACGATGGAACACACGCCTCGGCCATGAAGTGGCTGCTGCGGAGGAAAACTCCAACGGCAGCGTGACCATCACACTGGACAATGGCGAGAAACTGACCGCCGATGTTTTGGTTTCCGCCACCGGGCGCACCCCCAACGGCGACCAGATGGACCTGGACAAGGGCGGTGTTGAGATGGACGGCCAGCGCATCAAGGTCGATGAGTATGGACGCACCACCGCTCCTGGAGTGTGGGCGTTCGGCGATGTCTCCTCCCCCTTCCAACTCAAGCACGTGGCCAACGCGGAAGCTCGCGCCATCGAGCACAACGTGCTGACCCCAGACGACCTGCGCGCATTCCCGCACAAACACGTACCAGCAGCTATCTTCACCAACCCCCAGATCGGGTACGTGGGCATGACTGAGCAGCAGGCTCGCGACGCTGGACACACAGTCACGGTCAAGGTACAGGACTACGGTGACGTTGCCTACGGCTGGGCCATGGAAAACACCACGGGCTTTGCCAAGCTCATCGCCGATAAAGACACCGGGAAACTTCTTGGTGCCTTCATCATTGGGCCGCAGGCATCCACCTTGATCCAGCAGCTGGTCACTATGATGGCGTTTGATATTGATGTTCGCGCCATGGCTGCCGATCAGTACTGGATCCATCCGGCGCTTCCCGAACTCATTGAAAACGCGCTGCTGGGGCTAGAATTCTAGGAGTGCCCATAGGTAACTCCTCTGATATTTTTTCAGCGCGCTACCGCATGTCCACATGCGGTCTACTCACCGCAATCTGCGTCTGTGCGTTTGACCAGACTGCGGTGACGGCCGTCATGCCAGAGATCGCGGATCACTTGGGCGACACCAGCGCCTACTCAGCAACTTTTGTCGCGGCGCTCGCAGCCTCCATTATTGGCATGGTGTTCTCAGGCATCCTCACTGATCGCAGTGGCGCACAATTCACCATCATCAGCAGCGCAAGCCTTCTCATGGTTGGACTGCTACTGTCCATGGTGTCTAGAACCATGCCCGTATTCCTCGCTTCCCGCGTGATACAAGGGCTTGGCACTGGCGGACTGATCGTAGCCATCTACGCCGCAATTGCCCTCATCTACCCAGAAAAACTCAGACCACAGGTATTCGCCGGTTTCGCAGGTGCCTGGGTAGTGCCTTCCCTCGTCGGCCCAGGTGTCGCCGGGCTACTTGCGGTCACATTATCGTGGCACGCAGTATTCGCATTGCCGATTGTCGCGGTCATCATCGCAGTAGCGCTGCTTTACCGTGTACTCGCCGCACTACCTCAGTCCACACCAGCGCCCCAACCTGGATACGTACGCACTCTCGGTGCGGCTGTAGTGCTGGCGGGCGCGGCGTCGATAATCAACTTATCCACACACCTTAAGGTGCCCACCAACATTCTTGTGTTTGTGGGTGCCTGCGGCGTTGCGCTGCTGTGCATGCATCCGCTGGTGCCTGCTGGGACATTTCTTGCACGTGCCGGGACGCCGCGTTTGGTCCTGACTCGTGGGATTATCGACATGCTCTCCGCTGCAGAAATGTACCTTCCGTTGTTGCTCGCAGAACGCTACCAACTCGGCCCCACCCTGACCGGTTTGGGGCTCACTGTCTCGGGATTTGCGTGGTTTATTGGCTCCCACTATCAAGCACAATTCGGTGACCGCCTATCGACGCCGCGCGTCTTTCTCATCTCAACCGTACTCATCGCCGCAGGATTCGTGGTTGTCACGGTCACGGTACTGACGGGATCGCACTGGTGGATCACCATCATCGGCTGGGGTGTTACAGGTATCGGGATGGGGTTCAGTTACCCCCGGCTGTCCGCAGAAGCCTTGAGCCTGTGCGCCGAAACCGAAACAGGATTTATCGGGTCCGCATTGCAGGTCAGCGGCAGCATCGGCATAACCACCATGCTCTCTGTAGCTGGAATGATCCAGCTGGTTGGTAATGCCCTGGCTGTTGAGCTGCGGTTTGGCATCATCTTTGGCGCCATCGGCCTCATGAGCATTCCACTACTACTGCTGTGGCTGCCGCGCGCCTCAAACCGCACCCCTCACAATGAGACATATGCATAAGAAATTTCTTACATTACTGATGTGACAACATTACATAAAGAAATAACTACGCTAAATTAGCCTATCTATTTTTCCCTTCGGAACGTTACATGCAACCAAAAATGTGATAACTTCTTTACAAAAATAGAACGGTAATGAGTGCCAGCAAAAGAGCCACTACCAGCATGATTACTCGATACAGATGCGTAATACAGGGCGAAAATAGCAAACAATAACCGATTCAGAACGGATTTATTGAGAATAATCTTACAAATCTCGAAGGCGAAATACTAGGGTGATTATCGAGCCGTAAAGGGCCCATCTACTACATCACCATTTTCAGGAGGAACCATGAAAATGAGGTCGAGGATCGCCACCGCATGCATCGCTGGCGTCCTGGCTACCGGTTTGGCCACCGCACCGGCACATGCTCAAGGGGTCGAGCCCAGCGGCTCCAGCCAAGCTATTGGCGACGCCCTGGTCGGCTCAGCAGAACTACCCTTCCGGGCTATACTTCCGTTAGTACAAGGCAGCTCCCTTGAGTCCCCTGCCAAGGCAGTCGCAACACTGTCCCTCATTCCTGTTTCACTGATCGCTTCCTTGTTCAGCAAACAGTGCCACCTCGGTGACACCCGCGGCTGCGTCGCCCAGGCCCAGCGATAGATGAGGAGAACACTGTGAAGAAGACATCGCGGTTCGCCGCCGCATGTGTTGCTGGTGCTCTCGCCACAGGACTAGCAGTTGCGCCAGCATCTGCCCAGGACTTCGCACCTAGCAGCTCCAGCCAAGCTATTGGCGATGCCCTAGTCAACTCGACGGAACCACTTTTCAGGCTGGTTCCACTTTTCAATGGCACCCCACTCCAGGCGCCCGCTGACGGGGTAGCCGTGGTTCAGTAAACAGTGTAAGTTTGTTACCACAAGCAACTGCACCCGTTGATAGGAGAACGTAGTGAAAAAGACGTCACGTATTGCCACTGCATGTGTTGCAGGAGCACTGGCTACCGGGATGCTGACCGTGCCAGCATCCGCACAGTCCGCCTACATGGAACCAACCGCGTCCAGCCAAGTTGTTGGCGATGCCGTTGTTGGATCCGCAACACTTCCTTGGCGAGTGCTCACACCGCTCACCAATGGAACCCCATTGGAATATCCTGTGGATACCGCCACCTTCTTTTCAGCTATGCCATTCATGATCGCCGCATCGTTGTTCAGCAAGCAATGCCACCTCAGTGACGTTCGCGGCTGCCACCCCTGATATATGGCATAACCTTCCACACTCTTGTCCCCTGTTGGTGCTGACCTTAAGCCAACAGGGGAGTTTTTAATGCTGATAGTGCGTATCGCGGAGTAGTTGGTCAACATCCCATGCAGTTTCAATCGCATCAGCGATCATGTCAAGCTGCTGTTCGCGCTGTACCGCAAACGAGGTATCGGTGCTCAGCACAAAACCATCCTTGTTGCAGTAATCAGCAACCCAGCGCAAAAACTCGCGCCGTGCGGCATCGTTTTCCATATGTCCATGGCGATGCGTGCCACGCAGATTGTCGCGCGCACTGCCTTCATCACCAATCCACGGATCCTCGGTGGTGCGGGTCACCCGACCATGATGCACCTCGTACGCCCCACCATCATGCCTGATCAGCGTCTTATCGGGGTGGAACGTGATATCTGCGTCGAAAAGCCCAAGACCAGCTACAGGCTCGGATGAACCAGATTCAACCGGATCAACAAGAGACGCGCACATCATCTGATATCCACCACAAATGCCCACAACAGGTCCGCGACGCGCACATATGGCGTCAGCCAAACCTTGGTCTCGCAGCCAGCGCAGATCAGAGATCGTCGCCTTGGAACCCGGAATAACAACCAGATCAGCCTCGGCAACAGCATCGGGATCCACCGTCCACGTCACTGTCACCCCTGGTTCGCACGCCAGCGCTTCCACATCAGTGGCGTTAGACACCCGAGGCAGCCGAATAGCAGCCACCCGCAGCCGCTGCGTCCCCAACGCGGCGGTGGACGGACCGACCGATGCCCCCACATGGGATTGCAACGAATCCTCCGCATCAATCCACAGGCCCTCAAGATACGGCAACACCGCCACTGTAGGCACCCCGGTCATCTCCTCCAAGGACACCAAACCCGGCTCAAGAATGGACTGATCCCCGCGGAATTTATTGATCACAAAGCCCTTAATCCTGGTGCGATCAGCCGACGACACAATCTGATGCGTGCCAAACAAATGAGCCAACACTCCCCCACGGTCAATATCGCCCACCACATACACCGGCATATCGCAGGCTTCCGCAAGACCGAAGTTAGCCACATCCGTGTCGCGGAGATTAATTTCTGCAGGTGAACCGGCACCTTCACACACCACGACGTCGAAACGCGACTCCAACTCACGCAAACATGATGCTGCTACGGTACGTAGATGAGTTCGGTGCTCAATATACGAACGGGCACTGACAGAACCGACCGCATGCCCGCGCACGACCAACTGTGATGTCCGATCCGATCCGGGTTTGAGCAAAATGGGGTTAAAATCCACACTGGGTTCCAGCCCGCAGGCCGCAGCTTGCAGAGCCTGCGCACGACCAATTTCACCACCATCAGGGCATACTGCCGAATTATTAGACATGTTCTGTGCCTTAAACGGTGCGACTTTTATGCCACGACGCGCCAGCGCACGACACAATCCAGCGACAATAACAGATTTACCGGCATCGGATGTGGTGCCCGCAATAAGAAAAGCCGGCACCTATACGTCCTCGTCTGGAATGGTGAGGATCTCATTACCGTCGTCAGTGATAACAATAGTGTGCTCAAATTGGGCAGTGAACTTTCCGTCTCTATTCACCACGGTCCAGCCGTCATCCCAAATATCGTAAGGAAGTTCACCGAGGTTGATCATCGGCTCAATGGTGAGCGTCATGCCAGGTTCAAGCAGGTCAGTATACATATCGCTATCATAATGCAGCACCACCAGACCATTATGGAAGGTCGGCCCCACACCGTGCCCAGTGAAATCACGCACAACGTTATAACCAAAACGCTTAGCGTAGGACTCAATCACCCGACCAATAACATTAATTTCTCGACCAGGTTTTGCCGCCTTAATCCCACGCATTGTTGCCTCACGAGTACGCTCAACCAACAAGCGATGTTCCTCCGATACATCACCCGCGAGAAATGTCGCATTCGTATCGCCATGCACGCCATTCTTATATGCGGTGACATCGATATTCACAATGTCTCCATCTTGAATCACAGTTGTGTCAGGAATACCGTGACACACCACCTCATTCAGTGACGTACAACAGCTTTTAGTAAAACCCCGATACCCCAGTGTCGACGGGTATGCACCATGATCACACATGTACTCATGGGCGAGCCGATCGAGCTCGTCCGTGGTTACACCAGGTTCCACCGCACGACCAGCCACAACCAACGCATTCGCCGCAATTTTCGACGCCTCGCGCATCGCCTCAATCACTTCTGGCGACTGCACCACTGGCTCGCCCATGGCCTCCTGTACCGTGTCCTTCCACACGTATTCAGGGCAGTCAATCTGTTCAGGAACAGTACGAATAGGAGTGGGTTTACCAGGGATAAGACGGGCGCGGGAGTTCGACATAGCTTCTATTGTATCCGCTTTGTATTCATGTGCTGCAGCCCAGGTGACGATTTCAGGTGACGCTCCAAGCCAGTAGCTGTAGCCCCAATATTTTCACCCCCGATACCCCTTATCCAACGACGCTACGGCGTATGGGAGCCTACGCTCGGGGGCATGCCTATTAGCGAAGAAGCAATCCAATACTTCAAAGAACTTTTCCACGAGCGCAAGTCCCGTTTCCATACTCTCGACCCTGAACTCGGGGAGATCTACGTCAATTTTGCCTACGGCGAAGTAATCACAAGCTCCACAAGGATTGACACCCACACGCGGCTCATGTTGCACCTCGCAGCACTGGTGTCCAGTGGCGGCGAAGAAATGTACAAAGTCATGCTGGAAGGCGCCCTGAACGTGGGGGTCAGCGCGGTAGAAATCAAGGAAATTCTGTACCAAGCGGTGGCCTACGTGGGCATGGGGCGCATTTATGACTTCCTCCGAATCACCAACAACGAACTGATGCGCCGCGACGAAAAGCTGCCCTTACCGGCACAATCAACCACCACTCGGGAAACCCGGATGGAGGAAGGCGATAAAATCCTTCGCACCATATTCGGCGACGAGGCTATTGACGCCACAGCGACCAACACCCCCGACGATCAACAGGTCATGCTCAACTTTCTGCGCGGAAACTGCTTTGGCGACATTTACACGCGCTCTGGTATTGACATCAAAACTCGGGAACTACTCACGCTGGTGATGCTGGTGTCCATGGGTGGGTGCGAAGCGCAACTGCGTGGTCATATCAACGGCAACCTCAACGTGGGGAATGACCGCGCGCTCCTCATCGAAACAATCATCCAACTTTTGCCACTGATCGGATATCCGCGCACACTCAACGGACTCCGTGTAGTCACAGAGAACACTAACTCCTAACTACGAATAATCGGCGAATACCCTTTGGGCACGCCCGTCCAGTGTGATGTAACCACCATGCGGCACAATCCACTGGGGTCGGGTGTGCCCAAAGGGAACACCAAAACAGACCACAGCGTCGTCTGTATACCTAGCTATCTGCTCCAGGACAATGTCACGATGCTTGTCCCGTAAGCGGCGACGTTCATCAACATCGGGGCGGAATGTGAAGTCACTGACCGGTGGTCGAGCGACCATGATGCCGCGCACAATGTTAAAAAGTCCGCGTTCACCCAGAGCCCGAATGGTCATGGTAAGGTCCAGTTCAGTAGGCATTTCCTCACTGGATTCCAAGAGCACAATCGTATCCTGCAGATCCTCTAGGGCAGGCAAGCGATCAGCGAGCGCCAACTGGGTAAGCACCTGGATACAGCCACCCCAGGTACGACCACGTACCGTTTTTTCTGGCCCTATCCATGTCCACGGTTCCGCCACTTCCCGCTCGCCAAAGTTCGTCAACGCGGCTGGGTCTGCCCAATCAACGCCAAAATCCTCAGACTCACCAGGGTTAGTCAGCTCTAACTCCCCACCGGTGATCAAGGCTGCACGAAGCGAATCAGCATGAATTGCATCAACAAAGGGCCCTGGACCAAGCTGCACCTGAGTAGAGCCGCCATAAAAGCTTGTAATTCCCTGCTGTCATAACCAATTGTGCAGGTTGGTGTTGTCACTATAGCCAATGAAAATCTTAGGATTGTCATGTATCAGTTGTGCGTCCAAATGTGGAATGACCGTAATCTGATCTGTCCCACCAATGGTGGCCAGCACAGCTTTTATATCAGGGTCCGCAAAGGCACTGTTGATATCCTGCGCACGGTGCTGTGGCGAGGCGTCAATAAGCCGGGTTGTAGGAAACTCGACAGGAATCAGTCCAGTGAGATCTTTAAGTCGAAGCATCGCTTGCTCATGCACGGCCGGTGCTACAGCAGGTGCCGCAAATGACGGCGACAACACTGCGACCCGATCACCTGGTGATGCCTTAACCGGAACCCGTAATGACATGCACAGAGTATAACACCCCCGAATGGTTAGCACTTTTTCATATATACTCGTGTGCATGCCCACCGTCGTGTCCGAATACCTGGCGATATTACGCAAAAACTTCAACGAAGATGACCGCGAAAGCTTTGCCCACGTAACTGGTGCCACTGACAATGACCTGGCACGCGTGCTCGCAGTCTATCCAGATACCCCTGAGGAGTTTCAACAGCTTCTCAAGCAGGTTGATGGCACATGGGGACGCGACTACGGTAACCATGAGGTGTTGGTATACATGTTCGCCTCAGATTTGGGCGCAGAGGAAACAGAAACCGGGGATTATAACTATCCTTATTTCATGAACTCATGCGAACAAATACTCGACGAAAGAGATGACAGTTCCATTGTTGATATGTACGGTGACGACGCCATAGAAGACGGTGATGTTGACGTGGATCCCCAAATTGATCCCACAATTCCCATGTCTCAGCGTTTGCAATTTGCCAACTGCATGAATAATGGTGGAACATCCCAACTCTACATTGATTTTAACCCCACTAGCAGGGGCGTTTCAGGTCAGATTATCTGCTACGTGCACGACCCCGACGCATGTATCGTGCTTACCCCTTGCTTTTCTGACTTTTTACAAAAACACATCGATTCATCCTGTTCGTTTCTTCCCTATAATTACGAACTTGATGAATCCGACTAACAACCAACGACCAACCGAGAGGAACAGCCATAATCGTGGGATGGCGATGAAGAAGTAATCACAAGGAAGCATCCCCAAGCAACCAGCCGACCCGACACCTACACAAAAGGATAATGGCAACACTGTGAACAACTTCGTCGAACAATATACTAGGCTCGCCACTGAAGAGCAGCGTGAGAACTTCCTGGTCGGATACAACAATGATAACGAAGAACCTTTTAACGACGATGAAGTCGACATCCTCCTTCGTGACCTTCACTCCACCAGCGAACCCTTCTTCAAAGTAGCTATTATTAACTGCCTTGCGCGAAACTCTAATTCTTTCTTTATTAAAAACGCCTTGATTGCCCTTATCAGCGATATGAGCGAGGACGAACTCGTCCTGTCCCACGCCGCCCAAGATTTACGCTGGTATAGGCTTGATGCAGATGACTACCAAGTAGTGTTTGATGCACTCGTTGAATACCACGGCAAAGAGCGGTATGAAAACTGCACCTCCAGCCTCATCCGCATCCTTTACCGCAATAGGAAAAAGGGCGCTCTACCGTACTTATTGGAACTACGGTCACGCGGCTTCTACCAGGGGGTTTATTGGGTAGATAACGCTGAGTTGGAGCAGCCCCTGCTCTGATCTCACCAAAAGAAAGCATAAGGCGGTGTGCCCTCTACTGCACACCGCCTTATGCTTATGTGCCCTTCACCGGGCACATAAGCATTCTACTTACCAAAACCATTCGGATAGGGGCGAGCGTTAAGAGCTGCATCACTATCAAGAACTTTTCGGTTAGCATTTCCGTTATCAACCGCTGCGGTTCGCTCTACGCTTTTCGCGCCGGCCGCGTTAACAACCTCAAGGCGCTGATACTCGCGCGGCAGCTTCAATTCACGTTGGGTATGGTGCACAAAGTGCTGAGCAACACCCCAGTTAATAACGGATTGCGCATCGTACTCAAGAGATTGCTGGTCACCTTTTCCTAGCTGATCACGAACACTCTTGAGGAAAGTAAGCGCCTCATCATTTTTCTGCAACCGTGCGCCTTTGTTGGTGCGCTGGCCTTCAACACCAACAGGGTTCAGGGTGTGTTCCCGCACATCCGCGTGCCCCTCATCCAGCACCTTGGCGGCCTTCTCTGTTTCGGCCTTATCAACGCCGACTTTGTTCAAGTCCAGTTCTCGTGCTGCCGAGTTTCCCTCAGCCCGCAGTAGCGAGAGCATGAAACGAGCCTTCGCCCAGGACGCGGCATCGTTACTTTTCGCCTCCGCAAGCTTCATCGGCTCCACATCTCCACCCTTGGCTGCACCATTAAGCTGCCCTGTTGCTGCAAGCGCAAAGCTTTCCCGAACTTTGTACACGGCATAGGTGATGTTGAGTTCCTTGTAATATTTCTGAACATCCGGCGCTGGTGTGATAAAAAACTCATCCGTCCACACCTTTGGTGCCTGCGCAGCAGCTGGTGCGGATGCCTCTGATACAGGCGCGGCTGGCGCGCTTGGTGCCACAGATGGAGCTGGCGCAGCCGCAGCGCTACCAACAATTCCTCCCCCAGTTAACCCCAGCGAGACAACTCCAGCACATCCGATAACCGCTGTTGAGACACCGCGGAGCATTGCCGATGTTGCAACAGCGACGACACTGCGTGTCACGGCGCTTTGCGTGTGGATCATGACCACCCTCCTTGGGGAAAACCTGAACGGAAGAACAATAAGGGCTGAAGCTACGACTCTAACATACCCGATTTCGGCAGCGTCCGGCACCCTACAAGGACGGTAGTGACGCCCATGACAAGCCGAGTACCGTACAGCACGCTTTAGGTAATCTCATTATTAGTTTCTACAATTCTTGTAGATATGTCAACAAGAATCATGCACCACACTACCCACGACTCCCTGTGGCATGCTTATCGACGCCCCGACCACGTCCCCCACATCGTTTGTGCTCACTGCACGCCACCAGTAGCGCTTGTCGTTGCGGCATCAGGCTGGTCTAGGGTTTTGAAAAACTGGTCGGTAATGGAAACTGCCGATTGCGAACCTCCACCCAGCACAATCAAGGTGGCAAAGGCAATGTCGTCCCGGTATCCGGTAAACCAGGCGTGTGAACCGTTGGAGATCTCCGCCTCACCGGTTTTGCCGTGGACCTCACCGCCTGTCTGCATGCCACGCGCCGTTCCAGAGGTAACCACAGAACGCATCATTTGTTGCAGGGCGGCAATCGCCTCAGGCGAGGGTGGATCAACCTGAGTATCAACCTTGGTTTCATGCCCGCTGATCAGTACAGGTGTTGGGGTTTTCCCGGCCGCCGCAGTCGCAGCAACCAACGCCATTCCGAACGGGCTGGCTAGATCGTGCCCCTGTCCGAAACCAGCGTCCACGCGGTCCATGATGTCGTCACCTCCCGACACAGACCCAGTCAGAGTATCTAAGCCTTCGATGGTGTAGTCCACTCCAAGGCCAAATTGTTTAGCGTAGTTTTTCAGTTCACCAGGCTTCAAGCGTGAGGAAATATCAGCAAAAGACGTGTTGCACGATGCCGCAAATGCCGTTTCAAGCGGAACATTCCCACGGGAGAACTGGTTGTAGTTTGTGACAATACGATTGCCGATATCCATGGTCCCTGGACAGGGAACAATGGTGTCAGGAGTCATCTTCTCACTTTGCATACCTGCGGCAGCTGTAATGATCTTGAAGGTCGAACCTGGAGGGTACTGCCCCATCAACGCAATATTGCCATCCTCGTCAGCCGTTTCTGTCTGGGCAATAGCCAAAATGTCTCCCGTTGAGGGGCGGATGGCCACCATCATCGCTTTCATTCCCTGCCGCGTATCCACGGCCTTTTGTGCCGCTTGCTGCACCTTGTGGTCCAGGCTGATCCGCACTGCCGGGGCTGGTTTGGGCGCGTGAGTTTCCAGGGCGTCGATAAGCGCGCCATGGGTGTTGACGGCACCAATCTGCCAACCGTTAGCACCTTCAAGGTCGTCATTAACAATCTTTTCCACTCGGGAGACGATATCTGGCGCAAACGACGGATCCGTGCGCACCATCGCGGCCTCCTGGTTGAAGGTCACAGCAGGCACATCTCCCAGCTGCTGCAAAGCCGCACGGCCCGCAGCGTCGCTCAACATAGTGACCGAGTACGGCGATGTGCGTCCCTGAAGATCTTCAGTAAGCTTCTGCGCCGAGACCTGCGGCACTGAATCATCCTCAGCCCGTACCGACGCCAATGTTTGGGTTATGCGTTGCACAGTGGTGTCTAGATCATCGGTTTTCCCCGGATCAATGAGCAGACGGTATACCGTGCCTGGTTGCAGTACAGATGCCCCGTCAGCGGTCACCACATTCGCCCGCTCAGCCGGGAGCGACCGCAATTCAAGATGCTGGTTAGCCCCCAATTTCGGGTGCAATACACTAGGCTGCCAACGAACCTTCCACTCCCCCTTACTCTTGGACAGATTCATCTCGGTGGAATAAGAAAACGAGCGATCTTTCGGCAAATCCCAGGTCAACGTATACTTTGCCGTCGCCTGCTGATCACTGGCATTCACCGAATCAACGCTGACTCCAACCCCTTCCGCCTGCAAACCCGAAAATGATCCTGACAAAATCTGTTCAGCCAACTCGCTGTTATCCGACATGCCAGCCGCAGCCGCCATGTCATTGCGACTGACTGCCTCGAAAAAGTCCTGCACCACTGGATCAACATCGTCGGGTTTCGGGGTGCAGCCAGCAACCATACCTGTAACAAACGCCACAACCGTCACCAACACTGATCCACGTCTCATACGGTCGAAGATAACACCCCCACGCTGGCGATGCTCGCGCAACACGTGAACGACATAGAAATGGTGCTTCATCTTAAAACTGCGACCATGTGTAGAACACATGGCTAAAATCTTCTTTTTCCACATCATGAGGATTAACGAAGAAGTTGACGATGCCACGATCACCATAGTTAAGCACCACACCGTTATCTTCATAGCAATCCAATTGCAAAAGAAGTTCTAAAGACTCATTTTCGGGACGGGGATCCCATTGACGAAAGGTAGCCCAACCGCCACCGCAGATAAGTGTTGGTTGATCATTGAGCACATTAACAAGCTCCTCAGCGTGGTCCTCATAGAAGAAATCTGGATCCATATCGCTGGGAAATGGCAAAAAATCAAAGTCTCTATCGTCCATAGTCGGCAGCTGCTGATATGGCTTAGTGGTTACCGTGAAAAATCCGCCATGAATAACGCTATCGTCTGGATCATCAGGAAGAATCCACTGGTGAGAACACTCAGAAAACTCACTGACTGGGATATACCGAACCAACGCTTCACTCCAGGAATCATCCGTTGAGATATAAAATTGGAGCACGCCACTAGTGGGATAAGGTTCTGGCATATCACAATCAGCAAGATTCAGCTGCGCAAGATGCATCATCGGAGTTTGACGAGAGTCTACTGGCCATGGATAACCAGCAGAGACAAGCGCTGGGCCACCCACACGGCTAGCTGCTGGATCCATTGCAAGCCCAGTTCCATCTACAGTTGACACACCACATAAAATCAGCTGCAGCGTTGAACGACGATACTGTTCCAATATACCTTTAATGGCAGAAATATTCATTATTTAGTGAAACCCATATTTTCCCACCCATGTTGCGTGAATTCTGGGCTCCCATCCAGCCACTGGTTAAATAGTTCCACGACCTCATCCTTTGAATCAACATCGAGGGCGAAATGCTGGTCATAGGAACCAGCCCGGTATTCCACATGCCAGGCATCAGGTTGCTTGGCATCTTCATCAACAATGGTTTGAATGTAGTTCTGATCAGCGTCTTTTCTTTGCAGAATCACAAAATGATTTTCATCCAGCATATCTCGCACATACTCCAACAGGCTGGGCAAACCCCGACGAGAAAAACCAGGAATACTCAAATAAGCCGTTATGGTCTCAAAACTAGGATCCTCATCGCCAAAAGTAATCACCAGGTTTGAGGACGCATCAATCAGGCCCAGCGAGTTATTCACCGCCAACTCGCTTAACCAGTTTTTCGCCACTTCTGCGCTTGGGTATGTTACGGGAATGGGAAGCATACGGCCCCCTTCCAAGGCGATGTCGCTGGATAATAAAACACCGTTTTCTTCCAACTCCTGCACTTGACTATTCATGGCTTCTGCAATATCTGCCAACGGTCCCGCAGCTGATGGGTCCGGAACATCCTCCATATTGTAGCGTTCCATGAGATGCTTATTTGCAGGCAGGTAGCGTGAACCAACCGCTATGCCGTCCACATCATAGTCGGGGATGAACAGCGCAAAATCGTAACTCATTGTAGATATCTCCTTATTGAACCCACTGGCATGCATCGAATAGGTTTCAGTATAAAAGATTCTTCAGACACGCAACGGCACATAACACGAAAATATGTTCCCATACACCACCAATGTGACACTCGTCGCGGAATGGCATAAGATCGTAAACCCCATTCACCTTCTTCTCATTACACTTCATATGATGCTTCCCCCTTTGCTTTTCGACGCCCACGATAACAACCAAGACCCCACCGCGTTACTGGCACTTTTCGCCCGACGCGGCAACGAAGAATCCTGGTTTTGGCATCCTGACGACGACCTCTGTCAGTGCTTTTTCAGCCTTACACAGCTAGATTCCGAATCATTACTACGGCTGCGTACAACGCTGACATCTCTAGACTCCAAATATCAAGAACGCTTTAGTGTAGACATTGAGCGCGGCATTCGAGACATCGACTGGGTGATCATGGAAAAGCAGTTGTACAGCAACCTCATGACGCTGGGTGATGCTCCAACCGTAGAATCAGACGCTATTGTGAGCGACGACAGTTCCGAGGACGCTACCAACAGTGATTATCTTCGCGTCCTTCTTGCAGACAGGAAGTGGACCGAACTGAGCAAAATGGAAGTAAGCGAGTTTCTCGCCTATGGCGACTGGCAATCACTCACCGCAGATGCCTACAACCTGGTGGTTCTCGCATGCCTACGCCACACCATCGAAGCAGCAGAGCATGACGATGGCGAACTTCTTGACCACATCCCACATCTGCTCAGTCTTCATGGCCATGATCGAGTATCCACCGCACCAGCCAGGGTCGCTGCGGTAGTTGCAACCTTTATACAGCTCTTTAGCACCATCCCCTGGAAGCACCGAATGGAGGTGACACCAGAGTTGTTACGCTGGCCTCTTCCACGGCCAACGTAACAGGTGTTAATCGTCCGATTCCTCCGCCTCCCACTCATCAATTTCAGCAAGAAGCTCCCGCGCCTGCCGAACAGACTTATGGCTTTCCCATACAGTCCCAACCAACAAGTCAAGAGAGCGCTGAATTATCTCCCGCGCACCGTCATAATCCTCATGAAGACCTTTAGCACGAGCCGCTGAGTTCAACGCCCGAGCAGCAAGATGCGGGCGACCAATTTCCACAAACTGTTGCGCTGCGTCATCCAATAACAGCAAACCATCAAGGTAACGACGACTACGTAGGGCAGCAAGCCCTCGATCCTCGGTGTTATCGGCTCGGTAAAACTCCGCTTCACGTTTATCCGTAATCAAATACTGTTGCTGCAATTCAAGGCGCCGCGCCAGTACCGATTCAATAAACTCGTAGCCAGCGTCATCTACCAAAGTTGACTGCGTGGATCGCGACCATGCCACATCAAGCAACACATCGACAACTCTGCTCACGACCTGGGAAAGGTTTTCCTCCGCGTCAGGGTCCACAACAGCACGCGCCTGAGCCTCCAGCAGCAGGGACTCCGCGGCGTCGACAAGCCGCGTACCAGCCGCAAAGGAACGCTCGTATTCATGGTCATAGCGGAAGCCCGCCATAGCCCGAGTCAGGGCTTCAACCTTGTCACCGTTATCCTGACACAGCTCAGCCATACGTAGGGCTTCTTCAGCCGCAGCAGTATCATGATCCAACGCGTCGAGCGCCGTGATCAGCAGACGGCGTAACGCCAAAGACTCCTCTAACAACAGCGGATCATAATCAGGAGCCTGCAGCGCGGCCGCAGTTGCAGACAACGTGGTATGAGCAACCTCTGCGGCCTCCGTAAACTGTTGCTGCTTATTCAGGCACGTCACCAACAGCACAGCAGCATTCACCTGCGTAAACGGGAGCCCACATGCGGCAGCGACGTTAAGACGGTGCCTTGATGCCTCAGCCGATTCGTCATAGTAGCCAGCATTCAACGCAGTCTCTGCAAGCACCTTCAAGGCCAGAAGCCGGACCCCAATAGGCTCCTCGGTGGCGGTTCGCATAGCTGTATCGGCTGCTTGTGCTGCCTCCAAGTACTGTCCATAGACCTGGAACCGCAGGGCGTCGATAAGCAAAGCGCGAGCCGGATCGGCTTCAGCAGCAGTTTCTAGGTCAATTTCTATGGCTTTACCTAGAATCCCCGAGTAAATCGACGGCAACGATGTGTTCAGTGCAGCATGCGCTGCTTCTAGCTGTTCTGGACTATAGCTACGCCAGGGACCATTAATGTCGATGGACACGATGAGAGGTTCGTCTTCGTCGGTGTCCACCGCAGAAGCCGCTGACAATGTTTCACCAACACCTTCCAGGCGGTAATCAAAGGTGACAGGCGAAAACCTACCTGAGGCATCCTGTATGGGACCTTCGTCTGGAAGCTGCGGCACCGGAGGCATGTGGTACAAGTTATGTTCTACGCGCGCAACCATGTGGGGCTTGACCAAGCCAGGACGCTGGTCAAACATGTGCGCAATGCGCAGCGCCAGATCGGCGTACCACGCGGCAGCCTCAGCGACAGTCGGATTCACAACATCGTCAGCTTTCACCCATGGCAACGACTGCCCAGGCAACGTTACCTCGAGGTGACGGTCTTGATCCGGCTGTGCGGCCATGACCCGCGCACTAGCTGTTGCCACATCCATCAGGACAACTGGTGTTTCTGCTTCCAGCCACCAGGGCATGAAACGCACCACCATGTCTAAAGCGCGCTCCAACCGCTGGGGTCGCCCAGCTGAACCGGATAATTCAAGGTAGACGAAATGTTTGGCAATGTACTCTAAAAACGCAGGACTGTGGCTATTGCGCTGCATAGAGTGAATATGCGCCGGCCATGCTTTATCGTCTTGTCCGGTGTACAACCACGGCAGCAGCATATTGCAATACAAGGTGGACGGCTGCGATGAACAGGAATCCTGGGAATTAGCCAGGGCCTCCTCCCCTACCTCAACAGCTTTGTCCCATTCCCCACGCTGTGAGTAGTATGCCACCTCATGCTGTGGGTCGCAGGCTACACAATCGGAATGCTCGGACACGTCGGCGATTTTCCATTTCCGGTAGGCTTCATCTGCCTCTTCATCACGGCCAAGCATGGAAAATATATAGTATTCGCGCAGATAATAGGCTTTCAGCGAATCGCCGAGGCTCTGATAAAACTCCCGCATTTCCCGCAAGGCGTTAAAGCACTCATCTGCCGACGCCTGGGGAACATCCCGCAAAACGAGTATCACGTACTTGTAGTACCACGCGAAGCTGTCCTGCATATCCGCATCAAACAGGTCAGGGCGTTCCTTCCTGCGCTTATCCACCCACATAAACGGGGCAACCATTCGGGTCACCTCGCCGCCCATGGTAAAAGCTTGGGCAAGACGTAGGTAGCACCATATTTCCTCGCGTTCCAACCCTTCTACACCAGCGCGACGCGCGGCCTCAGCCCACAATGCCGAACAGGTCTTCCCATAGGGGGTATCCATGGCTAGGTCCATGAGATCCTGCACGGACTCATTTTCAAACATTCACTATTCCTTTCACACCATATATGAACTTTTCGGCAGACCGTGACAGACCAACGGTGACCTGAGGAGTTCTGCAGGTCTGGGGCCACCGTTGGCCTCTAGTCCAGTAATCACGTACGACGTTAAAACGCCAATGAAATAAGCGAGGTGTACACCTCAGATGCCCAGCTTCTCGCTTGTGGATCCATCGGATGATGCCCAGCCAGCAAAGATTGCACATACAACCCACGTAGCGCTGCAACAATCCGTGGGGAATCCACCGCAGCAAGGAGTTGGTGCACCAGCGGTGAGCTGGCGTTCACCACCAACTGCGCAGAGTCAGGCACGATAAGTGCGCCAGACGCAGCGTTGCCTCCACCCTCAGCCGCGCTATCGAGCATGTCAAGGATCCCACTGAGACCGCTCTCGCCAGGAGCATGACGGGCAGCATCCTCCACCACGCCGTGTGCCGCAGCGGACTGCGGAAGGTACAGCACCGGGATTGTTGACGGCTTAAAGTCACGGAGAATCACCGCGACTCCCTGCCCTGTTAGTGCTTGATCACATGCATGGATGAGTGGCAGAAAGCGAGCTTCCTCGCTAGCGTCAGCAAGAGAAAAGGCACCAACAATGTCATTCATGCCAATCTCGACGATGGACCGGTCAGGCTGATCAAGTCGCACCTGTTCTAGGATTTCCTCATCGAAGGCGTAGCCCGCATTGAGGACAGTCAGGCCATTAGCCGCAGCAATGGGGAGCAATGCCTTGTACTGCTGAACCGTGCGGGCAAAACGCACTGGCCCTTCACGCATGAGCTCGTCCAGCGTGCGCATACCTGAGGTTGTTTCAAACGGCACTGAGTGCACCACCAAGTTTCGGGTTTCCGCATCAGAAACTGCCAGTGCTTTCAGTCCAGTAATGTGCAGGTTGATAAAACGCTGGAAGCGTTGTGGGTCACGGTTCGCCAATCCAGCCAACCAGTCACGTACCTCCCTGCCCAGAGCATCACGTGTTTCGTTGAGCAGTGAATCCTCAAACAAGGCGTCACGGGCCGCTGTGGGGCGTAAAAAGTCAGTGTTGCCAACAACTCGAACAAAGTATGCCCAGTCCGGCAGTAGGTCAGTGACTTTTTTGCTCAGCAACATCCTGCGCAGGTATAACTGATGCCGCGCCGACCGTCCCGGGTGCGCGCCCTCGGACAGCACAAACGCAACGCCTTTGAACCCCGCAACCGGCACTTCCAGTGGGATCACATCAAAAGGGTCAAAGCCAAAATTCTCACGGCACCAGCGACGCTGCGCGCTGCTGCTTGCATCCCACACCGGGGGTTTGCCTTGGCCGTGATTACCTACAAGCTCAAGGTCAGAACTAGGACGTTCCACTGTGACAGTGACGGGCAAGAACTCACCATAACGCTCAATAATGTCCCGAATGTTGCGGTAGTCAAACGGAGGTTCACCAGGCAACGTGTGAAGCACCACCGTGGTCCCATGAGGCAGCTGAGCAAGCTCACTTGGCACAGCATGGCCTTCCTTGGCGTCCTCTACTAGGCTCACAGTCCACGTGCCACTGGAATTTCCTTGCCAGCGCACCACACTGTCACCATTGTCGCGGGCAGTTTTGGAGTAAACAACAATGTTATCCGACACCATGAAGCAGGACAATAGACCTATGCCAAATTGTCCGAGGTAGTCGCTGCGTCCCAGTCCAAACTCATCACGCTTCGACGAACCACCGATGGTCGCCAGTAGGTTGCGTGCCTCATCAATATTCAACCCCACGCCATTGTCGGTAACCCTCAGGGTGTGCCCATCAACGACAAAACGGATACGTCCACTGGTATCACTACTGTATGTACCTTCATCATCCTTGCCGGACTGTGCGTTTGCTGTAATAGCATCAACGCCATTTTGTAGCAGCTCACGCAAATACACGTCTGAACCGGAGTACAGGTTCCGGGACAGCAACTCGACAATACCGCCAAGGTCAACGCGGAATTTTTCCTCTGAAGACACCAACTACCTCTTGCTTCTACACAGTTATTGTTTGAACCGCTTCTAGGACTCTGAGGGGGACGGAAGATCAAACGTTTCACGCAGCGACATCATGTGGGTCAGCTGCGCATCAATACATGCCTCAACCCAGACTTCAATCTGATTGTCCGTTGCCCCCTTGTTAATCAGCAGTGAATGGTCAGAGAGAACCATGAAGGAATCGTCGTCAGAATCCCACATCACCTGGACGGTTCCAATGCTGCCGTCGCGGTTGCGGCTTTCAGCCCACTGTTGGAGCTCTTCGCCACGATCAGCGGTCAAAGAGTCATGGGAAGCAGCAACTGAGATGGAGAGAAAAGTGTCATCTACGATGCGCAGACCTGTGAAAAACCCATCAAAGCCAGTGAGTATGCGCTCGTCTTTGAGCTCGTAGGTCCATTCTTTCCGGTCAAAAAGCGCACCAACGCGGTTGATGGTCACGGGCATGGGAATATCCGCAGAGGATTGTCCGTCATTCTTTTTAAACCAAGCCATGTCTAGTCTTCTCCTTCTTCGACATCCCAAGTGACCAGTTCCGGGAATGCCTGCTCTAGCTCTTCAAGCACGCTAAATGTGGTACCAAAAACCGCAATAATGGTGTTGTGCAACTGCTCATCAGTCAGTCCGCCGCCTACAGGAGCGGAGTATTCGTAGCCAACACGAAGCAAGCCATCATCAAGAAAGACCATTGTGAGTTTGGGCAGGTAAATATCCGAGTTCTTGTCTTTGATGAACTCCCGCAGACGGGCAACTAGATCAGAGTCGGCAGTCTCTGCCCTCCAGTAGCCGTAAATGAACAGCAGCTCAATGTCCTCAACGATGCGGTAAAAGAAGTTGGCGTTGACAAAGCTCGCAAACACTTCGTTGTCATCATCAACGCCGTACTCCAACTCTTCATCTTTGAGTACAGCTTCAATCCGTTGTGTGGTTACCGCAGGCAATGCCATGGTATCCCCTTTCATACATCCGTTTTAATGCATCGACACTAAGGTACACGCAAATTCGCTACATGTCGAAACTTAGTTCCATTGTCCCCCCTGGACAACCATCACACAACCCCCAAAACCTAGATCTACCAGCACAGCAGCGCAACAGGAGACACTACTCAAGATAGAAAATTCACTACGCTCGGGGGTGGTTGCACTGCCGAAACCACTCAATTACCCCAAAAGCACAGCACTCCCCCAAGCACCCCACGGAGCGCGGGCGATCTAGCACGCCATCAACGCCCCGTCGCCCACCCCACGCCAACATGACACCAGCTACCTGGTCACTTTCACCTCTGGCGAACCCGTCATGGTGGTATCTTCCATAGTCTCCGCGATCTTCATGGCTTCTTCAATAAGAGTTTCCACAATCTGAGACTCAGGAACCGTCTTAATCACTTCGCCTTTGACAAAGATCTGGCCCTTGCCATTGCCGGATGCCACCCCCAGGTCCGCGTCGCGGGCCTCGCCTGGACCATTAACCACACACCCCATCACGGCCACACGGAGAGGAACTTCCATCCCTTCCAACCCTGCTGTGACTTCCTCTGCCAAGGTGTACACATCCACCTGCGCGCGCCCACAAGATGGGCAGGATACGATCTCTAGCTTGCGGGGCCGTAGATTCAGGGACTGAAGAATCTGGTCTCCAACCTTGACTTCTTCTTTCGGATCCGCCGACAGAGACACTCGAATTGTGTCGCCGATCCCCTCGGAGAGCAACGCACCAAATGCCACGGATGATTTGATCGTTCCTTGGAACGCCGGTCCAGCCTCGGTCACGCCTAAGTGCAGCGGGTAATCAGACTGCGCTGCCAGCTGCCGGTATGCCTCAACCATGACCACGGGGTCATTGTGTTTGACGGAAATTTTGATGTCACCGAACCCGTGCTCTTCAAACAGGGATGCCTCCCACAGCGCGGATTCCACTAGCGCCTCTGGGGTGGCTTTGCCATATTTCTCCATGAGGCGTTTATCCAAGGAACCAGCATTCACACCAATACGGATGGGAATTCCCGCCTCAGCGGCTGCTTTGGCCACTTCTTTCACGCGGCCGTCGAACTCCTTAATGTTGCCGGGGTTGACGCGGACGGCGGCGCACCCGGCATCGATAGCCGCGAAAATGTACTTCGGCTGGAAGTGAATATCTGCAATGACGGGGATGGGTGATTTTTTGGCAATAATGGGCAGTGCTTCCGCGTCCACTGTCTTGGGACAGGCAACGCGGACAATGTCGCACCCTGACGCCGTGAGCTGCGCGATTTGCTGCAGCGTGGCGTTAATGTCGTGGGTCTTGGTGGTGGTCATAGATTGCACTGAGATCGGGTGTTCAGACCCAACGCCAACGCTGCCGACCTGCAGTTGGCGGGTCTTGCGCCGCGGCGCAAGAGTAGGCAGCGGGGCGTCAGGAATACCAAGCCCGATAGGGGTAGCCACAGTACAAACTCCTTGGTGTATTCAAAAATTACTATAAGAAAAGTCGAGCTAATTCTATCACCCGGGTCACACCATCATCCGGATCACACCAGGAAAACTCGCCACATTCACCCACACCATACTTACCCGAACAAGCGAACAGGATTAACCACGTCGGCAATGATCACAATTGCACCGATCCCTAGCAGCACCGCACTCATGACGTACGTAATTGGCATGAGTTTGGTGTAATCGGCGGGTTGACCTGGGGCGATGCCACGAAGTCCGCGAATAAAGTCTCGGATTTTTTCGTAGATCACCACGGCAATGTGTCCGCCGTCCAGTGGAGGGAGCGGCACAAGGTTAAACAGCGCGAGGAAGAAGTTCAGGCTGGCCAACATCATGAGGAACATGGTCCATTGCGAACGCTCCACCA
The DNA here is from genome assembly GCF_030408675.1 of Corynebacterium durum. Lineage (NCBI taxonomy): Bacteria > Bacillati > Actinomycetota > Actinomycetes > Mycobacteriales > Corynebacteriaceae > Corynebacterium > Corynebacterium durum. Next base: position 1,747,039 of record NZ_CP047200.1, read on the forward strand.
GTTCACCGCCCACACGGCTGGCGCCAACCACGCTCATGGGGCCTTCCTGATCACGTTCGGCGCCAAAGATGGAGGCCACGACGCCTGGAATCTTCCCTGGGAAGCTCGCTAGCCCTTGCAGGGTTGCAGACAGCATTGAGCCAGAAAACCTCACGGTCGCGCCGATTCCGTCCAACGGACCGTAGCTGCGCATCACATCCACAGGCTCAGACGTCACGCCGATTGCCCCAACGGTGACGGTTTCACCTGCCTGGTTCAGACGTGTGACGCTGGTGACCGGGACGTCGATATGCAGAACCTCAGTCCCGCGTTCAACCGTAAGGTCAGCGGTTTGCCCAGGCATCTCGTACAGTTTGGCGCGCAAGTCGACAAAGGATGCCACGGCTTCACCGTTGACGGCGGTAATGCGGTCTCCCTCCCGAATCCCGGCTTCGGCAGCGGGGCCCGCGCCGGTGCAGTCGCTGAGCGTCTGAGCATCGATTTGCGACGCCGGGACACACGCCGTTTTCGCCACAGTTGGCGTGTAATCAGCGTCAGGATCCGGCAGCCCAGCTGTAACAGCCACCGCATACAGCACAACCAGACCAACCAGAATGTTCATCAGCACCCCACCGGACAACACAAAAATGCGCTGCCACCACGGCTTATACACCATGGCGTAGGGGCGCTCATCCTCATCTATTTCATCCATGGCCGTCATACCAGCAATGTCGCAGAAGCCACCAAGTGGAACAGCTTTAAAGCCATATTCAATGCCTTTACGGTTCCACTTCACCACGGTGGGACCAAAACCCACATAAAAACGACGCACTTTCATGCCGCACGCCAAAGCGGAGCGCATATGACCCCACTCATGCAGGGCGATAGTCACCATGATGCCCAGCGCAAACAGCGCGACACCACCGAAATAACCCACCACAATCAACCTTGCTTTCTTAATGCTCTGCTGTTGAGGACCGCTAGGACATCACGTCATGTGCCTTAGCGCGGGCAGCCGCCTCAGAAGCCAACACATCCTCGACCGTTGAGGGTACACCAGCAAACCCATCTGCATGCTCCAGCACCTCCTCCACAACATCCATGATCTGCGGAAAAGCAATCCGCCCAGATAGGAACTCGGCCGCCGCTTCCTCATTTGCAGCGTTGTATATCGCAGGCCACGTCCCACCACGCGTAACGACGTCCCGCGCACACTGCACCGCCGGAAACGTTGCGTCATCCACCGGCTCGAAGTCCCAGGAAAAACTCTGCGTAAAGTCCAACGCAGGCTGTGCTTCGGGAACACGATTCGGCCAATCCAGTGCCAAACTAATAGGCAACTTCATTGACGGTGGAGACGCCTGAGCGATGGTGGCACCATCAACAAACGTCACCATCGAATGAATAATGGACTGCTTATGCACAGTCACATCAATACGTTCAGCGGGAATACTGAACAGCAAACTCGCCTCAATCAACTCAAGCCCCTTATTCACCAGCGTCGCCGAATTGAGCGTATTCATCTGCCCCATCGACCAGGTAGGATGCGCTGCAGCTTGCTCTGGCGTAACAGTCCACATCTCTTCCCTCTTCCAACCCCGAAACGGTCCACCAGATGCCGTCAAAACCAGCCGCGCAACCTCTGGGCGAGTACCAGCGAGTAAACACTGCGCCATGGCGGAATGCTCCGAATCTACTGGTACAAGCTGACCAGGCTTTGCCATATCAAGAACCAGCTGACCGCCGGCGACCAGGGATTCCTTGTTAGCCAAGGCAAGCTGCGCACCCGATGCCAGTGCGGCAAGCGTGGCGGAAAGCCCCAGCGACCCCACCAAGGCATTCAGCACCGTATCGGCTTCCACATTCTCCACTAGGCTCTTCGCTGCGTCAGGTCCTGAAATGACGGTGCCCCCTAGCACCTCTTGAATAGCAGGCGCTACCTTTCGATCTGCCACCGCGACGCGCTCGGGCGGCAGGTTCAACGCCTGAGCTTGGCGGATCAGCAGATCAGGTTGTCCCCCGCCTGCGGCAATACCCACCACCTCAAACTTTTCGAGGTTATCAGCAATAACCTCCAACGCTTGAGTGCCAATGGAACCAGTACTGCCCAGAATCAGAATGCGCTTTCTCACGATCTCCATTTCTACACCCGATCGGGGCAAAAAACACTGTCTGCGCTCCATCAAAAGGGGTAACTTTCACCCTAAATTGGCATGATACGCACATACGCGGGGTAAGCATGTCGCCCTGACACGTCAGATATGCGAAAATGTCCCCAAAGGTATCTGTAAAGGAGAACACTGTGGCTGGAAAATCCACGATCGTGCCCGAAGTCCACAACGGCGTATCCACGCTCGACGAACCCTCGGCAGCATGGGGCTGGCACGACATTGGCCGTGGCCCTATCCAGATTGCAGGCTGGATTTCCGTCCTCTTTCTACTCGCCTACAACTTTGGCAACCACAAGGGACACGTTGAAACCATCTGGCTTTTCGCCATCGCCGCCTTGATTGTCGTTGGGCTGCTTATCCAGTTGTTCCAGCCGAAACTCAACCAGGTACGCACCGTCACCGCCCGTAACAAGCCTATTGGCCACGAGGAGCCTGATTGGGCTTACCTTCAGCACACCATGGCTGGCCCTTACGCTGAGTTGACTGACTCTCAGATCCGTTCTCTAAACATCGAGCCATCTACAGTGAAAAACCGCAAGGCAGTTGAGGGCTAAAGTCTTCAAGCAACACATAAAAGCCGCCGATACACCGTGGAGGGTGCGTCGGCGGCTTTTATGTTGTTCAGAACCGTAAGCCAATCATGAGAAACCAATGCCTGTGTAAAGTTTGCCCACCTCCAAGCACAAAAACGAGGCATTTTTGGGCTTGACGATAGGCAGGCTTCGCATGGCTAGTTGGCAAAGGAGCGTACCCGCTCAAAGATCTCTGGGTAGTGCACAGTTACACGCTTGGTGGCTGCTTTGATGGCAAAGAAATACAAAATAGCAGGAAGAGCAATCGCCACGATCATTCCTACAGCAGTCAGCCAGATCGTGCCTGTGGTGTGTCCTATCAACACAAGCGCAACACCCGGCGCGCTAGGGATCCAGCCGATCAGCAACGATGCAAAACTGGAGATAAGCGCTCCAGCTGAGAAACTGCTTTTGTCTTGCCATGGGTTGGTTCCTGGTTTGGCGACTGGGAAGGGGTTATAACTGCTGAGCATGACCCCCACTGCCCCACCGCTCATAGCAAGTCCAAGGAAACAGGGGGTGAGAATAAGCGCAAGCACATGATTGTTCGCCAGAATATTCATCGCGATGAGATAGGCGATAAGGAAAAGATACCCGATTGTCATGGAAGCGAAGTGCCTGGCCGGCACTAGTGTCCGCGCTGGGACGTTGGCACTGATGTGAAGCCAGTTTGCGGGGCCGTCGTATCCAAAGTCATTTGCGGCGAGCGCACTACCCAGTAAGGCGACGACAAAGGCACCAAGGTATTCCGTGCCAGGTTGTTGAACCGCACCCATATAGAGGAAGTAAATACTGAACACGGGCATGAGCAGGAAGGAGCCAAGTAGGCGCGAGTCCCGGCGCGAGTAGACAAGGGCTCTGGAGTAGATCATGGCTCCAAGTCCATAGCGCAGTCCCGGTAGCAATAGCGGCACACCAGTGGTGGCTGCTTTTTCTTTCTTCTTGTTGTTTTTCTGAACACTTTCGAGGGGCGCTTCAAGCTGGTTGGCCACTCCGCGCAACCAGAACCAGAGGGCAATGCCAAAGGTGAGGGCTGCGATAAGCGAGCAACCTAATGCCGTCACGGCGTTTCCATCAGCGGCACCAGAGATGGCACCGCCTGCCGCACCAAAGGGAGTCCACATGATGTATCGGCCAAGTTGCCCGAGGTTCATGTTCCCACTGCTGTCACTGTTTATCATGGCCATGAAGGCGAAGTAACCAATAAAAGCTAAGAACGTGCCAATGATGGTCATTCGCTCTTTAGACGTTCGGGTGGATGTTCCACCAAGCGCGGTGGTGAGGCACAGTCCCAACACGATGGTGATCAGGAATTGCAGAATCATTGCTGGGATAATGACAGCAATAAGCCAGCCCTTTCCATCTATAATCAAGGGCACAGAGACAAACAGCGTGGTGCCGATCGTGCACATCAGGGCAGCAACGCCACGGGACTGCGCAATAGCAGCAAGGGCAAAACCGCCAATAAGTTCCTTCGCTTTTATGGGATAGATCGCGAAGGATTCGGGGCTAAGCTGCGACTCTCCTGACGGCATCATCACACTGGCGAGTAGGTACGCCAGGGTTCCGACGCCCACCGCACCGGCCACCGCTGCGTAGGCACCATCATGCATCGCGAAAGCAGTCATAGCTCCGATGCCGAGCAGCCCCATGAGTGCATAGACAAATACCAGCACAGACATGACCATTGAACTGGGGTTTTTACGCAGGGAACGCCCCCACAGCACAAACTGGAGTTTTAGTAGTGTGCGGGTCATGATTGCCCACCGCCATTGCCCTGCTGCTCGCTATGCAACCATGCTAGGGAGCCTTCATCAAGGGTGCCGCCACCCACGTAGCTGACAAAGATGTCGCTGAGGGATTGTCCCTGCCGGACCTCATCAACGTGACCGGCAACAAGGACTTTGCCGTGATCAATGATGGCCACATGGTCGCAGAGTCCCTCTACCAATTCCATGACATGCGAGGACAGCACCACGGTTCCGCCCGATGCTGCGAACGAGCGAAGAATCTGTTGGATCACGCGCCCAGAAACTGGGTCCACGGCTTCAAGGGGTTCGTCCAGCACGAGCACATCAGGACTGTGAAGCAACGCTAAGGCGAGGAGCATTTTCTTGGTCATGCCTGCAGAAAAGTCAACAACCTGTTTGGTACCGGCATCGGCTAGGCCCAGGGCGTCGAGAAGTTCGGCGCTGCGTTGCTGTACCACCGCAGGGTCCATGCCGCGTAGGGCACCAACGTAGCTGAGAAGTTCGGTGGCGCTGAGGCGGTCGAAAACCGGCAAGTCGTCGACGAGCAAACCCATAGCCGATTTAGCGGCGATCGGGTCAGCCCACATGTTGTGGCCCCAAATGTATGCATCGCCTTCAGTGGGACGAATCAGTCCTGTTGCCATTCCCAGCATGGTAGTTTTACCTGCGCCGTTGGGTCCGACAATGCCGTAGATACTACCCCGGGGAACATCTAAGTTCAGGTGATCAACCACCGCCTTGTCACCGTAGACTTTTGTAAGTCCACGGACTGCAAAGGCTGAGGCCGTGGGATCTGGCTGCATCGGCTGCATGGATAGACTCTCCTCCAAAGAAAGAAATCGGATGGATCTACCTCTATTATACTAAAAATCTATAGATCGACAGCTATGTAGCAACTTCTTTCCTATCGTTCCTCAGCAGCCAATTGCCCACAAGCGGCCGCAATCTCCTGACCACGGGTATCTCGGACCGTGCAAGGAACACCCTGTTCAGCAACGCGACGCACGAACTCGTCCTGGCGATCTTTCGGCGAGGCGTCCCATTTCGACCCCGGTGTGGGGTTCAGCGGGATAAGGTTCACATGCACTCGCGACCCCAACGCCTTGTGAAGCTTCTTACCCAGCATGTCCGCGCGCCAACCCTGGTCATTCACGTCGCGGATCAGCGCATACTCAATGGACACACGGCGGCCAGTGTTGTCTGCATAATAGCGTGCAGCATCCAGCACTTCCTGCACGGACCAGCGATTATTCACCGGAACCAACGTATCTCGGAGCTCATCATCCGGGGTGTGCAGCGACACTGCCAGCGTAACCGACAACCCCTCATCGGCCAGTTTGCGAATCGCTGGAGCCAGGCCGACGGTGGACACCGTGACATTGCGCTGCGAGATGCCGAATCCCTCCGGCGATGGTTGGGTGATCTGACGAACCGCACTCACCACACGTTTATAGTTGGCTAGGGGCTCCCCCATACCCATGAACACAACATTGGACAAGCGACCACCCTCGGACTGCATCGCGGCTGCAGCAGCACGCACCTGATCCACAATCTCACCCGTGGACAAATTACGATCTAAGCCTCCCTGTCCTGTCGCGCAAAATGGGCAGGCCATACCGCACCCAGCTTGCGAGGAAATACAGAGCGTTGCCCGATCCGGGTACCGCATCAGCACGGATTCCAGCAAGGTACCGTCATGCAGCTTCCACAAGGTCTTTTGCGTCTGCCCATCATCGCAGGAAATCTCGCGTATAGATGCCATCAACTCAGGAAACAGCGCGTCTTTGACTTTTCCGCGCGCCGATTCCGGCAGGTCAGTCATCGATAGCGGATCAGCTTCAAAACGCGTGTAATAATGACGCGCAATCTGCTGGGCGCGGAACTTAGGCAAACCAAGTTTGGTCACGGCGTCGATACGCTCTTCAGCACTCAAATCGGCAAAATGCGTTGGCGGCATTCCGCGACGTGAAGCAGTAAAAACAAGGGGAAGTGCAGTGGGTGAGGTGGAAGGCATAGTTCCACCATCATCGCACGGACATACCGGAATAGTGGAATTGTTACAAGGTCAAACTTGTCACAAACGACATAGCCACGTTGAATAGAGCATATGAACAACACTGATGGCGTGAATAATTCCGCAGAATCTGGCATGTCGGACGCCCTAGACACAGCACACGACGTACCAGAAGTATCGACGCCCACCGGGGACCTCGTACCCGTCACAACACCAGGTGAAATCGCCACCACGGAAACCGCAGAAACACAGCACAGTGAGAGCGGCAAGCAACCAGCCAAGCAGCCGAAGCAACCCAAAAAGCCTCGTCCGACCGTGCAGGGTTCTTTCGCCGGAGGAACCTGGCTCGCGTTGATCGCTGGGTGCCTCTTGTTAATTCTGCTGCTGGTGTTCATCCTGCAAAATCAGCAATCCGCTGAATTGAACTTCTTCTCCTGGCACTTCCAATTCCCGTCTGGGGTTGGATTCCTGCTCTCCGCGATAGCGGGCGCGCTCATCATGGCCCTGGTCGGCGGAGTACGCATGTTGGAGCTACGTCGCCAAGTGAAAAAGGAAAAGAAACTACTCGCTTCCCGCGACCACTAGCCCGCGAGCACTAGGAAGTTTCCTAATTGGGGTTGGAGAAACCCTCTGAGCAGGCGTTTGTCACAGGATCCACGCTTTCTGGAAGGTGTCGATCCTGTGACACACACAGCTCAAGCCTCTATGCCCAACCAGCTAGATAGCCCTGCTCAATCACATGGGCATTGTCCAGCTGAGAATGAGCCATGTGACCATGGCGGAAGGCAGCATCCCATCCAGCCGGTCCATCACACCGCCGTGGCCAGGCAAAATATTGGACATATCCTTGATTCCGAGTTCGCGCTTGAACTGCGACTCCACAAGATCCCCCAACGTGGCGCACACCACCAAACACAGCCCAAGGATTACTCCACTCCACCAATACCCGTGGATCAGAAAATGTTCGCACAACGCACCAGTGACCGCGCCAAATAGCACGGAACCCGCAAAACCCTCCCAGGATTTCTTCGGACTCACCGCAGGTGCCATGGGATTTTTACCGAACAACACGCCAGTAATGTAGCCGCCGGTGTCCGACGCGATGACGCAGAGCATAAACGTCACAATGTAGTAGCGGCCTGATACCGCCTCTCCGCTGATCTGCGACAACATGGTAGCGAAGCTCGCGAACAGGGGAATCCACGTCAATACAAAAACACCGATGGCCGCATCCCGGAGATAATTCTGCGGCGCAGAATGTCTGCCATGGTAAAACAAGCGGCCAAACATGAGCGCCAGCACACTGGTGACAAAACCGGCAATCAGCCCCTCAACCCCAAAAAACAGTGACGACCACAGCATCACCTGGCCACCGACCAGCACAGTAGGCAAGGACACCACGTAACCGTGTTCCTTCAGCCTGCTGTGCACTTCCCACGTTGCTGCTGCGGCAGCTAAGGCGACCAGCGGATACCAACCGCCTGGAATAACAAAAATAGCCAGCAGCACCACTGCGCCAAGCCCCACACCCACGCCAATAGCGGACTTGAGGTCGCGTCCGGCAGAGTTGCGGGGTTTGATGCGATGTTCGTGCGCAGTTGAGCCTTGCGTGTCGGGGCGTCGAAAAGCGGTCACTGAATGCTCGTGAGTCCCCTGTGGCGCACTGTCGCCGGCGCCATGGCCACCCTCTGGGGCGCCATAGCTGTCATCATCATGGTGCCCTTGCGCAGGTACGCTCATCAGGTTCTCCTCGTCAACCAGGTCCAGGTATGCCTAAAGGCGCTGCTCACACGCAGCGCCGCAGGACAGAACGTATTACACGTCCATGAGTTCCTTTTCCTTCTTGGCCACAAGCTCATCAACCTGAGCCACGTACTTGTGGGTGACCTTATCCAGTTCTTTTTCTGCGGCCTGGACCTCATCCTCGCCGGCCTCGCCGTCCTTCTGGATGCGTTTCAGCTCCTCCATGCCCTTCCTACGGACATTGCGGATAGCGATCTTCGCGTCCTCTCCCTTGGAGCGCGCAAGTTTAACCATGTCGCGGCGACGCTCTTCGGTGAGTTGAGGAATGGTCACGCGCAGTACCTGGCCATCGTTGGTGGGATTCACTCCAAGGTCAGAGTTGCGAATAGCATTCTCAATATCGCCCATCGCCGACATTTCGTACGGCTTGATCAGCAACATCCGCGGCTCAGGAACAGAAATGGTAGCCATCTGAGTGATCGGTGTCATCGTGCCGTAGTATTCGGCCAGCACACCATTGAACATTGCCGGGTTGGCGCGCCCAGTGCGGATGGTGGTGAGCTCCTCGCGGGCGTGCTCCACCGAGTTGGTCATACGCTCTTCACAGTCGAGCAGAGTGTCATCGATCATGGTGAAAATTCCTTGACTGGTTTCCTAAGCTAGCGTCACAAGCCCGAGAGGCTTCACGATGCAGCGTGATGATTTCTTCTATCAGCTAATTTATCAGGAACGCACGAGCGTGCCGATGTGTTCCCCTGCAACCGCCCGGGCAATATTGCCATCCGTCAGCAGATTGAACACCAAAATTGGCATGTCATTGTCCATGCACAACGAAAATGCTGTCGCGTCCGCGACCTTGAGTCCCTTCTCGATCACCTCGCGGTGACTGATTTCCGAGAACATCTCCGCATCCGCATTGACGCGAGGATCGTCGGTGAACACGCCGTCCACGCCCTTCGCCATGAGCAGCACCTCACAGTCAATCTCCAAAGCGCGCTGCGCTGCGGTGGTATCCGTAGAGAAGTACGGCATACCCATACCCGCGCCGAAAATTACTACACGCCCCTTCTCTAGGTGACGTTTCGCACGCAACGGCAGGTACGGTTCCGACACCTGCGCCATGTTGATGGCGGTCTGCACACGGCAGTCGACGCCCTGCTGTTCCAGGAAATCCTGCAACGCCAGGCAGTTCATCACCGTGCCGAGCATGCCCATGTAGTCCGAACGCGCGCGATCCATCCCACGCTGCTGCAACTGCGCACCGCGGAAGAAGTTACCGCCGCCGATGACCACACACACTTCCGTGCCGCTCTTGGCCACCTCAGCAATCTGCCGAGCCACATTCTGAACTACATCAGGATCAACGCCAACTCCCCCGCCGCCGAACATCTCACCACCCAACTTCAGCATTACTCGCTTATAAGCTCGACGCCTCTTATTGTCAGGTGCGGTCACCGTCCGGTCTCCTTGCTCTTCTGCTGTGGTCTCGGCTCTACTGCGGTCACTGTTGAGCGACGCCGTGGGTGCTGCACACAGCAATCACGCTTATCGACGCCGCGCCAATGATCGCACCCAATCCTACCGCACCCCCACCTCGGCGCATGCTAAGCGTACTATCAGACACTGTCGGGGGTAATGATAGTGTGACCACTCACCTACCCCATATCCAATTTCCCGCCGCTTTTCTTTTATCTTAATATTTTTCAACGAAGGATATGTTCTACGCGTCACATCCTCACTATGTGCCATACACAAAGTCATGGTAGAAGAAAACGGCATACTTTGTAACTATAACGCACCGATATTTACGAGACTAAAAAATTTTGAAAATTGTATATGTACGCCCTATTCCCTCACGCCAACCAGGGGAATATTATACTTTTTCGCAGGGGGAATAGATAGCGCATTGCACACAAGCTCTCCGCGCTTAAAAACACCCCTGAGCTGCTACAATAAAGGAAAAATGCGATGACATGAACCGAAGGTGAACTCTATAGATTCTACACAGACAAGGACATCGTAACTACCTATGAGAAAATGATCAAATCAGTAGGATCACAGCTAGGATTTACTCATGGCTACATAGAATTTAACGACGAGAAGAACATTTTATTTTATCGCGATTCAGCCATGCTTGATTCACATCTCGAAAACGGGTATCACCTTGACCACAATGGCGAAGGCTGCTTTGGAATCGAGAGCAAAAATATCAGCATGAATCACATAGCAAATTTACACACATTTGACACGTTAAATGATGTTGCCCCTTACGACATAAATTTGATATTTAAAGACGCGTATTATTATCTCTTCGTACTACCCGAACCGGTTGAGACATCCCCGCTTTCCGCCAGGATATTAAGATTATCCTCTTGCGTTCTGAACAACACTTTTTAAAGTAGAGTGCAAATAAACTATATTAGCCATGTAGCGAAAATAATATTCCCGCACGACGCTACACTACTCCATAAGACTCGAATCACGCACGCAACCGCCACAGAGCAAAGACTCAACGATGTTTTTACCACACATGACACCGTGTAATAACATCGATATTCTATAACTCCTTTCATCATGGTCAGGCGTACCACTACCTGCATATTCGATATCGAGAGAGTGACCGCCTTCATAGAGCGTCCCACTGCAAACATTACGGCGACCACCACCCAGCAGTTCCATTAAAAGACCACGTCAGAGCACATTTTTCTATTAAAAAAGCAATCTCCGCAGTAAAAATATCTACTTCACCTGTCTCGATACACCCCGCCAAAGTGTTACATCGACTCCGCTGGTAGCAGTAGCAATGCAGGTCAACGCGATTTCGCTACCCCCGCTTTGGTGTGAAGGTTTTATTCCCCAACAGACTTGCATAGTATGACCATTGCAGACAGCAAGTTGCATTTGTTTAGCAACTCAAGTGTCTTGCACACATATACCCAAATACAAGCTCCTTTATTGAACAACGCAGAGTAAGCCACATCATAGGCTGCGGGGACAGCACAAAGTTAGTCTGCGACATTTGCGACATACCGATTCGTTGGCGCTACCATGCCAACATCATGTGGGGAACAACCTTATCCTTTCATTGCCATTTTCACATCGAAAAGTGGAGGATTCACTTTCAAATGAACACCAAACGATCGCTCAAAAGAGCGGTGCCCAGCGCAATCATTGCGGTACTTGCTACTGGCTTCATCCTTTCGCCACAAGCCATGGCTCAATCATCATCGTCAAGTGATCTAGGCTCACTCTCCTCAAACGGATCTGCAAGCAAGCATCAAACCGATAAGACCAAGACCGGGCAGGACTCACAGACCTCAGTCAGCAGCAAGAGCATTCTCAAGCAGAATGAAACGCTTCGTGTTGGCCAGTCACTCCGCTCAGAGAACGGCAAGTTTGAAGCTCAGATGCAGGAAGACGGTAACCTGGTCATCCAGGGAGAGAATAAGACCGTCACTTGGTCGACAAACGTCAAGAAGACTGGTGACTTCAAAGAGCTAGTCATGCAGCAAGATGGCAACCTAGTTCTCTACATTGACCATCAAGCTGTATGGGCATCGCACACCGAAACCTCCAACGCAAACTGCCTTACCTTGACCAATGAGGGTGCCCTCCAGGTCAAGAAAGATGAGAGCGTTGTATGGGATTCATCAAAGTCTGGTGATAAGGCCGACACCAAGAAAGACGACAAGGCACCAAGCCAAGACGCCAAGAAGGACGACAAGTCCAAGGACGCACAGAAAACTGATGCGCCTAAGAAGGACGACAAGCCAAAGGCCGACGCTCCGAAGGACGATAAACCGAAGGCTGACCCCCCGAAAAATGATCAGCCAAAGCCCGAGGCTAATCCAGCAGAAGGTAAGTTCAAGGAATTCACCGACCAGACCATGGGCAAGCCAATTTGTAACCATGGTGCCTGCGAGTGCGTTGCACTATTCAACCACTACAACGAGCAAATTCTTGGTCATGGATTCATCCAGGTGGGAGCCGCCAAAGATCTACATGCAGCTGCTCCCGATGCAAATTGGGAGAAGCTGCCAGCCAGCGCCACGCCCCGTAAAGGAGACGTAGCAATCTGGGGCCACACCTGGCAATACAGCCCTTACGGGCATGTAGCCGTTGTCGAAAGCGATGCCGGTGATCATCTCAACGTCATTTCGCAAAACCCAGGAGCAACTAGGCAGATGCCCCTTCCCAAGACCAGTTTGGTAGGATACCTGCGCCCCAAGCTGTAGCATCTTAGCAGTATTTATCAGAGCCAAAGCTATGGAGGCTTTCTGTCCGGTCAACTGACCAGGCAAGAAAGCCTCCATAGCTTTGTATATGCCATAAAAATCCCCCGCAGCCACTCACAGCTGCGGGGGATTCTGGCTTTAGCTCAAAAGCTTAGTTGTGCTGCCCAACTTCGAAGCGCACAAAGCCGGTGAGGGTGACGCCTGCGTCATCCATGACCTGCTTGACGGTCTTCTTGCTGTCAGCGACAGATGCCTGCTCGTTGAGCACGACATCTTTGTAGAAGCCGTTCATGCGGCCTTCCACGATCTTCGGCAGAGCTGCTTCCGGCTTGCCCTCTTCGCGGGTGATCTTTTCCTGGGTGGCACGTTCTTTTTCAACGACTTCCGCAGGAACATCTTCGCGGTTGAGGTAGGTGGCTTTCATAGCAGCAACCTGCATGGCGGCACCATGAGCAGCCTCAGCGGCTGCGTCACCTTCACCGGTGTAGGTGACCAGCACGCCCACTGCCGGGGGCAGGTCGGCGGCGCGGTGGTGCAGGTAGACGGCCAGCTTGTCGCCTTCGAGGGTAGCTGCGCGGCGCAGTTCCAGCTTCTCGCCAATCTTGGCGGAAAGTTCCTGGATGGCATCGACGGCTTTCTTGCCCTCTACTTCAGCGTTGTGGAGCTCTTCAACGGTGTTGGCTTTGACGGCTGCTGCGGCGGCGGCAATCTTGGCAGCGAACTCTTTGAATTCACTGTTCTTTGCCACGAAGTCGGTTTCAGAGTTGATTTCAACAATGGTGTTACCGGACACGGCAACAAGACCTTCGGCTGCGGTGCGCTCGGCACGCTTTCCGACGTCCTTGGCACCCTTGATGCGCAGGATCTCTACGGCCTTGTCAAAGTCACCGTCGGTTTCTGCGAGAGCTTTTTTGCAGTCGAGCATGCCAGCTCCGGTGATCTCGCGGAGCTTCTTTACGTCTGCAGCGGTGTAGTTCGCCATACTGGGGCGATCCTCCTTGAATATGGGGTGTTTAATGTCGCACAGGTGAAATTATTCGGCGGCCGTGTCGGTGGCGGCGTCAGCTTCTGCGCTTGCCTCAGCGTCAGCGGCGGCGTCGACAACCTCAGCAGCTGCCTCAACCTTGGCTGCTACCTCTACCTTTTCGGCGTCGCCAGCTGCTTCTTTAGCGGCTGCGAGTTCGCGCTCGGAACGTGCCTTCTTGCCTTCAGCCACGGCGGTGGAGATGAGGCGGGAGAGCAGACCGGTGGAGCGGATGGCGTCGTCGTTGCCTGGGATCGGGTAGTCAACAACATCGGGGTCACAGTTGGTGTCCAGGATAGCCACAACGGGGATGTTCAGCTTCTGAGCCTCGGACACGGCGATGTGCTCTTTGTTGGTGTCAATGATCCAGAGAGCGGAAGGAATCTTGGACATGTCTGCGATGCCGCCGAGGACGCGCTCCAGCTTGGTGCGCTCGCGGGTCAGCATGAGGATTTCCTTCTTGGTGCGGCCTTCGTAGCCGTTTTCAGCTGCGTCCATGGCCTGCAGTTCCTTCATGCGGCTGAGGCTCTTGGACACGGTCTGGAAGTTGGTGAGCATGCCGCCCAACCAGCGGTGGTTGACGTAGGGCATGCCAACGCGCTCAGCCTCGTTTTTAACTGCTTCCTGAGCTTGCTTTTTGGTACCAACGAAGAGGATGGTGCCACCGTGTGCAACGGTTTCCTTGACAAACTCGAATGCTTTGTCGATGTAGGTCAGGGTCTGCTGCAGGTCAATGATGTAGATGCCGTTGCGGTCAGTGAAGATGAAGCGCTTCATCTTCGGATTCCAGCGGCGGGTCTGGTGGCCAAAGTGGACACCGGCATCGAGAAGCTCGCGCATGGTTACAACTGCCATGGGAATGCTCCCTCTCTTTCAGTAGTTTCGGTTTTCCAACATGTGCGGGTTTTGCCCGCACCCTAGCGGCCATCAGTCACAGCAACACCCCCAACTACCGCGTAGTCAGGGGACCTTGTTGTGCGCTAGTGCGTGACCGCGCGTAGTCAACGCGCACGTGTGCGCATTGCTCGCAACACTTTACGCCTGTTTCCAGCGACTTTCAAACCTCACCCCCGGTTTTCCACAGCGCAGTCAGCAACCCCGACACCTGATGGCCACACAGGCCACACCCTTCCCATCTTCCACAAGGCCAAAGCACGCCAACCTAGCGAGCGGCAACACTGAAAACATGAGGAAAATAGTCATCGCCGCACTCACCGCCTTAACGCTCTTAGTTTTCCCGCCTCCCGCCATAGCCTATGTGGATCCGACCACGGGTGCCCCGGGTCCAGGACGGGTGTTGCGTGCTTTTGACAAGCCGGAACATAACTGGTTACCGGGTCACCGGGGCGTCGATATGCAGCTTGAGGTGGGCGACACAGTACGCGCCGCAGACGATGGCGTAGTGGCGTTTGTTGGCATGGTGGCGGGTACGCCAGTGGTGTCCATTGATCATGCGGATGGTATTCGCACCACCTACCAGCCGGTTCACGCCCGGGTTGCGCAGGGTGAGCGGGTTCATGCGGGTCAGGAGATCGGCACGCTGGCACCTCCGACGGACGGCTGGCCGGGTTTGCATTGGGGTGCGAAGCGCGGGAAGGATTACCTCAATCCCCTGAGCCTGCTTGCCGAACCGCACATCAGGCTCAAACCGGTCGCCGCCTGAAGCACCCTAAGCACGAGGATGGGCGTTTTTGTAAGCGTCGCGAAGCCGCTGCGCACTCACATGCGTGTAAATCTGCGTGGTCTGCAGTGAGGAATGCCCCAGCATTTCCTGAACAACACGCAGGTCAGCACCACCCTCCAGCATGTGCGTGGCAGCGCTATGCCGAAGCCCATGCGGACTCGTGTCCGCCAACCCCGCCTGCGCGGCGGCGCGCTTCACCACGCGCTGTACCTGCCGGGGATTAATGCGTGCGCCCCGTTTGCCCACAAAGAGCGCCTGCTCCCCCGGCGCGGCCAGCTGCCCACGGCCGTTATTTTCCCATGCCGCGATCGCCTCCAGCGCCACAGATCCCAGCGGCACCACCCGCTCTTTGTCACCTTTGCCGCGGACCTTGGCACTGCCGCGCGACCTATCCACGCTGTTGACGTCCAGTCCGCATAGCTCGGACACTCGCAACCCCGACGCGTAGAGCACTTCTAGCATGGCAACGTCGCGCAAGAACTCCGGTTCGCTTGTTAACGCCGCGTTATCCATCAGCGTCGCCGCATCTTTCTGTTTCAGTACGTGCGGCAAGTGTTTCCCAGCCTTCGGGGTGACCAGGCGCGCGGCGACATCGCTGGCCACGTATCCTTTTTTGGCCGCCCAAGTGGAAAATCCTTTGAGCGCCGCTGTACGACGTGCCAGGGTTGTCCGTGCTTTTCCTTCAGCTGCGGCCTGTGCCAGCCACTGCCGCATAGTGAGCAGCGTGAAGTCCTCCCACGAGGGATGCTGGGCGATAAACGTGGAGATGTCAGATGTGTAGCCTTTGATTGTTGCTGGCGACTTGCCGCGCAGGAGCGCTAGTTCCTCTGCGTAGTCTTCCAGCGCTAATTGAACAGCAGAAGGCGGCACCGTGGACTTCACGTGTGCCGCCTCTGCTTCTGACTCACCCATAGTGCATAACCCTAGCGCCTAGACTCCCTGCGCTGAGAAGGGCGCGCCCTTCACCCGCTTTGCGGGGTCTCTATGGCAGTGACATCAAAGGAACCAGCCCGAACCTCTCATGTCTAACTTAGGCTTGCCTCACCAACATTAGCGCACCCTCACCAACTTTGACAACCCCCTTTTCCAACTTTTTGATGATGCCGCTGCCATCAGGTCTATGATCTGCATTTTTGCGCGTCACACTAGCCCCGCCGCCACATCACGCCCTCCCGCACGACAAGTCCGCGTTTTGCCAAATCAACAAGCACATGCACAGTCAACGGCAATGGCAACCCGCTTTCCTGAGCAACGCTTTCCGCATCTAAACCCGTCTCATCAGCGGAACTCTCAGCAGGAAGCGCGTCAAAGACCCGCATCTCCGACCGCGATAACCCCTGGATCGGCGATGCCGCAAACTGCAGTTCATACTGCTCAGCCGAATCCAACGTACCCACCGCGCCCAGCAGTGCGCGCACGTCATCAGCCGACGCCACCAGCTGAGCACGGCCATCCTTAATGCGCTCATGACAGCCGAGGGAATTGATATGTGTAATCGGCCCGGGAACCGCCATGGCCACCCGTCCAAGCCCGCTAGCCCACGTCAACGTATTCAACGCGCCCGAACGCCATCCGGCCTCCATGACCACCACACCCTGTGACAAGGCTGCCACCAGGCGATTACGCGTGAGAAACCGATGCCGCGCAGGAGCCACCCCCGGAGGATACTCGCTGACCAACGCTCCACCTAACGCCAAAATCCGGTCAAACAACCCGGCATTCCGTGCGGGGTACACGCGATCAAGCCCACATGCAGACACCACCACCGTGGCACCACCCGAGGCAATGACCTGCTCATGCGCAACAGTATCCACACCCAACGCACCACCAGACACAATCACCCAGTGGTGTTCCACCAACCCCGAGACCAGAAGCCTGGTCGCCTCCATCCCATACCGCGAGATAGCACGAGTGCCCACCACACCAACGCTATGGGCACACAAACCCGCAAGCATTCCGCCCCGCACCCACAGCGCATGCGGCTGCACCGCATCCTCCTGATAGGTCCGGGCATGTTCGCTCTTCCCCGACTGTGCGAACCCAAACGCATGATCAAACTCCGCATGCGGCCATTCCCGATCATCCGGCGTGACCAAGCGACCACCCAGCGCGCTTACGGCAGCAAGGTCTTCGGCCGAGCGTTCCCAGTCCCACCGTGATCGTGTCTGACGCAACAGCCCCTCCCCGATCCACTCCTCACGGTGTTTAATCCCCCACACAATACGTTCCACATCATGCCCAGCATTCAGAAGCGCCTGTACATGAGCATTCGGCCCCTCAACCACGCGCGACAGGTACGCCCACGCCAGCCTACGGCGATCATTCTCATTCATGCCGCCACCTCCACTGGGGCACCGTGAAGCTCAAACGCCTGCGCCACATGATCCAACCCGGGACGCGACGCCCCCGCCAGATCGGCGATGGTCCAGGCAAGCTTCAGCATCCGATCGACACCCCGCTGGCTTACATCGCCATTGCCCAGGTAGGCAGCAAGAAGGGCCATTGCGGCATCATCAGCCGGGAACTCCCGCCGCAAGACCTGCGAATCCACATCTCTGTTGGAACGTGCACGCACCCCCGCGCGCGACCAGCGCGCAACCGACCGCTCACGAGCCGCCACCACGCGCTTCCTTATCGACGCCGTGGACTCCTCACCCGCATGTCCCAGCACAGCACCCACACCCCGGGTATGCACAAAAATATCCAGGCGATCCCGCAACGGTCCGGAAATATTGGACAAGTGGCGCATCCGAACCCGCGCCAAGCATCTGCACGAACTGGGATCCTCCGCACCACACGGACAGGGATTAGCCGCCAACACCAGTTGAAACCGCGCCGGGAAATGCACGTCATGACGGGCTCGCACCAACCGGACCTCGCCCTCCTCCAAGGGAGTACGCAGACTATCCAGCACCGATGCGGGGATCTCACTGGCCTCGTCAAGAAACAGCACACCATGATGCGCCAAACTCACCGCACCGGGCCTGGGCATTCCACTGCCACCGCCGAGTAGCGCCGACCGCGACACACTGTAATGAGGAGCGACAAACGGCGGCACAAGTACAGGACCGTGAAACACCCCACCCGCGACCGAATGCACCGCCGTAGCTTGCACACATTGCCCAGCATCAAGAGGCGGCAAAAGACCAGGCAACCGCGCCGCGATCATTGACTTACCCGTACCAGGCGGACCGACCATCATCATGTGATGCCCGCCAGCGGCAGCAACTTCCGCTGCCCACCGCGCCTCAGGCTGACCACACACATCCGCCATGTCCGGGACCGCAGCACTTTCCGACGCCCCTGTGCCTTGCGCCTCCGCGACACTTACAGCACTGGGCAATTCCACGAGATCATTCACCCAACCCATAATCTGTGCGAGGCTGCGGGCAGCCAGGACAGACATCCGCGGGGTGCCCAGTTTCTGGTCCACCGGGACGTCGATAAGCGCGGCCTCCGCAGCGTTCCCCTGAGGGACGATCACGCGCCGCAACCCGGCGCGGCGTGCCGCCATCAGCACGGGAAGTACCCCAGCCACAGGCCGCAGCGAACCGTCCAGCCCGACCTCACCCAACAGCACCGTCTCGCTGAGGCGCTGGCGAACCAGCGGATCAGTAGAGCTGGCGGTGAGAATGGCCAGGCACATGGCGACGTCGAAATGCGAACCGGCTTTGGGCATGGATGCTGGCGAGAGGCTGACCACAACCTTTGTTTTTGGCCAGTGCAGTTGAGAGTTGGCCACGGCGGTTTTCATGCGGTCGCGGGATTCCGAAATAGCAGTGTCAGCGAGCCCAACGATCTGGATGCGCGGCAGTCCCGGCCCTACATTGGCCTCCACATCGACGATGGTTGCGGTGACCCCTACGATCGCTGCCGATAGCGCTCTACCAAGCGCCATCGGTGACTCCTTCGTAATGCTCGTAGTTCACATCGTCGCCGTTCATGAGCACCACAAGAACATCAAAACGAACAGGCATGTACGGCTTGCCCTGCAGCCACATCGCCGCCGCCCGACGCAGCTTAGTCAATTTTTCTGGCGTCACCGCCTCCGCGCCACCATAGTCCAGGCTGCTGCGTGTTTTGACTTCCACGAACACTACTTCCCCATCAGGGAAGCGTGCCACGACATCAAGCTCGCCGCAATGGTACCGGACGTTGCGGCCCACGATCTCCGCACCTAGATTTTCAAAATACTGTGCCGCCAGCTCCTCGCCACGGCATCCCAACAACAAGTTATGTTTGGCATACGCCATAACAAACCCCCAGGTAGTGAACTATTATCTGCCCCGATGTTCACTACCTACTATGCGTATCGACGCCCACCCCGCGCAACCACCCCGTCGTCCACCTGTGGATAGCGGTTGATTATCCACAGTGTCCCTGGGGCGCGTTTGACAGACCGCAATCACCCCGCTACTTCGGAATGATCATCTCCGGTTTGTCTAATTCTTCAATATTGACGTCCTTATATGTAATCACTCGGACGTAACGCACAAAACGCGCCGAACGGTACATATCCCACACCCACGCGTCTGACATGCGAATTTCGTAATACACCTCGCCGTGCGCACTGTGCGGAATTAACTCCACCCCATTGGCCAAATAGAAGCGGCGCTCCGTTTCCACCACGTAAGAGAATTGGCTCACCACATCCCGGTATTCACGATACAGAGACAGCTCAACCTCGGCCTCGTAGTTGTCGAGTTCCTCAGCGCTCACGCCACAACCTCCCAGCTAAACGCAACTTTGCTCCCACTCCGAATGAGCAGCAGCCACATTTGAATAACTATAGCGATGTTCTGGGCACGCACCGTGACGGCGCACCGCATCCATATGAGAAACCGTGCCGTACCCCTTATGTGCAGCAAACCCATAGGCCGGGTAGCGTGAATCTAATTCCATCATCAGATTGTCACGGGTTTGTTTTGCCAACACGCTCGCCGCAGCAATGCAACGAGCACGCGAATCGCCGCCGATGATGGGCAGTGAAGGTACTGGAAAACCTGGGATGCGCAGGGCGTCAACAAGCACGAACCCGGGCCGGGTATCCAGCGCGGCCACCGCACGCCGCATGCCGGAAACGTTGGCGTCCTGGATGCCGTGGGCATCAATGTCCTGTGCGGAGACCAGCACCACGGCCCATGACAGCGCGTGGTTCTTCACCAGCGGGAAAAGGCGCTGGCGCTGGCGTGCTGTGAGTTTTTTAGAATCGGTGAGTTCCGCCAGATCTGTGATCGGGTGATCCGGCAAGATGCATGCGGCGATAGCAATAGGACCGGCGCAGGCACCCCGACCCGCCTCATCAACCCCCGCGACCGGGCCGAGACCACTCTTGGATAGGGTGACCTCGTACGTACGGAGCTGCTTTAACGTACGCACCGTGCGGATGTTAGTGCTGAATATCTGGGTCGTCCACTAGGCCCATTCGGCCAAGCGGAAGCGCAATGGCTACAACCTTGCCCACAATGTTCTTCTCGGGGATGGTGCCCTGGTACTGGTCGGCCATGTGATAGCGGGAATCCGCAGAATTAGTGCGGTTGTCGCCCATCACAAAGACATTCCCTTCAGGCACCTTCACGGGGCCGAAGTAGGGACCACCACATGCTTCCGACCCGGTGGACTGATCCACCGGGTAGGCGGGCGGCTGCAGCGTGTAGGAAGAATCAATCACTTTGCCATTGACTTTCACGCCCGTATCCCCAGCTTGGCATTCCACTGTCTGACCACCAGTCGCAATAACGCGCTTGACCAGGTCATTCTGATCCGGCGCGACAACCCCCACCATAGACCCGAGGTTCTGCAGACCACGAATCAGAGGGTTGGAGGAGCGGCGTGAATCGTAGTTAGCATTCCACGACTCGGTGCCTGCAAACACCACCACATCCCCCGGCTTCGGGCTGCCGAAACGATACGAAATTTTCTCCACATAAATGCGGTCGCCTGTGCAACCACTACACCCGTGCAGCGTAGGTTCCATCGACTCACTCGGAATAACATACAGGCGACCAACAAACGTGTGCAGCAACCCAATGATCAGGATGGTGGTGAACACCACGACGGGGATCTCGATGTACCACGGCAGCTGCCGACGGCCATCGTCCCCCCGCTTATTCTTCTTACGACCAGCATCGCGGTCATCGTCGTGGCGATCATCAGCCCGGCTGCTGTCTACGCGAAAGTTATCGTTCGAGTCAGTCACGAAAGAAAACTCTACCAGTTACATCGGAAACCCTAAACAGACTTTTATACGTCTCACATCTACTACCCTCGCCACGCTAGCGGTGGTACACACAAAAACGCCCCGCTTCATCTCCGAAACGGGGCGTCGTGTCCATCCTGTGGATCACATCAAGAAACCAAGCACTACTGCTCGCGGTATTCCTTGATCTTGGCTGCCTTACCACGCAGATTACGCAGGTAGTACAGCTTAGCGCGGCGAACCTTACCGCGGGAGACAACCTCAATCTTGTCAATGTTGGGTGAGTGCACCGGGAAAGTACGCTCCACACCAATACCGAAAGAAATCTTACGAACCGTAAAGGTCTCACGGATGCCACCGTTCTGACGGCGGATAACAACACCCTTGAAAACCTGAATACGGGACTTGTCACCCTCAATGACCTTCACGTGAACGTTCACAGTGTCGCCGGGGCGGAATTTCGGAATATCGTCGCGCAACTGTGCGGCATCGACCTTATCCAGAATGTTCATAGAAACAATCCTTAAGTTCTGTAATAGAAAGAGGAACCTGGCGGCGCCTCCCACCGCACCATCGCGCGGTGACTAATCGGGCGCTCGGCCGGCTCGTATCCGAGACATGACGTGCCACTGCCAGGCCAAGACCAAGCAGACAACTGCGCAATTTTCGCACATGAAGCGCTGTGGCGTCAAAAATCGATGCAACAAGACGCACATACAACGCCTCCTGTTGACAGCACAACAACTCATCACTACTTTGGTGAACATGTTCACTGAACATGTTCATCCTGGCGTGTTACGCAGATAGGATCACTCATGACCGCACGACAAGAACAACGCTTGGCCACAGAAAACACCATCCTTGCCACTGCAGAACAGCACTTTGTCACGCACGGATACCAGAACGCGACCATCCGCGCCATCGCCGCAGAAGCCAATGTGAGCACTGGCTCCGTCATGTCGGTTGGCGATAAGAAAACGCTGCTCATCAGGATTTTTGACACAAAGATTGCAGCCATCCACCAATCGCGCAACGGCCACACTGGCATTGCCGACACGCCCAACCCCACCGACGCAGTGCTGGCCACCGTCTCTCCATTCCTTACGATTTTCGCCAAGCACTTGGACCTATCCCGCGAGTACTTTGCCACGCTGGTCAGCGGCTCGCACTCCTCGATCATCTTCAACGAACTCGCCGAAGCGCTTGAACGAGAATTTGCAGAACTCATCACGCACTTCTTACCCCAGCACGCTGACACCGCCGCCAGCGCTGCCCACGCACTCTACCTGGGTTTCTTAGGGGTGCTGGTGGTATGGGCGGGCAGTGTCGATGCCACTGTGGGCGACGTCCAGCTTCCCACCACTGAGCTGCGCCGCTTCGTCGATTTCTTTTTCACCTCGCAAGGGGCACACTCATGAACATCCTTGTACTCGGGGCAACGGGGAACATTGGCACACCGCTGACACAACGTCTCCATGACGACGGGCACACTGTAACCGCCTGGTCACGACGTACACATGGTGACCTCTCCACACAGCTCATTCCGTTGGACATGGTGGAAGGGACAGAACTGATCATTGACGTCACCGACGCCAAACGCCGCAGCTCCATGCTCCCCACAATGGCCACCAATGTTGTCTCCAGCGTTCACCGCGCCGCTGTCACACCCCGCATCCTCTGCCTGGGCATCCTCAACCAGGACAAGAGCACATTCTCGTATTACAAACACAAGCAACAACAACATCAGGTCTACGCATCGTCCGGTCTCCCCTACACCACCGTACGATGCACACAATTCACCACATTTCTCACCTCGCTTTTCGACGCCGCAACGCCCACCGGCCTCATCACACTACCGACAGGGGCTCGGTGGCAGCTGATTGATCCACGAGACGTCGCTACGCAGCTGGCATCCCTGCCCCAATCAGATGTGTTGACCCTCGCTGGACCAGAAACCCTGACATCACGCGAGGCTGCCGAGCGGTATCGCACAGCACACGGAAGCAAGCGCATCCTTGTTAACCTGCGCGTTCCCGGTGCGTTCGGCAAGTTTCTGCGTGAAGGGCTGAATCTGACAACTGAACCGGACGCTATGGGCACCCTCACGTACCAAGGAAGGTAATCAATGACTCTTTTTCTCGCCGTCGTCCTACTCGCCGACGTCGCCATGTCCATACGTCCCATGGCGTTCATTCGCGCGTGCCTGAGCGGGGTGAACCTGCCGGAAAACTTCTGGTGGGTGCTGCTCGTGATCAAAACCCTGGCAGCTGCGGGCCTCATCGCCGACCACTGGCTTGCCGACGCCGGATACGCGGGCGTCGGGCTGGCAGCCACCGTGGGCGTGGTGGTGTACTTCCTGTGTGCCGTCGTGGCACACATTCGGGCGCATTTCCTGGGCAGGGAATTCTGGCTAAATTGCCTGGGAATGTTGGCACTCTCTCTGGTCACGCTGGGTTTTGTCGTGCTATGACCAGTCGTACTGTGACCAGTCGATGACCACAGCGCCTTAGTTACCAAAACCTGCTTTTCGCAGTGCATCAGCCATGCTGCCGCCCGCAGTGTCGTTGCGGTCATTGCGGCGCTGGCGTTGGCTGCGTCCATTCCCACGTTGTTGACGGGGCTTCTTACCAGCTTGCGCACCCTTCGACTTCTTCGGCCCCTTTGCTCCGGGTTCATCATTCAACCGCAGCGATAGGCCGATGCGCTGACGATCTACATCCACTTCCATGACCTTCACCTTGACGACCTGGCCGGAACGCACCACCGTGTGCGGGTCATCCACAAACGTGTCCGACATAGCGGACACGTGCACCAGCCCGTCCTGATGGACACCCACATCCACGAACGCGCCGAAAGCGGCCACGTTAGTCACGGTACCTTCCAAAATCATGCCGGGCTGCAGGTCAGAGACCTTCTCCACTCCTTCTTTGAAGGTGGCTGTGGTGAATTCGGGGCGGGGATCGCGGCCAGGCTTATCCAGCTCGGCGATGATGTCGGTGACGGTGGGGACTCCGAACTCGTCGGTGGCAAAATCCGCCGGGTTCAGCCCGTGAAGCACGCGGGTATTGCCGATCAGTTCCGCCACAGTCAAGCCCGTCGCAGTGGCAATCGCCCGCACCACCGGATACGCCTCCGGGTGCACCGCTGACGCATCCAGCGGATCCTTGCCACCCTGAATACGCAGGAAGCCCGCGCACTGCTGGTACGCCTTCGGCCCCAAGCGCGGCACCTTCTTCAGCGCCGCGCGGCTAGGAAATACCCCGTTTTCATCGCGGTACGCCACAATGTTGCCCGCCAGCGTTGACGTCACACCCGCCACCCGCGTGAGCAAAGGTATCGACGCCGTGTTCACGTCCACGCCCACCGCGTTCACCGCATCTTCCACCACCGCATCCAGCGTTTTTGCCAGTGCGCTTTGGTTCACATCGTGTTGGTACTGCCCCACGCCAATGGACTTCGGATCAATCTTCACCAACTCCGCAAG
Source organism: Corynebacterium durum (assembly GCF_030408675.1). Classification (NCBI taxonomy): domain Bacteria; kingdom Bacillati; phylum Actinomycetota; class Actinomycetes; order Mycobacteriales; family Corynebacteriaceae; genus Corynebacterium; species Corynebacterium durum. Next base: position 1,771,895 of record NZ_CP047200.1, read on the forward strand.
CGGATCCTGCAGCCGCCGTGCAATAGACACGGCACCCCGCAACGACACATCCATATCGGGGAATTCTTTCGCAGCAACCTCAGAAGCCGAATACACCGACGCGCCCGACTCCGACACCACCACCGGCGTAGGGCGGGTACCACCAGCGGTGGCGATCATATCCGCAACCTCAGATGCCAGCTTCTCCGTCTCCCGGGATGCCGTGCCATTGCCGATAGCCAGCAAATCCACGCCATGCGTGGCACATGCCGTGGACAACACCTTCACCGCGTCGGACCAACGATTTTGCGGCTGGTGCGGGTAGACGATCATGGTCTCCAACACCTTGCCAGTTGTATCCACCACGGCACACTTCACGCCATTGCGGTACCCCGGATCCAACCCCAAGGTGGCCCGCTGACCGGCCGGAGCGGCCAGCAACACATCACGCAGGTTCTTGGCAAACACCTCCAACGCGCCTGCCTCGGCCTTCTCCTTCAACCGCATCCGCACATCCAGCCCCGAGGACACATAGAGCTTGGTGCGCCAGCCCCAGCGCACGGCGTCGTCAAGCCAGGGGTTAGTAGTATCAATACCTGCACGATCCGCGATAAGCCCCTCATAGAATGCGTCATCCCCGGCATCGAGATGCAGGTTCAGCACGCCTTCCTTTTCTCCGCGCAGCAGAGCCAGAATGCGGTGCGACGGCAGCGACTCACAAGACTCCGAAAACTCGAAATAATCCTTGAACTTAGCGCCTTCCTGTTCCTTACCTTCCGCGACGGAGGCGGTCATGTGGCCGCGACTCAGCATTTCCTCGCGAACCTCCCCCACCAGGTCAGCGTTGGTGGCACAGCGATCCACCAAGATAGCGCGAGCTCCCTCCAGTACCTTCTTCTCATCCTCGAAACCCTCACACACGTACGCGGTGGCGGCGGAGGTGGCATCGGTTGACGGGACGTCGATAAGCGCATCCACCAGCGCCTCAATCCCGGCCTCACGGGCAACATCGGCCTTGGTTTTGCGGCGCTTTTTAAAGGGCAGATACAAGTCCTCTAGACGGGCCTTCGTCTCGCAGGCGAGAATCAAGGCACGCAGATCATCGGTGAGTTTCCCCTGCTCTTCAATCGCGGCGAGGATGCTCTGCTTACGTTCCTCCAACTCCCGGAGATATGCCAAACGCTCCTCCAACTGGCGAAGCTGCGAGTCGTCCAGGCCGCCCGTGATCTCCTTGCGATACCGCGCAATAAACGGGACCGTGTTCCCCTCATCCAACAATGCAACCGTGGCTGCAACTTGGCTCTCCGACACCCCAAGCTCGCGGGCAATAGTGGAATTAATCATTTGAACAAGCATAGTCGGCTGTCGGTTCGGGTCGGGGCAGGGACACAGATGTTGTCGTGGCGGTTGTGGATAACGTGGAACTGTCCACAGGCACAGGGTGCGCTGCGCTGCTAGGGCGAGATAGTCGGTTACAGAGGAAGTATGACACCTGAACGCACCCACACCCTACTGTGCCGGCATTCACGCAGGGAACTTGACCATTTGTTTACTGAAATTGTCCACGGGGTGAGAATGCTGCGGACTGAAGGTTCAACGCATGTGGACATCATTACCCGCGCCCGCGCCCACCACCTCACAGCGCCCGAGGCTGTGATCGACAGTTGGGCCGCCGCTTCCTATGCGGGGCTTTCATATTGGACTGACACCGCGCCGGTGACGCTGCTGGTGAGGAGTGGTTTCCACAAGACGACCACCCTACGCAGACCGAATCGTCGCCGACTTGGTGCTTCCCTTGAAACATGTACGCCAGACCCTGAGTTTCCGAATCTACGCACGACCATGCTGCCCTACGCCGCCGCGCAGTGCCTTCGTGACATTATGAATAATGCACATGGTTGGTGGACGTACAATGTGCCAGGACTATCCTATGGTGAAACTAGATCTGTACAGTTCATTGACGCAATTCGGCAGCTAGATCCCCATCTCAATCTTGGAGACATACAGGCTGAAGCGAAGGGTGTCGTAAAGAAAACAATCGTGGAAAAGGCTGTGGGCTTGTCAGATCCTGGTGCCCAATCCCCACCCGAGACAGCTCTTCGCCTCATTGCCGCGCAAGTGCACCCTGGCCTTACAACACAGATCCCGATATATTGTGGTGGCCGTCTAGTTACCAGGCTTGACTGCGGTTGGCGCAAAGAAAAAGTTGGCTTGTTCTACGATGGCGAGCATCACCTCACGCGCAAACAGCATGATTATGACGCGGAAGTAACTCTGATCCCTGCATGATCTTGGTTGGGAGTCCATGCGAGTCACGAATGCATTGCTACAAAATCCAACTGCACTTCAACGACATATTGCCCAGCGAGTCATTCCTCGGGCGTTGTGATAGAGCACCACGGCTTAGTTTGGTGTCTGACTCTATCAAACTGCCAATTTATCCTGCTTTTTTGGCATTTTGATAGAGCGTGATGTTTGAGCATTGCAGCGCTCTATCAAAGTGTCAATTTTAAGGCCAAAAACGGCAGTTTGATAGATCATGAGCTGCCTCCCCAACACCACGCTCTACCAAACTCACTCCGCTATGGCCGTCCCGTACCAGAGCGTACCTTCGGGGAACGCGGAGTCAACCACTGCGCGGGTAACGTCGCGGTCGGAAAGCGTGGTCGTGCCCGTTATCTCAATGCGGTGCACGACTTCCACAACGGGAGACCGCCCGTGAAGCTGCTGATATTGGGCGACCAGCATGTTCTCGGCTTCGCAAAAGCCGGACATTTCCTCAGCTTCCAGTGATTCCACAGTGAATCCCTCCACGTCGGAGAGTAGTGCCTGGCTGCGTACCCATTCTGCCGGAGTGAGCAGGACATTTAGGGACACGCGCACCGGTCGTGCCGCCGCAATCTTGTCAAGCACACTTTCGTCGGCTGAGTTGAGGCCACCCGAAGCACGGAGAGCATCAATGAGGTCGGGGCGTCGAGAAGCGGTGCGGAGAAGGGATTGGTCGCGGCGCCAGCGATCGACGAGTGCATGGTTGCCGGAAAACAGCACGTCGGGAACGGAATGCCCTCGCCAGGTGCGGGGCTTGGTGTAGCTGGGACCTTCCAGGAGGCCATCAGAGAAACTGTCCTCCTCGTGGCTTCGCGTGTTGCCGAGCACACCGGGAATGAGGCGGACGATAGCTTCAGCGATGACCAGCACCGCTACTTCCCCACCGATGAGCACATAGTCTCCGATCGAGACCTCTTCGACTCGGTAGTTGCGGGTGGCATCGTCGATGACGCGCTGGTCAATGCCCTCGTAGCGCCCACAAGCGAACACAATGTGGTTCTCCGCAGACCAGGACCGCGCCATGTCTTGAGTAAAGGGCTTACCGGCGGGCGTCGGCACGATGAGCAAAGGTTTCTTATCGACACCCTCTTGATCACCGCCACCGTGCACGTCGGCGTCACTCGACTTAATGAGGTGGGGCTGCACCGATTCCAGCAGGGGTGCATCAGCAACACCAACGGCAACATCGTCGAGTGCAGGTCCCCAGACCTCGGGTTTCATGACCATGCCAGGTCCTCCGCCGTAGGGCGTGTCGTCGACGGATTTATGCACGTCTGTCGCCCAGTCCCGAAGGTTGTGTACGCCGACCTGAAGAATATTTTTCTCAATCGCCTTGCCTAACAGTGCATGCCGAAATGGATCGAGGTACTCAGGAAAAATGGTGATCACATCAAGCCGCATGTCACAGCTCCAAGAGTCCATCAGGCGGGGTGATGGTACAAGTACCAGCATCAAGATCCACCTCTGGCACTATGGCATGCACGAATGGGACCAGCACGTCTTTGCCGCCGCTCAATCGCACCTCCAGAATTTCCCCAGCTGGACCATGCAGCACACCCGTCACCTCGCCGATATTGGCGTCATCGTGAATCACGCGCAGGCCCTCAAGCTCGTGGTCGTAGAAGCCTTCATCGTCGTCATCGCTGTCCAGTGGCGGGGCGTAAAACACGGTTCCGCGCAGCGAGTCAGCGGCGTTACGGTCCGTGATCTCTTCAAACTTGACCAGCAACCGACGTTGATGCGCACGCGCGGCCTCAACGGTCAAGGCATGTTCCTTGGAGCCCTGACGCCCGTGAAGAACCTCCCCCACGGCGAAACGAATATCCGGTTCATCGGTAGTGATCTCAACCGTCACTTCGCCTTTAATTCCATGGGATTTCACCACGCGACCAATCTTTAGCTCCATGTCAACACAGCATAGACCACCACATCCGGCAAAACAGCGTAATCTTATCCTAAGCAAATACCCATTCCGACGTTATGAGGTTCCCATGTCTGACAGCACTTCCTCGAAACCCCTCGCCGGCCACTGGCTCCTTGCAAAGGTAGGCAAGAAAGTGCTCCGGCCGGGAGGTTTGGAAACCACCCGGTGGCTCATTGAGCAACTGCCCATCCGCGATCAGCGTGTTGTTGAATTTGCACCCGGCCTGGGTGTCACCGCGCAGGAAATCCTACAGAAGAAGCCCTCCACGTACACCGGCGTTGACGCAGACCCTCATGCAGTCGATACCACTAAACAGACCCTCGCGGGCATTGTGGAAAAGTCTCCCACATCACCTGCCAACGTGGAGATCATCAACGGAAGTGCCGCCGAGACTGGGCTGCCCGATGATTCCGCCGACATCGTAGTCGGCGAGGCAATGCTGACCATGCAGACAGACAAGCACAAGTTGGAGATCATGCAGGAGGCCACCCGCATCCTGGCACCAGGCGGATACTATGCCATCCACGAACTCGGGCTCACCCCTGATGAACTGGACTCGGAAGTCAAAACGGAGATTCAACGGGCGCTGGCCCGGGCAATCAAAGTCAACGCTAGGCCCTTGACTACCGCCGAGTGGACTGAGATCGCCGAGCAGGCCGGTTTCACCGTGGTCGGTGTGTACCACGCCCCCATGGCACTGCTGGAACCACGCCGCATGATTGCCGACGAAGGCCCCCTCCGCACCGCGAAGATCGTTTTTAATATTCTCCGCCAGCCGGACATTCGTCGCCGCATTCTCACCATGCGGAGCACGTTCCGCGAACACGCCAATCACATGAACGCTATCGGCATGGTGCTGAAACGCACATAACACTTGATTCCATGGCGCACTCATCAAAAAAAGTGCATCATGGAAGGCATGAATATTCCTGTTAATTCTCCCGATACCTTCGGCCCGGCCGACAACGAATCCGCAGCCGGAATGTCCACAGTTCGCGTGCTTGCCGACGCCCCGGCCCCCAACCCCGACCGGAACGTCCCCGCCGTGTCACGCCTGTTCCAAGGCGATCATGCCAACATCATCGCCTTCAATTTCCTTCCCGGACAACAGCTTCAAGACCACAAGGCTGCGCACCCCATTATCGTGCAAGCCCTCCGTGGAACACTTGATTTCACCTGTGGCGACGAGACTGTCCGCTTGGAACCTGGTGTTGCGGTGCACCTGCCCGCCTACGTGATTCACCGCGTGGACTGCCCCGAAGACGCCTCCACTGACGGCAACGTACTTATGCTCACCATGCTCACAGCAGAAAAGGTCTAAACACGTAAAGCAAAACCGCCAGATGCACGCGTCTGGCGGTTTTGTTGTGTTGAGTACTTTTACTCGGAAGCTTCTTCAGCAGCGATCTCTGCGTCTGCTTCAGCCTCAGCTTCTTTCTCGGCCTCAGCCTTAGCAGCGGCCTCGGTGGCCTTCTTATCCTCGCGCTCCTTGCGCTTCTTCTCGGTGATCGCCTCGGCGGTGGGAGCCTCGTTGGCTTCTGCCAGAGCAGCGTTGAACAGGTCAAGCTTGGAGGGCTTTTCTGGGGCAACTTCCAGGGTGCCTTCAGCACCAGGCAGACCCTTGAATTTCTGCCAGTCACCTGTGATCTTCAGCAGAGCCAATACCGGATCGGTCGGCTGTGCACCAACACCCAGCCAGTACTGTGCACGCTCCGAGTCAATGCGGATCACAGAGGGGTTGGCCTTGGGCTCGTAGACGCCCAGGTTCTCAATAACCTTGCCGGAACGACGGGTGCGGGCATCAGCCACAACCACGCGGTAGTGCGGGGTACGGATTTTACCCATACGCTGCAGTTTAATTTTGACAGCCATGATGGCTCCTTACATGTAGTCACTGGGCAGTACAGTCACCATTTGCATTGTGCGAACAGCCGGTTCAGCCCTTGGATTGAGCCTGCGTGTGACTACCGGTCGACCGTGGTCGGGGACGGTGTTACGCAGGGTGAAGCATGAAAAAGCTCCCCACTAGGGTGGGCAACCCCTAGAACTATACCGGCTGGCAGGCGCATCCACAAACGTCGGCTAGCTGGCTACTTTTTCTTATCCTGTTCGATACCCAACTGACTGAAGTCAATGTTCTCCATGCCTTTGGGGAGTTTTCCACCCATCTGCTGTTGCAACTTCTGAAGCTCGGCCATATCAGGCATGCCACCACCAGGCATTCCTGGCATTCCGCCACCCATGCCAGGGAAACCACCCATGGGCATCCTTGGTTGCGAAGGCCCTCTGCGGCCGCCGCCTTTGCGTTTGCCGTTTTTGCCCTTACGACCCTTGGGTTTTTTCTTGGTGGCGGAGCGTTTGCCCATGCCACCCATGCCCATCTGCCCGGCCATGGCACCCATCATCTTCTTCGCCTCAAAAAAGCGCTCCACCAGCTGGTTCACATCAGTCACGGTGACACCGGAACCGTTGGCAATGCGCTTGCGGCGCGAAGCGTTCAAAATTTTCGGGTTAATGCGCTCCTCGGGGGTCATGCCGCGAATGATGGCTTGGATGCGGTCGAGGTGCTTCTCGTCCACCATGTCGGCCATCTCGGACATCTGCTTGCCACCCGGAAGCATTTTCAGGATATTGCCCAGGGGTCCCATGCGGCGGATCATGAGCATCTGGTCTAGGAAGTCCTCAAGAGTCAACTCGCCGCTGCCCAAGCGGCTGGCTGCTTCCAGGGCTTTTTCCTCATCCATAACGGCCTCGGCCTGCTCGATGAGGGTGAGCATATCGCCCATGCCCAAGATGCGGCTGGCCATGCGCTCGGGGTGGAAAACATCGAAATCATCCTGTTTTTCACCGGTGGAGGCGTACATGATGGGCTTGCCGGTGACTTCGCGGATGGACAGTGCGGCACCGCCGCGAGCATCACCATCGAGTTTGGTGAGCACGACACCGGTGAAGTCGACGCCGTCGCGGAAGGCTTCAGCGGTAGCCACGGCGTCCTGGCCAATCATGGCGTCAATAACAAAGAGCACTTCATCCGGGTTAACGGCATCGCGAATGTTGCGAGCCTGCGTCATCAGTGTCTCGTCAATGCCCAGACGACCAGCAGTATCCACGATCACCACATCGTGCTGGGTGCGTTTTGCTTCCTCAATGCCGCGGCGCGCCACATCAACGGGATCGCCGTGGGAGGTGCCCATGTCGTGGTCGTGGGAGTCAATCGCAGTGCCAGGGTCAGGCGCAAAGCAGGACACTCCGGCGCGTTCCGCCACGATCTGCAGCTGTTGGACAGCACCTGGTCGTTGCAGGTCACAGGCCACAAGCATGGGGGTGTGCCCCTGCCCGGCAAGGTGCTTGGCTAGTTTGCCGGCAAGTGTGGTTTTACCGGCACCCTGCAAACCTGCAAGCATAATGACGGTGGGTGGGGTTTTGGCTAGTTGTAGGCGACGAGTTTCGCCACCGAGGATGTCAATAAGTTCCTCGTTGACGATTTTGACAACCTGTTGTGCAGGGTTGAGCGCCTGTGAGACTTCGGCACCTGCTGCGCGTTCTTTGATGCGTTTAATAAAGGCGCGCACAACGGGCAGGGAGACGTCGGCTTCTAGTAATGCCAGGCGAATTTCACGCGCGGTGGCGTTGATGTCTGCCTCGCTGAGTTTGCCTTTACCCCGGAGTCCCTGAAGGGCACCGGTAAGGCGGTCGGACAAAGACTCGAACACGATGTACTTCCTCAATATATTAGCTAGCTAGCCTCACCATGTTAGCCCGTTGGGTTACCCGGTTGCCAGAACTCGGGTAATGCTTCGTTCCACAGCTGCCCTATCAAATGCGCCGCAAAGGTGGAAGCGGGCGATCATGGTGGATCCAGGCAGTTCGACGGTGCACCAGGTGTAGTCGGGTATGACGTTGAGGAGCGCGCCGAGTGCGCCACGGCGGTCCACCGTCCGGACTTCGAGTACGGAACCGAACCAGTGGGTAGCGGTTGCTGCGGGTTCAAGGGTGGGGAGGGTGGAAAACACGCCGGATTTGTAACCTTGGATGAATTCTTCCTGGTTGAATCCGCCGACGTGCATGGCACGGACGTCGAATTCGGCGCGTACCATGGTGCGTTCCGCAACAATGCGGGCGGTAACAATGTTCCACCCTTTGGCCGCAATGAGAGCAAGGATGGGGATAATGTCGCTGCCGCGCCAATGCACGTGGGCAAGTTCGCCGGAGCTGGTGAGGCCGAGGTCAGTGGGCGTCGATACGTGTGGCTTATGAGGGTGGACGGCGGTGAGAGCGTTGCGCGCACAGTTGGCAAGCGTTGTTACAGCGTGGTTGAGATGCGCAGTCCATACGGCAGGGCCAGTTGCGCGAGCGTCGGCCTCCGTGAGTTCCTGAAGAAGTTCCACGGTGAGGAGGTCGTAGTGCAGCGCATCCAGCAGCGTATCGACGGCCGCGTCATCCCATGGGTCGTGGGTGGCGGCGAGGCGGGCCAGCAGGGTGTGCTCTGCAACGAGGGTTTGCACACACATGCGGTCGCGCGGGTTAAGCCCCATTCTTGCGGCCATACGCGTTATCATTTCCGCCCCTACCTGGGAATGTGGGCGATTATATCCTTTGCCAATGTCATGAAACAGGGCCGCAAGCAACAGCAGATCGGGCCGGGACACATTGACGCTGACGTGAGCGCAGTTGGCCACCGTGTTCAGGCAATGCACGTCAATAGTGTTGATGTGGCTAGGTTCGCGGGGCATGAGACCTCGAATATGCACCCATTCTGGAACAATGCGCTCCCACAGCCCGTGGGTATCCATGTCCCCCACGACACGGGCCGTGTGCTCGGAGGATCCGAGAAGGGCAAAGAAATCACCGGTCGCAGTCGCTGGCCAGGGCGTGGGAAGCGGCGGGGTGCTGGCAAGCCTGCGCCACGTAGCTGCAGAGACGGGAAGCCCTGTGCGGGCCGATGCCGCCCCAACGCGCAACACTAGGCCCGGATCATCCAGGGATTGGTTACGGCTGAGCCGCAATTCATCGCCTGCATCCACCACCCCCAAGTCCACGGGCCTGCGTCGGTAGTTACGGGGACGACGCAGAACATGCCGCGCGGTTGTGAGCGCCTGAGTGAGGGTGGCGTCAATGGTGCGGGCGGCATCGGCAAGCGCGCGCGAGAGGTCCAGGCGGTCGTCGAAACCAAGGTGAGTTGCAATATCGGTGGCACATTCGGGGTCGAGAACATCGCGTGAACGGCGCGTTTCCACATGCAGCAGAGTGCGAATATCCAGCAGCAGACGGTGCTGCTCTTCTAAAGGTGGCGCGTCGCACACATTTCCCAGTGCCAGGGCTTTGAGTAGCTCAATATCACGCAGTCCCCCGCGCCCGTGCTTCACATCAGGACGGGTCATGGCGACTACGGAACCAGACCGATTCCAGCGCGCAATGGCTGTATCCACCACAGTGTTGAACGTCTTTGGCACGCTCCGGCGCCACCGCGTGCGCACCCGCTGAATGGTCTCTTCCACAAGCTGGGCATCGCCTGCGATGGGACGCAGCTCCAAGAGCGCGAGCGCGGCCGTGGTGTCAGTGGCCACCATCTCTTCGCACTCGCGCGGGGTGCGAACCGCATAGTCGAGACGCTTTTTGGCGTCCCAAATCGGATACCACACCCCATCCGCCTGCGGGTGTTGCGTGCCATCTGGGTGAATAAGCAGTAGGTCTATATCTGAATACGGGGTCATCTCTCCGCGTGCAAAAGACCCGGTGGCGGCCAGCGCAGTGCCAGGCGGCAGCTTTAGGCTGCGCAATAGTGTACCGACCTCAGCCATGGTGGCGGCGCGGATGGCGGGGGCGTCGAGAAGCGACACGGGCTAGTTCGCGAGTGAGTTAGAGCGCGTCGTTTCCGCGCTCGCCGGTGCGTACGCGGACGAGTTCTTCCACATCCATCACCCACACCTTGCCGTCGCCGATTTTCCCGGTGCGGGCGGTGTCTACGATGGCGGCAACAACCTCGTCGAGCTGCTCGTTGCTCACCACGATTTCCACCTTCACCTTCGGCACAAAATCCACGGCGTATTCCGCGCCGCGGTACACCTCGGTGTGGCCTTTTTGCTGGCCAAAGCCCTGAATTTCCGTGACAGTCATGCCGTAGACCCCCACCTGTTCGAGGGACTGTTTGACGTCTTCGAGCGTGAAAGGCTTAATCACGGCTGTAATCAGTTTCATTACTGTTCTCCCTTATTGATCTTCCCAATCCTATAACTTTTACCCCGCGATCAGCTTCGCGCCACAAGAACACCTACGCGGCGTAGTGGCGCTGTAGTGGCGTTACGCTTGATCAATCAGGAAGGAATCTATCATGCGATAGAAATATACTCAATAAGTTCTACAGAATGTTGCGGTAATGACAAACTTTCGCCGCTTAACGACGCCCCGCATCCCCCAGCGTCCCGGCACCGTTACTGCCGCTGCGGCGGGGTGCCGCCATTGGGAGGAGTGCCGTTGGGCGGGGTACCACCGTTCCCACCTGGTCCTTCCCCACCGCCCGGCATGCCACCGCCCGGCATGCCACCGCCCATTGTCGGCGCGGATGCCTTCTGTTGGGTGGCGCTACCTGCGTAATCGTTGGTTGGGTCGCGGTAGATGGTGTGGATATGACCCCACCCTGAGGTGGACACTCCATCAATCTCTGCGCCAGCGGTATTGTCCTGGCTGGATAGCTCGATATACGCCTTCGGGCCGGAAATCTGGAAGTAGATACCTTTGCCCTGTGAGGTGTCGTAGGTGGTGGCACCGGACCAATTGATGTAGGTCTCGTCAAGAGTCGCTGAGATCGCGTCGAGTTCCTTCTGCGTGGTCTCACCGTCGGCCAGGTCTACCCAGTTGGCGATCACCTTGAGCAGAAGTTGCTTTTGCTCGTCAGTGAGGTCGGAGCCTTTGATGCCGGTACCGGTGGGATAGTCGCAGGCGTCGCCCGGCGCGCAGGTCAAGTTTTTCACCTCTTCACCCTGGTAGAGCTTGGATTTTTGCTCCTCGGTCAGGGAATTGTAGAAGGCAAAAGCGGTCTCGTACATGCCGCCCAGCGCGGATTTGGTCTGGCCGTTGTCATCAACATAGGTGGTGGGCTGGGTGCCCAGGTGGGTGGGTGCGAAGGTGATGGCACCGTTGTCGAAGGTGGCATTGATACCGACGTGGTGGCCGCCAAACTGCACCGCCCATGCGGAGGTGTTGGAGGGGTTGCCAAAGAATGCAATGTTGTATTGGGCGTTGCCGAGGTCCGTGGAACCTGCTTTGTCGTAGAGGTACTGGTCGCCCTCCATGATGCCGGTAACCTTGGCGTAGGCGTCATCGTTGAGCAGGGCTTTCAGCACTTTGAGCGCGGCTTTTTGTTGTTCTTCGTTGAGGTCGCCGAGCTTCAGACCGGAGCGCTCGACGAAGGTGACGGGGAAGTTCGACCACGACGTGGTTTTAGTGTCGTCGTTGTAGTCGTAGAGGACGTTTTCTCATGCTCGCTACTGTGCAGGGCGACGCTGGCCGTTCCCGGAAAGTCGCCTGCACGTTTCCTGCGAGTCTCGCCGGGGTTAGCCGAGGAGGGCGTCGATAAAGCTTTCGACCTCGAAGGGAGCCAAATCATCCGCGCCTTCGCCCAAGCCGACGAGCTTCACCGGAACCCCCAGTTCCTCCTGCACCTGGAAGACGATGCCGCCTTTCGCGGTGCCATCAAGCTTGGTGAGCACCACGCCGGTGATGTCTACCACGTCGCGGAAAGTGCGGGCCTGCATCAAACCGTTCTGTCCGATGGTGGCATCCAGCACCAGCAGCACCTCATCCACTTGGGCTTTCTTTTCCACCACACGCTTCACTTTGCCCAGCTGGTCCATCAGCCCCACCGAGGTGTGCAGACGGCCTGCGGTATCTACAAGCACAACATCAACCTGCGTATCGACGCCCTGCGCCACAGCGTCAAACGCCACCGATGCGGGGTCTGCGCCTTCCGCACCACGCACCGTGTCCGCACCAACGCGACGTCCCCACGTCTCCAGCTGGTCGGCCGCAGCAGCGCGGAACGTATCGGCTGCGCCCAACAGCACCTTGTGCCCCATGGACACCAAGACTCGGGCAAGCTTGCCGGTGGTGGTGGTTTTGCCCGTGCCATTCACGCCGACCAGCATAATCACAGCCGGTTTGCCTTCGTAAGGCATCGCCTTAATCGAACGATCCAACTCTGGTTTGCATGCTTCAATGAGGGTTTCACGCAACATGGCACGCGCTTCCTCCTCACTACTCACACCACGCTCGGCGATTTTCTCCCGCAGTTTTTCCACCACGTCCATGGTGATGGTGGTTCCCAGGTCCGCCATGAGCAGGGTGTCTTCGATTTCTTCCCAGGCGTCATCATCCAGGTCACCAGCGCTCAGCATGCCCAGGACACTCTGACCAAACACGTTCTGAGACTTAGACAACCGTCCACGCAGCCGGCCCAGGCGACCTGCAGCTGGAGCAATGTCTTCTTTCGGTGCCTGCTGCTGAGCCGTGGATTCTGGCTTCTGGGACTCTGCCTTCTGCGCAGGGGCCTCTGGCACCGGGGTTTCTTCCAGCGCTTGCTCCGCAGCGGCTACCTGTGTTTGAGCAGAGTCTGCAGCTTCTTTAGCCTCTTCAGCATCGTCCTTATGTTCGTCGCCAGGTTCGGATGCGTCATCCTCGGTCTCATCCTCATCCTTGGCGGCGTCCGTGGTGCCTTCGTCTGAGGTGTTTTCCTTTGAGGGTGCTTCCTCGGGTGTTTCTGCTGGGGGTGTTTCGGCGATCACCTCGCTGGCGGTGACTTCCTCAAGTTCCAGCTCATCGTCTAGTTCTTCCACCACCACAGCGTTGGCGGTGGAAACCTCAGCGGCTTCCTCGGGGGCTTCCTCTTCCTGGGAATCAGCCACATCAGTGTTGTCTTCGGCGGATTCTTTGGTGGTTTCTTCAGCAGCCTCATCCTCTACCTGGGAGGCATCCGTCTTCTCAGATGCCGGTGGCACCGTCACGGCGGACTCTGTCGCAACTGGTTCTGCCACAACTGGCTTGGAAGCAACCTGCTCAGCTGCAGCCTGTTCGGTCTCCGCTGTTGGTTCCTCTGGTTCCTTGACGGGTTCCTGCACAGCCTGTTGCTGCGCTTCTTGTTCTAGGGGTACAGGATCGAAGTGCGAAGGCTCCGCTTTGAGCTCCTGACCAGGAAGCACCGCAGGTTCTTTGTCGTCGGCTTTGGCGGGCGCAAAGTTAAACCCGCCGTGGGCTTGATAGTTGCCGGACTTTTCCTGCTGGGTGAGTTCTTTAGGTTCTTCGGTTGTGGTGAAGGATACCTTCTTGGCATCGCTGCGCCGCAACCCAACCAGGATCAACACACCAAGCATAAACAGCAGAAAAACTGCGATGAGAATAATGGCCGTCAAAGTCATAACCTCCATAGTGGCAGGTTCGCCCCAGAATCTCACCTAAGTAGACAGTCCGATAGCCATTACGGCACACCCGCAACTGCCAAAAAATGCTAGTCAACCACGCAAATGTATCGCAACGGCACCGTTAACGAAAAAATGAAAACGAACCCACTTATCCGCCAATGCCGGGGTATTTCACCGCCAAGACCATAGCCTCCGCTGAAATCAGGTCACTGGTGACAAGATCGGGCACGACATCGGCAAGAGCACTCCAGCCGGTGCGCGCCTCAGTGAGCAACTTGGACTTACCAATCAGTTCGTGCGCCCGCATACGCGCGGTCAACGCAAACACCAGGGAAATAACCGGGGCCAACGTCCAGATGTTGCTGCGGTCATCGGTGTCCACGCCGTCCAGCTTGTCAAAACGAATACGTGCCGAAGCATACAGTTGGCGGTTTGCACCACGCAAGGCGCGGAGCAGCGATACCGCCGTGGCAATCAGCGCCTGGTCGGAGAGCAGTTCATTGAGTGCCGCACGCTGTTTGAAGGTCTCAAACACTGCAAGCAGACGGGCGCTATCGTCCATGATCGGACCAGGCACGATCTCCGCCTGCGAGAACAGCATCTCAATCAGCGTGTCCTGTTGCGCGGGTTCCATGTGCGCAATGTGCACAATGGACTGGTCCACACAGGCTGTGTCCAAGGTGGCATCGCGCCCGGTGGCAAGGGCCTCCACCAGGCGTTTACCCGCCACTTGTTCCAGCTTGGACACGGTGTCGCGCAGCGCGGCGCGTCCCTCGCCGACTTCGGCCGCGGCGTACTGCGCGGGCAGCTGTCCCAACAACTGCAGAGTGCCAATCCAGGCCGTGCGGTGTATCTCTGTGACGTCTTTCGCGTCGTTGAACACGCCGTGTACCAATCCCGATGCAATGACCCGCCCGGGCTGCTTTTCCACGGGCACCAGCGATACCGACAGTCCCTTCAAGGCCGCACTGGGATACGCAGCCATGGCTTCCATGACTGCCTTCCGAGACTCCAGCGACGATGCCTCCACACTCCCCCAGCCATCAAGATAATCCCAGAGTATGGGCATGATGTCCGGGTTGGACGGCGCATCTTCGCGCTCGCCGGCAAGGAACGCGGACAGTTCCGCCAGAGCGGGGTTAGGGTCGTGATAGAAGCCCGGCTGCTCTGCGATAAAAGCATCAGCGCTGGGCACCAACGGTGGCCACAGCATGTTGAAGCTATCAGCGGAATGAAGTTGAACGATGAGCGGACCGGCGTCGAGAAGCGTCTCGGGAAGCTGGCCACGGACAGTGCGTCCGCCCACCCACGGCGCGGTTGCGGGCCACACCCAGGCGGCAATATTACGACCTGCGGCAGGTTGTTCGTACACCAGCGCGCCATCCTCGATACGGCAGCCGGTAGCGTGTGGGGCAGCCTCTACATCCGCCACGTTCACCGACACGCGCTTATCACTGCGGTGGTCCGTCCATTCAAGCTCTAGCCGCCCACTGTTGATCACGTTAATCGACGCCGCGAGCGCTGCCATGGGTGCCGTATATGTCACCCCATCCACGGTGGTCAGCTTCACTGTTCGCAGCGGTGCACCGTGGTGGTTACGTACCGTCATGGTCGGAGTGCCCAGCTCACCCGTGGCACGGATACGCACCACCCCATCTGCATCACACTGGCGGGGCGTACACACCAGGCGCGTGGTGCGCCACATCGCAGGTTCGGTGACCAACGGAACCTCGAACCGCAGACGCGGCGGAATGAACCGCAAAGGCATCTGGTCGCCCTCATCGGTAGACACCACAACGCTCGCACCGGCCTCATCTGCGGGAACCAACACCTCCTTCGGTGACACATCAAACGGCTTAACACCACTGCGCACCAGCAACGCCGCCTCGCTCAGACCGCCGCGCGCTGGAATGCGGAAGGATCGGCACGGCCCGGCGATCTCCGTGACCGCGTGCATCCCCTCCACGATGGCGAACTCATGGCGGAAGGACTCGTTACGCGGGCCGCGCAGGCGAATCAGATACTCCCCAACCCAGGGCGCGTCATAAGCATCAGGGTCGAACACATCAAACACGCCGCCCTCGGCGGGAATCTCCAGCGGCTCAGCCGGGGCAACCTCCTCCCCCGCCTGCCCGATCCCGCCAAATGAGGAGATAGACAAGTACCACGTTTCCGGTTGGCCCGAAACCGTGGGCGAAAACTCCGCCAACAGCGACTGCGCGTACACAGGCAACCCAGCGTAGGAAAACAGGTTCGGTACTGGGGCATCCGGGTCACGGAAAGTCACCCGGCGACGAGGGTCAATACACCGCACCGGCTGCACAATAGAGGGCTTCTGATCAGGTCGAACAACCTGGAGAGATGCGGCTGCGTGAGCGTCAATACGCCTGCACACCCAACCGGCCCATCCCTCAATATCGAAGGTGTCAGTGACGGGAATATCCGCACCAGCCACTACGTCCACCAGCGTCGCATCCGAGGGGCAAAGCACCAGCAGCTCTGCGTAATGCAAGGACACCTTGTCAGTGAGGTTTTGGCCTTTGGCGCTGAACACCAGCACCGGATCATCCGAATCCACCACAGGAATCACCCAGGTAGTGCCTGTGGTGGAATCCGTGACGGTCAACTCACGAACTTGGCGTTCAATCGCCACATCCAGGGACTCCGCAAACGGTCCGGTCTCGCCCCACGGTCGGCCAGTACGGTAAATCTTGGTGGTGCCGTCCAGGTTCACCCGCCAATGAATCTCTTCTGCCCCCTCTGGGAGGATCTGCTCCGGTAGGCGCAGGCACACCTTGCGGCGCGCGGCATCGATAATCAACCGTGGACGGGCCTCCCTGGTGGCGATACCCACAGCCGTTGTGCGATCTTGCGTGCCCACGGGACGTTCCCGCAACTCAGCAGCCACGGCCTCCCGAACCAAGGCCGGAAGCTCAGGTGGGTCAAGCTCCTGCCAGTTATGGGGGTGGGCGTGGGTAAAGGCTCGGAAAGCCGCAACCTTATCAACCACGGGCTTCAGCGTATCGACGCCCCATTGCGCTACCGCAGCCGTCACTGGCATGGTCTCTGCCGGGAGAGCCTCCAACGGTACTTCCACGTCGTCGCTATCCAGGCTATCCATGAGTTCCAACAGCGCCGCAACCTCAGAGCCAGTTACCCCGGCATGCAGCGCCAACACCTCAACCGTGGGCTGGGTATCCTCGGGAACCCACAGGCCAACCTGCACCAACAAATCGAGGGTTTTCTGCTGCACCGTATCCACCCACTCTGGGGTTGGGTGAAGTTCCAGACCGCCGATGTACTCGGCGAAGAAGCTTTCAGGGTCCACCATCCGCGCGGCGCGAGACACCAACGTAGTCACCGCTAAGTACGGGGTGTTATCCAGCAGTGTGTCCAGTTGAGCGCCCGCCGCCAACTGCCGGGACAAAAACGTGCCGTAGAAGCGGTCGATAAGCTCAAGCTCATCGGCGGACATATCCGACTGGGCAAACATCGTGATGTCTTTAAAGCGCTGGTTCAGCGACAGCTCCGTCTGAAGCGTCCACCCCAGTAAAGAATCGTTGGGATCGGCAATGGGAGTCGCAGCCAGTGCGTCACCACTCATAGAAAAAATACCCCTTAGTTCGTGAAAACTGTGAACATGACCTGATAGTCACACCAGTCTAGCCTGTGCGTTCACAAAGGGAAGCACGATAGCATGAATGAGTTCTAGCCCACTATGAAGGCGCGCGCCTAGCTTACGCATAGGCACTGTCGTGCTGATATGTCGTTGCCACATCCCCAAAACCCAGGTAGCGGCAACACTACTGCCCGGGTTATACAGCTCCGGCCAGGGCGAGGAATGTAGCGCCGCCGCAGCCCCATTCACCGGTTTCCCCTATTTTATTCAGTAGCGACAGCTATAATGCCTATAAATCATGCAATTCTGAGCTTTTCCCATTAGTTTTCTTACTGGAATTTATTAGTGGATATGAAAACATCATGAATGTCACGGAAAATACCATGGTGTTATCCATCACATACCCCACGTTCGTGGGCAGCAATAGTCACATGGAGCAACTAGCCGAAAGATTAACAAAAAGCCCCTGATCTGCGTCAATAAAGGGATTTGCGACAGCAACATGCGGCAAGCGATGGCCACCATCTACACGATAGCATAATAGCTATTTCCCCCGCTCAACCCGCCATGGAGAGCCGATAACAAAAAACGATTTTCATATCCATGTTTTGCGTGACGCGAGCATAGCGTACCAACTAACGGCGCTACCAATATTGTGAGAAATTCATTAAAATAGACCCTCTACCTTTTTGATGTGACTTTTTTTGTGCGTGCCAGTACAATAAAAACAAAGCAGGTGTCTGGCTTTTTACCAACCCTAGCTACGCACCGAAAAAACTTCAGAACAAAATTCCAGGACGAACTTCCAGGACACACCCTTCCCAACCTCCAGAAATTTTTTGATTGCGAGCGCTAACGAAACATCTAAAAACGGTTAAACAATCCCCTAGAGAATTGTTGACATAACTGCTTTTACCTACTTCACCCATCCTGTCGTTTAATTTCTTCGCCACACCACCATGTGGCCAGATGCTTTGAGAAACGTAGTGAGAAGACATCATGGAAACTACCCCTGTCCGCGTCCTGCTCTATAGCCATGATTCCCAAGGTCTTGGGCATGTTCGACGCAACTTGACCATCGCCCACCACATCGCTGCCGCAATCCCCGCAGCAACGGGACACCCCGTCTCCGGCCTGCTCGTCTCAGGACTCGCCCCCGCCAGCGTGTTCCCGCTGCCACAAGGATTCGACTGGCTCACCATCCCTGGGATATCCAAAGGAAAAGACGGCTACCAGCCACGCAGCCTTGGCGAGCCAACCCACAACCTCATTCGGTTGCGTTCTGAACTGCTTAAATCCACACTGCTTTCCTTCGCCCCAGACCTGGTGATCATCGACCGGCACATCTACGGCGTGTGGAAGGAACTGTTCACCCCGCTCGAACAACTACGCACGGCACACCCCCACACCTCTGTAGTGTTGGGCCTACGCGAGGTGTTGGACGAACCCGCCGTTGCAGCCGCTGAATGGGAGGCACTGGGCAACCCCGAACAACTTTGCGACATTGTTGATGAAGTCTGGGTCTACGGCGACCCTGCCGTGCATAACCCCCTCAAAACCGGCGAAATCCCCGACTTTTTCACCGACCGCCTCCGCTTCACCGGCTACCTCGCCAACGGTCGGCGCGTCGCAGATCACGACACAGCCCTGGCACCCGAACCCTTCATCCTCACCACTGCGGGCGGCGGATCTGACGGCTACCACCTCCTTAAATCGGCCACGCGTATCAACTTCCCCGCTGGCCACCGCCACATCATTGTCACCGGGCCGCAACTTGAGGAACGAGCATTCAAACACATCGCCTCGCTGGCCGGGCCGAACACCGAGGTACACCACTCCTGGCCTGGACTGAGTACCCAAATTGCGCGAGCGTCGGCAGTGATCGCCATGGGTGGTTACAACACTGTGTGCGAAATCCTCTGCACTGACACCCCAGGGCTGCTGATTCCCCGTGAACACCCCAGACGTGAACAACTCATTCGCGCCGAATCTTTGCATGAGGCCCGAGCTATTGATTACCTGCGCGTGGGCGCGGTGAGCACCGACGCCCTGAGCGCCTGGGTTGCCGATGCCGTGCACCGCACTGTTGATCGGTCAAGTTTAGCCCGGGACGGGTTGAATGTTGCAGCGCACTACGCCACAGAACTGATAAATCACACTGATCTTGTTTCCACGGAAGGCAGCACCCTCAAATGACCCGCATCGGCTATGTACTCAAAGTGTATCCCCGGTTTTCGGAAACGTTTATTGTGACCGAAATACTGGCCAGAGAGGCACACGGCGATGACTTAAGCATTTACGCCCTTCGCCCCACGACTGATGCGCGCTTCCACCCGGAACTGGCCCGAGTACAGGCGGAAGTCACATGGATACCACGCCCTGCTCTTGCTATTGGATTGTGGGCGGAATTAGTGAACATCATTAAGCATCCCACCCTGCGCGACAATTTCCTGCGTATCCTCCCGGAACTGGTGGAACTACCCGCCGACGAGGTCGCCCAAGGCGTGGCGCTGGCACAATCCGTGCACAATGACGGCATCACCCATCTGCACGCGCATTTCGCCTCCCTGCCTGGCCGAATGGCCTGGATGGCCTCTAAAATCACTGGTATCCCCTACACCCTGACCACGCATGCCAAGGATATTTTCCACAAAAGCGTGGACTCCACCTGGCTACGGCGTATCTGCCGCGACGCAGACCGGGTGATCGCCATCAGCCAGTTCAACAAAACCTACCTGGATGAAGCACTAGCCGGGACGGGTGCCACCATTTCCCTGCGCTACAACGCCCTGGAGCTGGCTCGCTTCCCCTTCCACGAGCCCCTGCCCGTTTCCAATCCGCTGAAAATTGTCGCCATAGGCCGACTTGTTCCGAAAAAAGGATTCTCCGATTTAATTAACGCCGTGGCAAAAATGCGCGACAAAGGCTATCAAATTGATTTATCCATTGGCGGCGCAGGTGAATTGTATTCTGAACTTCAAGCACAAATTCTTGAGGAAAGACTTGAAGAATCCGCACGCCTTCTCGGGCCACTGAATCAACAGGAAGTTCGGAACCTGATTAAAAATTCCCACGTGTTTGTCGCCCCCTGTGTGCCTGCCGCCGACGGCAACATTGACGGACTCCCCACCGTGGTGCTGGAAGCAATGGCCTCCGGCATTCCCGTCATCGCCACCTCCGTGACCGGTTTGCCGGAGGTGATTCGCACAGGTGAGACGGGAATTTTGCTGGAGCCCAACGACGTCGATGGACTCGCCGCCGCCCTGGAAGACGTGATCAAAGGCAACGTGGACATCACGGCATTGACCCACAACGCCCGACAGCTCATTGAGGAGCATTTTGATAGCCGCCAGCAGGCTGCGCAGCTGTCCGAGTGGCAGCAATCCACTAAGGCGGAGGGGTAGGACTCAGCCATGCATATCGCCTATGTCTGCCTCGACCCCGGCATCCCCGTCTTTGGAACGAAAGGTGCCAGCGTACACATTCAGGAAGTGGTGCGCGAGTATCGACGCCGCGGGCACGACGTCACCGTCTATGCCACCCGTCGTGGGAGCGACGTCCCTGACGACCTCGCGGAACTGCGGGTCGTGGACGTTCCCATCACCACCCGCGACGAAGAGGAGCGGGAACGCGCCCAGCAGGCAGCATCTGCATCGGTATCCGACATGGTTCGCGCTGGGGGCTACGACCTTGTGTACGAGCGGTATTCCCTGTTCAGCACCGTCATCGCCGAGTGCGGAGTGCCGGGAATCCTGGAGGTCAACGCACCGTTGATTGACGAACAGCGGACACACCGCGTGCTCGTGGATGAGCAGGCCGCTGACGCGGCATTGCAGGAGCAGGTTCAGGCGGCGCTGGCCACAATCTGCGTCTCCGACCCCGTGCGCGACTGGGTGATCGCCCGCACGGAGGGGACGCGGGTGTTTACCGTGCCGAACGGCGTGAATGTGCACCGTATTACCCCACAGCCCGAATCACCCGGCGCGCCCGTGGTGACGTTCGTGGGCACACTCAAACCGTGGCACGGGGTGGATGTTCTGCTGCGTGCGCGCGCTCAGGCGCACAAAGATTGGCAACTACGCATTATTGGCGATGGCCCCATGCGTGCCGAACTCGATGATCTAGCCCGCTCTCTGGGCATTGATGTGGATTTCCGGGGCGCCGTGGCCCCCGACGTGATTCCGCAGCACATGGCGGGGACCGCCATCGGCGTGGCTCCTTACCCCGCCATGGATACCGATTCCGATCAATATTTTTCCCCGTTGAAAGTGTATGAGTACATGGCGGCGGGCCTGCCGGTGGTGGCGTCCCGGGTGGGACAGCTACCTGAGATTATGGGCGAGTCAGCGTATTTGGTGCCGCCGTCTGACCCGGAAGCGCTGGCAGAAGCACTAGATGCCCTGGTAGCCAACCCCGCCGAGCGAGCACAGGTGGGGTCGGATAATCGCAGGCAGGCGGAGCGTGAGCACAGCTGGGCCGGTACGGTGGACCACATTCTGGCCCACGCTGGTGTGAAGGAGGATGTTCCCCATGGTTAATGCTGCCCGGCACAGGGCTGTGCCGGATACCTCGCGTGCTGAACACCCTGACAACACAAAACACGCTGAGCAAACAACGTCAATGAGACGTACCCTCCGGCTGATTCGCCAGGATGTGGCACCAGAAAAGAAACTGATCGGTGCCGGCGTGGTGGCACTGTTGTGTGAGGTGTGCTTCCGGGTGTTGGAGCCTTGGCCGCTCAAGATCGTAGTGGATGCGTTGTCCGTATCCCTGGGCGCCAAAGTAGATGAACTATCTGCCACTCCTGCACTGCTGCTGACCTGTGGGGGCGCGCTGCTGGCCATTGTGGGTGCGCGCGCCCTGTCGAATTACCTGGCAACAGTGGCCTTTTCGCTGGTGGGTTCGCGTGCCGCGACGTCGTTACGCAGCCGGGTATTTAGCCACGTGCAGCGCCTTTCCCAGCAGTTCCACTCCCGCAACCGCAGTGCCGACACGGTGCAGCGTGTGGTCAGTGACGTGGCCAGGATGCAGGAAGTGGCGGTGACAGCGGGACTTCCACTGCTGGCCAACATGATTACCCTGCTGGTGATGCTGGTGGTGATGATCGTGCTGGATCCGCTGTTGTCGACGGTGGTGGTGATCGCCATGGTGCTGTTTTTTGTCACCTCCTCGGGGACGTCAAAGAAGATTGCGGATGCCTCACGTCGCACCCGCAAAGCCGAAGGCCGCCTGGCCAACACCGCGCAGGAATCCCTGTCCTCCATCAAGGTGGTGCAGTCCTACGGGCTGGAAGACCACATTGGGGAGCGTTTCGTGGACGCCAACCGCATCTCCCTCGACACCGGCGTGACGTCCCGACGACTGGCGGCGCGGTTGGAACGCACCACCGATGTGATCGTGGGCCTGGCCTCTGCAGCCGTGATGATCGGCGGCGCCTTTCGCGTGTTGGATGGTGCCATGACCTTGGGTGATTTGGTGCTGTTTACCACCTACCTGCGCACCACCATGAAGCCCCTGCGCGACATGGCCAAATACACCGGCCGCATCGCCCGCGCTAGTGCGTCTGGGGAACGCGTGGCAGACCTCATGGACATCCAATCTGACATTGTGAGTCCGCGACGTCCCGCCCGCCTGCATAAAGTCTTAGGTGAAGTCCGATTCATTGACGTCAACACCGCGTACGACGGCCACCCGGTGCTGCGTAACTTCAATCTGGACGTTGACCCGGGTGAGAACATCGCCATTGTGGGGCCGTCCGGTGCTGGTAAATCCACGCTGGTGTCCCTACTGGTGCGCGCCATTGACCCCACCTCCGGCACCGTCACCCTTGATGGACGGGCGCTGCCCACGCTGAATTTGGAGAAACTACGCTCCAACGTGTCCATCCTGCACCAGGAAGCCGTGTTGTTCGCGGGCACGATCCGGGAGAATATCCGCTTCGGGCGTTTCGACGCCACTGACGAGGAGATCGAGCAAGCAGCCCGAGCGGCGCACGCCCACAACTTCATCATGGAACTACCCGACGGGTACGACACCATCGTCGGCGAACGCGGCGGCACCGTCTCTGGCGGACAGCGCCAGCGCATCGCCATTGCTCGCGCACTCCTGCGTAACTCACCCGTTGTGGTGCTGGATGAGGCCACTACCGGCCTCGACCCCGAATCCGCCTCGCTGGTCATGGACGCCATCGAACAACTCGTTGCCGGCCGAACCACCCTTGCCGTCACCCACGACGCCGACGTGGCACTCCGCGCCGACCGCGTTGTGTGGGTGCAAGACGGCCAGGTGCTTCTCGACGGCTCGCCCGCCGAACTGCTTGCCACCAGCCAGGAATTCCGCGACTGGGTGGATGCCAGCAACCGCGCCACCATGGACATCAGGATTGAGGACTGACCATGCAGCAGTCCCCATCCCTTACCCGCGTCGCATTAGACACTGTGCTTGATCGCACCCGGCTGAGCGCTATGTGTGGCATGCCCGTTCGCGCCAGCCGCCTGCGTATCAAACCCGACACCTCCATTGTCATGGCATTGGTCAGTGTGGACGCAGGCACTCCCGTCGGGTGGGCGCGTCTCCTCTGGCCAGATAGCCGAGGCAAAGCCGACAAAGCAGAACACTGGGCTGGCCGACACGCACTGCGCCTTAGCTCAACGGAGACCGACAACGGGCTGATATTCCAACACGGAGAACTACTCACCGACGCCAAACTCGGGGCGTACCTCGTTGGCGACAGCGCCGCTATCACCAAGGCCCAACACGACGATGCCATCCTTCGCTACAATCCAGCCCGCAGGCTGGTCTACCGCAGCGACGAAGACACAACTGTGACCCGCATCGCTACTCAGGCAGACCCGATGGACATGAGCATTCACAAAGCCATCGCTGATATTGTTGCCACCCCCACCCGACTGGACGACGGCCGCAACCTGCACCGCAGCGTCCACACCCTTGTTGGCGATGGGGACCTCACCGTGTTCGGTGACATCAGCTCCACCTACGACGCGGGTGAGATGCTGGCGGAGCTGCACCGGGGCGTCGATACGCTGCCGCCACTTGTAGCCGCAGAGCTGCAGCAGCGCGGGAATGTTTTTGCGCAGACCGAACCAGGTGCCACACATGCACGTGTTCTCGACTACCTGTCACCCGATCTGGCTGCGGGCGTTCGGGACGTTGCGGGGAAAATCACGGACGATCGTGCTGCGCACTGCAGCACACCCCGACACACCGCACTTCTCCACGGCGACGCCTCGCCCGACCAGGTACTATTCCGACACAACGATGGTGCCCTCTGGCTCACCGACTTCGACCGGACGCACCTCGGCGACCCCGTAACCGACCTGGGCACCTACCTGTCTGTGGTAGACCAGCCCATCGGGGAAGCGTTTCTTGCGGGCTATGCGGCCGCAGGCGGCGCACTCCCCTCAGAGACCGACATCCGCCGCGCCACAGCACACGCCATGCTCATGCGCCTCGCCGAACCACTCCGCGCAGCCGAACCAGACTGGGAACAACGTATCAACGAGGAACTGGATCGCATAAAGGAGGTTCTACCATGACCGCACTCAGCGCACTTGCCACGGTGCCACGCATCCGCCGAGGCTGGCCGCACGTCGATGGCACGCTCACTTTTGAACAGCACGACGACAGTGGCCGCATCCGCGCCGGACGCATCAACCCCGATGGGAGCATCCACCACGCGGACTTTGCAGTCGACCCAGCACTGCCGTCCCTCGAACCGCCTGCCTCTGGGGATCTCGTTGTCCACCGCCTGGGCCGCCGCGCTGTGATCATCAACGACACATACGTGCGTAAATGCGTCCGCGATGGCAAGGCCACTGCACTGGCACGTGTCACCACCAAAGTCGGGCGACTCTGCGCTATCGCTGGGCTGGCATCGGCGCATGTAAAGAACGTGGACAATGCCCATGTTGACTTCTCCCGCGTCAATGGATCGACCCTACACAGCCTCGGGGAAGCAGGCGCGTCCGGCTGGTTGCATTTTGCAACAACATGGCCTGAGCTGGTCACTCAAGACGCAAATGACCTGCCCGAGCACGACGCCCACGCCGAAGCCACCGTGCTCACCCGCTGGTTAGAACTCGCCGAGCTTTTCGACGCCTTGCCAGAACTGCCTCGTTTCCGCGCAGTGGTGGAAAAAACCGCGCATGACTTGGTCGCAGGGCCAGCAGACCGCCCGCTGGTGCTGCACCGCGACCTCCACGACAAGCAACTCCTGTGGGACGGCTCCACACTCGGCGTGCTCGACGTGGACACTGCAGCACGCGGCGAAGTAGCCCTAGACCTGGGAAACCTGCTCGCGCACGCCGACCTACGACTAACCCAAAACATCTTCACCCCCAGCACCAGCGACACCATCGCAGGCCATGTGAATACTGTTGCCGCAGCGCTCAACGTCAACCCGGCGCGGCTTGAGACCTACCGCCGCGCCGCGCTCCTGCGGCTGGCCTGCGTATATGCTTTCCGCCCCACCTCGAAGGACTGGCTGCCCGGTTGGGTAGACACCTGCGTAACGTTGTGACCCTGAAAGGAACCATCATGAAAATTTCCGTCATTGGATGTGGCTATCTCGGAGCCGTCCACGCCGCGTGCATGGCCTCGCTGGGGCATGACGTTGTGGGTGTGGACACCGACGCTACGAAAATCGCTGCGCTGTCTGCCGGGCATTCACCGTTCTACGAACCCGGTTTTGAAGACGTATTGCGGGACTCCCTGGCCAGCGGACGGTTGCGTTTTGTCGCAGCACCAGCAACGGATGAACTTGCTGATGTGGATGTGCATTTCATTGCGGTGGGCACCCCACAATCCGCTGACAGCGGTGCCGCTGATTTGAGCTACGTGGATTCCGCCGCGGAGGCCGTCATCGCAGCCACGGGCACTGCCGACCATAACCCCGTGGTGGTGGGCAAATCCACCGTTCCGGTGGGCACCGCGCAGAACCTTGCCGACCGGCTTGAAGCGCACGGCATCACCCTGGTGTGGAACCCCGAGTTCCTGCGGGAAGGCTTCGCCGTGGCTGACACTTTGCACCCTGACCGGATTGTCTACGGCTTGTCCAATGACCCCGATCGCGCCCAGCTGGGCGAGAATGCACTGGACCAGGTGTACGCCACGATCCTTGCGGAAGACGTGCCGAAAATAGCCACCAACTACCCCACCGCCGAACTAGTGAAAGTGGCCGCTAACTCCTTCCTGGCCACCAAGATCAGCTTTATCAACGCCATGGCTGAACTATGCGAAGCCACCGGCGGGAATGTGACCAAGCTGGCGGAAGCCTTGGGGTATGACGCACGCATTGGGCATCGTTTCCTGCGCGCTGGCGTCGGATTCGGTGGTGGCTGCCTGCCCAAAGACATTCGCGCTTTTGTCGCCCGCGCCGAAGAGCTGGGTGTGCAGGAAGCTGTGTCGTTTTTGAAGGAAGTCGACTCCATCAACCAGCGCCGCCGAGATCGCGTGGTCTCGGAAGTACTGCGCAGCCTGAGCGGCAACGTGGACGGCGCACACGTCACGGTGCTGGGCGCCGCGTTCAAACCCAACAGCGACGACATCCGCGATTCACCCGCCCTGGAGGTTGCCCAGCGCCTGCATGACCTGGGCGCGGTAGTCACGGTGACCGACCCGAAAGCCCTGGACGCGGTGGCGAAAGTTCGCCCCGACCTGCCCACCGAAGCCGACCCGATCCGCGCGCTCACCGGCGCCGATGTGGTGGTGCTAGTCACCGAATGGGAGGATTTTGTGCAGCTTGACCCCGCGGAAGTTGCTGCAGTGGTGAACCGCCCCGCCATCATCGATGGCCGCAACGCCCTCAACCCGCAGCGCTGGCGCGACGCTGGGTGGGACTACTCCGGGCTCGGACGATACAACCACCACTAGTTAGGTCTCGGCGGAGGTGGGTGCGGCCGCCACCGGACTCATGCGCTGGCTGATCACACGCGTCACACCATCGCCGCGCATGGTCACACCATAAAGCACATTGGCCACATCCATGGTGGGCTTCTGGTGCGTGATCACAATCAACTGGCTGGTCTCCCGCAGATTCTCAAACAACGCGATCAGCCGACGCAGATTCGTGTCATCCAAGGCGGCCTCTACCTCATCCATCACATAAAACGGGCTGGGCCGTGCCTTGAAAATAGCCACCAGCATGGCCAACGCCGTCAGCGACTTTTCCCCACCAGACAGCAATGACAGGCGCTTGACCTTCTTACCCGGCGGCCGCGCCTCCACTTCAATACCAGTGGTGAGCATGTCCTCCGGCTCGGTCAACACCAACCGTCCTTGCCCGCCCGGGAACAAAGTGGAAAACACCTCCGGGAACGCAGCCTCCACATCGTGCCAGGCATCGGTGAACAACTGCAGGATCTTCGCATCCACATCCTCAATCACATCGTTGAGGTCGCGCCGGGCCTGCTCCACGTCGTTGAGTTGGTTGGCCAAGAACTCGTAGCGTTCCTCCAGTGCCTTGTATTCTTCCAATGCCAAGGGATTGACTTTGCCCAGCGCTGCCAAGTCTTTTTCCGCCTGTTTCAGGCGTGCCCGCTCGGCGTCCCGATCGAAATCCTCACCAGGGGCATAGTCAGCCATCAGGTCTTCGGCGGGCATGCCCAGCTGCTGTACCACCCGTTCTTGGGCTTCCTCGATGCGCACCTGCGCCTGGCTGCGCGCAATATCGGAGGCATGAGCGCTGTCGGTAAGCTTATTCAGCTGCATCTGCGCCGCATGCACGGCGTCTTTGGCCTGCGCAAGGCGCGAGGCAATGTCGTTTTTCTGGGCGTTCACCTCGTCACGATGCCGCGCTGCCTGCTCCGTCGCCTGCTCCACCCGCGTTGCGACGTCCCGCGCTCCCAGCTCTACGGTTCGCGCCAGCTCTGCCTGCGCCCGACGCTTGGCCATGGCCTGCTCGTGCCGCGCTCTAGCCTGCCGCTCATACTCAGCCTGCCTGCGCAAACTATCACCGCGCCCGCGCCGCTGCCCGGCGCGCTCCTCGGCGGTGCGCAGTGCTAGGCGCGCCTCCACGTCCATGGCTTTCGCCTGTGCGAGTGCCGCAGCGGTGGTATCGCGGGCTTCGGTGGAGGGCTCATCATCTTGAGCGTCGTCATCAACCCGGGCAAGGCGGTCAAGAGTATCCTCAAGCTGGGTTGACGTCTCTTCCACGCGGGCTTCCGCAGTGGCGACACGCCCCATCATCTTTTGTTGGTTCGTCTCTGCGTAGCGCACTTCCCTGTCGAGCCGTGACGCTTCGGCGTCAAGGGTGCGCGATAGTCCGTCGTGGTCGCGGAGAGCGGCGGTGGTGGCTGCGGCATGGACGCGGGCGTCGTCAGCCGCCTGACGTGCACCTTCGAGGGTGCCGGACAATTCGGACAGTTTAGTTGTCAGCTCGTCAAGTTCGGTGCGGGAGGCTGCGATCTGTGCGGCGTTCTCCACGGGGCTGGGCGCACCAGTGCCCAGGCTGATCCACCCGGCCCCCACGAGGATGCCGTCGAGTGTGACGGCTCGCAGTCGGGGGTCGGTGTCCACCAGGGCACGCGCGGTTGTGAGGTTGGGTGTGAGCGCGACGTCGACAAGCAGCCGGGTGAGCGGTGCCTGCACTGAGGCATCGAGTATGAGGTGGTCGAGCAGCCAAGTGCAGCCGGTGGGGAGGGTGGCGTCGAGACGCCACGGGTCGGCGGTGGTGCCCTGGTGGATGAGTGTGGTGCGGCTGATGGTGTCCGCCGTCAGCGCTGCGGTGAGGTCGTCGGTGATGTGCCCGGCGAGTGCGGTGGCGGCCTCCTCCAACGCCGCCGTGACGGCTTGTTCCGTGCCGGATTCCACCTGCATGAGGTCGGCGATGCCGGTGAACGTCCCGAATTTTTCCACCACCTCAGCCGCATCGGCAACGGGTGCTGTGTTCTGCAGGGTGTCGATGCGGGATTCCACCCGGGAGATGGCACGCTCCAGGTCTCGCTCCTCAGCCCGCAGCTGCTCGAAACGCTGCTCAGCGGCCTGCGCTTCCTGGTCTGCGCGGTCCGATGCCTCGGCAAGCGGCTCGCGCTCATCCTTCAGCGACTGCTGCTTCGCCGCAACCTCCGCAGACTCCCCCTTCACGCGGGCCAGCGTTTCCGCCGTCTCCTCCAGTTGCTCCGATAGCTGCTCAACCTCCGTCTGCGCGGCGCTCAACTGTGCACGCAGGGATTCCTCGGCGGCCAGCAGGCGAACCACTCCCTCACGGCGGTCCGCAATGGCCCGGACCTGGGCCAAATGCTCACGGTCGGCCTCGCGGGCAGCGGCTTCCCGCTCTTCCACTTCCTCCCTGATGGCATCGAGGCGTTCGCGAGCCACCTCAACGGCCTCATCCAATTCCCGCTGCTCCTCGTCGGCGGCATCGGCCTGGCGTTCCAGGTCATCCGGGTCAGGGCCCTGGTAGGCGGGCTCGGTCCCCTGACTCGACGCGCGATCAGCAGCAATACGAATGGTGGCGCTGACGCGCTCCGCCAACGCCGACAATTCAAACCACAGCTTCTGCGCCGCCTCTGACTCAGCAGTAATGGCGGTCAACGCAGCATCTAATTCCAGCTGTGTCTCCGTGGATTCTTCCAACACCTGCGTCACCGATGTGACCTGCTCGGCCAGCATCTCGGCTTTCGACGTCGCGGAGCTCAGCGATTCCGACAAGCGCACCAACTCATCCGCCGCCAGCTTCAGGCGCGCATCCCGCAGCTCGGCCTGCACTGTCTGTGCCCGGCGCGCCGCCTCAGCCTGGCGTGCCAGTGGCTTCAACTGGCGGCCAAGTTCCGTGGTGAGGTCCGTCAGACGATCCAGGTTCGCCTGCATGCCCACCAGTTTGCGCTGCGCCTTTTCCTTACGACGGCGGTGTTTGAGCACGCCAGCCGCCTCTTCGATAAAAGCGCGGCGTTCCTCAGGGCGGGATTCCAGGATTTGCGACAGCCGCCCCTGCCCCACAATCACATGCATTTCGCGGCCAATACCGGAATCGCTCAGCAATTCCTGAATGTCCATCAGGCGAGCACGGGCGCCGTTAATTTCGTATTCGCTGGCTCCATCGCGGAACATGCGGCGCGTCACCGAAACTTCGGAATAATCAATGGGCAGAGCACCATCGGAGTTATCGATGGTCAACGTCACTTCCGCTCGTCCCAGAGGTTTGCGATCCCCCGCACCGGCGAAAATAACATCCTCCATTTTGCCGCCGCGCAGTGTTTTCGCGCCCTGCTCCCCCATCACCCACGCCAAGGCATCCACCACATTGGATTTGCCAGACCCATTCGGCCCCACCACGGCGCAAATGCCCGGCTCGAATTTCAGAGTCGTTGACGACGCAAAAGACTTAAATCCCCGCAGCGTCAAAGATTTCAAATGCACCGGTAAATACTAACATTGATGTGACTTGACACCGGGGAGGCGTGAAGAGGCTTTCACGGCTGATTGTGATCCGTCAACGAACCTCAAACCCTGACACACCGCGCGCCGTCGACCACTGGTCAATCACCGAGGTCACGTGCCCCGGCCGCCCGGTTGATGACGGGTTTTCCATCAATAATCCCAACATGGCCACACATTGCGGGCGGTCTCCCTCCACCACCACGCATACCCGGCCATCTGGGTAATTTGTGGCCGAACCGGAAAGTCCGAGTTCCAGTGCCTCGCTGCGCACCCACCAGCGGAAACCCACATGTTGCACGGTGCCGTGCACCCAGGCTGTCATTCGAAGTGTCTCCATAGTCCCAGTGTAAGCAACCTCAGCGTAGGCAAGCACCACATGAGCAACTGCAAGCCTATGATCGAAAGTGAACCCCCACGTTCCTTTTGTTGGGCACACACCAGAAAGGCCCACCCCTCATGTCACGCACTCATCTCCTTGCCACCGGCCGCGCCTTCCTCTTTGATATGGACGGCACCATCCTCGATTCCAACGCCATTGTGGAAAAACTATGGCGGGTATTTGCCAAGCGCCACAACCTCGACGCCGACGACATTCTCAGTTTTTCCCACGGGCGCCCCTCCATCACCACCATCGCACATTTCCTGCCGGACCTATCGGCGGATGAGCACCAACACCTCAGTGACGAACGCACAGCTGAGGAAATCCGCATCACCAGCGGCATCGTGGCAATTCCTGGTGCCGTGGCGTTCTTTCAACAGCTAGACCAGCTGGGCGTGCCGTACGCGGTGGTCACCAGCGCCACCGCCGACCTGGCGCGAACCCGCATCGTGGCGGCGGGGCTTCCCATCCCCGACGTGTTGGTCACCCCCGAGACGATCACCCAAGGTAAACCCAACCCCGAGGGTTACCTCACCGCAGCATCGCAGCTAGGGGTTGCCCCTAGCCAGACTGTTGTTTTCGAAGACGCCGACGCGGGCATTACCGCAGGCATTGCCGCCGGGGCTCAGGTGGTGGTTGTGGGGTCTGCCACGCGGCATGACGACCGCATGCAGGCGCATCCGCATATCCCCGACTTCCGTGGTGTTACTGTCGACGCCCTCGGCGACGGTACGTTCACCGTCGCCACCCCGTAGCGCATCTAGGCGCTGGTATCGGCCGATGTTTCCTTATCACGCCAGGTGATGGGGTCCGTGCCGTCCCAGCATTCCATGCCGTCCCAGCCCTTCAGCCCCGGAACATCATCACGATGGAATACCGGGTTGATACCCTGGGCGCGCTGCTTGGAGAAATTCCGCAGCACGGCAATGGCCACCCCGCCCAGCGGGATCAACGCGATCAAATTCACCGTTGCCATGAACCCGGAGAAGGTATCCGCCAGCGACCACACCAAAGGCACTGACCCGATGGCACCACCGAACACGCACAGCGCCACAACTGCGCGGAAAATGTTTAGGTACATGCGGTTCCTGGTCAGGAACTCAATATTCGCCTCGCCGTAGTAGTAGTTGCCGATCACGGAGGAAAACGCCAGGAACAAAATCATCACCGTGAGGAAGTGCACGCCCCAGCCGCCGACGCTGTCCGCCAGTGCGTTCTGGGTCAGTGCAATGCCGCCTTCAGAATCCGACCCGACCCGATCCGACAGCAGAATAATAAATGCTGTGACCGAGCACACCACGATCGTGTCAAAATACACGCCCAGCGTTTGGATCAGGCCCTGCTTCGCCGGGTGTGACACCGATGCCGTTGCAGCAGCATTGGGTACTGAACCCATACCGGCCTCGTTAGAGAACAGTCCGCGCTGCGCCCCCTTCAATACCACTTGGCCCAGCGCCGCGCCCGCGAATTGTTCAATGCCAAATGCATGCTCCACAATGGTCCCGATCATGCCAGGAACGTGTTGAATGTTCAGCACCACCACGATCAGCCCCACCGCAATATAACCCACGGCCATGATCGGCACGATCACCTGGGTCACGGTGGCGATGCGCTGTACACCACCGAAAATGATCAGCGCCGTGAACAGGGCCAACACCACGCCCACGATAATCTTGATGCGCATGGCGTTGGTGCCCTCAGGGTCGA
Organism: Corynebacterium durum; assembly: GCF_030408675.1. Classification (NCBI taxonomy): domain Bacteria; kingdom Bacillati; phylum Actinomycetota; class Actinomycetes; order Mycobacteriales; family Corynebacteriaceae; genus Corynebacterium; species Corynebacterium durum. The sequence goes on from NZ_CP047200.1 coordinate 1,804,642, forward strand.
AGGAATTAGCAATCGATCCCGCAATAGAGTTGGATTGCACCGCATTAAACACAAAGCCGTAGGTAACAGTGATCAGCACTGCAAACAGCACCGCCAACCAGCGCCATCCCAGCGCCTTGGTAATGTAGTAGGCCGGTCCACCTCGATAGGAATCCTTATCCCGCACCTTGTACACCTGCGCCAAGGTGGATTCCACAAAGGAGGTAGCACCACCAATGATCGCTAACGTCCACATCCAGAACACAGCACCTGGACCACCCGTCGCGATGGCCAACGCCACCCCCGCAACATTGCCAGTACCCACACGAGATGCAGCTGAAATGGTAAACGCCTTGAACGCGGAAATGCCCTTCTGGCCAGATTCCAGTTCAGACGGCGGTTCTGCGACCGCCTTGAACATGTCTGGAATATAGCGCAGCTGTACCACCACGGTGCGGACACAGAAGTACAGGCCAGCCCCCACCAGCAAGAACAGGACAAAAATCCAGTATTTTTCGTTGAACAAATCAATCTTGTCTGTCAGCGCATCCATAAAAACATACCTTAGCTGCCCCCAGTGATGAATATGCAAGATATCAATATTCTTTTTGACATGTCGGGCAGAAATGGCTGCCCCTATTCATGAACTCCTCTCGCACAATTGCGTCGCCGCACCGCGGGCATGGCTTGCCCTGCTGCCCATACGCGTTCAACGACACGTCAAAATACCCCGACTCACCATTGACGTTGACATATAAGTCATCAAAGCTTGTACCGCCTTGCAGCAACGCATGCTCCATCACCGATTGCCCTGCCTCTAACAGCGACACCAACCGCGAAGTTGCTATTTTCGACGCCCGCTGCCTTCCATGCAGCCCCGCCTGCCACAGCATCTCATCAGCATAAATATTGCCGATCCCGCTAACCACGCGTTGATCCAACAACACGCGCTTAACCTCTGTGTCCTTCTGCTTTACCGCGCGCGCCAGGTCGCTCAGGTCCAACGTCGGGTCCAGCAAATCCGGCGCAATGTGCGCAATCGACGCTGGAATGCGCTGATGAGCTGAGGGAACCGGGGCGTCGATAAGCGGCACTACCGACCAATAACCAAACGTACGCTGATCCACAAACCACAGTTGGTTGCCGTCATCAAGATGAACCCGCGCACGCAGGTGACGGTGCGTTGCCTCCTCCGGCCCCTTCATCAGCATCTGCCCGCTCATACCCAGGTGCACCAGCAGCGCCTCATCCCCCAAGACCAGCCACAGGAACTTCCCACGACGCTCCACGGCCTGCACCACCGCGCCGTCGAGACGCTTCTCGACGTCCCTCGGGGTGGTGTTATGCCGCGCGGCACGGGGATGCAAAACCTCAGGCCCCACCAACGTCCTGCCCTGAACATGCTGCTCAAGGCCGCGACGGACAACCTCAACTTCGGGAAGCTCAGGCATCCGGCAGCGTGGTCACATTATCCCGCAGGGCATGAAACGCCACACGCGCCGCCTGCTGCTCCGCCTGCTTCTTACTAGGCCCCTTCCCCGTACCCAGCTCAGCTTCATCCACGCGGGCGATCGCCGTGAACACCAAATCATGGTCCGGCCCAACCGAGGATGTCTCATATTCAGGCTGCGGCAGCCTCCGCTCTGACACCAAATTCTGCAACGCCGTCTTCCAGTCCGCATGCAATCCCTGCGCAGAGGCGTGATCAATCTTGTACTTGAACAAGCGCAAAATCACCTCGCGGGCCGTATCAAACCCATGCTCCAGGTACACCGCGCCGAAAATCGCCTCGGTGGTGTCCGCCAAAATGGAGTCTTTATCCTGACCATTCGTGGCGCGCTCCCCCTTACCCAACAAAATATGCTGACCAAGGCCAATCTCTCGGGCAATATCCGCGAGGCCATAACGGCTGACCATGCTAGCGCGCATCTTGGAAATATCGCTCTCTGGGCGATCTGGGTACTGGCGGTACAACTGGTCCGCCACCGACAAGCCCAAAATGGAATCGCCCAAAAACTCGAGGCGTTCATTGTGCGGCAGCATGCCATTCTCGTAGGCGAAAGAACGATGCGTCAGCGACAGCATGAACAAATCCTCGCGGATGCGCACGCCTAGACGCTCAAAAAGTGGCTCATGGTCAACCGACTCAAATGCCTCGCGCAGCACCTGCTGGCCATCAACGCGCCTCTTGCTGCCCTTACTCCGGCTCACTTGAACTTCTCCAAACCAGCCCAGCGGGGATCTACACGATCCTGATTTTCCTCGCCCGAAATGCCATCCGGCGACGGGACATCATTATCCTCGCACTCCTCGCCGAGAATATCCTCACACGTGGGGTTAAACGGCAACTCCAAGACCGCGGCATCAATGAAGGTCTGCAGAGTATCCAGGCGATCATTGACGATGGCGGGAACCTCGTCATCCTCAGGGTCAACAGCATCGCCCTGGATAAACGACTCCGATGCGGAAAACACCTCATTGAACTTGAAGGAACGCTCCGCACTCAAATCCCTCAAGCACCGCGAACATTGCCCCGTCAGCGGGGCGGTCACCGTCGCATCGACCATGACGCCCTCGCCCAACGGGGTTAACGTGGCATCCACCGTGACCTCGGCACCCTCATCCACGGCGATCATGGGCACGCCAACACGCACCGGCGACTGGCCCGTGTTGGACTCTTGAACAGGCAAACCAGGGCCGCGCAACAACCCGGCCACATCAAAAACAAAAGGTGAAGTCATGATTCTATGAATCGTACCCGTAATCCTCAGTCTCGTACTCATCGCGCTTGTAGTCGCTGGAGGAATACTCTTTAGACGAGTACTCGCCGGCGCCACTGTACTCACCAGAGCTGTACTCGCCCTCCTGCATGCCCCGGCCCGACACACCAGCGCCCCTGCGCAGTGCCGCGCGGTCCTTGGACACAGTGCGAAGTGCCGACGACAACAAATCCTCAAACTCGGAAAGCTTCTGGTCCACGAACGTATCGCACTCCCCGCGCAGGCGATTCGAGTCCGCATGGGCGGACGACACAATACGGTGAGCCTCCTCGTTTGCGCGGCGCACCACCTCAGCCTCGCTGACCAGGCGATGCTGCTCCGCAAGGCCCTCATCCACGCTGCGCTGATACGACTCATTACCACTGGACACCAAGCGCTCGGCCTCCGCGCTCGCGCGGTTAACCATATCCTGGGCGTCACGCTGAGCATTGTGCATCACGCGATCAGCCTCTTCCTTCGCCTTGGCCACCATCGCATGCGCGCGATTCTCCGCGTCCCCCAACATCACGTCCGCATCGTGGCGGGCACGCTCTAGCAGCTCCTGCGCATCCCCCTCGGCGCGTTCAACCAGGCCATTTGCGTGATCATGTGCTTCTTCGATGATCTGGTCCTTGTTATCCAAGACGTCCTGTGCATCGTCGATTTCGACGGGGAGGGCGTCGCGGAGGTCGTCGAGAAGCGCGAGGAATTCATTACGCGGCACCATACAGTTAGCCGTCATAGGCACGCCATACGCCTGCTGGACAGTTTGCTGAAGTTCATCGAGATTCTCAAAAACACGATACATGCTCACCAGGCTACCCCCGAAAAGGCACTCAACTGCGGAAGACACCCTGGTAGGCGTTTCGCGCAGACAAGAACATGCAAAGTTTGCTTACGTTCAGGCCCAGGAATGCCTTGTTTTCGAGCTTGAGGATAAGCATACTTTCATGCTTGTTTACACACCTGATGGTAGATCTTCTTCTACGCAAACGTGTCGAGGGCGCCGTGATCTATGAGCCGCGATCTATGAAATGTACGCTCGGTCCGCCCAACGCGTACATTTCATAGACCACACCGTTGTTCAAAGCATAAAAGAAAACCTGCCGTCCAGCGCACCGGAAGGCAGGTAATGCGAATGTCTTCTAAAGGCTAGATGACACCCTGGGCAAGCATGGCGTCGGCAACCTTCTTGAAGCCAGCGATGTTGGCACCGATCACGTAGTCACCGTCATGGCCGTATTCCTTGGCGGTTGCGGCACAGGTTTTGAAGATGTTGCTCATAATGTCGTGGAGGCGCTTGTCGGTGTAGTCGAAGCTCCAGGAGTCACGGCAGGCGTTTTGCTGCATTTCCAACGCGGAGGTAGCCACTCCACCAGCGTTGGCTGCCTTGCCGGGGCCGAAGTGGATGCCACGTTCGCGGTACACCTCAATGGCATCGGCGGTGGAAGGCATGTTGGCGCCCTCAGCAACGAACTTGCAGCCATTGTCAGCAAGGGTGCGAGCTGCGGCGCCATCGAGCTCGTTTTGGGTGGCGCAAGGCAGTGCGATGTCGCAGGGAAGCTCCCAGATGGAGCCTTCGGGGTGGTAGGTCGCGCTTTCCACCTCGTCAGCATAGGTGGAGACGCGCTCACGGCGAACTTCTTTAACGTCCTTGAGTTTTGCAACGTCAACACCGTTGGGGGTGTGCACCCAGCCGGAGGAGTCAGAGAAGGCGATAACGGTTGCGCCGAGTTCCTGGGCTTTTTCGATGGCGTAGATGGCCACGTTGCCGGAGCCGGACACAATAACCTTTGAGCCTGTGAATTCAGCGCCGTGAGCCTTCAACATTTCGTTGGTGAAGTAGGCCAAGCCGTAACCGGTGGCTTCGGTGCGCACGAGGGAGCCACCCCAGGTCAGGCCCTTACCGGTGAGCACACCGGATTCGTGCTTGTTGGCGAGGCGTCGGTACTGGCCAAACAGGTAGCCGATTTCGCGGCCACCAACGCCGATGTCACCGGCGGGCACGTCGCGGTATTCGCCGATGTGACGGTGCAGTTCAGTCATAAAGGACTGGCAGAAGCGCATGATTTCGGCATCGGACTTGCCCTTCGGGTCGAAGTCGGAGCCGCCCTTGCCGCCACCGATGGGCAGGCCGGTGAGGGAGTTTTTGAAGATCTGCTCGAAGCCCAGGAACTTGATGATGCCCAGGTTGACGCTGGGGTGGAAGCGCAGGCCGCCCTTGTAGGGGCCGAGCGCGGAGTTGAACTGGACGCGGAAGCCGCGGTTGACCTGGACATCGCCGTTGTCGTCAACCCACGGAACGCGGAAGATCAACTGGCGTTCCGGTTCGCACAGACGCTGGATGAGACCGTAGTCGGCGTAGTGCGGGTCTTTGTTCAAGACAATTTTGAGGGAGTCGAGTACTTCTGCGACGGCCTGGTGAAATTCGGGTTCGCCAGCGTTGCGCTTCAGCAGCATGTCGTAGTAGCTGGACACCTGTTCATCAACGGACATGTTATTTTTCCAATCTCCTCGCACACCCACCGGGATGTTCCTGCGTGCGGCTAGGTTTAAAAAGCTTGGTTTAAAAAGCTCGGTTCAACAGTTTGGGGCCGATTTATATTTTTCGTTTCCTTCTTGCCTCATGCAAGTCAAGCGGGCCTGCGGGAACGCACGCACCGACACGAGTTTTCTGTCATTCACTAGTTTTTCGCTGGTGGGGCGCGCGTCATGTCACCCCAGTAGCAACGCTGTTATATCTATCACATAGTAGAAATATCCACCGGAGTGGGTCTGTCCGTGCCACCCAGTAGCTTGCGCGGAGCGTCGAAAAGCATGACGTCCGGCATGGAATACCCCAGCGGGACGGGGGCACAGCGCACGCGGTCGCGGGAAACCGCACCAAGTTCTGAAAGCACCAGGTCAATCACCGTCGGGTTGTAGGTCATGAACATGTGTCCACCGTGGTTGTCAGGGCACACATCCTGCACCACAATGTTATCTACATCCGCGTTCTGACCAGCGTGAATAGCGGCGTTGTGACCCTCCGGCATCATCTCATCAAACCGCGTGGAAATGGTCACGTGCCGAACACCAGGAACCGTTTCTGCTGGGGTGTTCAAGCGCTGGTTGAATTCCGAATCCGTCATCAGCTCGTTCAACGCGGGCGAGAGCAAACCAAAGCTCCCCACCACGTCGTGCAGCCACGGAAACGTCTGGGCAAGGTGCGCCAACCCATAGAAATTCCCTCCCCGCGTGGGCGACGCCAACCCAATCCACTTGTGGGTTGCCGCAGCATGGGCGGGGTCGCTGTGCATCCAGTAGCGCGTCACCGTCGCACCTTGGGAAAACCCCACAAACACCACCGACTCCGCCCCGGAAGAACGCCGTGCCGCCGCAACGGTCTGGTCAAGCTGCTCCGCGGACTGCTCAATCGGCGCCCAGCCAAAACCCTTATCGGGTGCCGGACCAGCACCGTAATCAAACCCGTACGTACACCATCCCGCCTGAGCAATAGCGGCTCCCAACTGCGAATAATCCGCGTACATGGTGGTGTCCGTGCCATGCACCAACACGACCGCTTGCTTATGCTGTGGCGTGACCCGGCAATCCGGGTCATTCACCCCCTGCGGTACCACCGGCTGATCCTTATGCTCCACGCGATACTTATACGCCTCAGCCAGCGTGTGGAACATCGGCCCCTCCACCTGACCCTGAACGTGATGCGGCTGGGCGCGCACCAAAGGTGGCATGACCACCGCCGCCACGATCAGCACTGTCACCAGAATCCTTGCAGTCGTCGTGCGCATGAGCATTGCGGTACCCCACTTAATTCATTGCAGGAAACTAACTACACACCGTCCAGCGTATCGTCACGTATCCTGAACACAACTTTCCCCCACCCCCACGCCCGAGGACCTCCTCCATGACCACAATTGTTATCGCACCGGACGCTTTCAAAGGAACCGCTACCACCCACGACGCCGCCGCTTACCTCGCCGAAGGCATCGCCGAGGCATTGCCTGATGCCGAGCTGGTGCTGGTGCCCATGGCCGACGGTGGCGAGGGCACTGCGAGCTGTTTCGACGGTACCCCCGTCACGCTTCCTACCACCGACGCGGCGGGCCGACTCACTGAAGCCACCTACATGTTCAACGACGGCGACGTGGCGGAAGCCTACATTGACGTCGCCGCAGCCAGTGGCCTGCCCGCCGTTGCCGACCATCCCGTACCCCTCACCGGCGACACCTACGGAACCGGCGTGCTTATTGCCGACGCCGTGACACGCGGCGCACAACGCATCATTCTGGGCCTCGGAGGCACTGCCACCGTCGACGGCGGCACCGGGATACTTGTTGCACTAGGCGCAACTCCGCAGGATAAGGCCGGTCATCCGCTGCGACCAGGCGGAGGTTCACTCACCGAACTCGCGGGTTTTGACACTGCTCAACTCAACATTCCCGCCGCGGCCGTCGAATGGGTGCTACTCACCGACGTCACCAACCCCGCCACCGGCCCCGATGGCGCAGCAGCCGTGTTCGGGCCGCAAAAAGGCGCAACGCCGGAGGACATCACACTTCTCGACGCCGCGCTCACCCAGCTCTGCGACATCTGCGAAGTGGACCCCACCACCCCAGGCTTCGGTGCCGCTGGTGGGCTGCCCATCGGAATAACGTGGCTGTCCACACTTATGCATGGCAATCATTCCCACATTCATGTGCTGCCCGGCGCACGCATGGTCGCCGAATCGGTGGGCCTCCCCGAGCTGATCCACTCCGCCGACCTGGTGGTCACGGGTGAGGGAAGGTTTGATAAGCAATCCACGCGCGGCAAGGTGGTGGGTACGGTGCTCGATATGGCCGTCGCCGCCGATGTCCCAGTGGTCGTTGTGGCCGGGTCATTCCAGGAAAAAATTGCTGGTCAGGGGGTAAGTATGGTGGAACTCTCCGATAATCCAGATGCGAAAGCGCAGCTTGTTGAGGCCGGACGCCGGATCGCTGCGGCGTTGCCTCAGCAATAGACGCGGTATGGTGCGTGGGATCGGGGGCTGTCGGGGCGTCGAGAAGCGATAAGGTAGTGGGTATGTCTGACCATCTCCACGCCCGCCCCACTCCGCTTGTGACCATGGCGGACGGCACTATCAAGCAGATCAACCCGTTCAGCGGAACCGAAGTGTGGACCGTGCCTGGTCGTGGCAACCGTCCGCTCTCGGTGCCTGCGGCAACCCCCCAGCCGCTGGGGCCTGATGCGCACACCGCGACCTGCGCGTTCTGTTCGGCAAACAAGCTGTCCACCCCGCCGGAGAAATCCCGCATGGTGCAGGACGCGCGCGGGACGTGGAGTATTCAACGCGGGCTGCTACCGGCTGAGTTAGACAACAGCGTCGCGGAATTTCGGCGCGTACCCAACCTGTTTGAAATCGTCTCCTACGACTACTGGCAGGCCAACTATGGTTTTGAGATGCACCCCGATGTGGCGGAGTTCATGGAGAAATACCTGAGCGATCCACAAGGCCGCGAACATGTGCTCACCATTGTGCGCACCAAACTCGCTGCTGCCGGTAAAGACAGTAGTGAACTCAGCGACAAGGAACTGCTGGACCAGGCGGGTGGTTTTTTCGCGGGTGGACACGATGTGATCATCGGTCGTAGGCACTACGTGGACGGCGCGGAATACGACAACCAACTGGCTTCCTCCGGGACACTCACCCCCGAGGAACATGAACAGTTCATCCGCTTTACCCTCGACTCGTTGGAAGACCTCTACGCCAAAAACCGCTATGTTCCGTACGTGGCGGTGTTCCAAAACTGGCTGAAACCCGCCGGCGCATCCTTCGACCACCTGCACAAACAACTCGTCTCTATTGACGAACGCAGTGTCCAAGCCGACTTTGAAATCGAACGCCTTCGCGCTAACCCCAACATGTTCAACGAATGGGCCGTAGATTACGCCGGGTATCACAACCTCATCATCGCCGAAAACGACCATGCTGTTTGCTTCGCCGGGTTCGGGCACCGCTACCCCACCCTGGAGGTCTACTCCAAGTCCGCCGCAGCCGAACCGTGGCTGCACACGGCCGAGGAAATTCGCGCCATGAGCGATCTCATCCACGCCTGCCACGCCGCCGCTGGACCCGACGTACCCTGCAATGAGGAATGGCACCACAAGCCCATCGACCTGGACATTCCCATGCCCTGGCGCGTCATGATTAAATGGCGCGTTTCGACGCTCGCTGGATTTGAGGGAGGTACGAAAATCTACCTGAACACCGTCTCCCCCTTTGACATTCGCGACCGCATGGTCAGCCAGTTCTACGCGCTGCGTGACGAAGGAGCCATCTCCCCCAACATTCGCATAGCCACCGAATGCCGCGTTGACCGCAACAGCCTGAAATACAATCCCGTGCTGAGGTGAGTGGCATGGTTAAGGACGCAGCCGACAACACGGTGGATGGTCGTCGGTCCCGGCGAGCTAAAACCGACGACAAACTCGCAGCGACCGTGCGGGAACAGCTCAACGACATCGGCTTTTCCGCCATGACCATCGAAGGCGTGTGTGCGGCCAGCGGCGTGGCCAAAACAACCGTGTACCGCCGGTGGAAATCCAAGGCAGAAATGGTTTTTGAGCTAGTTCTTCATGGAGCTGAGGATGAGTTTCCTGACACAGGATCTTTGGCTGGCGACGTTCGCGCACTGGCCGAGATGACCGTGAATTTCACCGCCAGCGACATGTCCCAGAAAGTCCTTCCTGGGTTTTTGGATGCCGTCGCGGCTGACCCCGAGATGCGTCAACGACTCCGCGATGCCTTTGTCACTCCCACCACCGAGCACATCGCGGCAATAATTGACCGCGCCAGCGCGCGAGCCGAACTCACACCGGACACCGTGGTGGATGTTGCTGTGCTCCACGCCGCGTTGTTGGGTATCCCCTACGCATCCGTGCACATGCTGGGAGAGACTGACACTGAGGTGCTAACTAACCAGTTGGCTGAGCACATGCTGCGCTCGCTGGGAGTCGGCTAAGAGGGCTGCTTATAGGGGTCAGGCAGGCACAGGGGCTTGCACGCCCGAGCAGATATAGCTACGCTACGTAGCGTAACTATTTATGGCCTATGAAAGGACACTCTCAAGCCATGCGCGCAGCACAATTCACCTCCTACAACGGACCGCAGGCACTCCACCTCGGCGACATCACCACACCGAACATCACCCCACGACAAGTCCTCGTCAGGGTTGCCGGGTCAAGCGTCAACCAGATGGACGTTCTGGAACAGGAAGGAAAAATGAAGCTCTTCACCGGACGCTCCTTCCCCATCGGCACCGGCGTGGACTTTGCTGGAACCATCAGCGCTGTCGGGGCGCACGTCAGCGGATATAAGGTTGGCGACCGCGTGTGGGGCTACGTCGGGTTCCGACGCCCCGGCACCAGCCTCGCCGCCGCCGACTACATCGCCGTCTCCCCACATTGCCTCTCCCCAGCGCCCACCACCATTCCCCTGGTCGAAGCAGCCGCCCTCCCTTTGGCTGGACTCGCCGCACTCAAAGGGTTCGCTGGGCTAAAAGCTGGTGAAAAAGTACTGGTAATCGGCGGCAACGGCGGCGTGGGATCAACCGCCATCCAGGTTGCCCTGGCATTGGGTGCCGAGGTTGATGCAGTGACAGGGGCTGAAGAGGGCATCGCAAAGCACGTAGGTGCAGGGCAAACCTTCAGCTATCACATCACCCCACCCAGCTCGATCCCTGGCAGGTACAGCTTCATCTTGGACACCGCAGGCATCAACCTTCTGCCCTACCGTGCGCTTCTGGCACCCGGCGGGCGCTTTACGACGGTCGCGCCCGCCGTGATGGATGTGCTCCGGTCGCTGGTGAGGCGCGGGCCGCGCATTCGGATCGTCTCTGCTGGTGCCAACCCCACAGGGCTAGCGTGGCTGGCGCAGAAAGTTGATTCAGGTGAGATTCGGCCCGTGATCGGCGGCATCTATCCTGCGGAACAAGTACGGGACGCCTACCGTGCCTACAGTGCCGCAGAATCCGCGCACGGAAAACTGGTTATATCGTGGGAGGATTAAGCGGCTGCCGTGGCTGCTTTGCGGGTAATAAATCGCCGATTTTGAATGTGCGGCCAAGTGCCAGGGCACATAAGGCACTCACAATAGTCGCCGCCAGCATTACGACATACGGGTACATCTGCGTCAAATCTGTGCCGGTGGCTTCTATAGAAATATTCACCACAGCATGAATAGCCGTAGCAATCAGGACTCTGTGCGTCCACGAACCTGTCCACAGTGCGGCCATAATGACGTCCAACAACACTGCGGAGGCCACAAACAAAATCACCGGAAGAACGCCTACGTCGAAATACTGAAGGTGGCACAAACCAAAGAACACACCGTTAATAACCACACTTGGCCACGGACCCAACTTCGCCGCCAACGCTCGATACATGATGCCACGGAAACCTACCTCCTCACACCACGAGCCAAATATAAAACCAATACACACGGCCACAACTGCTATAGGTTTAGGCCAGTCATGGACAACAAACGGGGTATAGCCAGGTGTGGCGAGGAGTACTAGCGTGAGGACATACACAAGGGACGATAACGCGGTGGCGATCCAGGCCTTTTTGGTTAAAGCTGTGGTGGCTCGGGGCGCATCTGGTGGAAACCACGACGGCACACTGAGTTTACATAAGGCTGCTGCAGCAAACGGGCCAACCATGACCAGCGGCAAGACCTGAAATGGAATGTTGGTGAACGGCTGAACAGCCCCCAGCAACAAGGTAATCGGAGCCATAATCACAGCCCACAAAAGTGCGAGTGCGTAGGGTTTGGGGTTACGAGGTTCCTTCTGATCGTACGTTTCTTGCCAATCGCGCCCTGATGCCATAATGATCTACCTTTGATTGTCCTTTTCGAGATTCTCCGGCAGCCAAGCTTAAGGAAGAACAGAGAATCTAAAACCAAAGGTAGAATGGGGTCTACCCCGTTGGGGTAGACCTAGCTTTCCCAGAAAGAATAGAAAACCTTTCTACAGGATCCGACCATCACCCTATCGTCCTAGCAACTCAACGCAATCTACGCTGCTAGCTTTAGCGACCGCAAAAGCGTAGCTATTTTCAGAACGTTGCACCTTCCCCAAACATTATCCCGGCAAGGAGGACCATGTTCGATAAGCGAATCAAGTTTAAGAAATAAATCTATATAGTCATCGCCTGGCATCAGCCACCATTTCCGTTTCCCCCAAAGATCGAAGCCCCCTTGAACTTCCACGTCTATGCGTGGCTAGGCATCACATGCACACTCACACTGCGGGGAACAGGAAAACCAGGGGCACCCTCAACAAACCCATCAGGTGCTACGAACTTTAATGCACCTTCCCCTCGCCACGGCAGTAAATAGCATGTCCCCATTACCCCCTCGGAACCAGGCTCGCTTGATGCCTCGACATAAGCGACTTCCAGTCCATTCATCCCTATAGCGATCATGGACTCATAGAAAACATCTGCGACCTCTTCATACTCGTCATAGATGTGAAGAGACACAGAACATGTCTCAACATCAGGCATCCCAAGAAACGTGGCCGCAGCGCTAGAAACAGCAACCCCTTCATCTCCCCATTCGGGATACTCGTCTCCCTCCCCGAAAAACTGAACTTGCCCATACATAGGCACAACGTGAAGATTGATGTCTTTCACTTTAGCCATGTGAGATCACCTCTATCCTCAATAGCTGGAATACAATTGATTAACTTTCGCCTTCTACCAGGAAAAATCAGATCTCTTTCGTTCCTCTATATCTACTGGCCAATCTTTGCAGGCACACCTGTACCCTATCAACAAAAGCAATATTTCTACAATCAAAAGTAAGCATACCCACCCAGGATGATCAGTTATAGCTAGTTCAGGATCCACCAGTTCAACTACCCCCAAAAGGAGCCTTAGTTGATGAAAAATTTTTCATGATAGTGGCATCTATTTTGCTAACCATATCAAACGTTCCTCCCAGATGATTATTATCAAATTATCGGAAGCGCTCACATGTTTTACCGCTTCTACCAGTCAAAATGACACTTCAGCCAACAGCAACTGCGGAGGTCACACATGACACGCGTACGCATAATAGTCACCATCACTCTTATTCTCTTAGGAATACTGACAGCGCCTACTACTTCCCTATTCACTCACCCTGCCCAAGCACAGCAGGCACGAGATGTACCAGCAAACCAATGGGACGATCGACTTTCCGTCTCATCTACAACAAAGTGCGCCGTCAACTCTGATAATTCTGTGTGGTGTTGGAGCGACCCTCCAGAAAGGGATGACATCCACTATGTGCCAACCCCCCTTTACTCTAAAGTCCCAGAAAAGATTGAGGGCGTAGAAGCTAAAGCAGTGTCAGCTTCCATAGATTCAGTATGCATCATAGCCTTAGATAACGAGTTGTGGTGCTGGGGAACTAAAAATGGAACAGAAAATGACGACAAGCCAACTATCACTGCGCCAAAAAAGATCGGTATGCAAGCCAAAAAGGTTCAACTTATTAATGGGAAAGTCCAGGTGATAGATACTAACGACAATCTATGGGAATGGGGACTGGAACACACCGATCAAGCAATGCAATATCGAAAGAAGATTCCCAGCATCAAGGTGAAGGATATTCACACGTCAGGTTCTACCAGCTGCGCTGTTGACCTTGGAAACAAAGTATGGTGTTGGGGAAATAATCAAGATGGAATTCTTGGCTCCTACGAACCAGAGTATTCTGACAGCCCCATTCTCATTCATGGGATCACTGCCCAGAAGGTTGCTGTCGGTCGTTCCGCATGTGCCCTGGATACCGCGGGTGAAGTTTTTTGCTGGGGAGACAATTACTTTGGCCAACTTGGATCAGACACTCCAGGATCAACAGCAATCCCAACTAAGGTGGAAAAACTACCGGCCGACGTTACTGATATAACGACTGATGACAATACAAACTGTGTTCTTAATGCTTCTGGGAACAGTTGGTGCTGGGGAAAATTCCGTGACGATCTTGGCGAAACTACAGATATTAATCATCCCGAAATTCCAAGAAAATCCACTCTTCCATCCGCCCAACTGCTTCGGATAGAAGATAAGGCATGTATTGCAGACAAAGCTGGTTATACGTGGTGCACAAAGGATTATCATCGGCTTATTTCTCCAGGCGATCCACATGATTTTTCGATGAAGAAGATCGAGAATATTCGCCTTACCAGTTCGTTTAGCGATTAAAAACCGACCGCATTGTCAAGAAAGGGAACACCGTGCGCACTATTGTCACGAGGATCGTGCGAATCCTCGCTGCGCTGTTTGTCATAGCTAGCTTTAGCGCAGCTCTCCCCATCTCTACCGCAGCCCCTAAGGCACAAACCGACATAACGGAATCAGTACCGCCTACTGCTCCTGTTCATGAGACACCTATGATGGTAATTGACGATATTCCTTCCCAACGTATCGCCGTGAGTGATACCTATACTTGCGCCATTGATGATAATAACAAGGTATGGTGTTGGGGATCCAATGCTTCCGGCAATCTCGGACTTGGCTATGCCTCCGATGAAATTTTCCCGGAGAGAAAGGTGATACTTGGTTTGAAGGCAACCTCGATTTCCATTACCTCAGATGGACGCACATGTGTGACGGATGATGCAGGCGGTGTTCAGTGCTGGGGCATAACACGAAGTAATCGAGACGATGCCGACAAAGATAATGTTCCGGTAGAAAAACATGCCGGGCTGCCTACAGATAAGAAGTTCAAACGCGCTGGCTATGGCTGTTTTGTGGACTCAGACGACCTGCTTTGGTGCGAGGAACAGGAAGGCATAGCTAAGCGAATGGGGGACATTAAATTCCAGTCTGGTGGTGGGTCCTCAAGCAACGGCTGTGCAGTATCTTTGGATCATTCTCTCTATTGTTGGGAAACTGGTAACAACTCCAGTATTCCCCTTGATCATCCCAGTGACACCCCCACAAAGGTTGAAGGTATTACTGCTGCCCTGCTCACTACCGGTAGGGGAACTAACTGTGTTGTAGAAACCAATGGGACACCTCATTGCTGGGGAATCAATAACCTCGGCCAGACCGGCGAAGATGCTAAAACTGGTAAATCAGTCGATCTGTCAAAGCTAAAAGTGACCAGTATGGATACAACGTCGCGTCACACGTGTGTGGTGGATGATAGGCAAGTTCCCTGGTGTTGGGGTGGATACTACGGCGGCATTGTCGATGGAAATAAACCCCTGCGCGGCTTTGGGATTCCCGCCAATTACAGAAACATTGAGAATTTCAAGGCAGTTACCGTGGCAACCGCCCCTGGCAGAACCTGCTTCGTGGATACTGAAGGCGCTTTCTGGTGCTGGGGTAGGAACGAAAACGGCGAGCTGGGCAACGGAACCACCACGGATTCGGCTGTCCCCGTCAAGGTGGAAGGTTTGACGGTAGCCTTAACTCCATGAGCACACACGACGCAGGCACCCACGCTGCACACGGCGACGCACACAGTACCCTAGCGGACTTTATTAACCACCACGGCGTCGATACGCAGTGGCAGCGAAGGTTCTACGAACACATGCATGCGTACCCGGAGTTGTCTGGTGAGGAAAAGGAAACCGCGGGTTTTATTCAGGACAAGCTGCGGGAGTTTGACTGCGAGGTCATCACCAACATCGGCGGGCACGGGATTGTTGCTCTTTTCCACAACGGCGAAGGCCCGACGGTGTTGTTCCGTGCGGATTTTGATGGCCTACCGGTTCAGGAGGCCACGGGTGTGCCGTTTGCGTCGAAAAATGAGGGCCGGATGCACGCCTGCGGGCATGACATGCATACCACTGCCCTACTGGGCTTGTGCCAGATCCTCAACGAGTCCCGCGACCGCTGGCAGGGCACGTTCATAGCCCTGTTCCAGCCTGCAGAGGAAACAGCAAGTGGCGCGGCCGCAATGGTTGCGGATGGCCTGACCTCCCGCATTCCCACACCGGATGTGTGTTTCGGCCAGCACATTGTGGCAGGCCAAGCGGGGAAAATTATGAGCATGCCGGGGCCCGCCCTGGCTGCCTGCGACACGATTACCATTGAGCTTTTTGGGCGGTCGGCACACGGCTCAATGCCGCACGACTCTATCGATCCAACATTTCTTGCGGCGATGATTGTGGTGCGTTTGCAGGGCATTGTGGGCCGCGAAGTCTCACCCGAACATTTCGCGGTGGTGACGGTGGGCACACTAACCTCGGGCCATACGAACAACACCATTCCTGGCAGCGCCACCCTGGTGCTCAATTGCCGTTTCTACGATGATGATGTGAAGGCCCGCACCTACGCCGCCATCGAGCGGGTGGTGCGCGGCGAGTGTATCGCCTCCGGATGCGAGAAGGAACCCACGTTCACGTACTCCAACCACGGCGAACTCACCGACAACTCCCCCGAGGTGTTCGGCAAGGTTCGCCCGCTTTTCGACGCCGTGTTTGACGACGCCTCCGTGGATGCCCAACGCTGGACCGCGTCGGAGGATTTTTCCGAGGTGCCACGCGCGTTCGGAGTGCCCTACTTTTTCTGGTTGATCGGCGCAAACTCCGATGATGCTGATGCACCGGGCAACCACATGCCCGATTTCCTTCCTGACTATGAGCCGGTGGTGTCCGCATCTAATCGCGCGGCGCTGGCTGCGGTGTTGGCCTACCTAGCCGTGTAAACAACGTTAGGCTTGAAAGCCCCGCCACACAGACCGTTGGTCTTTATGTAGAAAGGTAAAGTATGCAGACCGTAACCCTGAATAACGGCGTCGAGATGCCCATCCTTGGTCTTGGCGTGTATCAACTCACCGAACCCGGCGAATGCGAACGCGTGGTGTCGGAAGCTCTGGAGCTTGGGTACCGCTCCATTGACACTGCGGCCTCGTACCGAAATGAAGAAGCCGTTGGCCGTGCCATTGCAGCCAGCGGCATTCCCCGCGACGAACTGTTCATCACTAGCAAGGTGTGGATTCAAGACGCCGGCGAGAAACCCGCCCGCGCTGCTTTTGAGCGTTCCCTGGAACGCTTGGGCCTGGATTACCTGGACCTTTACTTGATCCACCAACCCATGGGTGACGTCTATGGTTCCTGGCGCGCTCTGGAGAACATCAACAAGGAGGGCCTGTCCCGCGCGGTGGGTGTGTCTAATTTCTACCCAGACCGCCTCGTGGATTTGATCCTGCACAATGAGATCACCCCAGCCGTGAACCAGGTGGAAACTCATCCCTTCCACCAGCAGGTGGAGGCCCAGAAGGTTATGCAGGAGTACAACGTTCAGATCGAATCCTGGGGGCCGTTTGCTGAGGGAAAGAACGATTTGTTCACCAATCCCACACTCGCCGCCATCGCTGAGGAGCACGGTAAAAGCGTGGGACAGGTAGTACTTCGTTGGCTGATCCAGCGTGGGGTTGTGGTAATTCCGAAGTCCGCGCGCCGCGAACGCCTTGAGGAGAACATCAACGTGTTCGACTTCACGCTTTCCGACGCCCAAATGAACACCATCTCCACCCTGGATACCGGCAGCAGCCTGTTTATCGACCACAATGACGTATCTGCTGTGACGCTTCTTAGCGGAGTGAAGTTCGACACTTAAGGTGAGGACAATTCCTCTCGCACGCGCATGAGGATGCCACCAAGCCGGTTCACACCGGAACCATCACCGCCGTCTCCCCAATAGGCATCTTTGCCGGTGTGCTCAACCAGCATGGCATCTCCAGTAGCCAGCAATAGTTCTGCTAGGTCCTTGTTGTGCTGGAACTTTGCCAGGACGGCGGTATACATGACGTCGTCCTTAACCTCCTCCCAGTCAGCCCGCAAGGGGTTGCTTCTATCGCGACCGATACCAGCGGCTTTCAACGGCGATGGGGTGCGCCTGATTTTTTCGCGGAGTTTTTCATCCTCAAATTTCTGCGCCTGGAAGTAATGTTCTGCGGTGCGCCAGTAAACGTCATCTTTGTAAAACCCGTAGCGGGCGAAGTTGGATAGCTCACCGTACGGGTCATTTGCTGTGTAGAAGTAAATTGTATCCATACCACCGACGGTAGCAGATAAGCTTTTACTCCCTGGCTCTACTTTCCGATGAATCCTTTCTCCACCATCCAGTCGTAGGCGACTTGACCTGGGTCGGCGCCTTCCACATCAACTTTGAGGTTGAGGGAACGCATGGTGTCATCGTCAAGCAACGGAGTGACCTGGGCGAAGCGTTCCGCGAGTTCGGGGTGTTTGTTCAGGAACTCGGTATTAAACACAGGTGCCGCGTTGTAGGCGGGGAAGAAATGCTGGTCGTCCTCCAGGATCACCAGGTTCAGGGATTGGATGCGTCCATCGGTGGTGAATACTTCACCAAAGTTGCAGGATGCGTCTGCTGTTGCCTGGTAGACGGTGCCGGTGTCCATAAGGGAGATGTTTCCCTCCGGGACACCGTCGGGGGTTCCGCGTGGGATTCCGTAGAGTTTCAACATGGGATTCAGGCCATCAACGCGGGAGTTAAATTCCGATTCCACGCACATAGTGCGCTCCTCCACGGGAACAGAGGCAATGTCAGAAAGCTTAGAGATGTTGTGCTGTTTTGCGAATTCCGGCCGGACGGCAAAGGCGTAGGTGTTATTGAGCGGCGCGGGCTGTCCCCAGGTCAGGCCGTTGGCCAGGTCCGCGTCGTGCACAGCCTGCCATTGCTTCTGCTTGTCGGGGATGCCGCCTTCGTGTCCCAGGTATGCGAGCCAGGCAGTGCCGGTGTATTCGAAAGCCAGGTCAGCCTGCCCTGACACCATGAGGTTGCGTGAGGGTTGAGAGCCCGGCACGTTGGTCATGTCGGTGACATCAAAACCGGATGCTTTGGCTATGAGCACAGCGATTTTTCCCAGAACAATCTGTTCGGTGAAGTTTTTTGAGGTGATGGTGATAGATTCGTCATGAGCATTGGCGACTGGCTTGATGGACCCTTCCGTCATGGCGGGCACTGTTGACGTGGAGGGCTGCAGGCCGCAGGCGGACAGCCCCAGGCCAAAGAGCATGACGCAGCAGAGGGAGATCTTTTTTAGCATTCTCATTGTCCTTTCGGCCGCAGGGTGTGCTCGCAGACGCGGGCCACCCAATCCACAAGCAACGCCAAGAGCGCCACGAGCAGCGATCCAGTGATCAGTACACGGTCTAACGCCAGGTTCACTCCCGTGGTGATAAGGATGCCCAGCCCGCCACCATCGACGAAGGTCGCCAGGGTGGCGGTGCCCACAAGCAGCACCAATGCGGTGCGGATGCCCGCCAGCATGATCGGCACGGCGAGGGGCAGTTCGATGCGAAACAGCACTGACAAAGCGCTCATGCCCATGCCTCGCCCGGCTTCAATCAGCGCTGGATCGACGGAATCCAGGCCCACCATCGTGTTTTTCAGCACCGGCAGGAACGCGTACAGGATCAGGGCGACCACGGCGGCGTCGAAACCGAAGCCCAGCCAGAAGGCAAACAACACCACTAGTCCGATGGCGGGCGCTGCCTGGCCAAGGTTAGCCAGCATCATCACTGGGTTAGCCAACCACCGCAGCGGTTTGCGCGTAAGCACAATGCCCAGTGGAATAGCAATGACGAGGACGACGGCCGCCGCCACCACCGTCAGCTTCAGGTGCTGCACGGTCAGATCCCATAGGTAAGGAATGGTGAGCGTCACCCGCTCGGTCTCGGTGAGATCGGCACGGGTAATCCAAACCAGCACGGCACCTATCGCCAACAGCACCAACGTGGGTTGGGCAAGCAGACCCAACCAGCGTCTGGAATCGGGCCGGTCAGAGGTTGTTGTCGTGGTCATCGCTCTCCCCTGCTTCCTCTACCGCGTCCGCGTTCACACCCACCGGAGCATCCTCTTTCGGCTGGGTTTCCCGCAGCTCAGTGATGGCCTGCATCACTGTTTCCACATTGATGACGCCCTGAAAGTACTGCCGTGGACCCACAACCAGCGCGGCACCGGTGCTGGCCACCAACATGGTGTCCAGGGCGTCATTAAGCGTGGAGTGGGTGGATACCACCGGCAGATCGGGGTCGACGTGGCTGGGAATGGACCGTATGGTGTTCAGCTGTTCGCGGGGAATCCACGACAGCGGCCGATGCTTGTCATCCAGGATCACTACGTGTCCATGCCCCGCCTGGTCGGCGAGGTGCGCAAGTTCCTTCGGGTCCTGGCCCGGGTGCCCGGTGACGGCGGGAAGCAATTCGACGTCCCGAATATGCGTCAGGTTCAACTGCTTCAGGCCAGCGCCGGAGCCGATGAACTCCTCCACGAACTCGTCAGCGGGTTCCGCCAGGATACGCTCAGGGGTGTCGTACTGCACAATGCGTGCACCATCGTCGAAAATGGCGATCCAGTCCCCTAGCTTCACCGCCTCATCGAAATCGTGGGTGACGCACACGATGGTTTTGTGCAGCTCGGACTGGATGCTGATCAGCTCGTCCTGGAGTTTCTGGCGAGTGATCGGGTCAACCGCACCGAAAGGCTCGTCCATGAGCAGCACCGGCGGATCCGCAGCCAAGGCGCGCGCCACCCCCACGCGCTGCTGCTGTCCGCCCGACAGTTCCTTCGGGTAACGGTCTCGGTACAGATCTGGGTCCAGGGAAATAAGTTCCAGCAGCTCATCGACACGTTCGGCGATACGCTGCTTGTCCCAGCCCAGCATCTTGGGCACCATGGCGATATTCGCGCCGACGGTCAGGTGCGGCAGCAAACCACCCGCCTGGATCACATACCCGATGCCACGGCGAAGTTTATCCCCATTCATGTGGGTCACGTCCTCGCCGTTGATCACAATTTTGCCCTCGGTGGGTTCGATCAGGCGGTTGATCATTTTCAGCGTGGTGGTTTTGCCGCACCCAGAGCGGCCAACAAACATCACCACCGCGCCTGCTGGGATTTCCAGGGTCAGCTGGTTCACTGCGGCCTTCTTAGCAGCGCCTTTCTTACCGCCGTAACGCTTGGTTACGTTGTCAATCAAAATTGCGGCGCCGCCTTCCTCGGCACCTGTTATTTCGGTTACTGCGTTGTCTGTTGTTTGGGAGACAGTTGGGTTAGACACGGATACCCCTTGAGGTAGTCAGGCGACCCATAACAATCAAGGCCGCGTCGAGAAGAAGAGCCAGGATGACAACGGCAATGACACCGGTGGCTACTGACTCGAAGGAATTGGCTCCGCCTAGGCGGGAGAGGCCAGAGAAAATGTAGCCGCCAAGGCCGGGCCCCAGAGCGTAGGCTGCAACAGCGGCAATACCCATGGTCATCTGGGCGGAAATGCGCATACCGGCGATGACCACCGGCCAGGCCAGTGGAAGCTCCACCCGAAAAAACGTGGCTACGCGGCTCATGCCGACGCCGCGGGCAGCCTCCACCAGCGCCGGATCCACTTCCGTGAGGCCGACGACGGCGTTGCGCAAAATGGGTAGCACGGCGAAGAAGGTCACCACGGCCACCGCCGGAGCAACACCGAAGCCCAATGGGATGATGAGCAAACCAATCAGTGCAAAAGACGGAATGGTTAATCCCACGGCCGAGACATTATTGGCAACAGACGTTAAAAAAGTACTTCGATAACACACTGCAGCAACAACAAGTGCAATAACAGTGGCCAAAACAAGACATTGAACAACGAGACTCAGATGCTGCCAACTATTCAGCATTATCTGATTCCACCGTTGCGAAACAAACTGAATCATGGCATAAGTTCCTGAATGATCAGGGAGTATTTCTCACTGATGAAAACGTCGAATGAAAACGTTGGGGGAACAGAAACCAAGGAGGATGAGTCCCCGTCACCCCATACCCGATGTTAAACCCCACTCCGCCACACCCCTGCTGCACAATTACTACTTTCGAGTGACAAACTTAACAATTCGCACAATGCCTACATTGTTGAGCAATGAAAAATACGGCGATTCCAATAAGATTAATTGCAGGTTATCGCAACATTGATAGGCAAGTCTTGTATGACAGCAACTACCTGTCAACCTACCATAAAATCCCAAAATAGAGAGATGTGTCACATTTGTAGCCTGCTGGTGATTTTTAGGTAACGCTGGTTCCTTTTTCTACGACATAGCATCCCGCGCTCCCCCGCAACACAACCACGCAAAACCCCGCCTGATTGTTCATAAATCAGACGGGGTGCAGCAGCACGCTCACAGAGCGTAAGAAACTACTCGCTGTAGTATTTCACCAGACCCAGCTCGGCCGGGGAAACCAACAATTCATGGTTCGGAACGACGCGAATGGTGTACCCAAACTCGCCGGGTACATCGCTGCCGATTTCCACTTCATAGCGGCCTTTGCCGGAACTGTCTTTCATATCGAAAATCAGCGACGGCTGCACTAATTCCTCAGGATTCTCCGGATCTGAAATACCAATGATGGCCTGCACCAGCACATCCTTGCCCGCGAGGTCACCCAGGCTCACATCAACGGACAGTCGGATCGGGTCACCCGCAAGTGTCTCACCGGCGTTCGGCGCAGCTTCGCCGTTACACATCAGGTTGGACAGCTGAATGCTGTCCCACCCTTCTTGAACGCGCTTGGTCCACTGGACGTACTCCTGAGCAACCTTAGGACTTGCGGTTACCCGGCGGGCACCCTCATCGGCGGGACGGTAGTACCCTTCCACGTAATCGCGCAGCATGCGGGTGGAAGTGACCATTGGTGAAAGGTCCACCAGGGAACGACGCACCCACTGCAGCCATTCACGAGGCAGGCCATCGGCATCGCGGTCGTAGAACTTCGGCGCGATCTCGTGCTCAATCAGGTCGTACAGGGCCTGCGCTTCCAGGTGGTCGCGGTAGTCCGTGTCGTGGGATTCCACGGTGGGGATAGTCCAGCCGTGGTCTTCTTGCGGCATTTCGTCCCACCAGCCGTCGGAAATGGAGAGGGTGAGACAGCCGTTCATCACAGCCTTCATACCAGAGGTGCCGGAGGCTTCTTGCGGGCGGATGGGGTTGTTCAACCAAATATCCGCGCCGGAGATGAGGTAGCCAGCCAGTTCGATGTCGTAATCGGGCAGGAACAGGAAGCGGTCGCGCAGACCCGCGTCGTCGGCAAAGCGCACGATCTCCTGCATGAGTTTCTTGCCGCCCATGTCGTGGGGGTGGGCTTTACCTGCAATAATGAACTGCACGGGGCGCTCTTCGTTGAGCAGGATGCTGCGCAGACGCTGCGGGTCACGCAGCATCAGGGTCAGGCGCTTGTAGGTGGACACGCGACGTGCGAAACCAATGGTCAGGGTGTTCGGATCGAGTACGCGCTTGGTCCAGTGCAGCTGCGCATCGGGCAGGCCACGGTGTGCCCAGGAATCATGCACAGACTCGCGGGCCACGTTCACCAGGTCGGCGCGTAGCTTGTTGCGAGCCTCCCACAAGGTTTCATCGTTCACGGCATCCGGGAAGTCCCAGCTGTCTGCCACGGCAAGGTCAGCATTGCCGGAGACCTTCTCAATAATGCTCATCATCTCTGGCTTCACCCAGGTGGGTAGGTGCACACCGTTAGTGACGGACCCAATCGGCACTTCCTCGTCGACGTAGCCGGGGTACAGGCTGGCGAACATCTCACGCGATACTTCACCGTGCAGCTTAGCGACGCCGTTCGCATGCTGTGACAGCCGCAGGCCCATGTGGGCCATGTTGAAGCGATTCGGGTCTGACTCCACACCCAGTTTGATGGCTTCTTCGATGGGGACGTTCGGACACAGGTGGCGAGATTCCTCATTACCTGCACCCAGGTAGCGGCGGACCAGCTCAATATCAAAGCGGTCAATACCAGCGGGAACGGGGGTGTGGGTGGTGAAGATGTTGGTGGCGCGGACCTGAGCCAACGCGGCGTCGTAATCCAAGCCCTCGTTCATGCGTTCGCGGATACGCTCCAGGCCCAGGAAACCAGCGTGTCCCTCATTCAAGTGGGCAACGCGCGGACGTGCCAGGCCACGGGCATCGCAGAAAGCGTTGACGGCGCGCACGCCGCCAACACCTAGCACCAGTTCCTGCTTGATGCGGTGTTCCGAGTCGCCGCCGTACAGACGGTCGGTCACATCCCGCAGGTCAACGGGGTTTTCTTCAATGTTGGTATCCAGAAGCAGCAGCGGCACGCGGCCAACCTCAGCCACCCACAACGCAATCACAATGTCACGGTGGTCAGGGAAGGCAACGGTGACGGTGATCTGCTTGCCGTCTTTACCCAGGACTGGCGACACGGGAAGATCGCGAGGATCGTGATACTCGTAGTTTTCTTCCTGCCAGCCATCGCCGGACAGAGACTGCGAGAAATAGCCGTAGGAGTACAAAAGACCCACACCGATCAGCGGAATACCTAGGTCAGAGGCGGATTTCATGTGATCACCCGCGAGCACGCCCAGGCCGCCCGAGTAAATCGGCAGGGTGGGGTCAATGCCAAACTCCATTGAGAAGTACGCGGCGATGGGGTCGGTGGAGCTGCGGCCTGTGCCGCTGTTCTGTTTGCTGTAGGTCTTTTGGAACCACAAGGGTTCCTGCAGGTAGTGGTCGAGATTGTCGGCTTCCTTGCGGACATTACCGAGGAAGCCGTCATCGGCGGCGAGTTCACGGAGGCGGTCCACATGCACGCGCTGGAGCAGTTCCTTGGGGTTATCCCCCAACGCATCCCACAACTCAGGGTCGATGCTACGGAACAGTTCGCGAGTCTCGGGGCGCCATGACCACCGCAAGTTGAGCGCCAGACGCCACAACGGACGCAGCGCTGATGGAATATTATGTGCTACTTTTACAGTGCCGGAAGATTTCACCCCTCTAATTTATCCAATTCAGTCCCCCGATGCCACTTAATAAAAACCTCTCGACGTGAGAAATATCAAATCGGCCCATCTTCACTGTTGTGGTGGTTATTACCACAAAGATGGACCGATTCTACTTTGTGCAGTGATCAACGAAGATCACGTGAATACCAGCGGAATTTTTACCTCTTCTTTACCGCAGGCTTAGCCTTTTTGGACTCTTTCTTCGCCGTTTCTTTAGTGGTCTTATTTAAATCCTCTTTCACATTCCTGTGAAGATCTTCACCCAGTGGGTGAACGTGAATCATGTTGGTATTACCGGTCACTCCGGGAGGAGTACCGGCAACAACAACCATCATGTCGTCGCGGTTGTACTCATCCATGGCCAGCAATGCCTCATCAATTTCGCGCATCATCGAGTCGGTGCTATCCACCACCGGGCACAGGAACGTCTGCGCACCCCACGTCAGGGCGAGCTGCGAACGCACCTCCTGGTTTGGGGTGAACACCAGCAGCGGAAGATGAGTGTGCAGGCGGGCCACTCGCCGGGCGGTATCGCCAGAGGTGGTGAACGCAACAAGGGCTTTGGCGTTCAGGCGCTCCGCAATATCGCGGGCGGAGTAGGAGATCACGCCGCGCTTGGTGCGCGGCATGTGGGACAGCTGCGGGACTTCACCGTCGGCCTCTGCGGACTTGACGATGCGGGACATGGTGGACACCACGTTCTGCGGGTCGCGGCCCACGGAGGTTTCGCCGGAGAGCATCACGGCGTCGGCACCGTCGAGCACGGCGTTAGCCACGTCGGAGGCTTCGGCGCGAGTCGGGCGGGAGTTTTCAATCATGGAGTCCAGCATCTGGGTGGCCACGATCACCGGCTTGGCGTTTTCACGCGCGATCTGGATGGCGCGCTTTTGAACCAGCGGAACTTCCTCCAGCGGAACTTCCACACCGAGGTCGCCACGGGCGACCATGATGCCGTCGAAGGCCAGGATGATGGATTCCAGCGCATCCACGGCTTCCGGCTTCTCCAGCTTGGCGATCACAGGGACGCGACGCTTCTCTTCATCCATGACCTGGTGCACTAGTTCCACGTCCGCCGGGGAGCGAACGAAGGACAGCGCCACCATGTCCACGCCGAGTTTCAGCGCGAAGCGGAGGTCTTCAATGTCTTTTTCACTGAGGGCCGGGACGGAAACATCCATCCCCGGCAGGGACACGCCCTTGTTGTTGGAGACGGGGCCGCCTTCCACAACCTTGCAGACCACATCGTTGCCGTCTACTTCAACGCAGACGAGGCCAACTTTGCCATCGTCCACGAGCAGGCGGTCGCCGGGCTTGGCGTCTTTGGCCAGCCCTTTGTAGGTGGTGGACACGCGGTCATGGGTACCGGGGACGTCATCAACGGTGATGCGAACAATCTCACCATCGTTCCAGTAGGCTTCCCCATCGACGAAGCGCCCCAGGCGGATCTTTGGCCCCTGCAAGTCTGCAAGGATGCCTACGGCGCGACCGGTCTCGTCGGTTGCTTCACGAACCCATTCGTAGTTTTGCTCATGATCTTTATGGTCGCCATGAGAGAAGTTCATCCGGGCGACGTCCATGCCGGCTTCCACAAGACCGAGGATTCCCTCTTTGCTTGCGACGGCTGGACCCAGCGTACACACAATTTTTGTTCGTCTATCCACGCCTCCCACCCTAACCACCTTTGGCCCCACAAGCCACACAGAAACGCCCGCTGAGGGGGATAATAATCATGTTTGCCCACCAAACCCATGACCGAAAAACCACATCTTGGCGAAAATAAGCAGGGATAATCAAAAATAAACGGGCATAAAGATGGGATGCGCAGTGAGAATTCCGCCACACGCGATACTGGTCACACTGTGCTTGTATCGCCTGTAACGCCCGTATTCTTCTCCCCTCGTCGCCGGGTAATCACCAGATACGCCACCCCCGCCAGCAGCACCACGGCCGACACGATGGTGTTCACACGTAACCCCAGGATGAGTGTTGCGGCGTCGGAACGCATCAGCTCAATCCAGAACCGACCGAGGGTGTACCCCACCACATACAGGGCAAACAGCCGCCCGCGATCCATGCGGAAGCGGCGATCCACCCACAACAACACCGCGCAAATCAACAGGTTCCACAACATCTCATAGAGGAAGGTGGGGTGCACCACCGCCAGCACCTCGCCGGTGGAATGCCCGGTCATGGGCGCAACCTTGCCCGCATCATCCACGCGGTTGTAAATCTCCAGGCCCCACGGCACGCTCGTGGGCCGACCATACAGCTCCTGGTTAAACCAGTTGCCCAGCCTGCCGATGGCCTGCGCGAGAATGATTCCGGGAGCTGCGGCGTCGGCAAGCGGGGCGAACGGCAGCTTTTTCACCCGCATCATCACCGCCACGGCCAGGGTGCCCAGCGTCACCGCGCCCCAAATGCCCAAACCACCGCTGGCGATGTTGAACACCTGCATGGGGTTGCAGTCGGAGCAAAAATACTGGTCACTGTCGGTGATCACGTGGTAGAGCCGCCCGCCGATAATGCCAGCCGGAACCAGCACCAGCGTCGCATCCATCACCACTTCAGGGTCGCCGCCCCGCGCCACGTATCGACGCCGCGACAACCACACCGCCGCGATAATGCCAGTGATGATGCACAGCGCGTAGGCGCGGATCGGAATCGGGCCGAGGTACCACACACCTTGCGGGGGTGACGGAATGAGGCTCAGATTTTCCACAATCACAGCAGATATGCCTTTTCTGGAACTAGTTCATAGAAGGGCAAGCCGGATGCTGCCCAGCGGCCACAAGTTTACGGCACGCCTCCCTGGGGTTCGCAGCCGTAACAAGCTCCTCCCCCACAATCACCGCATCTGCCCCCGCCCCCGCGTACCTCATCAAATCTGCCACCGTACGCACCCCCGACATAGCAACCCGAACAGTCCCCGACGGCAACCCGGGGGCAATCTCTGAAAACGTGTCACGATCTACCGTCATTGTGTGCGCATTGCGGGCGTTAATCCCCACCACGCGAGCCCCGGCACTGATCGCGCGGGTGGCGTCCTCAGTGGTGTGTACCTCCACCAGCGCCGTCATGCCCAACGACTCCACACGGTCCAACAACGATTCCAACCGAGACTGGTCCAGCACCGAAGCCACCAACGCCACCATGTCCGCCCCGAAATATCGGGCCTCGTGCACCTGGTACGGGTCAATAATCAAGTCCTTACACATCACCGGCACCCCCACCGCCGATTTGACCACATCCAAATCCTGGAACGATCCGCCATAACCATGACGCCCCGTATGGCAACTGATGACCTGCGCGCCCCCCGCCTCGAACTGCACAGCCACATCCTTAGGTGAATCAAACCATGCAATAGTGCCCTTCGCGGGTGTAGCACGCTTAATCTCCGCGATCACCCCACAACCACGTTGCAGCAGCGCACCCAAGGCGTCACGCGGCGGCGGCACAGATGCGGACAACGCCTTTATGTCCTGGAAGGACAGCCGCGCCTCACGGGCGTTGATGTCTGCCCGCACTCCGGCCAGGAACTGGTCAAAAACTGTGGTCATGGAACATCTCACCCCTTTACGCATTGGGCTTAGGCGACCTTGGCCGCATTTAACAACGTCGTGCTAATACGTTCCAGGCTATAGGCCACACCCGCCATTCATAAAATCAGGCCGCTGAAATCACAGATTATTATCTAATTTGCTATCAGCTTGTGGGGGCGTCCTCGGAGGCGCTACCCGCCCCACCCGTCATGTCCGTCGGATCAATCCCCTCATCCAACGCATCCCACATCACCCGCCCCGATTCGGGGGCATCCGCCAAGTCCTCCTCCAGTTTCTCCCGGCGCGCGGCCTTCGTCTCATACTGGTTGCGCTTGGGCGTATCTTCACCTGGGCGCATGGCCACCACAATGCCGCCCACCAGCGCCACAGCGCAGCCCAGCAACGCCAACGACGGCCCAAGGGCGTTCACGTGCAGGTCAGTCACCTGCGCCCAGTCCGACAGGGTGGTGGGCGCGGAGGAATTCTGGGTGGCCACGCCCGACGTGAGCAGACTTTTCGCCCGCGCCGGGTCGGGTTCGCCGGCAAGCAACCCCAGTGGTGCCCAGCTGGCGGCTGCCGCAGCCACCGCGCACACGATTCCCACCACGCGACGCCCCGTTTTCCGCAGCACCAGTGATGCCACGAACCCCGCCAGCAACAGGAGGCTGAGCGCCATGATCTCGGTGGACCATGTGGCTCCCACGAGGGGTTGGGTGCTTTCCCCGGATTTATCATCACTGGCTGTGACGTTGATCCAGGTCAGTCGGGACGACACCCACAGCACCCCCGCCCCTACGGCAACAAAAGCTTTTGCCATGAATGAAATTCGTTTTTTGGTCATAACATCACCCCAACAGGTCCGCGTCGAAGCACGTGCGCGTCCCAGTGTGGCAGGCCGCGCCGGTTTGGTGCACCTCCATCAGCAGGGTATCCCCATCGCAATCCGCGCGAATACCTACCACTTCCTGCACATGACCGCTGGTCAGGCCCTTAATCCAGTATTCGTTGCGGGAGCGGGAAAAATAGGTGCCGCGTCTCGTTGCCAGACTGTAGGCCAGGGCATGCTGGTCCATCCATGCCATCATGAGCACTTCTTTGGTGCCCGCAGCTTGGACAATGACTGGTATGAGGCCAGCGTCGTTGAAGCGCAGGCGCTGCGCGATCGTGGGGTCCAGTTCGTAGGTACTGGGATCATCGGGCGTCTGTGAGCTCATAGTCGGACCTCGTATCCTGCGTTGGCGATGGCGTGTTTGCAGTCGGTGATGGCTACTTCCCCGAAGTGGAAGATGGTGGCCGCGAGGGCGGCGTCGGCACCCGCAGCCACGGCGGGCGGGAAATGCTCCACTGCGCCCGCGCCCCCGGAGGCAATGATGGGCAGGTGCACGGCTTCCCGGACTTTGCGAATCAGTTCCAGGTCGAAGCCTTCTTTCGTGCCGTCGCCGTCCATGGAGTTCAGAAGGATCTCCCCCACGCCCAGTTCCTGGCCGGTGCGGGCCCACTCGATGGCGTCGATGCCTGCGGAGCGGGAACCACCGTGGGTGGTCACCTCGAAGCCGCTGGGCATGTCATCAGCGTCGGGTCCGGTGGCGCGGCGGGCGTCGACGCTCAGTACAATGCACTGCGCGCCGAAGCGTTCGCTGAGTTCCCGCAGCAGTTCTGGGCGGGCAATGGCGGAGGTGTTCACGCTCACTTTATCCGCCCCGGCGCGCAGCAGCTGGTCCACGTCTTCCACGCTGCGCACCCCGCCGCCGACGGTGAGTGGAATGAACACCTGCTCGGCTGTGCGGCGCACCACGTCCAGCATGGTGCCGCGCCCCGCCTTGGAAGCCGAGACGTCGAGGAAAGTGAGTTCGTCGGCCCCCTCGGCGTCGTAACGCGCGGCGAGTTCCACCGGATCGCCCGCGTCGCGCAGGTTTTGGAAATTGACTCCCTTGACCACGCGGCCATTGTCCACGTCCAGGCAGGGGATGATGCGCACCGCAACGCTCACGAGACAGCGCTCCTTACATAGAAAGGCTTAACCAGACTGTTCAATCGTACTCATCAGGGCGTGGTGCACCAGCGGGGTGCCCGCGATCACGCCGTGCGAGCGCGGGCCCCAGGTGTTGCCGTCCAGGTCGGTGACCACGCCACCCGCTGAACGCACCAACAGCACCCCGGCGGCGTTGTCCCACACGTGTGGGCTGAAGCTAATCGATCCACCAAACGTGCCTAGGGCGGTAAAGGCCAAGTCCACACCCACCGACCCCGTCACCCGCAGCCGCGGATACAGGTCCGCCAGCATGCGCATGAGCGCCTGCCTACGCATCGTGGGGAACCGGGAATCCACCGCCGACACAATCGAACCGAACCCCACCTGAGCCACCAGCGGCGACGACTCCTCCAGAGTTTTTTGCGCCACGCCATTGACATACAGCGGCGAACCATGCACCGCCGTGAGCCGTTTGCCCAGCATGGGAAGGGAAATCACTCCCACCACCGGCGTGCCGTAGTGCAGCAGGCTCACAATGGTGGAACACATGGGGTTACCCGCCGAAAAGTTCGATGTCCCATCCACCGGGTCCACCACCCACACCGTGTCTTCGTCCAGGCTGCCGCCGCCTTCCTCCCCGAAGACCGGCAGGCCCGTCCTTTCTGCCAGGGTCTCACGGACGCGCTGCTCAATCTTCATGTCGGTTTCCGTGGCGAAATCCCCCACGCCCTTAGTAATCATCGGCTCCGCGCCAATGCTTGACCGGAACACCCGCTCCGCGTCACCCACCACCGCCTCGGCGACGGCCAGCAGCTCCCTGGTCCACATGTCGGTCACCGAGGCTTCATCACTTCTACAGAATCCACAGCCTTCAATGCCTCAGCCAGGGTGAACCTGCCCTCGTACAGAGCCTTACCGATAATCACCGAATCAATCCCCTCCTCCACAAACTGCGCAATATCCACCACATCCTGCAGCTTAGCGACGCCGCCCGATGCCACAATCGGCGCATCCGTCGCCGCCGCCACCTCCCGCAGCAAGTCAATATTAGGGCCATCCAACGTGCCGTCCTTAGACACATCCGTGACCACGAAACGTGAACATCCCTGCGCATCCAAGCGCTCTAGGATTTCCCACAAATCCCCGCCGTCGGACACCCAGCCGTTGCCTTTAGCGCGCCACTCCCCGTTTTCTTCACGCACATCCAAACCAACCGCGATGCGGTCGCCGAAGCGTTCAATTGCGCGCCTGCACCAGTCGGGATTCTCCAACGCTGCGGTGCCGATATTCACGCGCCGCGCGCCCGTGGCAAGTGCGCGCTCCAGGGAAGCATCATCACGAATGCCGCCGGTGAGCTCCACGTTAATATCCAGTGCGCCCACCACCTCGGCCATGAGCTGATAATTAGAACCCCGGTTAAACGCCGCATCCAGATCCACGAAATGCAGCCACTGTGCCCCCTGCTCCTGCCAATTCAACGCGGCTTCAAGGGGAGTTCCGTACACTTTCTCACTCCCCGCCGCGCCTTGGTGCAATCGCACAGCCTTACCATCAACGACATCAACAGCGGGAAGAAGTGTGAGACTCATAGGGGCAAGTCTAGCTGGTCGGTGAACCGCAGCGCTGAGGGTCACCCAATAGTGTGGTTCACATTGTGATCGATAAAAACGCTGTTCAAGTGGGGGCTGGGTGGGGCTTTGGGTTTTTAGAGGGCAGCTGTAACTGAGACTGTTTAAGGGCTACAGCGACCCCACCCAGTTCTCCAGCAGCTTCAACCCCATCTCCCCCGACTTTTCCGGGTGGAACTGCGTGGCCCACAACGGGCCGTTCTCCACGGCCGCCACGAACCGGTCCCCATAGTGCTGCGCCCACGTGACCAGCGGTGGCGTGGTCAGATCGTCCCCCTCAAACACCCAATCCCGCACGCCGTAGGAATGCACAAAATAGAAGCGATCAGTACTGCTGAATCCCGCGAACATCTGCGAATTTTCCGGGGCATCCACCGTATTCCACCCCATGTGCGGCAGCACCGAAGCGTGCAGACGCTCCACCACGCCCGGCCACTCCCCACAGCCCTGCGCATCAATGCCGTGCTCCACGCCATGCTCAAACAGCACCTGCATGCCCACGCAAATCCCCATGACGGGCCGACCACCAGCCAAACGCTCCCCGATCAGGCGCGGACCATTCACAGCACGCAGCCCATCCATACACGCCGCAAACGCCCCCACGCCGGGAACAAGCAGGCCATCGGCGGCGAGAACCGTCTGAGGATCACTGGCCACCGTGACCTCAGCCCCCACGCGTTCCACCGCGCGCTGCGCTGAACGAAGGTTGCCAGATCCGTAATCAAGAAGCGCCACTGTTTTAGCCATAGTGCGAAGTCTAGCGCCTGCGTAACGACGCCCCGGCACTCGCCGTTGGCGGTAGGTTTAGGGCTCGATTCTGGGCGGGGTGAGTGTGAGCATGCACGAAGGCTGCCGTTACAGCAATCCCTCTCAAACAATCTCAGTATAGAGCTATCCACTTGTTGTGAGATTTATCGGATTCTCCCCACCCCATAAAAGGTAGAAGCATGGTGCTACAGCACTGCAAAGTTATCCTAGACCCCCTTTGTAAAGACCCTCAAAGAAAGCAGCCCATTCTTCATCACTCTTTTCAGGAACTTTCGCGAAATACAGGTCTGGATTCAATTTTTTCATGCCCCCAAATAAGATAGGAATGCCCTCCATCTCTATAAAGTTTTCCAGACCCTCATAATTGAGCATTGACTCAGAAATTGGAAGTTGGGAACTGTCCGAACTTTTACTCCATTCCCACTCATCTATAGAAAGCCCTTTTTGCATAAATTCAAGCTTCCCATCAGCCGGATTATAGACCCCGAAATAACAACCTATATAAGCAGCGCCGCTCCGAAACTTTATATCATTTTCTTTCCTTACATAAAAAACATAGGCAACGCTATCGAGAAAATCCCTAGACACACTAAGCAAATCATAAAGTATGAAGCTGTCCGCCGAAAGCTCTTCAATCACACACCAACCATTCTGCTCTTGTACTATCCACGAGCGTTGACCATTATTGAACACAACATCCAATGAGTCAGTTTTGACCAGGTCAACAACAAGCCCTTCATACATTTTTTCCAACATCTGGGCAGCAGTCCGCTTCGCTCCTTTAAAAACGATAGCCTGGTTACCTACTGTAACATTCATTTCCACTATCCCATCCACATAATCACAACAACTAAACTTGGATCATTAGACCGTGCACGACTTTCATGATTCAACCCACGGCTAGATGACATTCTATCAAACTCAACAGCATAGCGTTGACTATCAAAAAAGTATACTGACTATCTGGACGATTTACATCAACAAGTTTACCATCATTATTGATTTACCATCGATCAGCACAAATAACTTTAACACCAAGTTTCTCAACATATTCACTATGCGCTTTAAGTGACTTGTGATACATCGATGTTTCATCGATGAGGGTTATTCAGCTGCTAGGGAAAGATCCCAGCCCGCTTTTCGTCGCCGGTAATAGCACCCCCAATAAGACCATATGCACTCTCATCAACGCCCTCAACCACGCACTCGCAACGCCACCGGTACCGGCAGACCTTCATCCTTCATCCTCGACTCCACGGCGTGATCAACGGGACGTTCGTACCGTGCTGTTTTGGGCTGACAGGCTAGAACTCAGCATAAGAAAACACAAAGCCACCGGGCACAACGTATGGATTATCACCGATCGAAGCGGCAACATTGTCGTCATCTTTAAGCCGTATATCGGCCGTGTCTACGATCTGACGGCTTTACACGAAGCGGGGCGGGTGCTGGATGCCTTGGATCCAAAGCATCTGACTGCCAATAAAGACTCGTGGGGGGCAGGGTGTGGCATGCCAGGCAAAAATAATCTGGCAAAAAGCAGTTGGAGTACTGGCAGATATGGTGTAACCGTAGGATTAGCCAGGTTCGTTGTGTGGTGGAACAAGCAATCGCGAGCGTGAAGACATAGCGTATTGTACATACCGATTACAGAATGCCAAAAGAGAAAGTTGCCATTCTTCAATAAACCCTGAAAAACCCTCAGTGATGCTAATATTTGACAATATGCTTACCTATAATTTCTCCCCAATCAATAAAAGACTCATCTAAATCACTGCCAGAATAGAAAAGTAAATATTCAGAGCGTTCTGGCGGAGCCATCTCACCTTCATTATCGTTATCAAAATCCACCAAAGCCCAACCATTAAATAATTCTCTGCGGAAGACTTTGTGCTTTTCCAGTTTTAGATCAGATTTAAAAGTCTCTTCATAGAGTTCAATGGCTTTTTTCGGAAGATCAGAGTTTCGCGCAATCATCAGATTTCCAGATGGACGTCCATCTGCGAGAGTGTACAGGGAATGCAGCTCTTCAGGGGATATAGACGACGATACCTCAAGTATCCCTCCGAAATTAGGTTTTACCGGATCAATAGCCTGAACAAATATGGAGAGTGGGTCTGTTCCTGGTGTCGGTGTCGTATCCTTCCACCAATGCACCGTGACATGCTCATTATCAAACCATGTATCAACATCCTCTTCAGTGCAACGCTTTGCAAAAATAAAGAACTGGGTTTCTGGATGATCATTCACATACTGAACAAGACGTTCAAACGGCACAACCTCGGGCTCCCCCATCGCATCCACCTCATAAAAATAGTATATGAACCTACCATCAGATTCTTGCAAGACCATCGAATACCCTCTCTTATTTCAAGCCTCGAGTGATAAATTTAACTGCTTTCTGAATAAGGTTTTTATCACCAGCGACCATTTTTATCTCGTCAGTCACTCATTCATGACACGATCACATAGCTGGTAAGCATGCACCATTCCGTCCTCCACAATATCTTTTACTGCATCAGACACGTTTGAAGGGCAAGCATCAATATTGTTCACTTTCGCATAATCTAACAACTTCTGCCCAGCATGAAGATACAAGCGCCCACGCCAATCGAGCCCCTTTAACTCTATCGAGTCACCCAAAGTAACGATATCCAGGCCAGGGTAATCCGCTGGATTCAAGGTTATGTGCAGCGCCTGAAGCGAAGTACAGATTGTCATATCCATCATACCCACAACGTTAAAAATATCCCGTAGGCTTTTCATCAGAGTTCCTAATGGAATGCGCCTCGCCGATCATTTCTGAAATAAGAATGGAGTAACTAGGGTACACGTTGATTGCATATGGTTCTATCAAGGAGGCGTGTACAGAAGACGCTGCAATTACTGTTCAAAATAATCTGTAACCTAACGACATTGAAGATAGACAAACCTCCCAACAGCAAAACATGGAAAGCAGATCACAGCAACCCCTGGCAGGCCTGTGGAAGGAGCTCAGGTATCAGGGTGACGGCAGGCATCACGATTAAAATGCCGTACGACTTGAACTCAGCAGGACTCCCCAGTCAATAAAATAACCATCCACATTACTATACGTTGGTATTAGAACAGTTTCCCATCTCTCGTCAGCATTCAAGCCACTTTCAAGACTTACTGCGTATGTAAATTTTGCCCAACCACTAAATACATCTTCCAGATATTTAGAAATAGCTTCCGATCGCCTATCAATATCATGCGCATTACCATCAACCGCGGCTTTAAAATTTTCAATAAATCCTGGATTGGGGTCTTGATCGCATGTCACCAGCAGCTCACCCGTGGGGTGACTGCTTGTTGGGTAGTATAATGAGCATAACTTTTCAGCATCGACAGGAGGAAAAACTTCTAGCAGTGCAGCAAAGTTAAGTCTCTTTGGAGAAGCAGCGAGAGACAACAATTCAATTACATCATAAGAATCTAGAGTCTCAGGGTCTATATCTTCAATGGCAGGTAATTTGGCTAGATTTTCCCACCAGTATACGTTTACTTTATCGTCATTCAACCACATGTCGATGTCTTCTTTCGTGCAGTGGTTTGCGGCGATAAAACATCTAGTTCCAGGATTATTTTTCAAATATTTTACGATTCGATCAAACGGAATCAGACTTTGTTCAAAAGGTACACGCACCTCGTAGCCATAATATTCTATTTTTTTCACACCCACACCTCTCTAATTGAAATTTTATCGTATTGTCAACTTTATAACTTCAAATAATTTCTTCTTTATATCTTTGCTTTCTTTCAAGAATTTTACTACTTCTTCCGATATGTATAATTTATTATCAAAATAGACCACTGTTAAATAAGGAAAGTTCGCACGTTTTAAAAACTTTATAGATGCCATTTACCGCCTCCTTCACCTTGCTCAATTGCCGTCCGTTTGGGCATCCTTCAATTTAGGTGCAGGTAGGTGTATATCGCTTCTACATCAATGTTGCGTGCGTTCACATAGTCCAGCAGCCTCTGTTCAGAATGAAACGGCAAACACTCATGCGGAGCAAGATTTTAACCATGTGAAGGTCACCTAAGCTATCAGTATTCAGTCCAGAATAACGCGACGGATCCAGGTTATGCATAGCCCCTGATGCAAAATAGATATTGCCATTCATGTCCACCATACTCGCAACATTGAAAACACGTCATAATGAACTCTCTTTCACCTATAAGAATATCGTCACTATGACAAATCATCGCGAGGGTTGCGCGCGCCCCCCTCTAACGCCCAGTCATACCTCGAGTGCATCAGGACCAAACGACCAGATCGAGTTGCCGACATACCTACACAGGGTCGCCAGATTCAGCACCGTCTCTCGCGGATCCTGTGAGCCGTACGCCCAGAGCCAGGTGGCATATAAAACCCGAGCCAGTTAAATACACACCCAGTTCCAGGTTCTGCACGCTTCCAGGGCACGAGTCAACGGAAACCAGCGACCCTGATGAAGCCAAGCTTTTCAACATCATCATCAACGACACAAGCGACGAGGTAAAGGTGTGTCGCAACACAGCAACAGCACTGATCACGGTACTTACCCGCCCGTTACGTCTCATCGCTGAGCTTCCCGACCGCAGGACACTTCCCCTCTTGCCACAGCGAAGCAGTAAACAAAGCCAATTTACCAGCGCACGACTGCTCGAAGCCGTTGAACCGCTGGCTAATGCCCTCAACCCGATCAGGAACAACCTAGATAGCGATACCACAGTCACCACCATCGCACCCGAAGGCTACGACACTGACATATACGTGCGTACTCTGCGCTGGCTCCTCAACGACGACGAGCATCTACTAGCTATCGCATTCCCATACCAGATGGACTCAAACAACCCTCTGACCATGGTTTCTGCTGCTTTCGATCTAAGAATGGACACATCATGGAACTTACTGAGACTGGAAAAGAAAATCGGTACCGTCTCTAAAACAGCAAGTGCATCGTTCATCGCGGTTGCCGACGCCCGCATCATCACCACCAATCCGCACGACTTCCGCAATCACGACACAACCAAAGGCGAAATCCCCCGTTCAGAAGTTCGTCACATTCAGTTTACTCCAACCGACAACGATAACTCGCGAACAAAAATCGACGTAACAACGGAGAAAATCGACCTTCACTGGACTTTTCCCGCAGCCGCCAACAATGACGACAATCAATGCCCTAGCCAAAATTCTTGAAAAAACCCCAGAAGTTGACGCACATCAACATCCCGAAATGGAAAAATGACAGCAAACAACAGCAACGCGCCATTCCACCCGCAACGAAAGAGGGCGTTGCTCCCCATTTACACCGTTTAATCATGTTACGGTGATAGTAACCATGATGAGACGTCCCCTATCTTCCCTGTTCAAGCCCACTTTTGAACGGAGTTAACGTGTGGGGGTACAAAACCGGCTTGAGAAAACTCGATACCGGCGTTTGGTGTGTAGTGGGTTGACCTGGTGTTTTTATCGTGATTTAAGGAAGCAAATGTGGGAATGTGATCTATTCGACGGGGGGTGTGTAAACCGTTTCCTCCGCCGCTGGTCAGAGGGGGTGTTTTTCTGGTAGGGTCAGATACCAAGTACCGCGATATAGCGGATGGAAACATGTGCTCATGTTTGGGTTGTCGTCATCATGATCGTCAGATACCAAGTACCGCGATATAGCGGATGGAAACAGCACACAAAAGCCGGAGTTCAAACACTAGATTCACCAGTCAGATACCAAGTACCGCGATATAGCGGCTACAAATCAATTGCCGAGAGAGAAACTCCTTCATGTAAGGCAATTTTCTCGCACGATGACTGATTAAATAAAAAGAGGGTCCGCGTAATCGTGGACCCCACTTTTCTGGTTAAATTTCGTTAGATAAATTCACACGAAGCGTCATTACCCGCAATGCACGATGACACCGATGGGCCAAACAGCCTAAAAAGGAATAACGTAGCGATGGAATTCTTGATGCCATCCACAATGCCTTCGCTGGATCTTGTCACTTGATTGTTTGTTTGCGGCTTTTGGTCAGCCGCGTGAACTGCGGGAACAGCGAGACCACTCGCAAGCATGCTGGTCGCCACAACCACTGCAAGACGGCGTTGAAGCTTCATAATTCCTCCTCTGGTCGGCTTCTAACCTTCTGATAGAAGTCAACTTATCACTAGATTGATGACGTGTCATTAATTAAATTCAAAATCGTCTGGCCAGTTAAAACAACGAATCACCAGAGAAATAACATACAAGATTGCATTCGGCCTCTATCCAGAAATGTTATCCCCTCAAACGACCACTGTCACACAAAAGCATTACAACATTCATCAGTTTGATGTAGAAAAGCCCTCACTGCGGACACCAAGCAACAGCTTGTTGAAGTCGGCGAAATCCACAAAGAAGGTTTTCAATCCCACACACCTCCCCACTTTCCAGCGCTGATACTGGTACGGACGATGCAACACCAATGACGGCACCCCACCTTAAGGCCGCAATCCGTATCGTTCCTGCAGCCTATAGGTGTTAAAATTAAAGTAACACCATACAGCAACCGGACTTGCAGCAGGAAGGCAGGAAAAAGGAGGGTTGCCACATGTCTGACATGGTTAAATGGCGGGACCGTTGGAAAACAATCACCGCCTGGGTTCTCATAGTCGTGGTGTGGGTGTGTACGCCATTCATAGGCGATAGGATCCCCACATGGGTTGCATGGGCATATTGCTTGTTCTCCCCCGCAGCGGTGATATTCGGACTTTATGTCGCGTGGACGAAGCGCAGCGTCTTCCTAGGGATTGCCTCTATCCTCACCATTTTCTCCTGGTTGATTATCCTGGTGGTTGGTTTAGCGCTGTTTGGTATTTAGACTGTACCCGCAGCCTGCTCATCGTAGTGGGCGCGGGCTGCAAGTATGTCATCAAAGTGTGTTTCGGTCCATCGAATGAGCACAGTGAGAGGTTTCAGAAGCGTACGCCCAAGCGGGGTGAGTTCGTAGTCCACACGTCGGGGCATGGTGCTCATCTCATGGCGGGCAACAATGCCGTCGCGTTCCAAGTGTCGGAGTGTATCGCTGAGTGTTTTCCTGCTGATCCCGCCAACAGCAGCCTGAAGGTCGCTGAACCGCTGGCGCTTCTCCCCTAGCGCAAGCAGAGTCAACGCGGTCCACGTACTGGTGATTTTGGTGAGTGCCGTGCGTGATGGGCAGGTTTGTTTGAGTACGTCCCAGTTGCGTGCCACTGCTTCCTCCAAGCACAATTCGGTCAAGCACAATTCGGTGATTTCAGTTACCTTTTCCCAGTTGTTACGTTGACGTAACCGCAGGTGGGGTTGTGAAGATGATACCTATGACTATTCATGATCCCATTGCGGTTGCGCAACACTATTTCGCTGCAGTCTCACAAGGCGATATGGAGACGGTAGCAGCACTCCTCGACCCGAACGTGGTCTGGCACCAGCCTGGCAATAACCGTTTCTCCGGCGCACACGAAGGCATCGCCGCCATCGCCCAATTGATTGGCGGCATGATGGAGGTGAGCGAGGGTACGTTCACTCTCACCGTGACTGGCCCGATGATGCGCAACGGCGACGATGTTGCAGTTCCCGTGCGTTTCCAGGGCCAACGTCAAAGCACCCCACAAGGCACACTAACAATGGACATGACGGGCATCGACCTCCTGACCGTCACGAACGGAAAAATCACCGCCGTCAGGCTTTTCTCGGAGGATCAACCTGGCGAAGATCAATTCTGGGGAACACCCTAGCCCACACGATGGCAAGCCCCACCCCCACCAAAAAAGTGGCAACAACAAAAGTCTCTGGATAGGCCACCCTCACAGCTACCACGCCCAGAATAAGAGACCCCACCCCGGTGCCACCATCAAAGGCCATGTTCCAGATCGCGCTGCCGTCGGAGAGCCTGGTACGTGGCAGTGAACCAAACAGGAGCAGCAGGGTTTCGTTTTGAATGGCCCCGAATCCGCTGCCAAATACCAGCGCGCCCACCAGTAGCACCCAGGCTGGCCACCCGAGCAGCAGTGCCAACGACACAATCACAAGCCCGGCAACGCCGCAGGCCAGCGACGGGATGAGAAGCAGCCCGGGGCCACCCACGCGGTCGGCAGTCACGCCCGCCAGGTAGCGCGCGATCATTTGCGCACCACCCACCACGGCAAGAATCAGCCCGGCAACCACGCCGGAAGAAGAAGCTGCGGGCAAGAAGGACGAGACTGCGCCGAATCCCATGGCCACGGTGGTGATTCCTACGCAGGGCACCACCACGGCACGCCACGGAATAGAGTCGCCACTGCCGCTACTTCCGCCTTCGGCCACGGTCCAGGGAATGAAAATGCACGCGACCGCGGCGAGCAGCCCCACCACGGCACCGAGGATGTACGCAGAAGCGAAAGAGTATTCCGTGGCCAGCCACACCCCCAGCGGCAAGCCAACAAGTTGCGCTAACCCGATAGCCAACCCCAACAGCCCAGACGCCCGGCCCAAAAAGCGCTTGGGCACCAGTTCGGCTACCAGCGCGGATTCAGCGACGGTCAAAGCACCGAATCCAATGCCCCGGAAGGCGGAGAGGGCGAGCACAAACGGGGCGTCGTCAAGCATGATGTGCCCCAGTGCGGGAACGCCCAGCATGATGGCGGCGAAGACCATCACGGGTGTGTAGCCGAAGCGGCGCAGGGCGCGGGGCGTGTTCCATTGGGTGAGCACGGAGCAGCCCATGAAGATGGCGGTGGTGGAACCGGCGAGGGCGTCGGAACCCCCGTTGGTGAGTACGCCCAGCGGTACCACCGGCAGGAGCACAGCCCAGCTCAGAAACGCCGCAGCCACCGCCACCAGGGTGGCTATAAAACCTGGGGTTTTCAGGACATTTCACCTATCATCCACAGCACCGCGGCGGTGAAGGCAACGGCCGCGCCGATGGCGGCGATGTAGGTCATGGCGCGGTTTTCCGCCTGATACGCCGACCACGCGCCACCTACCAGCAGCCCCGCGACGGCAAACAGCAGGTACACCAGCCACGTCATCTACAGGCTGCCTTTCGTGGAGGGCACACCCTGGACTCGGGGGTCGGACTCGGTGGCTTCCCGCAGCGCACGGGCCACGGCCTTATATTCCGCCTCGGTGATGTGGTGTGGGTCGCGCCCGTAGTGGCAGCGCAGGTGCAGGGCGATGCGGGCGTTCAGCGCCAGGGTTTCAAAGAAGTGTTCGTTGATCACGGTGGCGTAGTGCCCGCCGATGACGGTGGTGAGCATCTGCTCGGGTTCGCCGGTGATCACAAAGTAGGGGCGGCCGGAGACGTCCACAATGGCCTCGCATAGTGTTTCGTCCATGGGCAGCTGGCAAGACCCGAAACGGCGAATGCCGGACTTATCCCCCAGCGCCTGGTCCAGCGCCTGCCCCAGCACAATGCCCGTGTCCTCCACGGTGTGGTGCGCATCAATATTGATGTCACCATTGGCGTGCACAGACAAGTCGAAGCTGCCGTGCGCGCCGAAGGCGGTGAGCATGTGGTCGAAGAACGGCAGCCCCGTGTTGATGTCCGTGCGCCCCGTGCCGTCCAGGTTGATGCCCACGGTGATGCTGGATTCCCGGGTGGTGCGCTCCACGCGTCCGACGCGGGCGTTGCGTTCTATCTCAGGCACGGGTGGCCTACCTTTCTACTTTTTCATGTGGATGGGCGCTACCTTAGCAGCTGCTGCTAACAACGCGTCATTTTCCTCCGGCAGCCCGACGGTGGCACGCAGGTATCCCGGCACGCCCACATCGCGGATGAGCACCCCCTCCCCCAAAAACGCCTGCCATGCTGCGGCGGAGTCGGAGAAATCACCGAAGAACACAAAGTTCGCCTCGGTGGGCACAATGCTGTAGCCCAGCTTCTCAAGGCCAGCCACCACACGGTCGCGTTCCGACGCCAGCTTGGCCACCGTTGCCAACGTATCGTCACTGTGCCTCAACGCCACAATGGCCGCCGCCTGGGAAAGCTTGGACAAATGATACGGCAGGCGCACCAGCATCACTGCCTGCACAAACGCGGGGGCAGCCACAAAGTACCCGAGGCGCCCACCCGCAAAGTCGAAGGCTTTGCTCATGGTGCGGGACACCACCAGGGTGGCGGGGTACTCCTCCAGCAGCGTCACCGCCGAGGGGGAATCGGAAAACTCGGCGTAGGCTTCATCGACGATCACGATGCCCGGCGCGGCGTCAAGAATGGTACGAATGTCATCGAGGCTGGTCACGCCGCCAGTGGGGTTGTTGGGGGTGGTGATGAAAATAACGTGGGGTTGTTCCTCAGCGATGGTGCGCAGCGCTGCGTCCAGGTCGATGTCAAAGTTTTCCCCGACGCGGGGGCAGTTGAGAAATTTCGTGTGGGTGCCCGTGGAGAGAATGGGGTGCATGGAATAGCTGGGTTGGAATCCTAGGGCAGTGCGCCCCGGCCCGCCGAATGCCTGCAGGAGCTGTTGAAGCACTTCGTTGGAACCGTTGGCGGCCCAGAGGTTGTCGCGTGTGACAGCCACGCCGGTCTGCGAGGTGATGTACTCGGCCAGGGCAGTGCGTAGTTCCACATTGTCGCGTTCTGGGTAGCGGTTGAGGGTGCGGGCCTGCGTGCCGATTTCCTCCACCAGATCCGCCACCAGCGCCTCGGAGGGCGCGTAGGGGTTTTCGTTGGTGTTCAGGCGCACGTCCACTTCGAGTTGGGGCGCTCCGTAGGCCTCTTCGCTGCGGAGCTCTTCGCGCAACGGCAGATCGGCCAGGGTGGTGGAGGCGGCTAAAGGCTGGGCGGTCGGTTCAGAAGCAGTGGATTTAGTCATGGGCGGTTTTCCATTCAGAGGTTTTCAAAGCGGGCGCGGATGGCTTCGCCATGGGCGGGAAGCTGCTCGGCGTCGGCAAGTGTCACCACGGTGTCGGCGATGTCTTTCAGTGCGGCCTCGTCGTAGTCAATGAGGTGCACTGATTTCAGGAAGGTGTGGGTGGATAGCCCCGAGCTGTGGCGCGCCGTCCCGGAGGTGGGCAGCACGTGGTTGGACCCGGCGGAGTAGTCCCCCAGCGGCACGGGTGAATGCTCACCCACAAAGATCGCCCCGGCGTTGGTGATGCGTTCGGCCACCTCGCGGGCGTTTTCGGTGTGGATTTCCAGATGTTCGGCGGCGTAGGCATCGGCGACGCGGATGGCGGCGTCGAGGTCGTCTACCAGCACAATCCCGGATTGTTCGCCCCGCAGCGCCTGGGCCACACGCTCGGCGTTGAGGGTGACGCCATAACGGGCCTCCACTTCGCGGTCCACGTCAGCGGCGAGCTGCGCGGAGGGGGTGATCAGTACGCTGGCGGCCATGACGTCGTGCTCGGCCTGGCTGATCAGGTCGTAGGCAACGCTGACGGGATTGGCCGTGTCATCAGCCACAATGGCGATTTCCGTGGGCCCTGCCTCGGAATCAATGCCCACGACGCTGCGGCACAGGCGCTTGGCGGCGGTGACGTAAATGTTGCCGGGTCCGGTGATCATGTCCACGGGTTCGAGCTGGTGGGGCTCGTCACCGTAGGCCAGCAGCGCCACGGCCTGCGCGCCGCCCACGGCCCACACCTCCTGCACTCCCAGCAGCTGGCAGGCCGCCAGGATGGTGGGGTGCGGCCAACCGCCAAACTGGGCCTGCGGCGGGGAGGCCA
Organism: Corynebacterium durum; assembly: GCF_030408675.1. NCBI lineage: Bacteria > Bacillati > Actinomycetota > Actinomycetes > Mycobacteriales > Corynebacteriaceae > Corynebacterium > Corynebacterium durum. The sequence goes on from NZ_CP047200.1 coordinate 1,848,752, forward strand.
CCACCAGCGAGGACACGCCCGCTTCCTGCGCGGGCACCACGTTCATAATCACGCTGGAGGGATACACGGCGTTGCCACCCGGCACGTACAGTCCCACACGTTCCACGGGGATGAACTTCTCCGTCACCGTCCCGCCGGCCGCGAGTTCCACCGTGTGACCTGCGGGTTTCTGCGCTGCATGCACGGCACGCACACGGGCGATGGATTCCCGCAGCGCCTCGGTGACCTTGGGGTCCAGCTCGCACGCGGCCTGTTCGATGACGTCAGCGGGCACGCGTATCGACGCCGGTTGTACCCCATCAAACTTCTCCCCGTACTCCAGCGCTGCCTCCGCGCCGCGCCCCCGCACCTCCCGCACCAGCGGCTCCACCACGGGAAGCACCGAATCAACGTCCGTGCCGCCGCGCGGCAGGGTTCGCCGCAGTTCGCTTATCGACGCCGTGCGCCCCCGCAGGTCAACAACATTCAGCATGAGAAAAACCACATCCCAACATTTGTGTTTCGATTCGTCCATTCTAATGCAGGAACGTACCAGTGCTGAGATGTGGTTCTGGGGGTTGTAGCGGTCTCCGGTTTAGTATCCAGCGTGTCCGCCGCCACCGCCGGGCAGTTCAGGGGCGGGAGCCGCCGGAGCGGGTGCTTCAGCTGGTGCCGGGGCAGCCGGGGCGGGCGCTTGTGCCGGAGCCTGCTGAGCTGGTGCTTGCTGTGCAGGAGCCTGCTGGGCTGGTGCCTGTCCTCCAGGAGCAGCTGGGGCTGCGGGTGCCTGCTCTGGGGCCTGTGCCGGAGCGGAGGCATCAGACGGTGCTCCCATTGGTGCGGAGCTCTCCATGGCGGGTGCAGAGGTCGTGGGGGCAGCGCTGGAGGAGGTGGTGGCCTTGGTGCTCGCGGTGGAACTTTCTCCGGATTTCCCGTCGTTGTTGCAGGCGGTCAGAGTGCCAGCGACAGCGACAGAGGCCAGGGCCATAGCAACAAACTTACGATCAAACATGATTATGTCTCTCTTTCTCCGTATCAACATACGGTCAATGTGCGGTCACCGCGTGCGTGTGGCCGCATGGGCTGGTCGGCGTGCCGGTTTGCGGGCTGTTGCGCGCATCAGGGGATCATCAACAAAGGTGAACAGCACCCACGCCAGTGCGACGGAAAGTACGAAACTCCCCACGGCGGCTAGCAGCCACCCAAAGAATCCGTATTCTCCACCGGCGACGAAATAGCGCTGTACAAACACCATCACCGGGAATTGCACCATATAAAACGCGAACGAAATGTTGCCCAGCAGTACCGAGCGAGGGCTTGCAATAAACCTCGACACTCCTTCGATGTCCCGCACAGCCAACGTAGCAATCACATACGTCATGGGCAATGACATCAATACCGACATTTTGAACGCTATCGGTACAAACCACGTTGTGCCGTAGGACATGCCCAACAGAATCAACGGCAGTGTGAGGTCAGTGTTGTGGAACTGTTTTTCCCACACAAGCTTCGCCGCAAACACGCCCAAATAGAACTCCACCAGGCGAGTCAGCGGGAAATAATAGGACAGCCAATAGGATTGCAACACCGGAATGTGGTCTTGGGAAAACCACACTGGGTCTGCATGCACATCCGCTACGGGCGATACATCCTGGGGCCAGAGACGCGGAACGAAGAAGTTCTCGGTGGTTTTCGGGCCGTCGGCAAGCAAGTGCACAACGGTGATGATGCCCAGCGACACCGCAAACATCGCACCCAATGCCCACCAGTTTCCCCGCCCACGGACGCGGCGAACCAGCGGCACAAACAGGGGAAACGTGAGGTAGAACAGCATTTCCGCGCACAGCGACCACGACGGCACGTTCATCCCGCCCAGCACTGCCCAATCCGGGTTCCAGGTGTGAATCAGCAGGGCGTTGGGGAGCCACACCTTCAAACGATCAAAGGACAACGCCCAGGTGATGCTGCTGGCCGTGACCGTGGCCGAGGCCAGGACGAACATCACCAGCGTGATCAGGTGCATGGGGAAAATTTTGGTCAGGCGGCGTCGGCAATAGTAGAGGGCGTCGCTGACGCCGCTGACCTCGCTGTTGGACCAGTAGATGAGAAAACCCGACAGGATGAAAAAGAACGTCACCCCGGCCGAACCCAACTGCATGGGAACCACAGTGTGGATCTGGCGAAACAGCTCCGACTTCTGAAACGGATACACCGGCAAAAACACCAGCGCATGCAGCACATACACCAGCATGGCCGCCCACCACCGAGCCCCCGTCAACGATGGGAGGTTCGGTCGGCGCGACGGCGACGGAGTGGACGACGGTGGAGATGACTTCAGCTGACCAACAGCCATGTCACGCCCCACCACTACTGGCGGACATACTGGGCGATGATGTCACCCGTGATCTCTTCAGCATGTACTGATGGGTGCCACACGCCGCCCATCATGGTGGCGCGGGCATCGCCAACGCCGTTCACCCATGGATCCGCAGAGCAGGAGCTGTGTCCTGCACTGGCTGTTTTCAGGTCAATGAAGCCCAGTTTCAGCTGTTCAGCGGCCTCACGCTGGGCACGGTCAATGTTATTGACTGCCTGTACCAATGCCGGGGCATCGGCCTTACGTGCCTGTTGTCCCGCGACGTTGGTGCACACCTCGCCGCCTGACGGGGGTACCATCTCCTGGTACCCCACCAATGTGATCTTGGCCTTTGGTGCGTAGTACTTCAGGTAGTCCACAACCTGGCGAACTCGGTCCGCATAGTGCGTGCCCGTGATGGCAGCCGGATCCTGCATAGCACCAGCGCGAACGGCCTCATCACCACAACCGTGTGCAACGTCAAAGAGGCAGTGCTTCACTGAGTCCTTCATGGTCACTTGAGTGCCCCATGCATCATTGAAACCCAGCTGAATAAAAATGTGCTCGGTGCGCTGTCCCAAAGCCCCACGGGCAGAGGCGCTTCGAACCTGATCGGAGAAGTGAAGATTCGGACCAGAGTTGATAGTGCTGCCCCAGCAGGAGGAATCAATCAGATCGCCGGGTGCCAGCCCCAGCTTACGTTGCAGTTGCATGGGCCAGGCAGTGTTGCTGCGGAAACAGCCACGGTCATCGGCCCACAGAGGTGCGTTGGTACCTGCTGTGTGGGAATCACCAAACACCACCACCTTGGCACCGCCTTCAGGGGCGCGGGTATCCGTACCCTGGCTGGAGGTCAGTGCCTTAGCAACATCAGGACTACTCTGCGCTTCCGCCTGAGGTGCTTGGGGGGACATACCTGCGCAGAGGGCCACGGCGAACACGGCACTTGCGGTCGCGGTCGCAATTTTCACGGCTTTCCTGGTGGCTCCTGTTGGGAGCGTGCGCGAGGGATTGGTCAGGGCAGCCTGTGGTGCCCTGCGCTGTGATCGAGCATGAAACATCATCAAATAACTTCCGGGGTGTGTGAACGTAGTAGGTACGTAATAGGTATCGGCATGCATACACAATGCGTTTCATCAGGGTTCATCAACTAACCCCAACTAACACATCAGCTATTACCTATGTTGATACTTAAATGCTCATGCTAAAAAAATAAATTTTTTCAGTCAAGCACAAGGGGCTGGTTTTCTGATCGAAATATTTTGCTGACCTGTACGCAAACTGCCTACAATGTAGCATCTAAAGGGCGCTTTTACAGCAAAGTCCACGGTAAAGCGTCGGATTGTTACATATCCCACAAACAAATATAAATGCATATACACATTTATCTGAATTGATAAACCCGGCTTCACATTATCTACATTGTTACACATGCATTACCCAGACTCAGGTGCCCTCATTCAGGGTGAATATTATACGTAACTCAAAAAAGTTCCGTACACTCAAAGTGGTATCAGCGTTGCGCTACCGGCACGTGCCATATCAGCAATGCCGGGTGGTCATGACAGCGCAGCGCTCTCTGCCCCAATTCCCCGCCAGAGGCAGAGGTAAGGAGGATCAGCAATGGCCGCCGTGGAGCCGCACCTCATCACCCACATCACCATCAACCAAGTCAAATACGCCATTGGTCGGCTTGGCTTCCTACCTATCAGCCCGCCGGTCAACTCTCCCCACGACGCCCAAGACCGCATCATCATTCCTTGGCAGCATCACCGCACCATGGTGCATTTCGCCGAGGAAGAAGGCAAGCATCTTGTCGCGCTGTCCACGGTGCGCGGCCAGCTGGATCTTTCCCAATTCAACGATGCCGCACATTTGCTGTCCGAGTGGAATCGGCGCCGCCTCGGCCCCACCTCGCTTGTGTACATGTCCAACGAGGGCGACTTGGGCTTGGAAATGCGTTCTTCTCTCCTCATCGAAGATGGTGCCTCCCCCGCTCAAATCGTGGCTTTCCTCCACGCCGCCCACGAAACCGATATCCTCGCCGTCAATCACTTCCTGGCGGCCTTTCCCGAAATGCGTTCCTCCCTCCCCTTGGATGAGGCAACCACACGGGACCAGCTGGCCTTTGCTCTGCCGCTGCCTCACATTGCTGAACGCCCCATCATCCCGCCGCCATCAGCGCAGCGCATCATCCCTGCCCACGACAACACGCTGTCCACCAACATCACCATTGACCGCATCGCAGCCACACTCAAAGACTTGGGGATTCAGCAGTATGACGACGATGATCCCCACCACATCACCACCGGATTCAACGGCGTACCAATCGCATTTTTCATCGAATCCGGCCCCACACTCCTTATCCGCGCGTTCTGGTTCCCCGACCTAGACCCAGACAGCGACTTCATACGCACATTCCTCATCTGCAACGACTGGAACGAAACCTCCACCTGCACCAAAGCCTTCCCCACCACTGACGACTACGGACTCCAAGTCCACGTCGATTATGTCGCCCCCATGAGTCTCGGCCTCACCCACCACCAACTCAGCCACAGCATCATCAGTGCCGTCCAACTCCTCCTCGAAGGACTCCACAGCATCAGCGTAGACACCTGCGGAACTAGCGCCGTGCACTGGCCACCGCCACCCCCCTGACGCTTGTAGGGTTGATGCTTAGCTGACGACGCCCGCCTCTTCTTCCTGGCCTTCTTCCTCTTCTTGGCCTTCCTCGGCCAACGCTTCCTCCTCGACCGGGCTATACACCAGCCAAACAAGACGCAGCCAGCACAACACGGTGGTAACAAGACCCGCCACAATCAAACCATGCAGGCCAGAGACCTCCACCACCACATCAAACGAATCCCCCGGGTGCAAGCTCTCCGCATCAGGAATAGGCCACCGCCATCGCGACACCAGCTCCACGCACTGACTAAACATCACCACCCCCAGCAGGCCATTAGCCAGCAGCAACACAGGCACTACCCCACGGAACCATCGCACCGCACGCGCCCACGACATGTCGGGGTAAAACCGCCCAAAGATCCATAGGCACAGCACCACCACCACTGCGGCAAAGACGGCCACCGTACCCAAATACGAACAAAACGCCCCAAACTCCCGTGACGACGCCGACTGCTCAGCCACCTCCACAGTGCCCCCCTCCAGCACGTTCAGCGTATATCGCGGACGCAACAACCCCCACACAGCGCCCACCACGCCAAACACGAGCACACTCACGCTCAGCCACACAGCCTCTAGGCGCATGAGTGTCACAGGTTTAGCCTGACGACGCTCGCCCCCATCACTCGCATCAACAGAGGCATCAGGGGCATCAACAAAAGCACTCACAGTATGGCAACACTACACTAGCGCTGCCCCAGGTACGCCGAATCTACCCGACCATGACGCGAACACGACGCATCCCAGCCATCCGGTCGGACCTGCACCACCATTCTTCTCCCACACAACTGGCAAAACCGTGGGGCCTCCAACCCGGCGCGCGCCGACGGCGACAGCTTAATCACCGTGCCCTCCTCAATGCGCTGACCAGTATTCGGATGAAACACTGGGGAGTCACCGCACAGCAGCGCCGTCAGCAGCTCATCACTTGTGACTTCGCGCATGCTACACCGTGGCATTCAAGGCTTTGATCGGCAGACGCAGCTTGCCCATCATGTCCAAATCCTGCTCCTGCGGGCGGCCTAACGTGGTCAAGTAGTTGCCGACGATAATGGCGTTGATGCCACCCTGCAGCCCCTGCTCCGCACCAAGATCGCCCAAGGTCAACTCGCGTCCACCAGCGAATCGCAGAATCGTTTTCGGCAGCGCCAAACGGAACGCGCCGATGGCACGCAGGGCGTCGGAAGCCTCCATCACCTCATAGTCCGCAAACGGGGTGCCCGGGCGCGGATCCAGGAAGTTCATGGGTACCTCTTCGGGTTGCAGTTCCTGCAGGTCAGCGGCAAACTCGGCACGCTGCTCCAGGCTCTCCCCCATGCCGAGAATGCCACCGGAGCACACCTCAATCCCGGCTTCCTTGATCATACGGAGGGTTTCGCGCCGGGACTCCCAGGTGTGGGTGGTTACCACGCTGGGGAAGAATGACTTGGCTGTTTCCAGGTTGTGGTTGTAGCGGTGAATGCCAGCGGCCGCGAGACGGTCAACCTGTTCCTGGGTGAGAATGCCCACTGAGGCGGCGACGTGAATGTCCACTTCTGCTTGGATGGCGGCGATGGCTTTTTCCATCTGGGACATGAGGTTTTCGTCTGGCCCTTTGACGGCGGCGACGATGCAGAATTCCGTGGCCCCGGTTTTTGCGGTTTGTTTGGCTGCTTCCACCAGACCAGGGATGTCCAGCCAGGCGGCGCGCACGGGGGATTCAAACAGGCCGGATTGCGAGCAGAAGTGACAATCTTCGGGGCAGCCGCCGGTTTTGAGGGAGACGATTCCTTCTACTTCCACTTCTTCACCGCACCAGGCCAGGCGCACTTCGTGTGCCAGGGCGAGGAGGTCTTGGAGGTTGTCGTCGGGTAACTGGAGGACCTGAAGAATTTCTTCTTTGGATAAACCGATGCCCTGTTTCAGAACTTTTTCGCGGGCAAGCTCAAGGATGGCAGGTAGTTGGGTGGTGGTCATGGTTGCGGTGTGCTCCTTTGTGGGTTGGGTCAGATCGCAGGTTGGGCTGGAAACCTTGCATTAAAAACCCAAAATACCCCGCACCTAGAACAGTGTTCAAGTGCGGGGCTAGCCTGCGGGGTGTTCCCGCAGCAAACGCGCTATTCTATCTGCACATCTTCCAAGCGCCGTTTTCCCTCTGGAAACGCATCACGCCAGTTTCAGTCTTGCCGTTTGATGTGTGAGTCACAGACGCAGAAGCGGATTCACCATTCACGCGGACATCTTCCACGGAATCCACCGTCGGCTTGGCCTTCTGGTAATCCGGGATGGACTCCAGCGGCAGGTCCGGAACTTCGTTCAAATCCGGTGCGCCGCCGCCCTCTTCAATCAAGCGGGCGCACGTGTTATTGACCGTGGTAGCCATGAACTGACGCAAGGTTCCGGTGGGCACCATGCTGCGCACCACGTTAGTGATCGCATCCTTATCACCTGCACTTGCGGGCTGCCCCTCAATCGGAGCAAGTTGCTGCGCCTGGATGGGGTTGTCCAGATTAACCTCAGGCGGCACTGCTGGCTCACTTGCCGGCGCCGGGGCCTCCGACGTGGGAGCCGCCGACGACGTAGCTGCGGAAGTGGACGCATCGGATGACGACGTAGCCTGCTTGGCCACAGCACTCACACTGCTGGCGCTACTCGTGGAACCCTCAGCCTTGTTTTCTTCTTTATTAGAACCACAGGCACCAAGGACCAAAGGGGTCACACAAACACCCACGATCATGGCCTTTTTCAACACTGACATGGTCTGCACTACGAAATGCTCCTACCTCAAACATTTGCGACTCTTTGACGCCAACGGCACTCAAACTTACACCACCCTACCAAGGACACCACGCTTTGTGAGAACCCTTCACGCAAAATAGGCGGTTTTTTCGGCGCACCTCACAATTGCCGCATTTTTCTTCGCAGCACACAACAACCCGCACTCGTGCTACCAGCAGGCTGCATGCGTCTACCAAGGTCACATCAAATCAGCAGTTCAGGTACATTCTTTTTAGCACGTATGCAACCTAGCCCCATTCCCCACCTCACACGCAGAGGTAGCACGTCAGACATGCCAGCATTGTGTGAATTAAAACCCACCGGCGCCACCCCCATAATGAACCAGTTTGTAACGATCTAGCGGGAAACCGTGGGGAACACCGTCAAATAGCGCGTACACTAACAAAGTGTGCAGTTGACTCAACACAGTATCACCGTTGCAGGCGTCCACATCCTGGACGAGTATGGCCTTGCCGACATGACCATGCGCCGACTGGCCAAACGTCTTCACGTCGCACCCGGCGCGTTGTACTGGCATTTCCCCAACAAGCAGGCACTCATTTCTGCGATTAGTCAATTCATCCTCTCGGAAGTTGTCGGACCACCAACCCCACTGGACAAAGATGCGGAGCCTACCAAGGCGGATGCGGACGAGGCGACGTCGACACGTGAGGATGCTGTGCCACCAGCGGAACTGTGCGCCACTATCCGTACGTTGATGCTCGCGCACCGCGACGGTGCTGAATTGGTTAACGCCGCACTGTCAGACAACGGACTGCGCGAAACCCTTGAGGGTCACATCACCCGGGCGTTGGTGCACTCCTTCAGTAAGGATACGGAGGCGACATCGCACCCATCACAACCTTTACTGGAAACCGGTGCGACGACATTGCTTCATTTTGTCATGGGCGCAACTATGAACGAACAGTCCGCATTACAGCTCATGCGGGACACCAATCCGGGTGGGGCGGATGTTGATGAAAAGCTCACTACCGCTAGCAATGCGTTTCAAATAACTTTCGAAAACGGAATTGAGATAATTCTCAACGGTTTGGCTACAACAATGGGGACAGCCAGCCTATAAAATACTCCAGTATGAGTAGCACCTACGAACATAGCTTTCAGGTTTGGCCCGGTGAGGCGTACCCCCTCGGCTCTACTTATGACGGCGCGGGAACAAACTTTGCGCTTTTCTCCGATGTGGCAGAACGCGTGGAACTGTGCCTTCTAGATCGTGAAGACAACGAAACCCGCATCAACATCGAAGAAGTCGATGCCCACATCTGGCACTGCTATATTCCCGGGATTCAACCAGGCCAACGCTATGGCTACCGTGTCTACGGCCCCTACGACCCCGCAAATGGCCACCGTTGTGACCCCAACAAACTGCTCGTAGACCCCTACGCAAAAGCCTTCGACGGTGAGTTCGACGGGCACCCTTCCCTTTTTAGCTACGACATCACTGACCCCGGCAACCCCGAGGGCCGCAACACCGAAGACAGCTTGGGGCACACCATGAAGTCCGTGGTGATTAACCCCTTCTTCGACTGGGCCAATGACCGAGCGCCCCGGACCCCTTACCACGAAACCGTAATCTATGAGGCGCACGTCAAGGGCATGACCATGACCCATCCGGACGTACCCGACAACCTCCGCGGAACCTACGCAGGGCTTGCACACCCTGCGATTATTAGCTATTTGAAGGATTTAGGTATAACGGCGATTGAGCTAATGCCGGTGCACCAATTCCTTCAGGACGACCGGCTCCGCGAATTGGGGTTACGCAATTACTGGGGCTACAACTCCTTCGGATTCTTTGCCCCCCACCAGGAATACGCCGCCGCCCGCAAACCCGGCGGGGCCGTCGCCGAATTCAAAAACATGGTCCGTGCCTTCCACGAAGCAGGCATCGAAGTCATCTTGGACGTGGTGTACAACCACACCGCCGAAGGCAACCACATGGGCCCCACCATTGCTTTCCGCGGCATTGACAACGCCGCCTACTACCGGCTGGTGGACGGCGATAAATACCACTACATGGACTACACGGGCACCGGAAACTCCCTCAACGTCCGTGACCCGCACACCCTGCAGCTGATCATGGATTCCCTGCGGTACTGGGTGCAGGAAATGCACGTCGACGGCTTCCGTTTCGACCTGGCCTCCACACTCGCCCGCGAACTCCACGACGTGGATCGTCTCGCCGCCTTCTTCGACCTGGTGCAGCAAGACCCGGTGGTTTCCCAAGTCAAACTCATCGCTGAGCCTTGGGACGTCGGCGAGGGTGGCTATCAGGTGGGTAACTTCCCACCCCTCTGGACCGAATGGAACGGCAAATACCGCGACACCGTGCGCGACTTCTGGCGCGGCGAACCTGCCACCCTCGGCGAATTTGCCTCCCGCCTCACCGGCTCCTCCGACCTTTACGCCAATAACGGACGACGCCCCACCGCCTCCATCAACTTTGTCATCGCCCACGACGGCTTCACCCTCAACGACCTGGTCAGCTACAACGAAAAGCACAACATGGCCAATGGTGAAGGCAACCGCGACGGCGAAAGCCACAACCGATCCTGGAACTGTGGTGTGGAAGGCCCCACCACCGACCCGAGCATCCTGAAACTCCGCGCCCAGCAGCGACGAAACTTCCTCACCACACTGCTGCTCTCCCAGGGCACACCCATGATCGCCCACGGCGACGAAATGGCCCGCACCCAAAGCGGCAACAACAACGTCTACTGCCAAGACTCGCCACTCAGCTGGATCAACTGGAACCAACTCGAAGAATTCGACCCCCTAGTCAAATTCACCCGGCGTTTGCTGCGCATCCGCGCCAACCACCCCGTTTTCCGACGCCGCCGCTTCCTTGCCGGCGGTCCCCTCGGCGAAGACATGAAGCAACGCGACATCGCGTGGCTGGTCCCCTCCGGCAAACTCATGACCCAAGCCGACTGGGACTTCTTCTTTGGCAAATCCCTCATGGTGTACCTCAACGGCGACGCCATCGCCGAGCCCGACAGCCGCGGCCAACGCATCGTCGACGACTCCTTCATCCTCTGCTTCAACGCCCACCACGAAAGCATCGAATTCACCCTGCCCGACAAACGTTTCGGCCAGCGGTGGAAACTCATCGTGGACACCACTGAAGACACCGGATACCCCCTCACCGCCGAAATTATCGACGCCGACGGCACCATCGAAGTCCCCGCACGCTCCACCATGCTGCTCAAGCAAATCGAGCCGCCCGTCTACGACGATGCCGACTCAGGGGAAAGCTCCGCTGAGGTTGCCGAAAGCACCACGACTGATGCGTCAGCTGAGGAGACTGAGGCCAGTGCTCCCACGCCGCGCACACCCGCCGTGATGAATCCACCCAAGCACGTGGATGCCACCCCGCCACCCACGAAGGCGGACATGCAGCAAGCTGCGGAACCCTATGTTGACGAGTACTCTGATGACTACTCCAATGACGCCAGCGGCGCCGTTGACGATTACAGCTAAGCCCAAGCTCAGCCCGCGAAAGGACACCCTTGTGATCTCCGCCCACGGCGCGACCATTGACGTCACCTCCCGGACCGTCACAATCACCTACAGCCCACTCCTCGCGGCGCTGCAATCAACCCACGGAGCTGCGGAAGGCGGGGCGTCGACAAGCACCCGCCTCAGCATCAGCGACATTACTGATATTGACACGCGGCACCCCACCGCCGTTGACCTCGGGTGGGCGCGGCTCGGCGGGGTGAACCACACCATCCGATTCGCCCCCAACCAAGAAAACGAACTCGACACGCTGCTCGCCATGATCGACAGCGCTCGCAACGGCGAACTCCCTGACGAACCCGCCGCCTTCATTCCCGGGTTCAACTTCGTGGCCATTGACGTGGAAACCGCCAACGATGACTGGGGGTCCATCTGCCAAATCGGTGTCGTCCGCTACACCAACGGCCAGGCCGGTGCTAGTGACTCCTGGCTCTGCACGCCCCCTCCCGGGCTCGAACGTTTCGACGCCCTGAATATCGGCATTCACGGCATCACACCCGACGACGTAGCCGACGCGCCCGCCTTCGGAGACGTTCTCGGGGACGTTGTCGCAGCCGTCGGGGAACTTCCCGTGGTCGCCCACAACGCCCAATTCGACATGACTGCCTTTTCCCGCGCCTGCGCCGCCGCCGGGCAACCCGTTCCCCACTGGACATTCGGCTGCTCGCTGGCCCTCGCGCGGGCCGCCAAACTCGGCATCAGCAACCACCGGCTCCCCACCGTCGCTGCACATTTTGGCGTTGAACTGACGAAACACCACGATGCGCTTTCCGACGCCCGCGCGTGCGGCGACATCATCGTCGGGTTGGCGTCGACTGGAGTTTCTGGTGGTTCGGGCGCATCAGGTGACGAAGGTTTTGCCGGGTTCTTCTGGGCCTCCGGCTTCACTCTTGGTGAACTCACCCCTGATAAAGTGCTTCCCGTACTGCGCGCTGATGCGCGCGGACTCAACATCGCGGCGCAACGTAACCGTCTTTTCCCTGGGACTATGGTTGAAGCTGCTGCTGAGGTACCGGAAGAAAAGCCACGACGCAGGCAACGGCCGGCCTGGGAAAAAGCCGCCACACCCAGCGTCATTCCCGAGACCAACACCGAGGCCGACCCGGAAGGCGCGCTCTACGGCCACAATGTCACACTCACCGGCGACTTCGAGCCATACGATAAATCCATGCTCTGGTCCGGCATCGCGGAGCGCGGCGGCGTGATCGGCAAAAACGTCACCAAAAAGACCACCCTGCTTGTGTGCGGGCCGTGGCACACCGTCACGTCCAAGCAGAAACGCGCCGAAGAACTCATCGAAAAAGGCCAGGACATCACGCTCTGGACCGCCGACCAGCTTTACCGCGAACTGGGGCTGGACGAGGACCCACCGTTTTAGGGGACCTCTCCCCCGTGTTCCCTTGTTCGTTAGTCTGGCGCCTCAGCCATCAAGATGATTCAACAGCGTTGGAACAAATTCCTGGTAGTACTGGAACACCCCTCCGTGACCAGAGTTGGGGTAAATCACCAAGGTACTGTTGGGAATACGCTGATGCATGTCTTCAGACAGTGGGGTGGGAACCATACGGTCATAATCACCATTGGCAATTAACGTAGGGGCAGTGATCGTGCTCAAGTCCTGTGGCTCCTGGCTACCCCACGCCTTGATTGCGGCAAGTTGCCTACGAAAAGCGCCGAGCGTAATAGGTTTATCTCGATCCATGACACGTTCATGAATTCGCGCAAGATAGTCACGAGCTGCGGTTTTGCCGGTAGGTGTACGCGGGAAAAAGAGGAATTCCTTGGCATCAGTGCGAGCGAGCACGCCACGCAACATATCGACATAAACATAGGCCGCTCCGGTGGGACGATTGATGCCGTGACCTCCGGCTGGGCCCGTACCGGCAAGAACAAGCCGTCGAACCAAACTGGGGTTGTCCAGGGTAACTTGCTGGGCGATGAATCCCCCCAGTGAGAACCCCATAAGATCAATGTGCGTGAGTCCAAGGGCTGCAATGAAAGCGCGCGCTACATCAGCCATACCCTTAATTGTTGATGGCACTTTCCCAGTGGAGCCACCAACACCGGGGAGTTCAATGGCAATAACGCGGCGACCAGCCGCAAGGGCGTCTACAACACGGGGATCCCACTCATCCAGCGTGGCACCAAGGTGAGTAAGCAGCACAATGGGAGTACCACCATCAACCCCAAGATCCCGGTACGCAAGGGTTTCACCGTTAACTGGCAGGTACCTCGTGAGCGCTTCGTTCCATTGGGTAGCGCGGTCAGCTGTGGCATGAGTATCAGACATCGGCAGTAACCTCCTCCGGGTTGGTTGTGACGAGAACTTTGCCGCGAGTTTTGCCAGAAAGAAGCTGATTGAGTGCGATGAGTGTGTCATTGAAGGGTAGGACCCGATCGATGACGGGTTTGAGGATGCCTTCATCAACAAGTTCGGCAACAGTGCGCAATGCTGCACCATCAGGCTTGATAAACAAAAAACGATAACGTACGCCGAGCTTACGGGCCTGGCGGCGTAGTCGAAAACTGAGGACCGATAGGGCAAATTTGACCACTGGGCCAGCACCAGCCTGGTCAGCGAGCGTCGGTTCGGGGCTACCTGCAATACCGACAACAACTCCACCACGGCGCAGCACCTGCAGTGATCGCGACGTTATGTCTCCTCCTTGGGTGTCTACGACTATGTCGACAGGGGTATTGGCCAAACGCTCAACGAAGTCTTCGTTGCGATAGTCGATGATGATGTCTGCACCGAGTGCCCGCACATCATCAGCGCTGGCAGCGGAGGCGGTAGTAGCTACAGTGGCACCAAGGTGCTTGGCAAGCTGAATGACAGCAGATCCGACACCACCAGCGCCACCATGCACCAATACCGTTTGACCCGCTTGAAGGTGACCGATACTCACCAATGCCTGCCATGCGGTCAAAGCGACGACTGGCAGAGCAGCCGCGTGAGTCAGCGATACGTTGCGGGGTGCATGGGCGAGAGCATCAACGTCAACCGCGACGGTCTCGGCCCATGTTCCCATACCGACAACGCCGGTATAGCCGTAGACCTTGTCGCCGACGGCAAACTCTGTGACCTGACTACCAAGAGCGATCACTTCACCAGACAGTTCTCCACCCATTACCTTTGGCAAGTCCAGCCGAAAGACAGCCTTGAACTCGCCAACGCGTGTGCGTTCATCAGCATGATTGACCCCAGAAGCTGCCATGCGTACAAGCACCTGACGCGGGCCAGGTTCGGGGATGGGCATGTTGACGGCACGCAGAGGCTGGCCGTACTTCTCCAAAACAAATGCCTTCATGAGGTCCTTTCTGTGCCGCACAGTCGGCAACTAGTTACAAAATGTTACTGGATTCAACCATAGGCGATGCAGTAACATAATGCAACCACTATTGAGGAGACATGATGTTATCCGAGCCCCGCTCAAACTGCCCAATCAACCGAAGCCTTGAAATGTTGGGAGATCGATGGAGCATGCTGATCTTGCGAGACATTATTCTCCATGACCGGCGCTCCTTCCGTGACCTGCTCACCGGCAGTGCAGAAGGCATCAGCGCCCCGGTACTATCCCGCCGATTAGGCGACCTGGTTAAGGCAGGCTTCCTGACCAAAAGCGATGTCACCCGCGGCAAACAGGGCAAATACTCACTCACCGACACAGGACTAGCAACTGTGCCACTACTCATTGAGCTTGGCCGCCTCGGTGTCTGCATCGACCCGTCAACAAGGAATAACGCCCCTGATTTCGGCACAGACCCCACCGAACTTGCCACCCGCATCGCCGCCCTCCGCGATGCTCATGGCGCGTCTCCACAACAGTGATTTTTCATCACGTAGGGAACCACACTGGCGTGCATCGCAGTCTAAGTGGGTATGACAACGTCCATACGAACATCGCTTGACCTGGGCACAGTACTTCCTCGTCTGGAAAGAAATGACCATAACGCAGCGGGAATGCTGCTGCAGCAACCACCGTCAATATCCCTGTCGCCACAGTTGGTGGCTCGCTTCTACAGCAACGGGACACAAGTGACCCACGAACAGCTGGATGAGGTGGGCGTTGGGGTTCTTCACCTGTGGGATCATGCCGCAGAAAACCTGGTGGAACAGTGTGGGGATGGCACTACGATCAAACTGAAGATGAGAAACGCCGGCGTGCTGGTCGGGCTAGATGTCGTGGGATGCCAGGTGTCGCTGGGCGTCGATAAGCGCGGCGAACAAGTGGAACCCACAACGCTGGTGACGCACCCCCATACCTTTGATGCGCTGGACCGTCACATGCGTGCGCTGCTGAGGGCCGAGCCGACATACTACGCGCCAACCCCGCAGGTACTTCTGGCTGTGCACCCGCGTACCGACGTCGCGACGCTGCAGGTGTGGCTCGCGGCAACCGAGGTGACGCTGACCGCCACGCCGTTTACCTGCCTGTACGGCTATCCCCGACCAGTCAGGTTGCAGTAGTTACACTGTTAGGCGTTATGACAGCAACACTTGAACGCATCTACACCGAGTGGACAGCCGCGCACCCGCACGCAGCGGAGGATTTTCACTCCACCATCGAAGATCTGCTGGTGGACGCGGGTGTGGCCTTTGATCGCGTGACCGTGCGGGTGAAAGACCTGCGCTCCCTCAACGCAAAAGCCGCAAAACGTGACAGTGACGGCAACCCCATCTACCCCGACCCGTGGGCAGACATTCACGACGTGGTAGGCGTGCGCGTAACCACCTATCACTCCACCGAGATTCCCACGGTACTATCCGTGCTACAGGATTCGTTTATCCTGGAGAAATCCGTGGACAAGGCGGAGGAAACAAAAATCTCCGGCGGCTTCGGCTACGGGTCTCACCACCTCACCCTCACGGTTCCTCAAGGCATGCAGGACCTCGAAGACTACGCTGATTTCACCTTTGAAGTGCAGGTTCGCACCGTCCTGCAACACGCGTGGGCGGAATTTGAACACGACATCCGCTACAAACGCCCCGCCGACGCCCTGGACCCCCGCATTGACCGTGCCTTCACGCTGGCGGCGGGGCTGATCGAACTCGCAGACCAGCAATTCGACCAGATCGCCGCGATCAAAGAAGTGGAAGCAGCCGAAACACGTGAACAGGACCAGGACGAGCACACCCGCGACGTGGCCATCACCGCCGACATGCTACCCGGCATGCTGGCCACCATCCTGGGCAACCGCTTCTCCAGCTCGCGGACCAGCACCTACCCGTGGCTGGAGGAGATTCTGGAAGCAAACGGGATCACCACCCTGGGGGAACTGCGCGATCTCCTTAAACCCGCCGCCATCGACCATGTGGAACGCGCTATCCGATACCGCTTCTCCCCCGGACAGGCACGCATTGTTGATGATCTTCTGCTGCACCGCTTCGGCACGCAACACATCGAACGCACCGCCAAAATCGGGAAAAATCCCAGGTCGCGGCTGGCAAAATTAAAAAATAGGATAAAAATGTTGCAAAGTGAACAAAATTAGCTGTGAAGGAGTACGGTATGTAGATGATAAAACTTTGCATACCTACATAAGCAAGGAGATAGAACCATGGGTTCCACAGCAATGCTTCTCGACTTTCTACACGTCTGGGCACTCACCAGCGCAGACTTCTTCCGCGGGTTCGGCGTTGATTTCCCGCCGCCCTCATGGGGAGTCAACGTCTAGAGCAACCGGACGTTAGCCTCGCCCACGTAATCGGTCAATCTCGCGGCGCTCCCGCTTAGTGGGGCGCCCGGCACCGCGATCACGCTTGGGCATGGACGCAATGAGTTCCTTCGGAGGGGGCGGGGGCGAATGGTCGACGTAGCAATCGCGTGCTACGGATGCACCGACGCGGCGTCGAATATCATCGACCACCTCCACATCAAACTGACGGTGATCCACCCACACGCGCACCCGGTCACCTGGGGAGACGGCGTGCGAGGGCTTCACTGACACACCATTGACCTTCACGTGCCCGGCCTTGCACGCCTCGGCGGCCTGCGGGCGGGTTTTTACCAGGCGAACGGCCCAAATCCAGGCATCTACACGCGTCATGGAAACTTCCCCTCGTTCCGCTAATCCCGGTGGTTAATAATGCGGCGGACCCGGCGGTAATTCACAAAGCCGCCGACCACGGCGATAATCAGCCCAAGAAACAGAAAAAACGACGCCCCGGTAATAGTGCTTAGCAAGATACCACCGGCGGCACCCCCGACCACGCTGACAACACCATTGCGGGAGTAGGTACGTACCGCGCGTTTACGCTGCTCGATGGGGTTACGTGGGTACTGTTGCATGCTCATGATCACCCAGTGTAGTCGCTAACCTCAATCCAGCTAGCGCCAATGCGCTCAGGCTGCACAGAACCTTTTGTCAGAGAAGCCACAGTATGCAACAAGGTGTCGTCGTCCGCCGCAGCAACTCGTAACGTCGCCTCCGCACCATAATCCACACCCACAATCTCTATGTGGGTTCTCGCGGTCGTGGCCCGCAGCTCCGCCTCCAACCTGCCCGCCTGCGCATGCGGAACCGCCAACGCCCACACCGTCAGCTGTTGGCGACGCACGCGGGGTACCTCTGGCAGCACCAGCGACACCGCGTCCGAATACGCGCGCACCAGTCCGCCCGTCCCCAACTTCACCCCGCCGAAATACCGCACCACCACGGCCGCGATGTCGAGCATCCCACTCCCCCGCAGCACATCCAGCATCGGCTGGCCCGCCGTGCCCGAGGGTTCGCCATCGTCGCTGGACCGCTCCACCGGGTTCGCACCCTCCACCGCATAAATGAAGGCGCTGCAATGATGCCGCGCATCCGGGTACTCCGCACGGGTGGCCTGAATAAAGGCCCGAGCCTCATCCTCGCTGCTCACCCGCCGAATCAGCGTGATAAACTGCGAGCGCTTCACCTCCAGCTCGCCTGTGGTGGTGATGCCCGCCGTCGGTGCCGCATACGAATCCATGCCGTTTCCTCGCTTTAGGTATGTTTGGGCACAAACCGCGCCACCAGAAGGGCTACTCCCAGCGCCGCCGCCGCTGCCACGATTGAGGATGCCACGACCCCCAGCCGAAACGCATCATCCGCCGCCGCAATCACCTGCGCATCCCCCGCCGCCAGCTCATGCGCCCTGGTCAGGGACTCCCGCGCCGCCTCCGGAACATGAGTGGTGAGGCTGAGCCGGTACCCGTAGACGGCCAGCAGCACCGAGCCCAGCACCGCCGTACCAAACGCACCGCCCAGCTCATAGCCCGTTTCGCTTAACGACGCCGCGGCTCCCGCACGGTCCGGCGGTGCTGCGGACAAAATAAAGTCATTACTCACCGGGTCGATCATTCCCACGCCGACACCGAGCACCGCAAAACCAATGCCCAGCCACACACCAGAGCCACCAATATGCTCAAACACAGCGAGCGCATCCGCCCCGAGAATAAGGCTGGCCACTGCGGTAATCAGAAACGCGCGAATGAGAATTTTACGTGAGGACAAGCCCGTCATGATACGGCCCGTAATCAGCGTGGCCACCAGCGAACTCAGCAGCCCCGGAATCATCATCAATGCTGTCTGCACGGGGCTATAACCCAGCACCAATTGCAAATACTGGCTCAAATAAAACAGCATGCCAATATACAAAAACATGGACACGCCATTGACCACCACAACGGTGGTATACACGGGGTCCTTAAGTAACGCGACGTCGATAAGCGGGTGGGGTGTGGAACGCACATGGCGTGTGAGGAGAAAGCCCGTCACTGCTGTTGTGACGGCAGCGAGGGCGACCAAGAGCGATGGGCCCTCGACCGGCAGAACCTTGATCACATACACTAGCGAAAACAGCGCAATAATGCTGAGTACCGCGCCTTTGACATCAAAAAGATCGGTGTTTGTGGGGGCGCTTTTCGGAAGAACACACAGGCCACCGAGAATAATCGCCGCGACCAGCGGAACATTAATCAGAAACACCGAGCCCCAGTGAAAATTCTCCAGCAAAAAGCCGCCCAGCAACGGGCCGACCGCGGCACCCACCGAATACACCGCCACCCACAACGACACCGCGCGGGCACGCTCTGCTGCGTTGTTAAACATGGACCTGATCAGCGACAACGTGGACGGCATCAGCGTGGCACCTGCGGCGCCCTGCACCGCGCGAGCCGCGATCAGCATTTCTGGTGTGCGTGAAAACGCCGCCGCGACCGAGGCGAGACCAAAGAAAAACGCGCCCCACAACAACAAACGGCGACGGCCAATACGATCCCCCACCGTGCCCATGGTAACCAGCAACGCCGCCACCACAAATGCATACACATCCACCACCCACAGCATTTGGGTGGCGGAGGGGTAAAGATCCGTGGTAATCGCGGGAATGGCGAAATTCAACACCGTTGTGTCAATAGCCAAAATGGCAATAGCGCAACACAATACCGCGAGGCCCCACCAGCGGAGAGGGTAAGGTGCGGCGGGGTCTGAAGCGGTGTCTGGGGCGGGGACTGAAGCGGTGTCTGGGGCGGGGTCGGTCATACCAAGAAACCGTACTCCGGCGTGTCTGGTTTCAACTGCTGACAATGCAGATGCGATTCCTCCATGCGCTGCAACAACGGTTCCATATCTGCGGCGTCACCCAATTGCAGACCAACCAACGCCACGCCCGTTTCGCGGTTGTTCCGCTTCAAATATTCAAAACGCGTAATGTCATCATTCGGGCCCAAAATGTCCGTGAGAAACAGGCGAAGCTGGCCCGGTTCCTGCGGGAAATCCACCAAGAAATAATGCTTCAAACCGCGGTGAACAAGCGAACGCTCCACAATCTCGTTATAGCGCAGCACATCATTATTACCGCCCGAAATAATGCAGACAATCACCTCGCCCTTACGCGCGCGATACTCCCCCAAACCCGTCACCGACAACGCGCCCGCAGGCTCCGCGACAATGCCCTCATTCTGGTACAAATCCAGCATCTCCGTGCAGACTGCACCCTCGCTCACATCCATCAGATGCACCCGCGAACGGTGCTCATCCATCACCTGGTAATTATTGTCACCAATACGCTTTACCGCCGCGCCGTCGACAAACGGATCGATGTCCTGGAGAGTCACCGGGCCGTCGTTTTCTAGGGCCGCCTTCATCGATGCTGCTGAGGAGGGCTCCACACCGACGATCGCCGTGCGTGGGGCCATATCCGCCAGGTAGCTCGCCACGCCCGAAATCAAGCCGCCGCCGCCAACAGGCACAATAATCGTATCCGCCTGCTTGCCCAGCGCCGTCAACTGCGCAAGAATCTCCGCCGCAACCGTGCCCTGACCAACGATGGTCTCGCGAGCATCGAAAGGCTCCACCAGCGTCGCGCCCGTCTCCGCCGCATATTCCTTTGCCGCCTGCGACGCCTCATCAAAGGTGGTACCAGTGAGCATCAGCTCAACATTGCCATTACCGTGCACGCGAATGCGATCCAGCTTCTGCTTCGGTGTCTGCTTCGGCACATAAATACGGCCCTTGATCTGCAGTTTCTTACAGGCATAAGCCACGCCCTGCGCATGATTGCCTGCCGACGCCGCGACAATCCCCGCCTCACGCTCCTCCGGCGTCAACTGCGCAATATTGTTGTAGGCACCGCGAATCTTATAGGAACGCACATCCTGCAGATCCTCACGCTTCAAATACACCTCCGCGCCCGTCTGCTCGGACAAACGCGGGCAATACTGTAGAGGCGTCGGGGCGATCACGCTGGAAATGCGGGCCTGGGCCAGCTGGATATCGGCAGCGTGAATGGGAAGCATGGGGAGTGTGGTGGGCCTGCTGGTTTTGCTGGGGGTGGGGGTCCCGGCGGTGGTTGTTGGCTTGGCGGCGGCTCCGGCGTCGGCGCTATCGGTGCGAACGGTCATGGGGAGGATTCTAGTCCCGATGCTGGTGGGAATCGAACCAGGGTGCGGGAGGGTGGGAGACTTGATCTAAGAAAATGACTTGGATGCTGGTGCAAATGTCCCTAGGTAACTAAACTAAGCTCCAAACCCATATTCCCACATATAATTATTTCGATAATTTAGGCGATACCCACACTAAGTCCGCCCAGTCACCAGTTGAGTTTGTCGAGGCAAGAAACTCTATATCATTCACCTTAGAAACATCAAGTGAAATCTCTTTCATGCCTTCACCCTTCTTGACTTCTTCATTAAAAACTTCCTTGCCATTAATCCGCACAATAAATACAGCAGACTGATCATAGTTTGGCGTTTTATTCGAAAAACCAACATGCAAGTCCAGCCGTTTCCATTCTCCGCTTATATTATATTGTAGTTGCGCTTGATTTGCACATTCTTTACATCGATAATAAATTGAATTGGGTCTTAACTTATTATCAACTTCGATTGATTCATTGAAATGCAAATCCGAAAATGGAGAATATTTTATCGCCTTGAGGTCAGTCAAGTTCTTATCCTGATGCAGCGACATAGGCTCTATATCGGTAGACGTAGGACCAGCAGGTTTGTCCACTTCAGTCGTTACTGCAGTTACTGTATCAGATGAAGAAACTATGCTAGTAGATTTCCCACCAGCATCCACAATTTCCCCATCAGGCTCACCAATCCCCAACATATGCAAAATAGGTCTTGAAAATAAAAATATTACGACAACCAATATAGATAGCACCGTATACCCTATGCGGAAAAATTTCTTTTTGCGATGCGTCATATTTTGCTCAAATTGGTCAATTAGCAAACCAATCGCAAGAACTAAAAGACCGCTAATTATACTACCTGTTATATTAAAAATATCATTAACCATACATATCTCCTAATGCTATCCATAGACACACCAGACATCACATATCAACGATTACTGCGACGCTTTGACATGAAACACCATTATCACTATCCCCTATCACAGAATCAGGTCATACCTCCTGCTCCACATTCCAATCTTGCGACACTTTCCAACCTTATTATAGATTTCCAGACTCAACCTAAGGGAAAATTCAGAGAGAACCCCCTTATCGGCTCAGTCATTTTTCAATAACAGGTTTGCTAAAATTTTACAACACCCACTCTCCCGAATACTCCCAGCTAAATCCGACAGAATGTATATCATATAGTTTCTCAATTGAACTTATTTTCAATAAAGTTCCAGTGTCTGTGTTGGCTATCACATCGCCAATCACACGTCGTTTGCCCCATATCAGGTGGAAAAGAAGAATTCAGGAGGGTACTACATGCTAAGTCAGAGCATGTAGTCAACAAGAGCCAATTCTGATATCAGCTTTGCGTCTCCTCGTTACGTAACCTGACAATAACTAAACCCATCTGACCACATAACTGTCGACAGACATCCATTTGAGATACATTTTATTACCCTAAAAAGGGTGGAAAACCGTCCCGTTCGTGGGAATAACCACATATACTTTTTCGATAAGTTTTGTTAGCCAGATTTCCCCAAGGACAATACTCTACCGTCACAGTGGTGGATTTCCCTTAACTCCGTGCAGTTACCCGTGCATATGGAATATATTCGCGCAGCAACCATCCACTGGTTCGATGTTAGGGATGCCCGCTGGACCTAACCAAGTACATGATATCCAAGTACATTATGCGAAAAATGTTGTTAATGGTTCATCTTTTCATCTAGACCATTCGATGAGAAAACTTTTTGTACAAATGTCAACAATTCGCACATTTTCTTTGGCTTACCATCTATTAGGTTAATGATTGCAACATTGAATACCAGATAAATATGACTTTTAATTACCTAGATCACACTTTTTACCCCCGTTATAAGTTATCCGCCCCCAGTTTCGGGGGCAGGTAAGCACTTTCTGACCGCAAAAATTGCCCCTGCTTTTTGCATTAGCCTATATCATTCTGCCCGCATGCAGCTGTACAACCCCATCCAATAGCTCCCCACCCAGCACCCCAAAAACCGCAGCACCTAACCGCGCACCCCAAACCCCGTGCCGTCGTCAAGCACTTTCTTCCACACACCAAAACCGCCCCCCCCACCTAAAGAGGCACACAGCAACAACCACAGCCCCTACCCCAATATCCCCGGCCCCATGGCGGCTTTGAGGTCGCCCATAAGGCTTGCGGATCGGGTGACGCGAAGGTGGTCACCGAGGATCATAAGTGTGCTTTCGTCGCCGTCAACGAGTTTGAGGTACACGTCTGAGTCGCCGGAATTGGCCACGAGTACTTGTTTCAGTTTCGCGATGGTGGGCATGGTGCATTGGTCGGTGCGCATAGTCAGGCGGAGTGGTAGTCCGGCTCCGTTTCCTGGTCCAAGATCGGGGGTTTTCAAATCGTCGCAGAAGAGACTCATGCGGTCGTCGCGGATGGATATGTGTGCTTTGGCCAGAATGATATTGTCTTCGACAATTTGCGGGCTGACCAGGGCGTAGAGTTTGTTGAATACCAGGAGTTCCACGGATGCGCCGTTGTGGTCTTCAACGGTGACAATCGCCCAGGGTGAGCCGTCTTTTTTGCTGAATCGCCGGTCAACGGAGGAGATGATTCCACCGATGACTACTTCGGTGCCGTGTTTAAGTTCGCCGCCGAGAATGGTGGTGAGTTCGGTGTCGGTTTGCGCAGCAATGGCTTCTTCGTATCCGTCAAGCGGGTGCCCGGATACGTAGAGTCCGAGCATTTCGCGTTCGAGTGCGAGTTCGTGTTTGCGTTCCCATTCTTCATCGGGGACCTGCACTGCAAAGAAGTTATCTACTCCCCCGCTATCCCCGCCGCTGTCGCCAAATCCGGCAAAGAGGTCAAATTGCCCTTTATCGGCGGCTTTTTTGGTGGAGATTACGGCATCCACGGCGTCTTCGTGGATGAGCGCTAAGCCTTTTCGTGGGTGCCCAAGTGAATCGAAGGCACCGGCTTTGATCAGGGATTCGGTGACACGTTTGCTGCAGGCTACCGTGTCAATGGATTCCAAATAGTGGGAGAAGTCTTTGAATTTCCCGATTTTCCCACGGCTGTTCACAATCGAGGCCACAACATCTTCACCAACATTGCGAACTGCGCCGAGTCCGAAGCGAATATCTTCACCCACGGATTGGTACGTGTAGGCAGATTCATTTACGTCAGGTGACAATACTCGGATACCCAAGTGTCTACAGTCAGCGAGGTATATAGCGGACTTATCTTTGCGGTCTGCCACGGAGGTGAGCAACGCGGCCATGTATTCGGAGGTGTAGTTGGCTTTGAGGTACCCCGTCCAGAAAGACACCAGCCCGTAGCCCGCGGCGTGCGATTTGTTGAACGCGTAGGCGGCGAACGGTTCGATGGTGTCCCACAAAGCTTTGATGGCCTCGGACGAGAAGCCGTTTTCTTTCATCCCGGCTTCAAAGGTGACAAATTCCTTGGCCAGCACTTCGGGCTTTTTCTTACCCATGGCTTTGCGGAATCCGTCTGCTTGTCCGGCGGTGTAGTTGGCCACTTTTTGGGAAATACGCATGATCTGCTCTTGGTACACGATCAGACCATACGTTTCGTCGAGAATTTCCCGCAGTGGTTCTTCAAGTTCGGGGTGGATGGGCGTGATTTCTTCGCGGCCGTTTTTGCGGTCAGCGTACGCCCAGTGCGCGCCCACACCCATGGGCCCGGGGCGGTACAGCGCTAGAGCGGCGACGATGTCGTCAAAGCAGGTGGGTTCCATACGTTTCAACAGCTCACGCATGCCACCGGAGTCCAGCTGGAACACGCCCAGGGTGTCGCCGCGCGAAAGAAGTTCGTAGGTGGGCACGTCCTCGGTTTCCAGGGCTTCCAGGTCCAGGTCAATGCCGCGGTTGGTTTTGATGTTTTCAATGCAGTCGCCGATAACGGTGAGGTTGCGCAGCCCCAGGAAGTCCATTTTCAGCAGGCCAATGGCCTCGCAAGAGGGATACGGCCAGCCGGTGATCAGCGCGCCGTCGGCAGGCCGCTTCCACATGGGGATGCAGTCGAGCAGCGGCACGCTCGCCATAATCACGGCACAGGCGTGCACGCCGGCCTGCCTAACGACGCCCTCCAACCCCCGCGCGGTTTCGTAAATGTTGCGCACATCGGGATCATTCTCAATGAGCCCGCGCACCTCACCGGCTTCGCCATAGCGTTCGTGTTCTGGGTCCATGATGCCGTACAGCGGAATATCTTTGGCCATAATCGCGGGCGGCAATGCCTTGGTAATGCGATCGGCGATTTGGTAGCCAGGCTGCCCAAAGAGTGCGCGCGCGGAGTCTTTCAACGCTTGTTTTGTTTTCACCGTGCCAAAGGTGATCACCTGCGCGACTTTATCCTCGCCCCAGTTGTCGGCAGCGTAGCGAATCATTTCGCCGCGCCGACGGTCGTCAAAGTCAATATCAATATCGGGTGCAGAGGGTCGTTCCGGGTTGAGGAACCTCTCAAACAGCAGGCCGTGTTTAATCGGGTCGATGTTCGTGATGGTCAGCGCATACGCCACCAAAGCACCGGCAGCGGAACCACGGCCCGGCCCCACGCGAATACCAATGGAGCGCGCGTGTTTAATCAAATCCGCCACGATGAGGAAGTATGAAGGATAGCCCTTCATATCAATAACCTCAATTTCGTAGTTCGCGCGGTCAATATAGACCTGCGGAACTATCCCGCCGTCGAAACGCTCTTTCAGCCCTTCCATCACTTCATGCGTCAACCATGATGTGGGCGTGTGCCCGTCAGGAACACTGGCAATGGGCATGCGATCGTGCGGATGCGCTTCCCAGAGTTTGCTGTAATCCTGTACGCGTTCGGCAATCAGCAGCGTATTATCGCAGGCACCGGGCACAAGGTTATCCCAGGTCGCGCGCATTTCCGCGGCGGATTTAATAAAGTACCCATCGCCGTCGAATTTGAAGCGATCCGGGTCTTGCATTGTTTTGCCGGTTTGCACACAAAGCATCACTTCGTGCGCGTGGGCCTGGTCTTGCAGAACATAGTGGCAGTCGTTGGTCACCAGCGGCGGCAAATCGAGTTTCCTACCAATTTCCAGCAGCTCAGAACGCACACGATTTTCAATATCCAAGCCGTGGTCCATCAGCTCCAGGAAGTAATTTTCCTTGCCGTAAATGTCCTGCCACATGGCGGCGGCTTCCAGCGCCTCATCAAACTGCCCCAGGCGTAAACGGGTTTGTACATCCCCCGACGGACACCCCGTAGTAGCGATAATCCCGGTGGCGTTCTCCGCAATAAGATCAGCATCCATGCGGGGCCATTTACCCAACTGCCCCTCATATGACGCCATAGAGGAAAGGTAAAACAGATTTTGCAATCCGGTTGCGGTCTCCGCGATCATGGTTTGGTGCAAATAAGCACCCGATGCCGAAACGTCATCCGATTTCTGATGCGGCTCGCCCCACCGAATACGATTCTTATTGAACCGCGATTCCGGCGCCAAGTACGCCTCAATACCGATAATCGGTTTAATCCCCTCCGCCACCATCTTCTGGTAAAACGCGTCCGACCCGAACATGTTGCCGTGGTCGGTGATCCCTACCGCAGGCATACCCTGCCGCTTCACCTCAGCAGCCAGCATGTCCACCTTCGCCATCCCGTCCAGCATCGAGTACTCAGTGTGGTTATGTAGGTGCACGAAGGAAGAGTTGCTCATACCGCTGAATGATAACCGCCTTCAGACCGCCTGGCGACCCTGCAGGTTACAGCCCTGTCATTCGGGTGGAGTGCTTCTCGACGCCCGCCCCTACCGCAGCCTTACACGCATTACACTGTCACAGCATGGACATCTACGCGGACATCCTGCCTGGCCGCTCTCTGGGTGGATTTGCACTGCTGGAATGCTATGACCAGCGGCTCGGGCTGGAATATGCGCCTATCTCCACACACGCAATCAGATATTCCTTTCCCAACGACACAGTTGAGCTGAACGTGGACGTACAAACAGGCATTATCTACAAAATCTCTGCGCTGACAAACTACAAGGGCACACTGCTTGGCAGCATCCACGTCGGCGACTCTATACCCGATGTTCTGCAGAATGACCCTAGTTTTATCTACGACGACTTCGAAATGGCCTACTTTTCTGAAGGCTCACCCGGAGTCGCATTGGAACCCGACGTGTACGACCCCTGGCCAGAAGATTTCCCATACCTGCGAATAGGCGCCATCACGATATTTGATGCGGAGTACATCAGGAATGCACGAAAGTTAACTTTGGATTACACATGCTAAGTTCCACCAAAAGCTCATGAGTGCGCACCATCAATTTAAGTTCACACGAGATCTGATATCTGCCGGGATGATGTTCACTATTATAGCGGGCGCTACAGATCACTCTCCCATGTTATCATTCGAGCTAAAAATATTCCCCTTGATTGACACGCTAAAATCCCGATAAATTAGCAACTTTACAGATAAGTATTGACATGATTCTAGATAGACAATACACTTATTAAATAATGACTTCTCATCAAGCATGATAAATACTATGGCGAAAGAGGTTATTTTGCATGTTCATGCGATCGCAAGATGGTTGAATCAGGAATAATCGCAGGAAGTTTAGAGGTTTCGGAGAAAATACCATGGCACTAGCTGCCGCAACACATTTCAAAAACACTCTATGCAATCCACTTAAGCGAGGATGATGATTATGCGAAAATTGCCGAGCCCCAGAAATAAGTATGAGGCCGCGTCATTGTGGTGTTCGGCCGCAATTGTAATTTTCCCATTCGTCGGCGATTCGCTGTTTCATCTTTTTCCTAAAGGTAGTCTTTCGGCAATTACTTGGACCATTCCTCTTGGGATCATTCCAGGAATGCTGGCATGGTTAGGGCGTAGTCTGCGCTGTGGGATACTGGCTTTCTTTGCGGCCTTTTCCCCGGTTTTTCTTCTCTGGGTATCGTATTACGTCTTTATGATTCTCTACATTGTTTCTGGAGGTAAGATAAAGTCGGTGTAGCCCATCCCCACCGCCGCTCCCCTTCCCCGCCACGAGTATCCTATCCTCATGCTTTACACTGTGCTGGCCTACTTGATCTGGGGTTCGTTCCCCGCGTTCTTCCCGTTGTTGAAGCCAGCAGCCCCGCTGGAGATCTTGGCGCATCGTGTGGTGTGGACTGCCGTGTTCATGCTCATCTTGATTGTCGCGACGAAGGCGATTCGGGAGCTGCGGGCGGCGGATCGTCGTACGTGGTTGAGTATTGGCGCGGCGTCGATAATTATTGCGGTGAATTGGCTGTTGTATGTGATTGCGGTGAACTCGGGGCACGTGTCGGACGCGGCGTTCGGCTATTTTATTAACCCTCTGGTGAATGTGCTGCTGGGCATGGTGTTTCTTGGCGAGCGGCTGCGTAACCTGCAGAAGATCAGCGTGACCATTGCCGCCTGTGCGGTTATCATGCTCACCATCGCTAGTGGTCAGCCGCCGTTGTTGGGGTTGGGGCTGGCGTTTAGTTTCGGCTTTTACGGCCTGATCAAAAAACGCGTGAATGTCTCGGCGGCGGCGAGTCTCGCGGCGGAAACGATGGTGCTTTTCCCTATCGCGCTGCTGTACCTGGTGTTTTTGACGACCCAACACCAAAGCACGTTCACGGGTTTCGGCGCGGGGCACACGGCACTGCTGATCAGTGCCGGCCTTGTGACCGCGGTTCCGCTGCTGTTGTTCGGCTTGGGTGCCAAGATGATTCCCCTGTCCACGGTCGGAATGTTGCAGTATATGACACCGACGATGCAGATGTTGTGGGCGGTGTTCGTGGTGGATGAGCAGCTGACGCCGATCCGCTGGGTGGGCTTCGTGATCATTTGGATCTCGGTCGCCATTTACCTCACCGACATTGTTGTGGCACGCCGTTCCACCGCTTAAACACGCTTAACCACGCTTAACGACGCCGCGGCAACCTCACCGCCTCACTGCGTGACGTTGGGATTGTCAGGGATTGAGGTACTTTCCTTGTCAAGTACCTCAATCCCTGACAAATAACACCTTTTGAACTGGGCTTTTGTGAGGGGTGATGTCAGAAAATGATGAGGTTTATGAAAACCCCCTACAACACCGGCTTAATCCCAAACTTCCCCCACGCGGCATCTGCGGGCAAAGATTCAACACACATAACCCTCTGGTCAGAACGTATTTTTTCCTTAGCTGACCCGTTGGTGTACACGATCAGCCCGGCGATGGGCGCGTCACCGGCCCAGCGTCGGAACACGTCTTCGCGCGTCGCCCCCGCAACGGGTTCCGGCAGGGCAACGGGCGCGTTTTCATAGGGCACCACGGCACTCACACGCCCAACTCCAGACCCACCAGAGCCAGCAAAACCCACAATCTCGGCCGCCTCCCTAGCCCCCAATGGTTGCGTGAAGGTAACCAGGGCGAAGGAGTCCGCGGCGTCGATACGCGTGTTGCGGCAGCGGGCGATGTAGGCTTCTATGCTTTCGCCATTGTTGCGGCCCACGCTGTCGCCGTTGAAGTGCGTGGGTGCAGAGGAAGTAGGGTCACTGGATTGCCACGCCATGATCCCGACGAGTCCAAGAAGCCCCGCCCCTGCGAGTACAGCAACCCCGGCGCGAAACCTGTCAACCTTGTCTAAGGACATCCAGGGCGCCTTGCAGGTCGTCGGGATAGGGGGCGTGGAATTCAACGTAGCGGCCGTCGGCGGGGTGCGTGAATCCGAGGCTGACGGCGTGCAGCCATTGCCGGTCGAGCCCGAGGCGTGCGGACAGCGCCGGGTCGGAGCCGTACATGGGATCGCCGCAGCAGGGGTGGTGCAGGGCGGAGAAGTGGACGCGGATTTGGTGGGTGCGGCCGGTTTCCAGGTGTATTTCCAGCAGCGTTGCCTCGCGGAAGGCTTCGAGGGTGTTGTAGTGGGTGACGGAGTGCTTGCCGTCGGTGGTCACGGCGAATCGCCAGCCTGCTGAGGGGTGCCGCCCGATGGGTGCTTCGATGGTTCCTTGCAGCGGATCGGGGTGCCCTTGCACGAGTGCGTGGTAGGTTTTGGTGACGCTGCGGTCCCGGAAGGCGCGTTTGAGCACGGTGTAGGCGCGTTCGGAGGCTGCGACCACCATCACCCCGGACGTACCCACGTCGAGCCGTTGTACTATGCCTTTGCGTTCGGGCGGCCCCGAGGTGGAGATGCGGTAACCAGCGGCGGCGAGCCCGCCGATCACGGACGGTCCTTCCCAGCCGACGGTGGGGTGCGCAGCCACGCCGACGGGTTTGTTCACCACGATGATGTCGTCGTCGGAGTGGAGGATGTCCATGCCTTCGACGGGTTCGGCTTTGGGCAGCAGCGGCTCGGGGGCTGCGGGCAGGGTGACGTCGAGCCAGGTATCGGCGGCGAGCCGGTCAGACTTGCCGACGGCCGCGCCGTCGACAAGCACATCACCAGCTTGCGCGAGTTCGGCGGCGACGGTTCGGGAAATACCCAGGAGTTTCGCCAGCGCGGCATCGACCCGCATGCCGTCGAGCCCTTCAGGAACCATGAGGTGCCGACTCTCACGGTTACTCATCGCGCCACCTCACTTTCCGTAGCAGCCCCCTGTCGCCGCGCATCCAGGAAGGCGGACACAACGAACAGCGCGACGCCGACGGTGATGGCGCTGTCGGCGACGTTGAAAATGGCGAAGGACCCAACAGAGATGAAGTCCACCACGTGCCCCACAAAAAACGCTGGCGCCCGGAAGAGCCGGTCAATGAGGTTCCCCAAAGCCCCACCGGCAACCAGCGCGAGGCTCACGGCGGTGGTCAGGGTGCGTATGCGCGGCGCATAGAAGGCGATGGCAATGATGTAGCCAAGCTGTATCAGGGTAAAAATCCAAGTCATGCCCTGCCCGAAGGAGAAGGCGGCACCAGAGTTGAAGATGAGAAAGAAGCGGAACCAGTCACCAATGATGGGGTACGCCACGCCCGGTTCTAGCCGTGCGAGGACGATTATTTTTGTTATCTGATCGATGATGCCCACGGTGATGGCGATGGCCAGCATCGCGAGCCTAAAGCTCCGTTTCGGTCGTGTCACGTAGTCCATCTTCCCCTAAAATGGCCGCTATTCCTATTTGAAACTGTACCTGGGAGGGTAGTCTGATCGTCGTGCGAAGAACCATGTCAGTTGTATGCTGCGTCGTTGCTGCGTCGTTGCTGGTGGCGTCGTGTGGATCGAATTCCTCATCGGAGGATCCGGCAGCGGCCCAGCAGACCATTTCGCTGCCTGTCGACGCCCCCCGCATCACCCTCACCAACCCCGGTTCGGGCGAACAGCAGGTGCTGGCGTTTTCCGGCGCGCCCGAGCAGTCCGTCCCCGTGACGGTGACCAGCGGGTTTAGGCAGCAGACGCTGTCGGGTGACGACGCCGCGACACTCTCCGAGTCACCCGAGTCGCCGTCAGGTGCTGTGGATTCGACGTTTTCCTCCACAGTGTCAGTAGCAGCTGGACAGGGCGAAGAGGAAGATGTGGTGCTCACCTTCAACGACCTCAACGCGGGCAAAGAGGACATGTCCTCAGCATCGGGATTCACCATGGCGTGGGATCGCGCTAAATCCGGCCAGGTGAGTATGGTGCGTTTCGGCGCACCGACGGGAGCCACGGATGAGGCGCGCGCTGTGGTGGAACGCCAGGCCATGCGCATGCTGTCCCTACCGGTGGTGTTTCCCACCGATGCCGTGGGTGTGGGCGCCCAGTGGACAGTGGATAGCCGGGTGGCTGGGGAATCCGCTATGCTGCAAACGCTGACGTACACGCTAACTTCTGTGAAGGATTCGACCGTTGAGCTGGATGTTTCGGTGGAACAGCGCCCCACCGTGGGCGCTATTCCCATTGATGGCGGCGGCGAGCTGAAAGTGCTGAGTTCCCGCACTGCCTCGGCGGGTCACTTGCGTCTTGATCTCTCCCAGGCGTTGCCTCCGGCGGGGAACGTGGAGTTCACCACACGCGTGATACACGGTCAGGATGACTCCCCGACCCGAGTGACCCAGGACTCCTCCACTGCTCTCACGTTCGGCAATCCTTAACAATTCCCTTGCGTTATCTAACTATCTACTATAGGTAGTCTGGCAATTTCGGTGAGGTTTTGGTGAGGTATCCTCATCTTACAAAAAGTATTGATACGCTGGCCATTTACAGAGTAGCCTATCCACTAACTGTTGGGTTGAGAGTTAAAGGATGAGGTTGTGAACCAACACCGGATTCGAGTGAGCACTGTGTGCGCAATGGCTGCATTGACCCTGGCGATGGGCCAAAACGCGGCGGCTGTAGAAAGGGTGGAGAGGACAGAAAGGACGTCGGAAAGAAGCACCGAACGGACAACAGAACGCACCACGGAGCGGAGTCCAGAGCAGAAAACGCAACAGCACAATACGCAGCAGCAAAAACAGCAGAGCGCGGGCCTGACCCCCTTGTCTGCCGATGCCATTGAGTCAGTGGATAAACCTCAGCCCGGTGGCGAGTTCACCGACCCCGCCTACGGAACCCACGTTCACCGCGCCACGGCCGCGTCCGATGGCGAAGGCGGCCGCATGCGCCACGAATACTCCCGTAGGCAGGCGTTCAACGCTGACAACTCCCGTTATCTCACGCAAGACGGTCGCGGAGCCTGGTACCTCTACGACGGGAAAACCTTCCGCAACCTGGGTGCTATTGAAACGCTCGCAGGCGATTGTGAACCCATCTGGCACCCCACCGATCCGAGCCTCATCTACTTCACCGACCGCAACGGCGGCACCACCTGGTGGACCTACAACACCACCACCAAGAAAAAAGACGTGGTGTTCGACTTCACAGGTAAAACCCCGTGGCCGGATGCGACCTCCTACTGGACCAAGGGAGAAGGCACCACCAGTGCCGACGGCCGCTACCTCTCCCTCATGGCCACCAGCTACAACGAATCCACGAAGGAAAAGAAAATCTACGGCCTGCTGACCCTGGATATTCGTGAAAAGAAAATCGTAGGCACACTGGATGCTAAAGACTTCCCCGTCCCCGGCGCGTTCCCCGACCACATCAGCACCTCCGCCAGCGGAAAATACGCCGTGCCCTCGTGGCTGAACGGCCAAGGCGGCACTCGCGCCTACACCTTGGATTTTAAAAAGTCCGTGGAACTCGCCACCGGTTCCGAGCACTCCGACCTGGCATTCGGCCCCAACAAGCAGGACTACTTTGTCTACGCTGACTACGGCAGCGGACAGCTCGTCGCTGTGGATATTGACTCCAAAGAACGCATCGACTTGCACTCCCTCTACCCCGCCTCGGGCGAGGCATACGCCCTGCACGTTAGCGGACAGGCTTTTGACAAGCCCGGCTGGGTAGTGATCTCCACCTACGCCGACTCCGCCAACTACAACACCACCTCCCCCGCCCCGACGCTGCGGCCCGAATACCGAAAAGTGTGGCTCCAGGAACTCAAGCCGAATGGCCGCTCCCTGAACGTCGCTCACATCCGAGCCAACGATAGCAAAGCCACCGGTGACACCGCCTACTTCCTCGAGCCCCAAGCGACCGCCTCCCGCGATCTCAGCCGCATCATTTTCGCCAGCAACCTCGGCGGCACTGACGTGGAAAGCTACGTCGCGGACGTGCCGGAAGTGAAGTAACTTATCGCTTATCGGCACCAGCCTTAAGAACCTCCACATCCCTGAACTCGGCATTCCGCGAGAGCGAGAGAAATGAGGAGCCCCTTATGCTGGTGTCAATCTTTGCCTTAACCCAAACAACAAAAACCCGCGCCATCAAGGCGCGGGTAGAAACTCACACACTCACATTTGCATATGTTATCGCGCAGCAGGCGCGGGGGCTGCCGGGGCCGGGGCGGCACCAGGGGCGGGTGCGGGAGCTGCCGGAGCGGGAGCAGCACCAGGGGCGGGTGCGGGAGCTGCTGGTGCCGGAGCGGCGCCAGGCGCAGGCGCAGGTGCAGCGCCGGAAGGCTGCGGCACAGCCGTGTCGTTGGCACACATGGGCGGTACTTGCTCAGGGGCAACAGTGTTGGTGATCAGGGTGCAGGCCCAGGTTTGGGAGAGTTTCCATACGTTGTCTTCAAAGATGAATTCAACGTTGTCTGCTTTGCGGTTTTCGTTGCCTGGCACGCTGAAGCTCACGGTGGCGAGGACGGAGTTGGGGGTGTATCCGGGGAGGATGGGGTCAACAACCTGGAAGTTTGCGCCGGATTCCTGCTTGGAGCGGGTCATGGTTTCAAAGAGTTCCGGCGCGGACTGGCCACCTTGGACGGTGCGGATTTTGGCTTCGACGGGAGCAGCCGGGTCTGTTGCGGTGGTCAGCACCGTGTTGAGGTCTGCTGCGGTGGGAAGCGTGGCAGCTGCGGCGGTGGTCCGTGCCGCAGAGGTGGTTTCTTTGGAGCCGCTGCTGTCTTTGTCATCGTTGGAGCAGGCGCTGAGGGTGAGCGCTGCTGCAGCTGCGGTGACGATGGCCATGGTTTTTGTGGTGAAAGACTTCAACAGTTCTCCTTGGTTGTTGTGGTGCGTTCGCCTAGCGTCACGCCTAGCATCACGGTCTGCTTTTCATGGTACACGGGGTAGTTCTCTTATGAGATCTTTAAGTAAATCAGATGTATTTCACTGTAACCCTGCTGAACACTTGCCGCTGAGCCATCCCCCTGTTTGTTCGCTGGCCTGGGTGTTGTGGCACGCTTGGGTGCATGACTAAGAAGATTGTTGTGTTCACCACAGGCGGCACGATTGCGTGTACAGCGGGCCCAGATGGTGCTCTCATTCCGACGGTGAGCGGCGAGGATTTGGTGCGCCCGGTGGCGGAGCGTTTCGCGGATTCGTCGATTGTGTGTGAGGTTCGGGAGCTTACTCGCCTTGATTCGTCGAGCATGACGTTTGCTGACGTGGATGAGATTGTGGCGGCGGTGCAGGAAGCGTTCGATGATCCGGAGACCACGGGGGTCGTCGTCACGCATGGTACGGATTCGATGGAGGAGACGGCGATTGCTGTGGATACGTTCCATAGCGATTCTCGCCCGGTGGTGTTCACGGGTGCGCAGAAGCCGTCGAATCACCCGGAGGCGGATGGTCCAGAGAATTTATTTGATGCGATTGTGATTGCTGCGGATGATTCCGCGCGCGATATTGGCTGTCTCATTGTGTTTAATCATGCGGTGATTCCGGCCCGGGGCGCGGTGAAGTGGCATACGTCGGATAATTTGGCGTTTGCGACCAATGGTCCGGAAGAGCCAACTCGCCCGGATCCGATTCTTCCGCACCCGCTCGCGGGTATTCAGGTGGATATTATTCCCGCGTATGCTGGCGCGCCGCGCACGCTTATCGACGCCGCGGTTGCTGCAGGTTCGCAGGGGCTGGTGATTGAGGCGATGGGCGCAGGCAATGTAGGCCGCGAGATGGCCCTGGGCGTGGCGGATGCACTGGACCAGGGTATTCCTGTGATTATTACGACCCGCGTCCCCCGTGGTGAGGTGCATGGATCATATGGTGGCGCTGGTGGCGGCGCAACGCTGGCAGCGAAAGGCGCGCTGGGGTCAACGTATTTCCGTGCGGCTCAGGCGCGGGTGCTGTTGGCTATTGCACTTGCGACGGGCCACCATCCCGCAACCCTTTTTTAAAGAGAGAAGCGCTCACACTCCATTGTTTGCCAGATCTCGGCGGTAAGTCCGGTGCGCTTTTCCACGTAGTCTTCGATGTACTGCCACATGTCGTCACCTGCGTCAGCGAAGGCGTCGCCGGTTTCTTCGATGTAACCTTCCATGTCGATGCGTTCGTCGGTTTTTTCGCCGTCTACAAAGCGTTCAATAATGTAAACTCCTGCGGTGCTGCCGATGGTGAACCTAATGAATTCACCGGAGTTCAGGGTGGCCGTGCCGATGTCTTCCAACACGCCGAGTCCAAGGGTGTAGGTGTCGGTGCGGATCACGTCGACAACACCGGCGGTGACTCCTTCAAATTTTGTGATGCCTTCTGCTTCTACCCCATCAAACATCTGATCAATATCGTCGTTGGTGAGGCGCTGGTCTGCAATAAATCCTGAAATGTCATATCCCATAGGAATTACTATATTTGTTTTTCAAACCAATCGGCCCATTCGAGGCTATTCAGGGGGTCTGCGGCAATGAGATCGGGGTCATCGTCGGGAAAAGTGCGGGTGATTCCGCGTTCGGTGGTGCGGGTTTCAAAACGCACGGACACAATACCGTGCCCTGCACCTTGAACCCAGCCGTGCCCATACTCGGGGTGCCATACGTCTTGGGTGTTAAACCACTGCGCCGCCACGGAAGGTTCTGTTATTTCTACGACCTCATCGTGGTTGTGTGCACGTACTCCAGTTTCGTAGTCAGAATCCACCTCAGGTGTGCTGACCTGTTGGTCAAGTTCGGGAAACAGCACGTTTTGGCGGGCGGCTTCGAGGTTGCTGAATCCCA
The DNA here is from genome assembly GCF_030408675.1 of Corynebacterium durum. Taxonomy (NCBI): domain Bacteria; kingdom Bacillati; phylum Actinomycetota; class Actinomycetes; order Mycobacteriales; family Corynebacteriaceae; genus Corynebacterium; species Corynebacterium durum. The sequence continues at coordinate 1,885,361 of NZ_CP047200.1, forward strand.
CGCCGACAAGCCGCACTGGTCCGGTTTCGTCAGGGTAGCGCGCGAGTTTGTGAGCCATGGCCCGCAGGGTTGCTTCGTCGTCGGTGGCGTAGAGCAGGGATTGTGAGCGGGATTCGATGCGAAAGTCCGCCATCTTGAGTTTAAGGGTGACGGTACGCGCGCCACGGCCGTCGGTAAGCAGGCGCCGGTAGGCACCGCTAGCGGCGCGGTCGATCGCGGCGTCGATATCCGCGACGGTAGTGAGGTCCTTCGAGTATGTGTGCTCGGCGGAGATTTGCTTGGCAATCGCGCGGGGTTCCACAGGCCGATCGTCGTGGCCTTTCGCGAGCTGCCAGAGCGCCCGCCCCACGGTCGAACCAAGCGTCATGTCCACTTCCACGCCGCTGAGCTTGGCAAAGTCCCCGATGGTAGCCACGCCGATGCGCTGCAGTTTTGTCTCCGCGACAGGGCCGATGCCCCAGAGTTTGCGCACGGGCAGAGGGTCGAGCAGCTCGTGTTCCCGCGCGCGGGGCACCACAAACACCCCGTCGGGTTTTGCCTGCCCGGAGGCAATTTTGGCGTATTGTTTACCGGACCCTGCCCCGATGGAGGAGGTCAGTCCGGTTTCTTCCCGAATCAGCCGCCGCAACCCTTCTCCCCACTCCCGCACCTCATTTTCGGTGGCACCGATGAGCGCAGTGGGCTCCATGAACGCCTCGTCCACGGATAGCTGTTCAATCACGCCTGCATGCCGCGCCACCAGCTCAAACACGCGTTTCGACGCCGCCTTGTACACAACCATCCGCGGCCGCACCACCACCGCCGACAACCCAATCAGCGCCTTTGCCTGGTGCATGGGTGTTGCTGAACGTACCCCAAACGTACGCGCCTCGTAGGACGCCCCAGCGACCACTCCTCGCCCGTCTACTCCCCCAACCACCACAGGTCGCCCTCGCAAGGTTGGTCGGGTCAGCTGCTCCACGGAGGCGAAAAACGCATCCATATCGATGTGCAGGACCCAGCGTTGCATAGGCACCAGAATACTTGTGTGGGTTATGCGTCCGGGTGGAGGCTGCCGTCTTCGGCCACCATGATCACAGGTATACCTGCGGCGCGCCAGACAGCGGCGACATGCTCGCGGTCGTCGACAGCCAGGACGGGTTGGTAGCTGCGCTGAATCTCAACCAGAAGGTCGGCTTTGACCTCGGCGTCGGGGCGCTGGTCACGCCGCTCCCGCATATACATCTCGTCGCAGTGAAGGCCCTGTTCGCGCAGCCACAGGTTCGTGAGCATGGAGTAGTCCGAGGTGCGCGCGGTCACCACGAGCATCGCTAGCCCCTGCTGCTGGAGCTTGAGAAAAAGTTCTTTCACCTCTGGATATGTGGGGCAATTGATGGACTCGCCGTGGAACTTATGAAAGTTGCGGTGATTCGGTTTGTATTGGACATAGTGCCGGATAGAGCGCACGTCGCACAGTGTTCCGTCCATGTCAAAGATCGCAGCTTCTTGCATACAGTCATGGTAGCACATGTGCATATAGTTGATTTGTTTTACAAAGATTTTTGTTACGTTATGCGATAACGATATCTCCGCAGCTTATGCGTTTGATGAAAACTCTTTAATCCAAAGCGTTTTAATTACATGTAAAATGATGATGTATCTACATCTTCGATATTGCTATCGTGGGCAAATTTTATTCACCGCTATTGCCAGGTCGTTCATGGTTTTATAATCAGATCCTGTGAAGAGGATTAAATTACGATTTATATAACGATTAAGTTATCTGCGTGACTTGACCTTCGGTCAACACTAGTCTTTACTGTTCTTAATTCTCGTTATCTACACGCAATCTATCCGCAACTTTCTTGTTACACATCAACAAAAACGACTTCACATTTGCGAAAAACTATGATCATCACTGAATCGATCCCAACTCGGAAGATCATCACCCAGCCGCCGGTGCAGCCTCGGAAGAAGTGGCGTGCCCGCTACGTTGTGTACTTTTTGGACTTTCTCTCCATAACAGCAGCACTGACATTCGGTGCTTTCGCCAGCACGCGGTACAGCACCTACCGCATTGACACGCAGTCCACCGCCCAAGAACTGGCAACCCTCGCCGTTATTACGGCATTGTGGATGGGCATCATCTGGCTCAATCAGGGCTACGCATTCCACTCACGTGTTCATAGCACAATTGGTATCAAGAGTGTTGTGAAATCCAGCCTGTACCTCGCTGGAATTCTGGCTCTCTTCGACACTATTTTCACCACCCCCTTCATTCATCCCTACCTCCTGGTGAGCATTCCGGTAGGCATTGTTCTTATCAGTATCATGCGCGCTGTATCCGCTCTTGCTGTTCGCAGGATCAAGCGACACCGCCCTTCCCGACTACTGTTTGTTGGTAAATCCAGCGACATTTTGGATGTGCTAGGAAACAATTTCAATCTCCGTTTCCCCTACCACCAAATTGCCGCATTTCTGCTTACTGATCCAGAAAATAAGGATGCCCTTCCCCAGCTTGAGGATTGTCACTTCGTTTCCTATCTGCCGGATCACGACGTCGCGCAAACCGCTAAACAGCTCAATTGCGACGCCGTCTGGGTCGCCTCCGTCACTGACTTTGGCAACAAGAACCTGCGCCGCCTCGCATGGAACCTGCGTAGCGTGAAGGCCCGCCTGTACCTGGAGCCCATGATTGAAGGTGTCGCGGAGACCCGCCTGCACCCCATGCCCATCGGCCCCCGCACGGTCTTGTCCGTGGATCGCCCCCGTATTCGCGCGGCCAATGGCTGGATCAAGCGCGCCTTCGACATTGTGTTCTCCGCCGCCATTTTGGCGCTAATCTCCCCGATCATGCTGGCCACAGCCTTGGCCATCAAGCTGGAGGACGGCGGCCCGGTGTTCTACAAGAGCGAACGCATTGGCAAGAAGGGCAAACCCTACAAAGTATGGAAGTTCCGCAGCATGTGCATTGATGCGGAAGAGAAAATCCAGGCGCTGATCAAGGAAACCGGCGGACAGTCCCTGCTGTTCAAGATGAAGGACGATCCGCGCGTCACCCGCGTGGGCAAGTTCATCAGGAAATACAGCATTGACGAACTCCCGCAGTTCTTCAACTCCCTGAACGGCACCATGAGTGTGGTCGGCCCCCGCCCGCAGGTGCAGCGCGAGGTGGACGAGTACGACGCCGACATGTACATGCGTTTGGAGGTTCCACCAGGAATCACGGGCTTGTGGCAGGTCAGTGGCCGCTCAAACCTCAGCCCGCAGCTGGCCCAAGCCCTGGACCTGTATTACGTGGACAACTGGACATTTACCCTTGACATGCGCATCATCTTTGCCACACTGAAGGCAGTCCTGAAGTCCGAGGGTGCTTACTAATCTTTTTATTGCCGGGTAGCACAGTAATAGTTCTACCCAGGGGGGGGCAGTTCAACCCGGCTAAAACGTCCTTCCCAGTAAGCCTTCCAGTCGGCCGAGGAACACATGTAGGTTCAATCTCCGCTGCCCTTTCACCGCACGCACCAGCGGCCCCACCAGGGCGCGCAGTTGCTGTGTCAGCGGTGCGCGGCGTCGTAAGACGTAACCGGTTCCGCGCGCATAACGGCGATGCTTACTAATGGGAAACGCCTCCTGCCCATCATCCAGCCCTTTCACGCGATAGCCGGGGTCGTACATGATGGGCCCTTCCTGCATGAACCTGTACAACAAATCGGTGCCTTCGCCCGACTGCCAGGGTGTCGCACCACCGGTACCCAGGTTTTCGTCGAAAAGCACTCCCCTGCGCAGGATGGAGGCGCGCAGGAACGTGGCGGATTCGATGGCGTGGGTCCAGATGGTTCGCCCGTCCAGGGCAAACGGTTCGCTGGAGGTGCTGGCCACGCGCCCTTCGTATTCTCCCACTATCGCCGACGCGCCAGAGACAATCTCGGGGAGCTGGAGGATTACGGAGTCGTCGTCAAGGATGCACACCCATTCCACGTCATCAACAATGGCGGCGATGGCTTCGTTGCGTGCGGACGCGGCACCGGGCGGGTCTGTGCGGGTGGTACGCACCAGCGTCGGAAAGCGCTCGGTGTATTCCTCGCAGATGCCTGCAACGTCCGTTCCGCAGGATTGATCGTTAATGGCAACGGCCTGCGGCGGCGTCGGTAACCCCGCCAGCGATTCCAGCACCTCACGTAAATACTCGCCGTTGCCGTTTGTGGGGATAGCCACCCCATAGGTGTATGTCATGATGCGTTGTCCTGTTTGTTTGCGGTGTACATAACAAGGGCGCTCAGCCCCACAAATAACGTTAAATAGGTGATCATATCGCCGATCAGCGCGCCGTGTGCCCCACCAAGGTACGCACCAAACGGCCCAACAATAATGCCGATGGCCACCACCACGAAGCGGAACCGGGTCGCCTGCCAGGTGATTCCCTGAGCCCTGAGGAAAATGGTGGGAATGGTGGAGCAGCTGGCACACACGCGATGAATGATCGCCGGCAGCAACACGGGCACAATGGCCACGAAGTTTGCCCCAAAGATCGCTGCGGTGAGGCTGTTGGGTGCTAGCCAGATGCACAGCCCAAACACCACGATCACCAGTGCCACCACCGCGGTCATGCCAAAGAACACACGAATCACATAGGTCTTATTGCGCAGTAGATCCGGTGAGAGTTCCCGCAGCACGGTACTGCGCATGAAGTTGTTGATCAGGCTGGTCACACCCATGATGGTCAAAGCGGTGCGGAAAATAGAGACCTGCTCACTATCCGTCACAATCGCCATCACAGCCAGGATCGCCACGCCCGCCGTCGCCCCCAGGGCCGCCTCCGCGAAGAACGCCGAGCTGCGCGGGAAATTGATTGCCAGCCAGTCCAGCGTCGCGCGGAACGACACCGGCCGAATGTCCAACTGCCACACCAGCAATATGCTGACCAGCAGGCAACTCACCCCCCACACGGCCAGGAAGGCGCTTGGCGACGCCGCGACCTGCCCCACCACCAACAACCCCACCGTGGTACCAACAAATACAAGAAAATCGGAAAACAGCAGCAACTCGCTGCGCTTCTCAGCAATAGCGCAATAACGCAGCACATCCATCGCGCACACCGGAATCCCCACAAACGCGGTAGCAATCAGCGCCGAGCGGTACTCCGCCCAGAATATCGCGGTGAGCAGACACACCACTCCCCCAACCGCCGAAGCAACAATCGCCGAGCTGAAGGCGGCATCGTCGGTGGTATCGTCGCCACGCGTGGACAGCACCACCACCGTCTCCCCGCACAGCGCCCGCACCAGGCTCAGCACAATCTGGCACAGTGCCACCCCGAACACAAAATGCCCATGCACACCTAATTCCAGGAACCTGGCGCTAATAATGATGATCAGAAAGCTATTCAGACTACTGAACACCTGCGCGCCGAGCCCCGCCACTGCGTTAGCCAGCCGAGACGGTGGTTTTCTGTGCGTCATTGTTCCCGAAGAATCTCAGACATACGGGCATACTTCTGCTCCAGCGCCTCACGCTGCTCGGCGAGTCTACGGCGGTACTCCGCCCGCACGGATTCGTCATGCAGCAGCGCCTCCACCTGGGCACGCACCTCCGTGGGCGTGAACGTATTTACGTTATGCACCCACTCCGGCAAGCCCACGTCCTCAAAGGCAGAGAAGCCTTTGCGCTCATAGGCCAGGTGAATCACATAATGCCCGGCCTTCAGGGCCATGAGTGCAGCGTGCAGGCGCACAGCCACCACCACGCGCCGGGGATAATCGCCCTGGCGTAGATATTCCTCAGAGCTAATCGGGTTGTCGCCGGTGAGTTCGCGCTGCACCTCCGTATCGTTGTTGCCGCCGATGGCGCTTTGCACGTACCCCACCACGGGAATATTCGCAGCGCGCAGCAGCCGTCCCAATTCCTTGACCCGTGGGGGCAGCTCGCCGCCCACAGCACGGGTAGTGAAAATCACCGTGTCATCCACGCTGCTATCACTAGAACTCAAAGAGTCGGTAAACTCCGGGGAACTGATCGCCAGGTCCGGCAGGCGGACACAGTTAGCCAAGGCGATTTCCTGCATGGAGCGGTCGTCGCGAAGCATGTAGACACCAATGCGTTTCACCAAAGCCCGAAACAGGTGAACCGAGCCGAAACGGAATGGGCCGATGCTCTGCGGAAGGTAGACGCTCCGGGTCGAGCTGCGCCCAGCAGCGAAAATCTGCGGACCCATCACCAGCAGGCATTTCAGCATCTCCACGGGCTTCCCGGCGCGCAGGTAACCGCCGCCGACACCGACGAGCAAGTCGTAGCTGTCCAGGTTGCGCAGCACCCGCAGGTATTCCCGCGACCAGCCACGACGCCCGGGTTTGGCGTTGTAGACGGGCACACCCACATAGCTAAAGCTATCCGGGTCGGAGGCCACAACCTCCAGTTCGACGTCGTCGAAGACACTGCGGATCAGTGCCACGGATTCGTCGACAAGTAGCCCGTCGCCACGGTTGTGGGCGCTGTAGGCGTGGAGAAGCAGGATCCTCATGCCACCAACTCCTCGTACAGGCGGTGGTGGGCGGCCACGCTGTTGGCCCAGGAGAATTCGTTGGCCCAGGCGCGGCCTTCGTCCTTGACCTGCTCAAGCCAGGTGTTGTCGTTGAGGTAGGTGTTCAGGGCCTCCTCAATGGCATCGGCAGTCACATCCTGGATGTGGCCTGCGGGTCCTGCAACGTCGCGAAGGGAGCCGCGCCGGGTTGCCAGCACGGGTGCGCCTGCGGCCATGGCTTCGAGCACGGGGAAGCCGAAGCCTTCGTACAGGCTGGGGAACAGGAAGGCCCGGCAGTGTTGGAGCAGGTACACGCGGTCGGCGTTGGAGACGAATCCGACGCGCACAGTGTTGGGGCTTTCTGCAATGCGGCGTTCGATGTCTTCGGAGTTCCAGGCTGCCCGCCCGGCCACAACCAAGGGCAGGGCAAGGCGATCAACGGCATTGACCAGTTCGATGATGTTTTTGCGGGGTTCGATGTTGCCTAGGTAAAGCAGATAATCCTCGGGCAGACGATCAAGCACTTCGGGCGAGGCGACGGCGGGGGTGGAAAACAGATCAACGTCGATGCCGTGGGGGATGACGTTGATTTTCGCGGCGTCGATACCAAACACATCCTGGAGTGTTTCGCTGCTGGATTCGGAGACGGTAATCAGGGCATCGGTAAAGCGCATGGCGGCCCGTACGCGGCTGCGCCAGGTGAATTCCTGGACAGGGTTGCGCACGCCTTCGGCTACGGCGCTGGCCACACCGTGAACGGTCACCACGGAGGGGCGTCGCACGGGGATGAGCGGGCCGGTGTCGGCGCTGTAGTGCACCAGCTCTCCAGAAGTGGGTTTCTGCAGTGCCGAGTATTGTTCCATGAGCGCGGTGACGGGTGCTTTGGAGTGGTACGGAAGCGTGTCCACTTCCCACCCATATTCCTTAATGCCTTCCGCAATAGCGCGGGTGTACGTGGTGTTGCCACCAACATTTCGTTCTAAAATCCGGCCCGGATAGTAGACTTTTTTCATTGCTGCTGCTCTTTCAGGGTGTATCGTTCGGTGGTTTTCCATAAGTCAAAGACGAACCACATGATCAGAATGCCCAGGAATATGGGGACACTGCGGCCCAACGTTAGGTAGGAAATGCGCGGCAATTCCACGAATGCGTAGCACAAAATCGGAACAGCCATCATGGAAATGAGGTGACCGTTTTTTGCTTGACGGAATAGCACAGTAGATATGTATCCAACGGCGAAAAAGAGGATGAGCACGGTGGCTAGGGAGAGTTCGCCGATCAGTGGAAATATCGTGCCAGTATTGGTGAGGCTGGGGTTGGCAAACAGTTCCAATTGCATGCCCCACCATTGGTCAAAGTTGGTGCCGGATACGGCGTCGGTGCCGAAGAAACTCCCCGGCAGGTTATAGAAGGCATAAAACGCTGTGTGGTCGAGGTTATTGGCGTCGGCAAGTCTGCCGTACAGCACGCCATTGTTGGTGGCAGTGGCGTAGTAGGACAAGAAGCGGCTGATAATAAACTCGGTGTAGGTTTGCGATGTTTGGGTGCGCAGCACCGCCCACGAGCGGGAATATTCCCCCACCGCAAACAGTATGAACACAAACAGCCCCAGCACAATCGGAAGGATATTGGTGATCCACTTCCGCGCCGATGGCCAGCGCACCTTCGTTGGCCACAGTGATGCCGCGAGGATTACCGCCGGTACGGCCACTTCCAGGAAGGCGATGCGCTCGGCGTAGAACACAAAACGTAAGACAGACAAAAACAGCACAAACCACACGATGAGCTTGGAGTTTTTCTCCGCAAGCCGGTCTCGCAGAATGCCCAGCACTACCACCAGCGACCCGAATTGCGTCAGGGTAGTCAGCCCGGCTGTGGGTTGCGCGGTACCTTTCAGTTGCGACACGGCCCCGGGGTCGCCCTTGATGGTGGCCAGCACTTCCGCACCAGTTAGCCCACTGTGGAACGCCTTGATGATCCAGATGCTGTATCCGATGATGGTGAGCACGGTGAAAATGTAAAACAGCGTGTTTAGCTGGCGGCTTTTGAGGAACTTCGCTGTGTCTGCCACGTAGTTTTCGTTGTTGCGTTGGCTTATCGACGCCGCAACAACAATGCCCAGCAGCACCGCGACGATCACACTTCCCACCTCAACCGCTTCAACGTGGGTGACATAGCGCGGTGTTTTCCAAATGTTGTACTGCTCGTCGTCCACGAAGACAATGGCGTAGAACACCACCAGGAGGCTGATCACCAGAAGCGTGCTGGGACTTGCCCACCAGGGAAAACGTATGTTTTTCATTCGTCTTCCCTTCTCTCCATGGTCCACCGTGAACTGATGGCAACCAGGGTGATGCCCAGCAGCATACCCAGCACCAGGCCAGAGAGCCGCCAGTCAGCGCCTGCACCTGACTTGAAGGCGGCGATGCTTTCGGAGTTGATGAACAACAAACCGGTATCCAGGTACAGAGCACCTCGATGGTCCTGCAGGTATTGCTCCAGGGTGTCAAACGCGGCACTGGAGACGGCAGAGCTGACCTCGGGCTGTTTCGAGGACACACGTATCGTAACCACACGTGTGGTTCGGGTCGCGGTACCGGTGATCTCAAACAGGGCTGCGTTCACGCCGGAGCGTTGGGATAGCCGCTGGTGAAATTCCTCCGAGTTGGTGGCCTCACCCAGCAGCACCGTGTCATCACGGGTGCGACCGAGAGCAGTGAGCCGAGAGTTTTCGTTATCGTCTTCGATGTGGGGGTTGGTCACCAAAATTTTGGAGTCCACCACGTATTCGTTGTCAAGAGTTTGACTGTACGCGTGGCCCAACTGCCACCCAATGGCCGCAAGGATCGGCACCAGTGCCCACATGAGCAGCCGGAACGCGATGTTCTTCTGGAGGGGAGTTATGTTCTCGGTGATTGTGTGTTCTTCTTTATCGTTCATGACACTGTCGCAAGTTCGTAGGCGCGGATCAATGCTTGTTTCTGGCTGTCAAAGCTGTGGGCCGCAAGCAGCGGGTCCCAGTGCTGCGAGAGGGGCTGGTTCTGTTCAAGTTGCTTTAAGACAAGGCTGCTGGCTTGTTCTGCGGTGTCAAAGCGCGCCGATTCCGGGCATTCCTTCAGTGGCGCAATATTGGACACAAAGGTTGGCACATGGGAGTTGATGGCCTCAAGAATCACCATGGGGAATCCATCCCACCGTGAGGTGTACACCAGCATGGATAGCTCCGTGAGTTTCTTCTGCAGGTCCACTCCCCCAAGCCAACCGGTCACATGCACCCCGGCAGCCTTCAGGGCGTCCCGCTGAGCGTCATCACCGTCGCCGATCCACACGAACTCCACGTCGCTGTTGTGCCTCCTCACCGATTCAACAATGTCAATGAAACGTTGCGGGTCGCGGTACTCGTTAATCCTGCCGACCATACCCACCACCGGGCTTGACGACGCCCCCCACCGCAGCTCCTGCGCAGGATGATCCGGCGGCAGCGCGTTAGGGATAGTCACCACTGGAACACGGGCATTCAAATCCGACAACAATTCACTTTCATGCACGGAACACCCGGCAAACACTTTCGTCTTCCACGACAGTAGCTTTTCCACACCCTTATATGCGGCGCGCTTCACGGAAGAAAAATCGGGCCGACCATAGGCAATCGCGTGGGGCGTATACACCACCGGAACATTCACACACAAAGTAGCAATTCGACTATACGCACCTGCGAAACTCGAATGCGCATGAATAACATCAGGTCTGACCTCTCGGGCAACCTTCGCGACCTTCTTTACCGCGGCTAGGTGGTTTGTTGGTAGAACATAAAACGCGGAGCTTCCTTCAACCTCACGCATAGTGATGTTGTGCCCGCGCCGGGAATTGGCGAGTACAACATGATCCAGCTCGGGAGTCGCCTTAACATAGCCCGCTAGCGCCGTTTGAACGCCTCCCGCCAGGCATTCCGTAACGTGTAATACCCGCATTGCTTCCTTCCATAAATACAACCTTTGGAAGACATTACACTAGGAAATTAACACTTTCCCGATAACGGATCTAAATATTCCTTAAAAATCAATCCCCATTTTGTTGTACTATCACCTAATTCAATTTCACTGGAATTCAATCTCAATTCATGCATTACCTATGATCACGCGCAACCACAGCCCCCACCACCGCGACGATCCCCACCATTTCGGCGATAGAAAGGCTTTGCCCCAGCGCCACGGCCCCCAGCAGCGCAGCCGTCAAAGGAAGTAGCGCCAACAGAATGGCAAAGTATGACGGCCCTGCCATCCTAAGCACAACCTGATCCAAGCTGTACGGAATCGCTGCGCCGAGAATCCCCAGACCAACCACCGTAGGTAGCGGAACACCTGCTCCATGCGGCCACAGCACTGCAACCAGCGGCAATCCAACGACAGTGGCATAGCAAAAACCAACGGTCAGGCGCCCATTCGAACTCCCTGCCGTAGCAATACGTGCGCCCAGCACAATATAGATCGCCCATAACGTCGCAGCTAACAGGGCAAAAATGACTCCACGTGGACTCGCTGACCAACGCGCCCCTGACATCAGCAACACCCCACCCCCAGCCAACAGCAAGGCAAGCCAATCCCGTATTGACCTGCTTCCCCATGCTGCAACCACGATCGGCCCCATAAACTCAATAGCCACCGCAGTGCCTAATGGAAGTTCCGCGATGGCCTCATAAAAGACCATGTTCATACCCATGGTCACGCAACCAAATACGCCAGCGACAAGCCCAACACGTCTCGTAAACTCCCAGCGTGCAGGCCGCACAACAACAAGGAGCACCACGCCTGCAGCAGCAACGCGAAACCACGCAACAATCGTTGGCGGGAAGCGTTCAAATAGCCCCACCGCAAGGGCTGCTCCGGCGTATAGCGACAGCCCTGAGGCAATCATCACGGCAGGCGCGGTGAGGCGTTGTCTCATGGGCGGTGATTATATCGAACAGCCACGAGGACTATTCATCGTAGAAGCCACGTGAAGGCGCCCTCAATGAGGACTTCCAGGACGAATTCTGCGATTTTGCGCCCCAGAGTTCTAAGTTTCAAGGCTGGCCCCGTTGGTGGCTATGACGTTTTTGTACCAGTCAAAAGACTTCTTCTTGTAGCGCGCCAGGGTCCCCTCGCCGTTGTCGTCGCGGTCGACGTAGATGAAGCCGTAGCGTTTGCTGAGTTGTGCGGTGGAGGCGGACACTAGGTCGATGCAGCCCCAGGTGGTGTAGCCAAGGGTATCAACACCGTCCGCAATGGCTTCCCCTACCTGCACAAGATGGTCATTGAGGTAGGAAATTCGATAATCATCATCAACAAACCCGTCAATGAGTTCGTCACGCGCACCGAGCCCGTTTTCCACAATGAACAGGGGTTTTTGCCAGCGATCCCAGTAGTCGTTCATGATGATGCGCAGACCAACAGGGTCGATTTGCCAACCCCATTCGGAAGCGTTGAGGGTGGGATTGGGCACACCGCCGATGAGATTACCCTCGCCCGCAACGCGCTTGTTAGGGTCGGCGGTTTCACAGGCGGACATGTAGTAGCTGAAAGACACAAAGTCGACAACATACATAAGGTCGTTGCGGTCTTGCTCCGTGATGTCTAGGTCCACGCCACGTTCTTTCAAGTGCCGCAGCAGGTACCCGGGATAGTAGCCGCGGCAGTGGATATCGCCGAAGGCATAGTCGGATTGCGCGGCGCGTTGGGCTGCGCGGGCGTCGTCAGGCGTGGGGCTTAGTGGGTAGCGCGGGACAGCGAGGATCATGCACCCGATCTTGTTATCGGGATCAATCTCGTGCCCACACCGAACAACCCGCGCGGAGGCGACAAGTTCGTGGTGTACCGCCTGGTAGAGCTCTTGTGTGCTGGGGTTTCCTGGAATGCCGCCGGACATGAACGGGAAGTGCAGCACTGAGTTGATTTCGTTGAAGGTGAGCCAGTATTTCACGCGTCCCGCGAAGCGTTCAAACAGGACGCGGGCGTAGCGTTCGTAGAATCCAATGAGAGCGCGGTTGGTCCAGCCACCGTATTCCCTAGCCAGGTGGAGTGGGGTTTCGTAGTGGCTGATCGTCACCAGCGGTTCGATGCCGTGTTTTTCCAGTTCATCGAGGATGCGTTCGTAGAAGCGCAGTCCTTCCTCATTGGGTTGCTCCTCGTCGCCACGAGGAAAAATGCGTGACCACGCCACAGAAAACCGAAATACTTTAAAGCCCATCTCGGCAAAGAGGGCAATATCCTCAGCGTAGCGGTGATAAAAGTCGATAGCGTCGAGCTTGAGGTTGTCCGGCGTGGGGGCGTCGGTGGGCGGCGTCGTCACGCCGTGGGGCATGACGTCCTGAATGCTGAGTCCTTTGCCGCCTTCGTTGTAGGCACCTTCGATTTGGTTGGCGGCAGTCGCACCGCCCCAAAGAAAACCGTCGGGAAACATTCGAGTCCTTTAGTTGCGTATAACCAGGTCAATGAGTCCCGGGAAGCGTTGGTCCATGTCGTCGCGGCGGAGAGTAACCCAGCGTTCCCGCCCGCGAATGGTGGTGGTGGTCACTCCTGCTTCGCGGAGCACTTTCCAGTGGTGGGACAGGGTTGATTTGTGCAGGGGCAATTTCTTTAGCACAAAACCACAGCTCACGGAACCTTCCTCATCGAGGATTGCAATGAGCTGCAAACGCACCGGATCTGCCAGTGCCTGCAGAACAGGGAGTAGTTCTATGTCGCTGAGCGCTGGCTGCGGAAGTGGAGCGTGATCCATGGCTTCATCATACGTTATTGAAACAGTTTGATGATTTTCATATTGTTGGAAGTATGTCAAACAAACTATGGCCCCTCACGCTCATGACCTTCGCCGTGGGCACCGACACCTTCATCCTCGCCGGACTCCTCAAAGAAATCGGCTCTGACCTGCACGTATCGACGACCACCGCCGCACAGCTGGTCACCATCTTCAGCATCACCTTTGCCTGCTGCGCCCCCATCCTCAGCACACTCATCCGCCCCAGCCACGCGCTCCGGGCGGGCCTTGTCATCTTCATCCTCGGCAACGCATTCACCGCCCTCGCCCCAACATTCGGCGTAGCACTGGGTGCCCGCGTCCTTACTGCAGTCGGCGCGAGTATGCTCACCCCCTCCGCGTCGGCCATCACCGCCGCCATCACACCACCTGAACAGCGCGGACGCGCCCTCGCCTTTGTCATGAACGGACTCATGACGGCCACCGCCCTCGGCGTCCCCGCCGGACTCATCCTCGGCAACGCCAACTGGCGGCACACCGTCTGGATCCTCGCCATCCTGGGATTGATTGCGCTCATTGCGAACCTCCTTGTCGTCCCCGCCGTTGACATGCCACCCACCACCCGCGCCCGCCGCGTTCCCCTTCACGCGCTCATTGTCATTGCCACCACCATCCTCGTTGTGGGTGCCAACATGCAGGTATTCACTTACGCGCAGGTCATTACAGGACTGACGGGAAAGTGGCTGATCGCGTGCCTTACGGCATTTGGCGTGTTCACCGTGATCGGCAACATTGCCGCCGGACGACTCACTGACAGTCGCGGGCCACTGTTTACTGTGGTCACCAGCATCGTCGGACTAATGATCATTCTCCTGGCCGCTCCCCTCCTTCCCCCGCTGCTCCTGCTCAGCATCAATGGTTTCTTCGGCGGCATGTTCACCGTCCCCCAGCAGGCCCGCATTGTCGCCATCAACCCGACGCTCCTCGGCCTACTCTCATCTGCCGTATATATCGGCTTTGCGACATCCAGCGCACTCGGCAAAGTCGTAATCGACAACATTGGCCCGTACGCCATCACCTGGACCGCCGCCGCACTGCTTATCATCCCCCTCACCCTCTGCTACCCCCGCTGGAATTTTGGGTATAATAGAAAACATCAGCGATAATTTTTCGGAGGGGTATCATGGCCACGGCTTTCTACAATGTTGCTGACCCCAACAATGCCTTCGCCGTGCACAGCACCACCATAACCAAGCAGGAACTTGGCTTTTGGTTGAGTGTCTTCACCCCGGACAGCGTTGACGACGACATCGATGAGTTCATCTCCTCCATCGTCGCCACCACCCATTATACTCGAACGGACGTTTCCCAAGCCTGCGACGTAGCCTTGATGTTGCACGCCATGCCGCACCTGAAGGACTACGCCCTCAACACTGGTGTGCTCTGCCTGCGCCGCCTGCACCTTATCTACCGACACACCCTCGCCATCGAACCAGAACTCATCGAACCGCACCTCATCAACCTGGTCACCCCAACCAGCCCCCACCAGCAATTACCGACGCCCCGAACGCTCGCCGCCCAGGTCCGCAAACTGGTGCTCTCCCTCGATCCCCCAGCGGCGCACAAGACTATCGACGCCGCGGAGGAGGAACTGCGCTTCCGCGCCCACCCGAACGGTCTCACCACCGTCTTCGGGGCGTTGCGGAGCGACAAAGCCGTAGTCATCTCGCAGGTACTCAAGGCGATTTCCACTGATCAGCACTGTGACCTCAACGAAGCCTTGTACAAACTCGCTGCTGAGCACGTCGATTCGTGCAGCATTGTACTTAATCTCTGGGATCACGATTACCTCCAGGGCGCGGGTTGGCTGTCTGATGATTGCGTCATCCGCGACATGCAAGCCGCATCCACGAAAACCAGCTCTTCCTACATCACCCCCATCGACATTCGCGCATTTGTCATCGGGCGCGACGGCACCTGCCGCTTCCCAGGTTGTGACCGCCCCGCCTGGGAATGCGACACGGACCATGTGATTTCCGACGCCGATGGCGGCCCCACCACCGCAGCAAACCTACAAGCGCTGTGCCGCCACTGTCATAACATTAAAACCGACAAACTCGCCATACCCACCATGCACAAAGACGGCACCGTGGAATGGCGATTCAAAGACGGGACCGTGGCCATCACCCATCCAACAGGCCCGTTAGCCGGGGTGGAGATGCCCAATCCCCCACCTCCACCGGCAGAACCCCAGCGCACCACACCGAAGTTTCGCCAGACGTTCAGTCAGCGACACATCAAGCGAATCAGGAGGCAAGCGTCATAGACGCGGTGACACCCTCAACGATGTTGTGGGTGCCGTCGCCATGCCCAACAACAAACGACGTGGCCAAAACCTCACGAGCCATGTCATCTTTGTGGCGCTCTGCCCACTCAACTTTGTCCTCGGACACAAACAGCTCGACCTCAATGCGATCCGACACCGCAAAACCAGACGACTTTCGGGCATCCTGCAGACCACGGATCACGTCAGCGGCCCAGCCTTCTGCCTCAAGGGCTTCCGTGACTTCGCGGTCAACCAGCACCAAGCCATCCACACCCTCGATCTGCGCGGTGCACTCGGGGTCGGCCGCAACGAGTCGTTCGGTGAACTCATCCGCCGTGAGAGTGATGCCATCAGCAACAACGGAGTCGTCGTTGCGTGTATAGTTGCCCGCTTTGACGGCCTTGATCACGCGTTGAACATCCTTGCCCAGACGCGGCCCGGCGACACGGGGATTGACTACAACCTCAAAGCGGCCAATGCTGTCCACATCATCAGTCAGCACAAGCTCCTTGACGTTCACCTCGTCCTTGATGATGTCACTGAACTCACTGAGACGCTGCGATTCTGGCAGCGCCACCGTCAGTTTCGGCAACGGCAAGCGGTTGCGCAACTTGTTGGCCTTACGCACTGACGACGCCGCCGAACACACGCCGCGCACTTCGTCCATGGTGCGCACCAGGGCGTCGTCACGCGGGAAGTCATCGGGATTCGGGAACTTCATGAGGTGCACAGAGCGTTCGCCGGTGAGCCCACGCCAGATGACCTCAGTGATCATCGGCAGCAGCGGGGCGGCCACACGTGTCAAGGTTTCCAGCACCGTGTACAGCGTGTTGAAGGCTTCCGGGGTTTCATTCCAGAAACGCTCACGGGAACGACGCACATACCAATTAGTCAGCACATCACAGAAGGAGCGAACTTCATCACACGCACGGGCAACGTCCGTGTTGTCCAGCGCGTCCTGCGTGTTGGCGATCAGGTTATGCAACTTCGCCAGAATGTAGCGATCCAGCACATTCGTCGAGCTGACATCCCACGTAGCCGGCTCAACCGCGTACAGCTGCAGGAAGGTGTAGGCATTCCACATGGGCAGCAGCGCCTGACGCACACCCTCGCGGATGCCCTGCTCCGTCACAATGAGGTTGCCGCCACGCAGGATCGGGGAACTCATCAGGAACCAACGCATGGCATCCGAGCCGTCGCGCTCAAACACCTCGTTGACGTTTGGATAGTTGCCCTTTGACTTGGACATCTTCAGCCCGTCATCGCCCAAGACAATGCCGTGCGCAACCACCTTCTTGTAGGAGGGGCAGTCAAACAGCGCCGTAGACAGCACGTGCATGGTGTAGAACCAGCCGCGGGTCTGACCGGAATACTCGACGATAAAGTCCGCCTGGTTGTGCGTATCAAACCACTCGCGGTTCTCAAACGGATAGTGCTTCTGAGCAAACGGCATGGAACCAGACTCGAACCAGCAATCCAGCACCTCCGGCACGCGGCGCATTGTGGACTTTCCTGTGGGATCATCCGGGTTCGGGCGGGTCAGCTGGTCAATGTGAGGGCGGTGCAAGGATGTTGGTCGCACACCAAAGTCGCGTTCCAATTCGTCCAAGGAGCCGTACACATCAACGCGCGGATACTCTTCAGAATCCGACACCCAGACCGGGATAGGCGAACCCCAGTAGCGGTTCCTGGAGATGTTCCAGTCGCGCGCACCTTCCAACCACTTGCCGAACTGCCCGTCACGGATATGCGCGGGCATCCATTCGATCTCTTGGTTCAACTCCACCATGCGGTCGCGGAACTTGGTCACCGCAACAAACCACGACGGCAGCGCCATGTAGATCAGCGGCTCGCCGGAACGCCAGGAATGCGGGTAGGAGTGCTCGATCGTCTCGTGACGCAGTACCCTACCCTTCTCCTTGAGGTCACGGATGATGTTCTTATTAGCATCAAACACCAACTGCCCCTCATAGTCAGGCACCAGTGAAGTAAACTTTCCGTCCATGTCCACCGGGATCACCACATCAATGCCGTACTTCTGGCAGGTGATCATATCGTCCTCACCAAAGGCCGGGGCTTGGTGGACAATACCGGTGCCATCTTCGGTGGTCACGTAGTCCGCGTTCAAAATTTTAAAGGCGCCTGGTTGGTCGCTGAAATAATCAAAGATCGGCTTGTAGGTCAGGCCCTCCAGCTCCGAACCGGAGTGTGTGGACAGCACCTCGTAGTCATCGAAATAGCCACTGACCAGGTTCTCCGCCAGAAGGTAGCGCTCATCGCCCACTTTGATGTGTGCATAAATGGTGTCTGGATGCACAGCCAGAGCCAAGTTGGATGGAAGCGTCCACGGCGTCGTCGTCCACGCGAGAGCATTCGCGCCTTCAAGTTCGCCGGAGGTGATCGGCATGGTCACCGTCAACGCCGGATCCTGGCGCATCTTGTAGGAGTCATCCAACCGGGTTTCCTGGTTTGATAGCGGCGTGTGCTCCGCCCATGAGTACGGAAGCACGCGGAAACCCTGGTAGATCAGGCCCTTGTCGTACAGGGTTTTAAACGCCCACATGACGGACTCCATGAAGCCCAAGTCCATCGTCTTGTAGCCATTATCAAAATCAACCCAGCGTGCCTGGCGAGTCACATAGTCTTTCCACTCCTCCGTGTATTGCAACACTGAGGTGGCACAGTACTCGTTGAACTTTTCCAGGCCCATGGCCTCAATCTCGCCCTTGTCTTTGATGCCAAGCTGCTTCTCGGCTTCAAGTTCGGCGGGCAGGCCGTGGCAGTCCCACCCAAACACGCGGGCAACCTTCTTGCCCTGCATTGTCTGATAGCGCGGGATAATGTCTTTGACGTACCCCGTTAACAAGTGTCCGTAGTGCGGCAGGCCGTTGGCAAAGGGAGGACCGTCATAGAAGACGTATTCTGGGTCGCCGTTGAGGGATGCCTGGAAAGTCTGGTCCTGCTTCCAATAGCCAAGAACCTGCTGTTCCATGTCGGGAAAACGGGTGGATCCACCAGTGAGATCGACACGTGGGTATACAGCCATAACGCTCCTTCAGTAGTCACTGCAG
The DNA here is from genome assembly GCF_030408675.1 of Corynebacterium durum. Lineage (NCBI taxonomy): Bacteria > Bacillati > Actinomycetota > Actinomycetes > Mycobacteriales > Corynebacteriaceae > Corynebacterium > Corynebacterium durum. Next base: position 1,903,992 of record NZ_CP047200.1, read on the forward strand.
GGACGCAATGGCTGCGCGGTACCACCCTGCTTGAGCGTTATAGCCCCACTTCATTTGTGATCGGTTCTACTGAGCACGTGGCTGTTCTTCCGAAACGCTCCCCGGTGATTGCCGGATCGTAGCGCGAGTGCTGTTATTTTAGTCTGCGCTTACGCGCATAGTCAATCCCCCATAACGCAAGACCCGCGATCGCATCGAGCACCAGTAAATACGACCAGATGTCAGAGTGTGACTGCACGGTCAATACCAGTAGCACGAAGCCAATTAAGGCCAATGCGATCGCGGCAACAAGCATAAGGGTTAGCTGTTAGCCTCAACACCACCGTGTGGTGCTGCGGATCCGCGGGTGGACAGATCTTCCAGCTGGCTCTCAAGGTAGGTCTTCAGGCGAGTGCGGTACTCACGTTCGAAGGTACGGAGCTCAGCAATGCGACCTTCCAGGGCGGTCTGCTGCTTCTTCACGGTAGCCATGATTTCGGTGTGCTTACGCTCAGCGTCAGCCTGCAGGGCGTTGGCCTTGTCGTTAGCCTGGCGCAACTGGGCGTCGGAACGCGCGCTGGCGTCAGCGATCATGGCGTTGGACTTCTGCTCAGCCTGAGCGATCATAGTGGAGGAACGCTGAGTAGCCTCAGACACCAGCTGGTCAGCGGTGGAGCGGGCGTCAGCCAAGGTTGCCTCAGACTCACGCTTTGCAGCAGCAAGGGTGGCCTGAGCGCTGGAGTTCGCCTCGGTGATGGTCTTCTCAGCGGCGGCACGAGCCTCATCCAGCATGGTCTGTGACTCGGTGCGAGCATCGTTGGTCAGACGGTCAGCCATCTCCTGCGCCAAACCGAGCACACGGGCGGCCTGCATGTGGGTTTCAGCAGTGGCAATCCCGTCCACATCAGCGACGGAGGAGCTGCTGTGGCGCTGAACTGCGGCAGCCTCCTCGCGGGCGGCCTGAGCCTGAGCCTGAGCTAGCTGCAGCTCATCTTGAGCCTTAGCGGTCTCTGCTCTGGCCTGAGCAAGCTTCTTTTCGTATTCGGCACGGAGCTCTTCCTCCACCTCACGGCGGATAGCGGCAGTATCAACGCTTGCAGCACTCGACCGACCGGATGTAGCACCGGAACCAGCCTGCGCCAGCTCATTATTGAGCTCCTCCACCTGCTGGCGGAGATCCTCGTTCTCGTCGAGCAACTGGCCAAGAGTGTCTTCAACAAGGTCGAGGAATTGATCGACCTCGTCCTCGTTATAGCCACGCTTACCAATCGGCGGCTTAGCAAAAGCGACATTATGCACGTCAGCTGGAGTCAGCGGCATGGACGGTTCCCTTCACGTGTTGTTAGCCCCATGTTGGGACTGGCCGTAGGACTTCCCCACGACCTTGTCTTGCTCAATTCTAATGCTTGATACCCCAATAGTGTAACGAGGATGTAAAGATTTTGCTTTCCACCCTGCTTACGACGGTGTTCTTGGGGAAAATTTGACTGCCTTCGGTCAGATCAAATAACGCAGAATCATCTGTACTATCATGATCGCGAAGAACAAGACGAGCACCGATAAATCTAGCGCCACTCCGCCCATCCGGATGGGCGGGATCAACCTCCGCAAGGCTTTAATTGGGGGATCAGTGACCACGAACAGGGGTTCTGCGATAACAGCAAACCACCGCGGTGGTCGGAAATTCCTGGAGAATGATTGAATCATTTCGATGACGATCCTCACCAAAAGGATCCATTTGAAAATCTCCAATAGGAGATCAAGGACGTTCAGAGCGATACTCACCGAACCGACCCTAGCCGAAAGTTCCCCCCTCATATTGGTGGAGCACCACCCCACCCCCAATCAGGGGGAAGGTAGGGTCTAGCGTAGGTTGGCTGCGCGCTCCAGCTCCATCTGAGAAACGTGGGCGTTCTCCGGGATGACAGCAAACACACGCGGGGCAACCTTCTCCATTTTGCCGCGCAGACCGAAGCACACACCAGCAGCAAAGTCCACGATTCGCTTCGCGTCAGCACTCTGCACTTCTGTGATATCAAACACAACTACGTCGCCATCACGGAATGGTTCACCGATACGGGACGCTTCGGTGTATGAGCGAAGGGAGACGCGAACCACGGCCGCCTCATAAACCCGCGGCGGCGCCTGGTATTCCGGCTGGTAGTCGTACGGCATCGTGTGGCGGTCAGCGTAGCTGGGTGCCGGAGCGGCCGAGTATGCGGCCTCGTCGGCGTAGTAGGCGTCATGGTCATCCTCCTCGTAGGAGACGAGACCGAAGAACTCTTTGACCTTTTGGACACTAGACATGGTGCATTCCTCTTTACGTGTTGCTGACCTGGAAACGTGCTTTTTACCGTAGTGGGAAAAGTGACACTTGTTCGGTTACGACACGCGCAATATTTGATTGTTAATTAAACCCTCACGACATATTAGTTAATTACACAGAAACAAATCATTGGTCTTTGCCAAGTAAATGTGATAACCAAATCACGCCAGCCTGACGCCCAGTTTTACCTTCTCTTCTATAAGAAAAATAGTGCTCATTTTTAATGGTGCAATGAGGATTCACATCAATATTTTTTACCCCCCGAGAAAGCAATTGTCGTACAAGTCCAGCACGGATGTCAATTCCCCAGGTACCCTGCTCCGTACGCGTCCGCGACCCCGGAACCGCCGCCTCGAAGTCATCGGCCATTTCCTTGGGAACTTCATACCTTTTCCCCGATGCCGCGGCGCCCAGCAACACGTGCGTGGTCTCGGGTTTCGAGCCCAGACTTTCCATTGTGTCAAGGGTGCGGAGAAGGATGTCATTGCGCGCGCCAAGACGGCCCGCATGAACAGCCGCAATGACTCCTGCGCGGTCGTCAGAGAGCAGTAGAGGCACGCAGTCGGCTGTGAGTACAGCCAAGGCTAAACCGCGCTGTGTGGTCACCACAGCGTCCGTTGCGGGCGCAATCTGTGGGGCGTCCACCACAGTCACTGTGTTGGTGTGAAGTTGCTCCATCCACACAAAATCCGACACGCCGATTATCGACGCCAAGCGCGCACGGTTCGCTGCCACCGCCTGCGGATCATCGCCCACATGATCTCCCAGGTTGAAGGAATCGAAGGGCGCAGCAGAAACCCCGCCTGTTCGAGTGGTAAAAACCTTGTGAACTGGGCGGGGTTTAAGTGTCATGCCATGTAATTTTACATAAAGTCTGGCACGTCTAATTCATCGTCATCGTCGAAGCGTGGCTTCGCTGGAGGTTCCGTAAACATACCTGGGGTGCGACGCTGTGGCGGCTCATAACGCGGCTCGTAGCTTGGCGGACGCTGCTGCTGTTCAAACAGACCGCTGCTACTCGCAGGCTCGGGAACCGGAGTCGGCGTGGGTGCTGGCTCCGGCTCCGGTGAGGGAACAGAGGACAGCGAGGGACGGCGGACGTCGTTAGTGTCCTGCTTGATGTTGTCAAAGCCGGCGGCGATCACGGTCACCCGGACTTCATCACCGAGGTTGTCATCGATGATGGCACCAAAGATGAGGTTAACGTCTTCATCGGCGCGCTGCTCCACCATGTCTGCGGCAGCATTGACCTCGTGCAGACCCAGGTCCGAGCCACCGGCGAAGGAGAGCAGAACCCCCTTGGCGCCTTCCATCGTGGATTCCAGCAACGGGGAGTTAATAGCCTGTTCAGCGGCAATGAGAGCACGATTTTCGCCCCGTGCTTTGCCAATGCCCATCAAAGCGGAACCGGCATCAAACATGACGGAGCGCACGTCGGCAAAGTCCACGTTGATCATGCCGGGAATGGTGATGATGTCCGTAATGCCCTGCACACCGTTGAGCAGCACTTCATCGGCAGAGCGGAACGCTTCCATCATGGAGAGGTTTTCGTCCCCAATCTGGAGCAGGCGATCGTTCGGGATCACGATCAGCGTGTCGCACACCTCGGACAGTGCCTGAATACCCTCTTCCGCCTGCTTGGTACGGCGTCGACCCTCGAATTTGAAGGGTTTGGTCACCACACCCACCGTCAAGGCGCCCATTTTCTTGGCTATGCTGGCCACCACAGGTGCCGCGCCGGTGCCAGTGCCGCCGCCCTCACCAGCGGTGACAAACACCATGTCCGCGCCTTTGAGGGTTTCTTCGATTTCGGCCTTGTGGTCCTCAGCGGATGCGCGACCGACTTCTGGGTTAGCTCCGGCCCCTAGACCGCGGGTCGCTTCGCGTCCGATGTCAAGCTTCACGTCCGCGTCGGAGAACATCAGAGCCTGCGAGTCTGTGTTCACGGCGATGAACTCGACGCCCTTCAGTCCTTCTTCGATCATGCGATTAACGGCGTTAACGCCACCGCCGCCAACACCAACAACCTTGATGACGGCGAGGTAGTTATTAGGAGAAGTCATAGGGGTCAGGCTCGCCTTTCATGTAAATCTGTGCGGTTACTGTTTCCATATTCCGTTATTTTTGGTTGATTGTTCGTATTTTTCCGGCGGCGTGTCGGTCCCTCAACCACTACTTTAGGGTTGTTGACGTGCGAAATTACCGTGTGGTGACAAGCCCCGGCGCGCTCACGTTCCAGTACGCTCCTTCACGCTGCAGGACGGTTTTTGTGGCCACTGCTTTGTCGTGATTATTTTCGGGAGCGCCCCAATATATTTCGCGATCATCATGTGTTATGAGTGAAAATTCATATTGGGACGGAGCTTTGATCCGCGCCACGGCTGCCCGACTCGTGTCATCGAGAGATTTCAGCACGGAGATTGCGTCAGCGAAGAGCTTCTGGTCGTCCTCGTTGGTCTCGGTGATCTCCACGGTGCCTTCCGGCGGCGCGTCGATGATAAACGGTTTGCCTTTTTCGTCAATGAGATGTTCGCCATCGTCGCGCTTCACGTAGAGCGCGGCGGTGCGTTCCTGAACTTCCACATCAACGGTGTTGGGAAATTCCCTGTTCACCGTCGCCTTATCCACCCACGGGAGTTGTGCGACGCTGTGTGCGGCAGACGGGGCGTCGATACGCATAAGGTTGGCACCGATGGAAATGTGGGTGGCGGACTGGATGTCCTCCGCGCTGGTGTTGTGCTGCCCGCGGATGCTGAAGTTCTGCACCTTGAAGATGGGCATGAAGTACGCCACCGCCCCGACGAGGGCGGCGATGCCCACGACGACGGTGGCGATGATCGCGATGCGTCTAGCTGACATGGTTGAGGATCTCATCGGCCAACATGGTCACATTTCCGGCACCCATGGTGAGCACAATATCACCGGGTTGCACAATGTCCGCGACGGCAGCGGGCGCGGCGGAAAAATCAACAACGTAGGTGGTCGGGATGGTCATGGCGTTGGTGATTAGTCGGGAAGTCACACCGTCGACGGGTTGCTCGCGCGCGCCGAAAATATCCAACACAATGGCCTCGTCGGCAAGGGACAGCGCTGCCGCAAATTCTTCGGCGAATTCGGCGGTGCGGGAGTACAGGTGCGGCTGGAACACCACCACGACCCGGCCGCGCCCCTCAGCTTCGATCTTCTGCCGGGCGGCGCGCAGGACCGCCTCGACTTCCGTGGGGTGGTGCGCATAGTCATCGAACACGCGAATGTCGTTCACAGTGCCTCGATGCTCAAAACGACGCCGCACACCAGTAAACCCACTTAAACCTTCGGCAAGCTTCTCGACGTCCCCTCCGGCCAGGTGTCCGGCTAGCAGCGCCGCTGCACCGTTGAGCACCATGTGTTCCCCTGGCACGAGCACATCTGCTTGGACGATGGTGCCGTCCACGTTGAATGTTGCGCGACTGCCAAAGCGCTCAGCGGCAATGTCGATGACCTTTGCCCTATTGGGAATGGTCGCGTGGTCCCTGGTGCCGTAACCGACCACACGGATGTTTCGTTGCGCCGCACGTTCACCGAGAGCTGTGGCGTGCTCATCGTCGAGGCAGACGATGAGGGTGTCGCCAACTAGGTCGGCGAAATCATCGAACACCTTGAAGTATGCGTCGGCGTTTTTGAAGAAGTCCAGGTGGTCCGGCTCGATGTTGGTGACCACGGCAATGTCGGGGCTGTAGCGCAGCAGGGAGGCATCCGATTCATCGGCTTCCGCCACAAAGCACTGTCCTGTGCCGTGGTGCGCGTTGGTTCCGGCCTTGTTGAGTTGACCGCCGATGGCAAAGCTGGGGTCCATACCCGCCGCCTGCATGGCCACAACGGTCATGGAGGTGGTGGAGGTTTTTCCGTGGGTACCGGCAAGAAGGACTTGTGTGCGGTCCGCCATGAGGTCGGCAAGCAGGTCGGAGCGCCGCACGATGGGAATCCCATGTGCTTTCGCGGCGATCAGTTCCGGGTTATCCTGCGGGATTGCGGCGAAGGAAATAACCACCACGTCGGGCAGTTCGCCAGATAGTTCCAGGTTCTCAGCTGCGTGTCCGATGGCAATGTGCGCGCCCATGGAGCGTAGCGCCAGGACAGCCCTGGAGTCTTTCATGTCTGAGCCGCTGACTATATCACCACGAGACAACAAAATCCGGGCCACGCCGGACATACCGGACCCACCGATACCAACCAAATGGACTCTCACTTGGAACCTTCCTTCACAATTCGGGCGGCGATGTCTTCCGCAGCCCGCCCCAGGCTGCTGCGCTTTGTGGCGTCAACCATGGAAGAATAAATCTCTTGATCATCAATGATGGCACGAATCTGAGTGGCAAGCGCCTCCCCCGTGAGTTCCTTGTCATTAATGAGGGTGGCACCACCTGCGGAAATAACCGGCTTTGCGTTGAGCGCCTGCTCCCCGTTTCCGTGCGGCAGGGGAATGTAGATGGCGGGTTTTCCGGCGGCTGTCACCTCGGCCACTGTCATGGCCCCGGCGCGGCACACCACCACGTCAGCCACGGCGTAGGCCAGGTCCATGCGATCTATGTAGGGCACAGCCACGTAGCCGTCGAAGATTTCCGGCGAGATGTTTTTCTTGCCAAAAGCGTGCAGGACTTGGATACCGGCCTTGGTGAGTTCGGGGACGGCGATGGCCACGGCGTCGTTAATGGACATGGCACCTTGGGAACCGCCCGTGACCAGCACCGTGGGCTTGTTGGGGTCCAGCCCCCACAAGTCGCAGGCTTCGGCCTTGCGCTTTTCTTGCGGTGCGTCGGGGGCAAGGCTGGCACGAATGGGCACGCCCACCACGTCGCCTTTCATGCCGGAATTGCTCACGGCGTTCAGACCAATTCCGCCAAGGAATACACCCAACTTGTTGGCCATGCCTGCGCGCGCGTTGGCTTCGTGCACAAAAAATGGGATGCCCAGTGAGCGCGCGGCCAGGTAGGCCGGTGCGGACACATATCCGCCGAAACCGATCACAGCATCTGCGTGCACGCGCTTCAAGATTTTTCGGGTGTTCATCACGGCTTTGATCACGCGGAATGGCAGCAGCGCCAAGTCTGCGTTGGGTTTCCTGGGTACCGGTACCGGGTTGATCAGGGCGAGTTCGTAGCCGCGTTCGGGGATCAAGTCTTTTTCCAGCCCCTTGGTGGTGCCCAGTGCCACCACCTGGGCACCATGCCCGTCGCGGAGGGCATCGGCCACAGCCAATGCTGGTTCGATGTGGCCGGCTGTTCCGCCACCCGCCACCACAATGGAAAGTTCGGTCACGTATTAGCTCCTTCGGCGGTAGTAACGGTCTTCGGCTGGGCCCACTCGCCGCGGCGGTTCTTGTCGTTGCGGGCGCGGCGGACGCGCGGGACGACGCTGCGTCACTGGCTGTCGTTGCTGGCGGCCACGTCGCGGCGGGCGGGCGGTCAGGGGTTCCGGCAAGCGCAGAAGGCGGTCAATGCTCAAGCGACCGTAGGACTGCATCGCGGAAATGGCCTCCGGCTCATGGCGCGCGCAGTTGGCCAACAGCCCCATCGAGGCCAAGGTAATTACCGCAGAGGTACCGCCAGAGGAAATCATGGGCAGCTGGATACCAGTCACAGGTGCCAAGCCGATCACGTAGGCGACGTTGATGAACGCCTGCACCACCACACCAGTAGTCAGCGTCGCCGCCATGAGGGAAATGAACTGGTCAGAATTTCGGCGTGCCGCACGCAGCCCAAAGTAGCCGAGCATGCCAAACAGCAGGATCAGCATGGCCCCGCCCCACAGACCAAGCTCCTCCCCCACGACGGCGAAAATGAAGTCGTTGGTCGCTTCAGGCAGATAGAACCATTTTGCCCTGGACTGGCCCACGCCCACGCCGGTTGCGCCACCGTCGGCGAGGGAAAGGAAGCCCTGATAGGACTGGAACGCGGTGTCGCGCGTGTCGTCGAAATGCCCAAGCAGCGCATCTATGTACACAGTGATACGGCTGGAACGGAAGCCGCCCGAGAACGCCACACCAACCAAACCAAGCACACCCACCACGGCGCTCACCACAAGGTAACCGATAGGAATACCACTAAAGAACAACACCAGGGCAATCACCGACGCAATGGTGAGTCCCATGCCCAGGTCCCCCTGGAGGATAATCAACCCAAACATGGCGATACCCACCCCAGTAAAGCGCACAAACTTGTTTTCCCGCCATGGCGCGGTGGTCTTTTGGTCAGCTAGGTAGGCGGCTCCCCACACCGCGATGGCCACTTTGGCCAACTCCGAAGGCTGAATGCTGATCGGCCCCACACCAATCCAGGACTGCGCACCCCATTGCTCCTTACCGGTACCAATCCCTGGGATGAGCACGAGAATCAGCAAGGCAAACGCCGCCACCAGCAGCCACGACGACCAGCGGCGGATCGACTGCGGCCGAACCCGAAGGCCCATCCACATGGCGATAAAGCCCACCACCACCATCACACCCTGGCGCACCACACGTGACCAGGGCGAATCATCCTGCAGTGCCGACACCGCCATGGAACTGGAAAACACCATGACAATGCCCAGGCCGCTGAGGATGAACACCACGCCAAGAATCACCACGTAGTCCAGCAGCGGGCGCGAACGCAGGTCCAGCGCCCAGGGTTTCACACGATTGGCAAGAGTCGTCATAGCTGTTCCTTCGCATAATGGGCGAAAAGATTGCCGCGCTGGCTCATTCCGCTATACATGTCCAGCGATGCCGCCGCTGGGGCCAGCACCACCGTGTCACCAGGTTCGGCTATCGACGCCGCGTAACCCATCAGCTCCTGCATAGCCACCTCTGGGTCGGTGGAATCGGTCACCATGGTGGGCACAGAGTACTTCTCAAGCTCACGCTGAAGAATGTGCCTATCTACTCCCAGCAGCAGCGCCGCTTTCATCCGAGACGCGTGATTCGCCACCAACTGCGTAATGTCCGCACCTTTGAGCTGGCCACCCGCCACCCAAATGATCGAGTCACACCCAGACAACGCGGCCTCTGCGGCATGGGGGTTGGTGGCTTTGGAATTATCTACAAAGGACACTCCCCCGGCGCGGTGCACCACCTGGCCGCGATGCCCCGACACCTCGAAGGTGGCAAGGGCTTTCGCGATCGTATGTGGCTCAATGCCCTGCGACCTCGCCATGGCAGTTGCGGCCAAGGCGTCCAGCTGACCCGCCGGTCCTGCGGGGGAAATACCCTCTGCGGACGCGATGACCACATTGTCGCCAAAAGCATTGTCCACGATCATGCCATCCACGATGCCAACCTGCCCGCGCGCCGGGGCGCTCAGCGTAAAGCCAATGGCATCGTAGCCGGCGAGGTTCGGGTCGTCGATACCCACCACCGCGACATCGCCAAGCAGCACTTTGGCCTTGTCAGCACGGTAGTTGTCAAAACTCCCGTGCCAGTCAATGTGGTCGTCGGCCAGGTTGAGAAGGCAGCCAGCGGCCGGGCGGATGGTGCTGGACCAGTGGAGTTGGAAGCTGGAAAGCTCCACCACCAGAATGTCATTGCCGCTGGTCAGTGCATCGCTCACGGCGACGCCAATGTTGCCCACAGGGACAGTGTTCATCATGGCGGCGAGCATGGCAGTGGTGGTGGTTTTTCCGTTGGTTCCAGTCACCGCCAGCCAGGTGCGAGGTGGACCGAACACGCCGCTGCGATCGAGCCGCCAGCACAGTTCCACGTCGCCGATGACGGGGATGCCTTGGTTCGCGGCGTCGACAAGCAGAGGGGTGGTGGGCCGCCAGCCGGGTGAGGTAACAACACAGCTGTAGCGGCTAAGGTCCACGTCGGTGACGCTGGTGTTGTCCGCGCCGGTGATTTCGCTGACGCGAAGCCGGGCGGTTTCATCGTCGTCGGCAACGGTGACGCTAGCACCGAGGTCTACGAGCATACGGGCGCTTCCGGCACCGGAGATTCCGGCACCGGCGACGAGGACGTTGCCGTGAAGTTCGGTGGGCAGCTGTGGAGAAGTCATTTACACCCCTGTGGTCAGTAGCCATTCGCTGTAGAACAAGGCCATGCCGGTGATGCAGGCCATGGCGGAGATGAGCCAGAAACGCACCACCACGGTGGTTTCAGCCCAGCCGCCGTTTTCAAAGTGGTGATGGAAGGGGGCCATGCGGAAAAAGCGGGTGCCGCGCGTGCGGAACACAAACACCTGGATCACCACAGAGGCCGCCTCGATAACAAACAGCGCGGCGATGATGATCATGAGCAGTTCGGTCCGGGAAGCCACGGAAATGCCAGCCACTAGGCCGCCGAGTGCAAGAGAGCCGGTGTCTCCCATGAAGATTTTCGCGGGTGCCGCGTTCCACCACAGGAACCCGAGACATCCACCCAGGCCGGCCGCAGCCAGGATGGCCAGGTCGAGGGGGTCGCGTACTGAGTAGCAGCCCGGCTCAACGTTGACCTCACAGGAATTGCGGAACTGCCAGAACGTGATGGTGGTGTACGCACCCATAACCATGGCGGTACTGCCAGCGGCGAGTCCGTCGAGGCCGTCGGTGAGGTTCACGGCGTTGGACCAGGCGCTGATCAAAATGTAGATGAACAGCATGAACAGGATAAACCCAAACACACCAGCCCCCAGCGAAATGTCCACGGTGGGGATGTCGCGAATGTACGACAGGTGCGTGGACCCTGGGGTGAGTTTGTACTCGTCTTTAAACTGCAGCACAAGGAAGCCGAACACCAAGGCGACGGCAGCCTGGCCGATGAGCTTGGCTTTCTTGTTCAGGCCAAGGTTCCGGGATTGGGCGAGTTTGATGTAATCGTCGGCGAATCCCAGCCCGCCCAGCGCGAGGGTGAGTCCCAGAACCAGAATGCCGGAGACAGTGAACCCCCCTTTGCCGTTGATGGTGCCCACGATGTTGGTGGCCACGTAGGCGACAATAATACCCGCGAGGATGGCAATGCCGCCCATGGTCGGGGTTCCGCGTTTACGCAGATGGGAGCGGGGCCCGTCTTCCCGAATTTCCTGTCCGAGCCCTTCGGCGCTGAATCGCCGGATGAGAAGCGGTGTCAAAAAGATCGCGACAAGGAAGCTGATCGCGCCGCTAATGATGATCTGGGTCATTCGCTTCTCCTAAGTTGCATGAGGCCCTCAGCTACTCGCCATAAAGAATCAGAATACGATGCCTTCACCAACACTGCATCGCCAGGTGCAAGCTCCGCCTGAACCAAGTCCACTGCCTGTTGCACATCTGATGCCACTAGGGTGTGTACACCGTGTTCTCTAGCGCTGTTGGCCAGCGCCTCAACCTGCGCCGAGGTTCCCACCGCAACCAGCGTATCGACGCCCCGTTCCGCCAGGTACTCTCCCAGCTTGCGGTGTTCTGCGTCTGCGTCCTCGCCCAGTTCGTTCATCTGGCCGAGCACTGCCCACGTCTTCTTACTTGTGGCGTCGATCAGCGCGGACACGCCTGCACGCATGGAGTCGGGGTTGGCGTTGTAGGCATCGTCAATGATCACCACGTCGCCGCAGCGTTGCACGTCCATGCGATGCGCCGACGCTGCCGTGTACTCGCTGAGCGCCTGTGCCACGTCGGCGACGCTCAAGCCGCATTCCACACCCACCGCTGCGGCGGCGAGGGCGTTGGCAACCTGATGCTCGCCGAACACCTGAAGGTTCACGGGTGCCTGGCCGTGTGGAGTGTGCAGCACAAAGCTTGCCTGCGACAATTCGCCAAGCTGAATGTCCGTGGCGTAGTAGTCGGCTTCCATGGTGGTGGAAAAGCGCACCACTTTCGCGCTGGTTGGCATGTTGGTGACCAGCCGATCGTCGGCGTTGAGCACGGCAACACCTGTGCTGGGCAGCGCTGCGACTAACTCACCTTTAGCCTGAGCGATCACCTCCCGACTACCGAACTCCCCGAGGTGCGCCGTGCCAACGTTGAGCACCACCCCGATGGTGGGTGGGGCGATCTGCGCCAGGTGGGCCACATGCCCAAGGCCGCGTGCAGAAAGCTCCGCCACCAAGTAGTCGGTTGTCTTGTCGCAACGCAGCGCGGTGTAGGGGTGCCCCAGTTCATTATTGAAGGATCCCGGGGGCGCCACCGTACTCCCTAGGCGTTGCACCACGCTGGCGATGAGATCCTTCGTGGAGGTTTTACCAGCGGACCCCGTCACACCAATGACCGTGACATCCGCGTGGTCGATGTTGTAGCGAGCCAACTTTGAGAGCGCTTCCAGTACCGATGCGTTATCGCCACTAGGGTCGTGAGCGTAGGCATCGGCGTTGGACTGTGGATTATCGATGTGCGGCACCACCACCGACGGCGCATCCACGGGGCGCGCCGCCAGCACCGGCCCGTCAACACTAGTGGCAAAGTCATGCCCATCCACCCGCGCCCCGCGCAACGCCACGAACAAGGTGTGCGGCGTGACCTTGCGGGAATCAAACTCCACCGAGTCCACACGAATGTGCGGATCACCATTCAGTTGACCGCCAACAATCTCCGCGACCTCCGCCAGAGTGAGCGTGATCATGAGTGCTCCCCTTTCAGCGCGGTGAGAAGTTCCTCCCGGTCATCAAAATGGTGTGTCACACCATTGACCAGCTGCCCTGTTTCATGCCCCTTACCGGCAATAACAATAGCATCACCCGGCCCAGCCCACGACACAGCAGCGCGAATCGCTTCGGCGCGATCACCAATCACACGCACCTCGGCAGGAAGGTCTACTGTGCCTGCGACGATTGCATTTCGGATCAGTTCAGGGTCCTCGGAACGGGGGTTGTCGTCGGTAATAATTACCAGGTCCGCGCGCTCGGCGGCAGCGGTACCCATGAGCGGGCGCTTCTCGGCATCGCGGTCTCCGCCCGCGCCCAACACCACGCCGATACGGCCGGTGGCCTGCTGTCGCAGGGTGTCCAGCACCGCAGCCACCGCAGCAGGCTTGTGCGCATAGTCCACGACCGCCAGGAAATCCTGCCCGGCATCGATTTTTTCCATACGACCCGGTACCTGAATGGTGGACATGCCTTGAGCGACAACCTGCGGATCGCTCCCAGCTGCAGACGCCGCAGCCAGCGCCAGCGCCGCATTCGCCACGTTGAACGCACCCGGAACAGGCAGGTGAACGGGAATGGGAGCGCCGTCGATAAGCACCTCAAAGCGCTGGCTGCCGTCCGGTTCCACCACAATATTGTGTGTAGTCACCGCAGCCGGCTCCGAACCGGTGGACACCGTCAGCGTATCGACGCCCGCCACCTCAGCCATCCTGCGGCCCCACGCATCGTCCACACACACCACGGAATGCTCCGGTCCCGGACGGAAAAACGCGGCCTTAGCCTCGAAATACTCCTCCATAGAGTGGTGAAAATCCAGGTGATCCTGGGACAAATTAGTAAAAGCCCCCACTGTGAAATGTGTGCCCGCCACTCGGCCCAGCGCAATTGCGTGGCTGGAGACCTCCATCACCACATGCGTGACCCCCTCGTCCCGCATCTGGGCAAACAGTTCCTGAAGCTTCGGGGCCTCCGGCGTAGTCAGTTTCGTGGGAACAGCCACACCATCAATGCGAGTACCCGTAGTACCGATCAGCCCCACCTTATGCCCTTCGGCCATCAGACCAGCCTCCAGAAGGTAACTGGTGGTCGTCTTACCGGAGGTTCCCGTAATACCGATCATGGTCAACTGCTGCGACGGATCCCCAAACACCCGGGCAGATACTTTCCCCAACACCGAACGCACATGCGGAACTACCAGGATTGGGCGAGTCTCCCCCGCCTTCTGCAGGATCTCCACACCTGCCTCGTCCGTGAGAATCGCGGCGGCCTCCGTATCTGCGGCAAAGGTCGCACCATGAACGCGCGTCCCTGGTACCGCCGCGAACAACGCCCCCGGGGCGAGTTCCTGGGCCACCAACCCAATAGCCTCCACTGTAACGTCCTGACCTTGGTAAATAGTCCCTCCTGACAGAGAGGCTAACTCTCCCAACGACGGCGCACTCACCACAAGGTCTCCTTCTTAAAAGTTCTGATTGAAAACATTCTATAACCGCCACCACACTCAGTTAGCCTGCAGTACCAGCTGCCCAGGCAACTCGGGTGAAAGCGGCACGTTATCGCGATTAAGCAACCATGCAGCAATATCGTGGAACAACGGGGCGGCCGACTGTCCACCCTCACCATGCACGCCACGCTCCGGAGCGTCCAACATCAGGCCCACCACAAAACGCGGATTATCCACCGGGGCAAGCCCCGCAAACGTGATCCAATATTTGGAATTGGAATAGCAGTTACACGCCGGGTCCACCTGCTGGGCGGTACCCGTCTTACCGGCAACCTGGTAACCATCCACCGCAGCGGCAGCACCCGTACCCTGCTGAACCCCGGCAGAATCGCTCTGCACCACAGACTGGAACATGCCGGCCACTGTTTGCGCGGTCTGAGGACTGACCACCCGGGTCCGTTTCGCCTCCGGCACTTCCTGCTCCACACCATTCGCATCAGTAATCTTTTTGACGATGCGCGGCTCAATGCGCTCACCATCATTCGCAATAGCCTGGTAAATCCCCGCCATTTGCAACAATGTCACAGACATACCCTGCCCAATAGGCAGGTTAGCAAAGGTGCCACCGGACCACTGGGATCGGGCGGGCAGCAGACCTTCCGATTCGCTGGGCAACTCAATACCGGTCGCCTGACCCACACCGAACTTCTCCAGCATATCGGCGAAACGATCTTCACCCACGCGCTGCGCCAGCATCAGCGTCCCCACGTTGGAGGACTTACCAAACACACCCGTTGTGGTGTATCCGACGGTGCCGTGCTCCCACGCATCCTTGACCGTCACCCCGGACATGTTGATGCTGCCCGGAACCTGCAGTACTTCATCCGGCTTGGTCACGCCGTCTTCAATAGCCGCCGCAGCGGTAATCACCTTGGCTACCGAGCCGGGCTCAAACGGCGAGGTCACGGACGGGTTATCAAAGTTTTTTCCCTTATCCAGCTGGCTTGTGATGTCACCGTTGGGATCGATGGTGCCGGTGTTGGCCATCGCCAACACCTCGCCCGTCTTCGCATCCAGCACCACCGCCGACGCCCCCTTAGCCTTCGACTGTGTCTTCGCCTGCTCCAGTTGCTGCTGGACGTAGGTCTGCAGATCCAGATCCAGGGTCAACTCCACATTCGCGCCGTTGATCACGGCAACCTCGTCACGCTGGGTTCCAGGAATGGCCTGGCCACGGGCGGACACATCTAATGTTCGCTTGCCATCCACCCCGGCGAGCATCGCGTCCGAGGATGCTTCAAGGCCGAACTGCCCCTCCCCATCCATGCTGATCTTGCCAATCACATTCTCCCCGATGGCACCGTTGGGATACTGACGAATATCCTGATGGTCCGCAGCCACCCCCTCAAACTTCTTGGTAACATCTGCGGCCACGTCGGGGTCGACATTGCGCACCAACACCTCATAGTTTGTGTCGGCGCGCAGTTTCTCCATAATCTCCTTGGAGTTCACTTTGCTGGGTTGATTTCCTGAGTTTTTCACCATTTTCGGAATTTCCTCAGAAATTTCCTTCAGCACCTCATCCACCGTGCCGTACTCGTCTGGCTTCATCTCGTGGCGGGCCTGAATCTCGTCCCGCAATACCTTCGGGGACACAGTCAACGACCTCGCCTGCATCGTGAACGCTAACTGATTACCAGACTTATCGGTGATCTCACCACGACGAGCCGGATCCGTAAACACACGCGTCCTCTGCTGTTGGGCAGCGACCGACAAATCAGGCCCCCAGACCAGCTGCACCCACGCCAACCGGGCGATCAACACCACCAACACAAGCAAGGCGATATTGCTGGCGATCTTCAAACGATGCGCCACCACCTGGGCTTGGGTACGTCTTTTTGGTTGTGGCTGTGTGCGATACGACGAAGCGCGGGACAAAGTATCTTGTCCCGCTCTTCTACGATCACGCTGGGGGCGTGAACTCACTGTGTGTCACCTACCTGCCTGTGGGTTCCGAACCGTCGGCGCGTACGGAGTCACCGCCGGAAGCTGGGCCGGAACCTGCACGTCGTTATTAGGAATAGCTTCCAAGTTGCCCGACACTTCACGCGTCTCTGACGGGTTGCTGGATGCCGGGTTCGACGACCGTGTTGAACGACCATTCACATCAACAATAGGCCGTGTTGCCCCCGGGTCCGCTACTCGCTGTTCTTCTATCGCGCCATTCGGCTGCACAACAAGCACACCAGGCTGCTCAGCCACCACAAAACCATTCTCGGAAGCCTGGCGAGCAACCTCGGCTGCCGACTTCGCATCCTCCACATCACGACGCAGCGTCTCTAGCTGGTTCGCCAATTGCGTGTCCTGCGACCGCAACTGCTGCAAACGGAATGTCTGCTCGGTGGACGTGCCTGATAGCACCATCATTCCCACCACGCCGCACACCAACAGCGCAACAATCAGCGACGCAAAACGAATGACACCCGGACGTGCCTTTGGCGCTACAACACGACGACCGCGTACAGACACAACCTGCTTTGACCCAGGTGTGTGCTGGAACCGACGCCGCTGCGGAATGCTTCTCGACGGCGTGAGCGTCGTCGTCCTCTTCCGCACCGGACGGTCGAGCAATGCAGTATTGCCACGGGTACCACTCGTTATTGTCATTGCATTACCTTCCTATTCGTTCCATTGCCCGAACCCGTACCGGGGCTGCCCGGGGGTTATCTTCCACTTCCTGCGCAGTTGCCTTCTCAGCACCGCGCGTTACCAGCCGGAACTTAGGGGCCGTGCCCGGCAGCTCCATCGGCAACCCGGGCGGAGATTGCGACTTTGTCATCTCCGCCAACTGTCGCTTCACAATCTTGTCCTCCAGCGACTGATAGCTCATGAACACCACTCGCCCACCAACAGTGAGTTCGTCAGCAATCATGGGAATCACCCGCTCTAGGGAATCCAGTTCGGCGTTCACCTCAACCCGCAGCGCCTGAAACGTGCGTTTAGCAGGATGACCACCGTGGCGTCGAGTAGCGGCCGGAATGGTCGCATACAGCAACTCCACAAGGCGAGCAGACGTTGTGAACGGTTCTTTCTCCCGCTCGCGCAGCACAGCTGACGCAATCTTGCCCGCGAAACGCTCATCTCCGTAGGTTTTCAGTACCCGCGCAAGGTCACCGTGCGAGTAGGTGTTCAACACCTCCGCAGCAGTGATTCCCTGTGAAGGATCCATACGCATATCCAGCGGAGCATCAGTTTTATACGCAAAACCTCGTTCCGTCTGATCCAATTGCATCGACGACACACCC
The DNA here is from genome assembly GCF_030408675.1 of Corynebacterium durum. Lineage (NCBI taxonomy): Bacteria > Bacillati > Actinomycetota > Actinomycetes > Mycobacteriales > Corynebacteriaceae > Corynebacterium > Corynebacterium durum. The sequence continues at coordinate 1,921,587 of NZ_CP047200.1, forward strand.
AAATCAAACAACGCTCCTGATACCCCGTAGGTCCGAGCCCGCTCAAACGGCTCCCCCTCACCAGTTTCAATTGCCGTGCCTAGGCCATCAAAACGAGTGTGGTAAAAACCAAAACGCTCGCCGTAAGTGGCGAGTCGTTCCTGAGCTCCTTCAGCGGCTAATCGGTCCCTATCCAGGCCAATTACGCACGCCTTTGGAAAAGATCTCAAGAAAAACTCAGCATGCCCTCCGGCACCTAATGTGCCGTCAACAATGACTGCCTTGTCGCCCATTTCGCGAACAGGGTCTGCAATCAACTCAGTAACACGATCACGCAAAACTGGAACATGCCCGTGCATCTAGGTTGATCACCTCCTCATTCACAAAACAAACTGCCGGGGTGTGCGTAGGGCCCTGCCCGGGGTCATTGATCTGATGTTGGGGAAGTACACCAGAGCAACTCCGCCAAGCAGAGTCCGTACACACACTCCAACCTGCTACAGCAGACCACCCAAAACGTCGTCTTCAGCAGCAGAGAAGGCGGCTTCAGTTTCAGCCTGGTACGTTGCCCAAGCTTCGGCGTCCCAGATTTCCAGAAAATCCACTGAACCGATTACTACACATTCTTTGGTAAGACCCGCGTACTGGCGATGCGCCGCCGACAACGTAATTCGCCCATGTCCGTCTGGACGCTGCTCATCAGCACTGGCCGCCAAGTTACGAATAAACGCTCGCGCCTCGGGGTTCGTGCGAGAAACAGCGGCTGCTTTACGTGCCCGTGCCGCAAACTCCTCACGCGGATAAACCGCAAGACTGTGATCCTGCCCCTTGGTGATCATCAACCCGCCAGCCAGTTCCTCGCGGAATTTCGCCGGGAGAGTCAACCGCCCTTTGTCATCAAGCTTTGGAGTGTAGGTACCAAGAAACATGCTCGGCCCTACCTTTCCTCACTAACTCACTAGGGGCGCTCACCTTGAGGCTTGAAGCCACATAGTTGCGGGCCGATTGAAGCTCAACCGCCCCACCACTGCACCCCACCCTACCCCACTTTGCCCCACCAGCAACACTCAGCACACCATTTAGCAGATTTGACACACCTTTTGACGCTGGTCATACACTATTTTCCCGAGTGGGAGAAATTTTGAAAACAGCCAAAAATTTACCCCCAGCCGCCACTCTAAGTAACAATTTCCCCATCAATATGATTTGCCCTCAAATCCCCCAAAGCACAACATCTACACCCGCGAGCTGGGGATTTGCTGACCAAAATTGGCTGAGCGCCGCCTTAGGTGGGGCAAAGTGGGAGATGTGGGTGGGGAGAAGTGGGAACACAATGAATGCTCAGAAACAGCACAACCCCGACACGAAAAAAGCGGCCCCCGTGGGGGCCGCAGACGGTAGTATGGAATGTTCTAATGTTCGTCGAAGCGACGGCGGAAATTATCCTCCATCCGACTAGCAACACTGCTATTGCTGTCAGCAGGAGTCTGCCTTAGAAAGCGCTGTCGCCTCTCTATGGATTGACGACGTGCCCCACCCTGCAACATCCACATCGCCGCACCAAACATCAACAGGAATCCGACCACACTAATAGTGACAAACCATAAGTTTTGTTGACTTAAGGCAACTCCACCGACCAACAACACCAACCCAAGCATAAAAAGGGCAATGCCGCGGATAGTCAGTCCACCAGTCCGCGATTCTCCAGCAAACGCGCCAGCGTTTTTGACAGCGGCACTAAATTTTGGATCATCAGCCAAAAGGGACTGCTCAATCTCGCGAAGCATCCGCTGTTCCTGCTCTGAAAGAGCCACTGTTCCTCCCATTAATGCTCAGGCAATAGCTTTCTTATGGTGGCAACGTCTAGCGTAGCGCCAAAGTTCCCACCTAATCTACCTAGTGATTACGCCTCGCGCCGAGATCAACCATTTGCTGCCCCCGCTCCATTGCTTTCATACAACTATGCAACCTCAGAAACCCAGCCAGCCTCCGCATCTACTGAATCAAGAAAACCCCGCACACGCTGGACAAACTCACGCACTATAACCGGATCAACCTCGACTTCCATACCGCTAGACACCCGCGAGCGAAGCTTAGAAAAAGCCTTAAAATCAGCCGCCTGTTCCACCCCCGTTTCATCAACCAAAGCTAATTGATCCCACGCCCCGTGCGGTTTGCGCTTACGCTGAGCCACTGCACTGACCGCAATACGCGCACCCGCCGTCCGCAGCGCAGCCTGATATGCAAGTTCCAGCGCGGAGGCTTCGTCGCCCGCACGAAGCGCAACCTGGGACTGCGTGAGCAACACGTGCGCCTTCCCCAAAAACTCCGCACGCTTAGCTTCCCCGCGTCCGCCAAACCGTGTTGTTGCGGAAATAACCGTGGCCATCATCATCTCCTTTCTCCATCTTCCGATCGTGGCCTCACTATAAAATCCCCACCAGACACCACCTCTTCAATTTTCGATCATATGTTCGATAATTATGGCTATGCGCTGCGCTGAGCACCCCTTCCCCTCTCTCTTCTTCAGCGGCAAGACACAATTCATGATGAGATGGAGTAGTGCCTGTAACTATTCACACGCTGTCCCCCACCGAGTTCCTTGATCACTGCCCTCAACTCGTTGATGTGTACATCACTGCCATGGACTACCACCCCAAAGTAAGGGCTGTACGGAACACCGCGTGGCGCAACGCAGTGATGTTCCCGGAGTTTCGCGCGGTCTACGCACTGGATGGATCCAGGATCGTTGGGGTGGCGTATGGGCACTTAGGCCGGGCACAACAGTGGTGGCACAGCCAGATTCGACAGGCAGTCCGCAACAGCGATCCCCGCTCAGTGGCGCTCAACGATTATTTTGAGGTCGCCGAAGTCCACGTTCTCCCCGATTATCAGGGACGCGGTGTCGGCCGAGCCCTACTCACAGAGTTGCTGGCAGGCGTGAATTCCCCCTACGCCATCCTCTCTACCCCAGAAGTCGCCGGGGAAAATAACCGCGCGTTCGGCCTGTACCGTTCCTTTGGGTTTATGGATATTCTGCGCAATTTTCTCTTCCGCGGGGATGAACGCCCCTTCGCGGTTCTCTACCTCCGGCTGGAAAAATCCACAACAGAAAAGTCCCCAGAGTATTAACGAATTGCATCCTGCCCAGCATCGGTTCCCCATGCTGGTGCCATACCCAAATTATGAAGGACTTCTTGGGTAGCGCGAGCAAAGTTAAGGGTCATAAAATGCAGGTCCGGAGCCCCTTCCTCGATGAGGCGTTCGGCCATGGCTGTGGTGACCTCGATACCCACTTTGCGGATCTCATCGCGGTTTTTCTCTTCGTCCCCAGCCGCAGCTCGTTCCAGGCGTTCCTCCAATGCCGACGGCAGCGCCGCGCCAGAAAGTTCGACTTGGCGGCGCACAGACCTCAGACTCGTGATCGGCATCAGACCGGGGATCACAGGTTTGGTGCCGTGTTCGGGATCCGCCGCAGCGAGCCGGTCCCGCAACCGCAGGTAATGGTCCACATCAAAGAACATTTGCGTGATGGAGTACTGCGCCCCGGCGCGCAATTTCGCCAGGGTATAGTACGTGTCGTCTTCAAGGGTGCGGGCGCGGTGGTGCCCTTCGGGAAAAGATGCAATGCCAATGTCAAAGTGCTGGCATTCAGGCATGGCATGCACAAGGTCGATGAGTTCGTTGGCGTAGGAGTACCCGCCATTGGTGGTGCACCACTCGCCGAGGGGGTCCCCTGGCGGGTCGCCCCGCAAAGCGAGAAGGTTGGTCAACCCGAGTTCGGAGTATTCCCGCAGGATGGCGCGAAGTTCGTCTTCAGTATGGTCCACAAGGGTAAGGTGGACGAGCGTGGTAAGGGGCTGTTTGGCCAGTCGCCGGGCGACACGGCTGGTGCGTTCGCGAGTGGATCCTCCGGCGCCGTAGGTGACGGAGACGAAACAGGCACCGAGGTCATGGAATGTTGTAGCGGCGGCCCAGAGGCGTGCTTCCGCGGCGTCGTCACGCGGTGGCATGAATTCGACGGAGAAAGGCACCTGACCGGGACTGCGCAGGGAAATGGCGCGGGAGATAGGGACTTGAAGGTTTGCGGGAATGTTATGGGGGTGCATGCCTGGGTATCTTATTCTTTGAGTAGGCGTAGTGAGTAGAAGGGGTTGTTGGGTTGAGTGCACGCATGGTGACGTTGGATGAGGTCCCAGAAGCGGTTCAGGCCGTATTAGTGGAGTTTTTTGCCCGACAGCGCAACCACCTGGCCGGTATACAACCGGAAGCTGTGGACGTGTTGGAACAGTTTGTGTTGGGTGGTGGGAAGCGGCTGCGACCGTTGTTTGCCTGGGCAGGTTATACGGGCGTGGGTGGTTCGGAGGATCCGCAGGCGGTGTTGCGTGCGGTGAGTTCCTTGGAGTTGATCCAGGCGTGTGCCCTTCTTCACGACGACATTATTGACTCCTCGGATACGCGGCGCGGACGTCCGACGGCACATCGCACGGTGGAGACACGCCACAGGGAACGTGGCTGGTCCGGGGATTCGGCGCATTTTGGCAGGTCTGTTGCTATTTTGTTGGGTGATTTTGCCCTGGCATGGGCGGACGATCTGGTGCATTCATCGGGTTTGTCGGCGGCGGCCTTGCAGCGGGTTCAGGAGCCGTGGCGGGCGATGCGCTCGGAGGTTATTGCTGGTCAACTGCTGGATGTGTCTCTGGAGGCGTCAGGTAGCGAGCGTCTGGAGGATGCGGAGCGGGTGAACCGTTTTAAAACCGCCGCTTACACCATTGAACGCCCGCTGCATATTGGGGCCGCGCTTGCCGACGCCCCGCAGCCCGTGGTGGATGCCTATCGCAAGTTCGGCGCGGATATTGGCGTGGCCTTCCAGCTGCGTGATGATGTTTTAGGAGTATTCGGCGATCCTGCGGTGACGGGGAAACCCGCTGGTGATGATCTGCGCGAAGGCAAGCGCACGGTGCTTGTCGCCTCAGCATTGGCGCTTGCCGACGCCCATAATCCGACCGCTGCTGAAGCCTTACGGCGTGGCATAGGTACAGTAAAAACACCCGAGGAAATTGCGGCCCTCACCGACATTATTTCTGCTACTGGTGCGCGGCAAGTAGTGGAGGACCGCATTGCGGAGCTCACCGCATCTGGTTTGGCTCATTTGGAGGAGGCACAGATCAACCCCGATGTTGCCGAAGCATTGCGAGGGCTTGCGATCAAGGCGACTACCCGCACCATGTGACACGACAGGCAAGATGATGATGAAGGTTTTCCGCACACCACTGTGGCTCGGCGTGATAGGCGCAACGGTGCTCGCCATTGGCTCTTATGGTGGTGGCGCGGTGCGGTATCGCGGCGGTGTGTTGGATGCACTGGGCTGGTCTTTTTTGGCATTTGGCCACGGCGCAGGTATGTTCAACGCGCTGTTTGGTGTGGGGATTGTGCTGATCGTGGTCACGTGGGCACAGCTGGGTAGAAGTCTGTTCTCCACACCTGACGCAGTCACGGCTGATTCCATTCAGCGTTGCGTGTGGGCGTGGATCATTCCGCTGATTTTCGCGGCACCGATGCTCTCACGCGACGTGTACTCGTACCTAATGCAGGGCGCGATGCAACGCGACGGTTTTGACCCCTATTCAGAGGGCGTGTCAGTCAACCCGGGGCCGATGATGCTGGAGGTCAGCCACGATTGGCGCAATACCACCACCCCATACGGCCCGCTGCACTTGGGCATTGGCAACGTGATCACCACCATTGTGGGCGATAACGTGACATTGGGCGTGGTGCTGTACAAGCTGGTATCCATTGCCGGTTTCGCATTGATCATGTGGTCGGTTCCAGCGATTGCGCGGCTCCTCGGTGGCAATCCCGCCTTGGCGATGTGGCTGGGTGTGGCCAACCCGGTGATGTATCTGCACCTGATCGGTGGCATGCACAACGAGTCACTGATGGTGGGGTTAGTGTGCGCTGGCCTGCTATTGGCGCTGCGCCGCAGGTACGTGGTGGGCGTGGCGCTGATTGGTGTGGCTGTGGCATTGAAGGCAACAGCGATTATTGCCATGCCCTTTGTGGTGTGGATGCTGATGCGTTTCATCGCGGCTAAGTGGGACGGGCGTCGATACCCACTGGCGTTTGTGCTGGCCGGGCTGTGGGTGGCTGTGGAGACGATGGTGGCCATCACAGTGGTGACGATTCTCTCGGGGTCTTCCTGGGGCTGGGTGTCGCAGCTCAGTGGCAATTCCAAGGTGATTAACCCCCTCGCGTTCCCATCATTGCTGGCCAGCGTAGCCACGCCGTTTGCCATCTACATCAACGACGACATCACCTTCAACCAGGTGCTGGGCTGGTGCCGCGTGATCTGTCAGGTGCTCATGCTGGCGGGGCTGGTCGTGGTGTGGTGGCGGTATCGCCGCACCGATCAGGACGCTATCAAAGGCACCACGGCGGCCTATGGCGTGGCGGTGGTGTTCAACACGGTGACCTTGCCGTGGTACTACACCAGCCTGTTGTCGCTGATCGGCACATTCCAGCCGTCGAGAAGGCTGGTGGTGTGGACCACGGGGCTATCGATCCTGGTGGCACTCATGTTCACCGGAAGCGGAAACCACAAGTTTTACGATATTCCCTGGGTAGCAGCGGCGGTTTTGGCCTCGTACCTGCTCACCCGGTACATTTTCGGCCGCCACAACATCCCCACTCAAGGGAGTGCTGCTAAAACCCCAGAGCCTGCGCCCGCCGCATAACCTCGCGGGCAAGGTGCCCGTGGAGCGCGTCGATGGGACGGCCCGGCAGGGACTCATCTTCGGTAAACAGGTAGCGCAGAATTTCCGTGTCGTCATAGCCGCCATCGGACAGGACGGCAATCACTCCGGGCACGAACTTGATGATCTCCCCCTCGCTATTAAAGTACGCCTCCGGGAGATAAGAAATGCCATCACGCTCAACCGCAATGAGCTGATGGTCGCCGAGAAGATCGAACAATCGGGTGACCACTACCCCCATGCGTTCCGCGGCGTCGGGAATAGTAATCAGCACTTCATCTACTGGTAGGACATCATGTGCTGCTGGAAAAGAACTCACAATGCTTAATTTACCTCACATTTATGGCTTATTCAGAGTTATCTGGGTTTGATGGACTAGCATATGTGTGACTTTTTCGGCCATACTTGTGGTCATGTCGAAGTTAAATGTTGGTGATCTGCTCGATGGGCGTTATCGCATCGAAACACCCATCGCGCGGGGTGGCATGTCCACTGTCTACCGATGTATTGATACCCGCCTCGGGCGACCGGTTGCAGCTAAGGTCATGGACGATCGCTACATTGATGACCCCATCTTCCGCGACCGCTTCCGCCGGGAAGCGCGATCCATGGCGCAACTGTCGCACCCCTGCCTGGTCAACGTCTATGACACGGGTGAAGACGGCGACCACCTGTTCCTCATCATGGAACTCATCAACGGTGGTACCCTCCGCGAACTCTTAGCTGAGCGCGGCCCCATGCCCCCGCACGCCGTCGCAGCTGTGATGCGCAGCATGCTCACCGGACTCTCTGTGGCGCACTCTGCTGGGATGGTGCACCGCGACATCAAACCAGACAACATCCTGATCAACGGCGATCACCAGGTCAAACTCGCCGACTTCGGACTGGTGCGTGAAACCTCCCAAAACACCGCCACCTCAGACCAGATCATCGGCACCGTCTCCTACCTTTCGCCCGAACAGGTCGAAGGCGGCGACATCGGCCCGGAAAGCGACGTCTACTCCGCCGGCATCGTCCTCTACGAACTGCTCACTGGGGAAATCCCCTTCACCGGCGACACCCAGGTAGCACAGGCATTTAAACGCCTCAACAACGACGTCCCCGCCCCCAGCACCCGCATCGACGGCGTACCACCGCTTTTCGACGCCCTGGTTGCCCAAGCCACCTCCCGCAACCCCGAGGAACGCTTCACCGACGCCGGGGAATTCCTTTCCGCCGTAGACAGTGCAGCAGCCGAACTGTCTCTCCCCGCATTCAAGGTACCCATCCCCCGAAACGCGGCGGCACATCGCGCCACCGAAATTGAGGATGATGCCGCGACGGAAGAATTTGGTACGCGGGAATTTGACGCGGACGAGATGGGTACCGAAGTGTTCAACTCGGGGCCAACCGAAACCTCCATTCTGGAACCAGTTGTTCCCACACCAGCCCCCGCGCAAGCCTCGGCACCCGAAACCCGCGTGGCAGCAGCGACACCCGCACATCAAGCACCTTCTCCCGCTCCGCCTACACCTGTCAGCCCGCCAGGCCCCAAACCCGTGAGCAACCGCTCCGGCATCCGACTCGGTGTGTGGTTGACCGTCATATTCATTCTCACCTGTGCCGTCGCTGTCGGCGGTTGGTGGTTTGGTTCTGGGCGCTACGGCGAGATTCCAGAAGTCATTGGCATGGACCGTGTGCAGGCTACTGCGGCAATCCAGAACGGTGGCTTCGAACCCACCATCCAGCAGGTGTACAACGACGACACCGCCGTCGACCAGATTGTGGGTACCAATCCCCCTTTTGGTTCTAGGGCGGTCCGAGGCAGCAATGTGGCCATTCTCATTTCCCTCGGACGCCCCACCATCCCCACCATCCCCACCGATCACAGCGTAGACCGCTACCGGGCACTCCTCAGCGAACGCACCCTCACCTGGCAGGACGGCGACCAGGTGTACTCCGACGACGTCCCCGCCGGGGGCGTCGCAGAAACAAGCCCCGCAGTAGGCCAAGAAGTGCGCACCGGAACCGCTGTCAGTGTCTCGCTGAGCAAAGGACCAGCACCCGTCGCCGTACCCGACGTCAAAGGACTTTCACGTTCAGCCGCCGAGTCGGCGCTCAAGAGTGCAGGACTGAAAGTCGCGCGTGTCGATGAAGGCTTCATCTCCACCACCCCGAAAGACCACGTGTTTGGTATCCTCCCCGCGCCGGGTACCGAAGTGACGCGCGGTACCGAAGTGGTGATCCAGGTCTCCACCGCCCTCGAAGTCCCCGACATTGTGGGCATGTCGCAGGAAGAAGCCACCAAGAAGCTGCAGGAAGCCGGCATCAAAGTCGACCAGATCAAGCAGGACAACACCACCGGCACCAAAGCTCATCAGGTTGTGGGAACAGCCCCAGGTCCTGGAACCCTCATAGATCCCAGCTCGTCCAGCGTCGATATCGTCGTGGCCAAAAAGGTCAAAGTTCCCAACGTGGTGGGCAGCAAACTGGCCGATGCCAAAGAAAAACTAGAAGAAGCCGGACTCTCCGCCTCAAGCAGCGGGTCCGACTCCTCACGGGTGATCACTCAAAGCCCCCGCGCTGGAAGTGAAGTTGACAACGGCAAATCAGTCACGCTGAAAACCATCGGCTAGGGGCCGGAGATGCTAATTGCGCAGCATCTCCGCAACAAGGAACGCTAGTTCCAGGGACTGCTGGGTATTCAGCCGCGGATCGCAGGCTGACTCGTAACGGCCCGGCAGATCCACATCAGTAATATCCCAGGCACCACCCAGGCACTCAGTCACGTCCTCACCGGTCAGTTCAATGTGAATACCACCCGGGTGAGTGCCCAGCGCGCGGTGTACCTCAAAAAAGCCCTGCACCTCGTCAATCACCTTGTCAAAGTGTCGGGTCTTGTAGCCATTGGACGAAGTGGTGGTATTCCCGTGCATCGGGTCACTCTGCCAAATCACCTTATGGCCCGAAGCCTCCACGGCCTGCACAATCGCAGGAAGCGCAGTGCGCACCTTATCGTGCCCCATGCGGGCAACTATGGCTAGTCGCCCAGGCTCGTAGTTCGGGTCCAAGCGATCCGCGTAGGCCACCGCTTCTTCCGGGGTGATCGACGGGCCGATCTTAATGCCCACTGGGTTGGAAATCATCGCGGCGAAATTCACGTGGAAATCGTCAATGCCGCGTGTACGTTCACCGATCCACAACTGGTGTGCAGACAAGTCATACAGCTCTAAGTCGCCATCCTTGTTCTTTGCCAAGCGCAACATTGCGCGCTCATAATCCACCAGCAACGCCTCATGCGAGCAGTAAATATCCGCAGTGCGCAGATTATCGTCCGCAACACCGCATGCTTCCATGAACTTCAGGCCGCTCTCAATCTCCCCCGCCAATGCTTGATAGCGGGCACCAGCAGGAGAATTAGCCACAAACTCCCGGTTCCACTCATGCAGTCGGTGTAAATCAGCAGTGCCGGACGTGGTGAGGGCGCGCACCAAGTTCATCGCTGCGGATGAGTTCGCGTACGCACGGATCATGCGTGCCGGATCATGACGCCGCGCAGCCTCATCGGCCTCTACGCCATTGACAATGTCGCCACGGTAATTCGGCAGCCCATTCTCATCCAGGTCAGACGACCGCGGTTTAGCGTACTGACCAGCAATGCGCCCCATCTTCACCACAGGGGTAGACGCACCATAGGTAAGCACCACAGCCATCTGCAGAAGGGTCTTCACATTGGCGCGGATGTGGGGTTCTGTGTTCGACTCAAACGTCTCCGCGCAGTCCCCGCCTTGAAGGAGGAACGCGCGGCCCAACGCAACATCGGCCAGCTGTTTTTTCAGTTCCCGAATCTCCGGGGCTACTACAATCGGCGGGACCGACTCGAGAATCTTGCGGACAGTGTCCGCCTGCTTCTGGTCCCAGGTGGGCTGCTGCAGGGCTGTGCGCGCGAGCACATCGTCAAATTTTTCCTGGATACCACTCGGAAGCGGCGGCAAATCGGGAAGCTCTGCTACTGGAATATCAACTGTCCAACTCACGCACTCATTCATACCATGCGCCTGGTAGTTTCATTTAGTTCGGTGGCAGAACGTGGCCCTTCGCACCAATCGGCAACGCAGCCATACATGCCTGGAATTTGCGTACATTGTGGCGCGCATCCTCCAGCGCATTGTGCTTCCCCGATTCAAGATCAGGAAGCTGGGGCTTCCCCGCAAACTCCCAGTACTGCTTCAGCTCACGGGTAAAACGCGGAATGTGTCGAGGCAGCGCAGGCATATCTCCCCACAACTGTGCCAGCACAACATGGTCGTAGCAGCCCACCCACGCCCACAATTCCGCACCACCAGGGACATGCAAGAACTTCTCCAGATCGGTACGGATGGTATCCAGGCTCTTCCACTCGGAGGAATTCGGGTTGGGCAGCTGGTTCAACACGTTGTTGCGCACCCACTCCCCTGCGCGCGCCGGATCAAAGTCTGTTGAGACGGCGTAGTACTCGCGTCCGTCGTCCCCCACGATGCCGATAGAGATGAGTTCGATGGTCTCCCCGTCTTCAATAAACTCTGTGTCATAAAAAAAGCGCACCGTTCGTCCTTTCCAGGTGCTGGTTAAATCCATCTGAACTACACGATACACTGCTTGAGTGCAGATTCTTGAGAAACGGAGTACCGCAGTAGCTGCTGTACTTCTTACACTTGTTGTTGTTGTGACATGGAGCTTGAATTTGGAAAGTTTCAGTCGATCCAGCATTTTGATGTATCACATTGATGTGGCGGTGTACCTGGAGGGTGGTTTGGCGTTCCTTCGGGGGGAGAACCTGTACACGCAGGATTTTGATTTTGGTTCGATTTCCTTGCCTTTTACCTATCCACCGATCTCTGCGATCGTTTTTTCTGCTTTGGCACCGTTTCCGCTGTGGGTGAGCAGTTTGGTGTTCATCGTGGCAACGGTGGTACTGCTGTGGTGGTGCTGTGTGATTGTGCTGCGACATGCAGTCTCTGGTTGGGGCGTGGGGCGCACGCGCATCGTGGCATTGGCGATCCTGCCGTTTGTTGTGGCTTTGGAGCCGGTGCGAGAGACCTTGGGTTTTGCCCAGGTCAATGTATTTTTGATGGCCATGGTGATGGTGGATGTGTTAACAAAGAAGCCATGGCTGCCGCGTGGTTTTTGGATTGGCTTGGCGGCGGCTATTAAGTTAACACCCGCTGTTTTTGGTTTATATTTTTTGGTGAAACGGGATTTCCGGGCCGCTGCGGTCACGATAATGTCGGGGCTTGGTTTCACAGCGTTGGCGTGGGCAATAAGCCCGGAAAATTCGGCGCAGTATTGGCTTCATACGGTTCGGGATCCCAGTCGTATTGGCGGCTTGAGTTATGGGGGAAATCAGTCGTTTAAGGGTTTTTTGGCACGCGTAATGGCGGAGCCTGGTCAGGACGCGGTGTGGCGTGTGCTGGTTGTGGCGACCATCGTGGCTGCAGCGTTGGCAATGTATCGCACAACGTCGCCAGCGATGGCCATCAGCCTGAACTCTCTAGTGGCGTTGTTGTGTTCGCCGGTGTCGTGGACGCATCACTGGGTGTGGTTGATTCCGTTGACACTGTTGACGATTGTTCAGGCAGTGCGCGCGTTCCAGCGGCAGGACTGGGTGACGGTGAGCTGGGCGGCGTCGTTAAGCCTGGCATCGTTGGCGGCGATGCTGGTGGAACCACATTGGGTGCTGCCGCATAAGAACGATACTGAGGCGCTGATGCCGCTGTCGGGGTTGATTATCGGCAGTTCGTACGTATGGATTGCGGTGGCGTTTCTGGTGGTGGCGTTGAGGCGGTCATCGCGGCTGTCGCTGCGATGGACATCCGCCACGATTATCGTCGCCACGGTCCTTGTATTCGCCTACACCTTCAGCGAGACGCTGCGTATCCGGCATTTCCTAGTGTTTGAGGCGCTGCGGAGCACCTCCCTCGACGGCGTGTTCACACACCCGCTGAACGCCACCCCGCTGGTGATATTCCTGGGTAGGCCGCTGGCGTCGCTTCGACTGGATTTCGCCAGCACCATGCTTGTGATGGCAAACATGGTGGCTTTGTATGTTGTGGTGGTGGCGTTACTGCGACACCTCCGCCTGCCTATCGACGGCCCACTCCCCCTCGCCGCCACCGCCGTTGCGGTGATCAGCCATCCTGTGCGCGATACTTTGATGGGTGGGCACTGGACCCTGATGTTCCTGGCACTCATCGTTGCCGACGTATTCCTGCCAACAGTCCGATGGCCGCGCGGCCTACTCAGCGGCATCGCCGTCGCGCTGGGCGGCGGATGGCCGTTGCTCTCGGCGGTGGCCGCGTTTTCTGCACTGAAGAACTACCGCGCAATCGGCATCGTATTGGGCAGCTGTGCCGCCTCCTTCGGACTGGGTTTTGTGGTGGCCAGAGAGACCACGCTGAGCTACCTCCACACTCTGTGGCACTGGCCGGAGACCATCCTCGCCGCGTTGACGGGCAGCATCAACAACACCGCCTACGCCATGGTTGCTCGAGCGCTGGGTGGATCATCCACACTGAGCTGGCTGATCATGGTTGTTGTGGTACTGGCGGTGGCACACTTCGCTGCTCAACGTGCCGGGGATCGGTATGTGGCTGCGGCGTTTGGCTTATGTCTGCCCGCCCTGGTACTGCCATATTCCACAGCTACGGTGTGGGTGCTGTTACTTCCACTGGTGGTGTTACTTGCGCGGTGGAACCCCATCGCCACCGCGTTCGGGGCCTATCTTCTGTGGTTCGAGTGGTTCCCCGGGCGACTGGACTACATCTATGGCGGCATCCGGGGTGAATGGTGGTTACCACCGTTTGAGGTTTTTGCCAGTGCCCCGGCGCTTTACTTGCTGGTGCTGATGCTTTTGAGCTTGGGCGGGAAAATCGCCCAGCCAAGTACTGGCACTTTGGCCAAGAAATGAAAACCTAGTGAGCTTACTGCGCTGCATGCCACACAGAGCAGTACTCCGAAGGTGGACGACGCAAGGAAGGTAGGCGCGTCGGGCTGGAAGGGCTTCACGCCGTCAAAAAGCAGAATTTCAAACAACAAGGACACGCCGAATGCATGGCCGATGTAGATGACCAGGGTGTGTTTCCCCAGGAAGGAGAACACAGCCTTGGTGGCGGGGATTTTTGAGAGGACCACGGCCAACAAGACCGCAGCCGGGAGCATTCCGATGCGGACAATGAGCTGCACAATGGTAGTTATGTCCACAACATCCAACAACCAACCGGTGTACGGGACGATAATGTCCTGGCCGCCATTGGTGTAGTGGTAGATCAGCCACATATGCCCCACCACGAACAACCCAAGCACCGGAAGTGCATAGCGGTAGTCAGTGCACACTGCGGCGTATCGGGTGATGGCGGGACGCAGCGTAGCGCCAATCATAAACATGGGCAGATAGGCCACAATGTGGTAGCCCATTACCGGGGTGTAGGGAAACAGCAGGATGATCAGCGGGGTGAAGGACAAAGCCAAGGCTATCCACCGCGGTAGTTTCGCAGTGGCCCACAAGTAGATGGAAAACAGGATAAGGCAGTTGAGGAACCAGTACATGGTGGTGCCGTCAAGCGTGGCTGTGATGTAGGCGCTTGGGGGATGGATGGGATCGCCCAGGTACCGCTCCCAGATAGTGAACCGCGCTTTGAGTTCCAGCGGGGTCCAGATGAGTAATGGAACAAGGAAGAACCACAGCCGGAACATGAACAATTCCCTGAAGCTGTAACGCATTATTTTCACAGAAAAATATCCGCTTACAAGGAAAAATAGAGGCATGCGTAACGGGGCAAAAAATTCATTCACTGCTGCTATTGGGGTATCCATACCACCAGGCACCACTAAACACGCGTGCAATACAACAACACCGATAATGGATAAACCTTTGGCCACATCAGGCCAGTCGAGTCGTGTTTTTACTGTTGCTGCGGGGCGTTGGGTTAATGATGCCACGCTAGTCATAGCTCTCCTCACAAAAGCGCTTTTGAGGCATAGAATATGCGCCCCAAAAGCATGTGCTGCTTATCCTAGGCAAAAGTAGTGCCGAGATAAAATCGATAGCACTACCGCTCACGCGATATGCCCCCAAAATAGGGTGGCTCGATCTAGGGGTTATGCGGGGAGCTATCTCCACCCTCAGCGAGGGCTTTCTTCACCTCAGCCGCGTACACATCCGCGTACTCCTGCCCGGACAGCTGCTGCAACTGGTGCATAATGTGGTCAGTTAACGCTCGTATAGCCTCATAGCTATCCCGCTCCAACCCACGATTATTAACAAACTCGATGGGATAGATAGGATCGCCTACCTTCACCCGCACCTTACCCGGACGCGGAAACCATGTGCCAATCGGGTTGACGTCTCCCGTGCCGATCATCGCCACAGGAATAACCTGAGCGCCAGACGCCAACGCAATGCGCGCCACGCCAGTTTTCCCTTTATACAAGCGACCATCGGGCGAACGTGTCCCCTCAGGGTAAATCCCGAAAAGATCGCCATCGTTCAGCACCTCAACCGCCGTATTCATAGCGTCTTGCCCAGCACTGGCGGATGTGCGATTAACCGGGCGCGACCCGCTACTAGTAAAAAACCATTTCTGCAGCCTACCCACCAGCGTTGTGCCATTAAAATACTCTGCTTTAGCCAAAAACGTAATTTGTCGTGGGCACAGCAGCGGCAAAAAGAAGGAATCCATCACCGACTGGTGATTAGAGGCAATAATAGCTGGACCGGCGGACGGAATATTATCTACGCCAACAATCTCCGGGCGGTTGTACACCCGCAGGAAAGGACCAAAGATAATGTTTCTAAATATCCAATACCATTTATTTTGCATTACTTTTCTTCCTGCTAGACGGTGAGTTGACGCGCCAAGTCGGCCACTCCGATCATGCCCGCGTCGGCCCCCAACTCCACGGTGCTCAGTCGCGCCATCGGACGGTGCCCACTTCCCACAATACGTTGAGCAAACTCTTTTCGGGCCATATCCAGATACAGCGCGGCATCCGTGGAGACTCCTCCACCAATCACGATCAGCTCCGGGTCCAACACATCCGCAACGATGGACAAACCCTCACCCAACCACGTTGCAAACTGCTCCACCGCAGCCAGCGCCATTGGATCGCCTTTTTTAGCTTCGGCCATCACCATGCGGCCCGTCATCCGCCCCGGCGGATACTCACCAAACGCGCCGGAGTCCATCAGCTCCTTCGCTGTATGCTCCAGCGCTGTGCCCGAACAGTAACGCTCCAGGCATCCCCGCTTCCCGCAGGCACATTCCCGCCCCTCGGGTACGACGGTCAGGTGACCAAACTCGGGAGCGGTGCCAAATGCGCCGCGGTAAATCTCACCATTGATCATCAACGCCCCGCCAATGCCGGTGCCAATGGCAAAAAGCGCCCAGACGGAAGCATCCTTCGCAGCGCCAAAACGGTACTCCCCCCAGGCTGCGGCGTTAGCGTCATGTTCTAGGCGCACAGGAAGCGCCAGGCGATCCTCCAGGATCTCCTTCACAGGGGCATCGCGCCACGCCAGGTGAGGCGCAAACCGTACCATCGTGCATTCGGGATCCAAAAACCCGGCGATAGCCAAGCCCACGGCATCCACGTCGTAGTTTGCGCGGAGCTGCTTGACCACAAACGAGATGCCTTCTTCCAATCCCTTGGGGCTATCAGGTGTCGGAACATGTGCCGAATCAATGATCTGACCACGCCCGTTGACCACAGCCCCTCGAAGGTTGGTTCCGCCAATGTCAAAACCGATGGTCAACGGACCCGGCTGCTGTGACATCCTGACACTCTACTTCCCACGCGCGACAATAACCTAGCCAGTATAAAGCACCTCACGCAAACGGGCACCCATGATCCTCCATGTCCAGCAGGTTTCCACGTGTTGACGCCCAGCGGACCCGAGCCGGTGACGCAGCGCGGCGTCGTCAAGCAATGTCACCAGCACCGACTCCAGCTCAGCCTGGTCGCGACCATTCACTACAATGCCCGTTTCAGAAGTCACCGTCTCTGGCGCACCGCCTGAATTCCCCGCGATCACGGGGATACCGCACGCCTGCGCCTCCAAATACACAATGCCTAGGCCCTCCACATCCAAGCCCCACCCACGGGTGCGCGCAGGCATGGCAAACACATCAGCCTCCCGAAGCACCTGCAGCATCTGCTCGAACGGTAACCGCCCCAAAAACTGCACGGAATGCCCCAGGTCGGCGGCGCGGCGTCGTAACGCTTTCTCGTAGGAACCCCCACCGACCAGCACCAACTGGGCATCTGGGTGCTGGCGCAACACCGCCGGCATCGCAGCAATCAGACTATCCTGCCCCTTCCGCGGCACCAGACGCGACATACATACCACCGTTTCCCCCTCCGCTTTCGGCGACAACGGGGTAAACAACTGCGTATCGACGCCCGACGGCAACCGCACGTACCGAGGGTGCGGCCCGAACGCGCTACGGAAACGCCGGAGTGTGTACTCAGAAATGTAGGTCACCACATCGCAGGTGTTACCAATGCGACGCAGACATTGCCTGGCACCAGGAAGCATCGACCAGCCAACTTCATGTCCATGCGTCGAGGCCACCACGCGATGCGCACCCGCTTTCCGCGCAGCAGACGCCATCAACGCGAGTGGCGCAGCAGCCCCGAACCACACCACCTCAATCCCGTACTTTTTGATAAGCTGCGCCATCTTCCGGGCTGTCGGCGGCGTTGGCAGCATCATCTTTCGAGGCCAGCGCACCACCGTATAAGGCACACTCGCGTCATACTCCCTGGCCGCCTCCTCATCTTGTGTGGAGGCAAAAACAACCACATCGCTCGGATCAAGCTGATCCACGAAATCACGCAGATACGACTGAATCCCACCCACCGTGGGCGGGAAATCATTGGTGACCAGCAAAACCTTCGCCATGGGCGACCATTCTAGTCGCCGCTAATAGCGCCGCGCACCGTAAAATGGCATGGAATCCACACCCACGACCTGCACCGGAATCCCATAGTCCGAGGCATGAACGAGCTTGCCATCACCCACATAGATGCCGACGTGTGTGGCACCCGGATAGTATCCCACCACGTCCCCAGGCTGCAGCTCCGCGCGACTCACCGGAGTGCCTCCACCCATCTGAGCTTGCGACGTCCGCGGCACCGTCTTGCCCTGCTGCTGAAACGCCCAGTACACAAGACCAGAACAGTCAAACTCGGATGGCCCAGTGGCACCCCACCCGTATGGTGCCCCTAGCTTGGTCATCGCGGCCTGCACCGCAGCCATACCCGCCGGATTAATGCCCGTAATGCGAGCCATATCTACCTCAAGCGGACCGTTCTTTTGAATCCACCGCTGGCGGTCCGCGTCACTCAAGCCGTCAACTTGCTTACGGATACCCTCCGTTTGCTTCTTCAAATCCTCCTGTTGCCTATCCAAATCCTTCTTATGGCTTTGCATCTCCCCCAATTCAAAATCCGCCTGAGCTGCGGCACGCGAGGCTCGGTTGTGCTCCGCAGCTGCCTCTTCAGTCGCATGCAGCAACCCCTCCACCGTCGATTCGGTCCGCTTTGTCCTAGAAGCCAAATAGGCGGAACGATCAATCGCGCTCTGCGGGTTCTTTGCTGAAATGACCGTAGTAATCGGATCCACAGCGGCACCCCGATACTTTGATGCAGCCAAGCGATTGACCTCTGTCTGCGTCGAATCCACCAAAGACCTAGCTCGTTCGGCACACTCTCCTGATGCCTTGACCTCCTGCCTCAAGGAATCAATGGATTTTTCCTTGCCGGTGAGCTCTTCCTCCAGATGCTTGACTTCCTCATTCTTGGCCTCCACCTCGCGGGAAACCTTCTCCATCTGTGCAATAAGGCTATCCACCTGGTCCGGGTCAGCGGCGGCCGTGAACTGGCTGCCCACCGTAGACCCTAGCGTTGCCGCAGCGACAATCACCGCGCACGACGATCGACGTAACCACAGATTGCATACCACGAGCACACCGCCTTTGATGAAAAGACAACAACTTCAAACAGAGATGATCATAACAAATGGCCATCAACACAAATGAACGCCCCGACCACATTAGTCGAGGCGTTGCACAGTAATGCGCTTGTTTTAGTAACGCACTGCAGAGTGGAACGGCATGTAGTCCATGGAGGTTTCAGCCAGCGGCTTGCCCTCAGTAGTAGCGTGGATAACGGTGCCGTGACCGGTGTAAATACCCACATGCGATGCACCAGAGTAGAAGGCGACGATGTCACCAGCCTGCAGGTCGTTGCGGGAAATCTTGGTGCCTGATGCTGCCTGAGCCTGGGAGGTACGCGGAATGTCCTTGCCAACCTGCTTGTAGGCCCAGCTGGTCAGACCAGAGCAGTCGAAAGAGTTCGGGCCGGTAGCGCCCCATACGTAGGGGGAACCAATCTTGGATGCAGCAGCGTCCACGATGGCCTGCCCCTGGCCCGCTGCCGGGGCAGCCGGACCGGAGGTTGCCGGCGAAGCCTCAGCAACAGCGGTGTAGTTCACCTGCTGACCCTGTCCAGCCAGGGAAGGCACCCACTGATTGACGCCAGGAACGGCGTTGATGTTGGGGACGTTTTCCAGGCCATCAACCTGGAAAGTCATGCCTGTGTTCGGAACGACAACCTCGGCGGCCTGCGCCGGGTTGGATAGAACGGCAGTTGCGCCAATGGTTGCCGCAGAAGCAAATGCGGTCTTCTTTACAAGTCCTACCTCGCGGCGGCTGTGCTTACCCACGAATGAATCTCCAAATCTTCCTGTTGTTCGCCTACCGGGTTAGCTGTCGGATTCGGAAGCGGAAGCCACCTACCTCACGTCCACACCGTCTCTGGTGCTCTCCGAAAGGATTCACCCCAGATGGGAATCTGGTTCCCCGGTTCTCCCCAGCCACTACACTGGGTTGATTAGGCATATATTTTTCGTTTTCATCAGCGATCGCTCCCCTCTCACCCTGCTGTAGCAGTATGAGTGAAGTTGCCGCCTGCAAGACATAGGTTACGAAACTATAACGAGACTGTCCAGCGAATCGCCGAAAACAATCCCGTTATCAAACCGTTATCAATAATGGAGCTTAAGCAAAAGCCAAAAGTCTCAATTAAAACTTTAGGCTTGCGCTGGTGGGGCATGGTAGAGCCCACTCCACCCCATATGCAGGAGATTTGCTGATATTTGCACCCCAAAATCCTATAGCTCACGGCAACATAACACCCACAACAAGCACTAAGAAAGCTCCAGGAAAAGATTTTTGTGTTCCTAATCACACACTGCCACCGCTACCCCCTTTCAGATGTGCTACGCAGGTAATACCATGGGTGTAGCAAGCACACACTACCGAATGCCTCGTCCATCTGCCCTATACATCGCTGCACTTCCTACAAAAGTTACCCAGCAGACACCCATACTTTGCCCCTCAACACGTTCCCGCAGGCTCCACAGCACACAAAACGAGGCACCTTAAGCCCTTTCCAAGCCCTGCGGCGTTACAGCGCCTCTAACAACGCGACGACACAGCAAAAGCCCACCCCACACAACATGTGAGGCGGGCTTTAGGTTACGCAGCGCACGTCGCGCTTGAACCATAAAACGTTATGCCTTTGCCTTCCCGCGTTTGAACACCATCGCATCCAAGCCAAACCGTCCACTTCCGGCAGCAGCAAAGAACAGCAGCACGAGTAGCAGTACGAGCGGGTACTCATAGCCCCCGCCATCGACAGACAGGAATCCATCTTTGAGGTGCACAAAGTAGATCGCGCCTGCCATCACCACGGAAAGAAGCAGGGAAACAATATTAGTACCCAACCCAACAATGAGCAGGATGCCGCCAATCAACTCAACATATCCCCCAAAGTACGCAGAAGCTGTAGGGGAAGGGATGCCCATGCTGGCGAAGAAACCAGCAACCTTGTCAATGCCATTGGTCACGACCTTATCCCAACCGTGCCCAACAAAAACGACGCCAATACCGATGCGCAAAATAAGCATCGCACATTCTTTTAAGTTTTGCATAAGGTGAGACTATACCAACGGTCGATGATGCGTCAACTTCTGCCATTCTCATTTCATTAACAAAGCAAATAGAAAATCCCCCTTTCCAAAGAAAAGGGGGATTTTAGGGAGCGCAGTATAGTGAGCTATTTCTTACTATCTTCCTCGCGGTTGGCACGCTGTAGCTCTTCAAACATAGCGACTTCTTCCTCATGGTTGCGGTGCTCAATCTCCGCAGCCTTAGCGGCGACGTCATCGTTGTCAGGAGTGAAGAAACTGCCACGACCAGGATGTCCGGAGAAGCCAAGCTGATTCATCTGCTTTGGCACAGGGGCACCAGCGTACTCCAGCGGAACAGGATGCCCATGCTCATCCACCTCGCCCAGCGGCTGGTGCACCTCAATGAAGGCACCGTTGGGCAGCTGGTTAATCACACCAGTTTCAATACCGTGCTCCAGAACCTCACGGTCGGAGCGCTGCAAGCCGATACAGATGCGGTAGGTGATGAAGTAGGACAGCGGCGGCAGCACGATCAACCCGATACGGCCGATCCAGGTCATGGCGTTCAGGGATACCTGGAAGTGGTAGGCCACTAGGTCGTTACCACCGGAGATGGTAAGCAGCGCGTAGAACACCAGGGCCATCACACCAATGGATGTGCGGACCGGAACGTCGCGCGGACGCTGCAACAGGTTGTGGTGCGCGTCGTCACCCGTGATCTTTGCCTCGATGAACGGATAGGCGAACAGCAAGCCAACCAGAATACCCAGCATGATGGCCACCCAGAACACCGCAGGAATGGTGTAGTTACCCAGGTAGAGCTCCCAGGCGGGCATAATGCGAGCAGCACCGTCCGTCCACAGCATGTAAATATCGGGCTGAGAACCTGCGGACACTTGTGCCGGGTTGTAAGGACCCAGGTTCCAGATAGCGTTGATCTGGAATGCACCAGCCATAAAGGCCAGAGCGCCGAAGGTGACCAAACCAAAGGCCACAGACTTGACTGCGAAGACTGGGAGAATGCGCACGCCCACAACGTTGGTTTCGGTGCGACCAGGTCCAGGGAACTGGGTGTGCTTCTGGTACCACACCAGCGCGAGGTGGGCAGCAATCAACGCAAGCAGGATGCCCGGGATGAGCAGCACGTGTGCGATGTAGAAGCGGTCCAACATAATTTCGGAGGGGAAGTCTCCGCCGAAGATGAGCCAGTGCAGCCAGGTACCAATGATGGGCAAGGACAGCACGATGGCGGACATGATGCGCAAACCAACACCAGAGAGTAGGTCATCCGGCAGAGAGTATCCCATGAAGCCTTCAGCAACCGAGAGTAGCAACAGGATGCAGCCAATGATCCAGTTGGCTTCACGCGGACGTCGGAAAGCACCGGTGAAGAAAATGCGCAACATGTGAACCATGATGGACACGGCGAACATCAGTGCAGCCCAGTGATGCAGCTGGCGGATGAACAAGCCACCGCGAACCTCGAAGGAAAGGTTCAGTGCGGTTTCGTAAGCGCGCGACATTTCTACGCCGTTCAACGGGGCGTATGCGCCGTCGTAGACGACTTTGGCGATAGAAGGATCGAAGAACAAGGTCAGGTAGATACCGGACAGCAACAGCACAATGAAGCTGTACAGTGCGATCTCGCCAAGCAGGAAGGACCAGTGCGTAGGAAAGACCTTGTTGATCTGTGTGCGGATGCCCGCCGAGAGTGTGTAGCGGGAATCAACGTTGTTGCCCATCTGGGCTAATTTATTGTTACTCATGAACGACGCTCCCAGAAGGCCGGGCCGACGGGTTCAACGAAATCGCCGGCTGCGATGAGGTAGCCCTCTTCGTCAACAGTGATGGGCAGCTGAGGAAGCGCACGCGCGGCGGGTCCGAAAACCGGCTTTGCGTAGTGCAACGCATCGAACTGCGACTGGTGGCAGGGGCACAGGATACGGTTGGTCTGCGCCTCATACAGTGAGGTCGGACAACCGATGTGTGTACAAATCTTCGAGTAGGCGTAGTAGTCGCCGTAGTGGAAGTCCTCTTGGCCCTGACGCTGAACAGCACGCGAAGCATCAGCGGAACGCAGGCGGATCAGCATCACAGAGTTACGGGGACCGTGAATGGAGTGCATGTGAGCTTCATAAACTTCACGAGTGGACTCGTAGAGGTCGCCATCGTTGACATCTTCCTCCGGCAGTGGGAACACGGTTTCCATACCACCAGCAGCAAGATCCTCAGGGCGCATACGCACCAGGCGTGAAATACCCTGGGTGGTGTAATGCCCGTGGTGCTTCTCGGCAAGAGCGCCGGTATCGCGACCAAGATAGACCTTGGTGCCTTCTTTGGTTAACGTCCATCCGGTAGTCCACAAGGTGCCGTCGCCCTGTACATCCAGCCCGCCTGCCTTCGGTTTCCACGGGTTTTTCACCATGCCACCGAGAGGAGCAATGATGGTCAGGCCAGCAAGCACAGCACCTGTTCCCATCAGGCCCATGAGCACTTTACGACGCCCAAGGGTTGAGGTCTGCCACGAATCATTCAGCAATGCGACCAACGTGCGTCGATCAACCTCTTCAGACGGCCCATCGTGGCGGCGTTGCACCGAAATCTCTTCCGGAATGAACTTCTTCACGTACTGAACGGCACCAAAGCCCATGCTCAGAATAGACAGACCCATGGTTACACCCAGCAGCGGCGTGTACAGAGAGTACAGCCACACGCCCGACTCGCCGAGTCCCTTGTAGTGCCAGGGCCAGAACAAATACACGCCGAGGAAAGCAACAGCGAAGATAATGCCAAGCAGGAACCACACGCCAACGATGTTGACGGCGCGTTTTTCTGCTGGGTCGTTGGCAATCGGGAACCGCTCTTTGCGGTAGGCAACGGTGACTTCGTCAAGTTCCGTACCCAAGCGGGCAAGCTCGTCATTGCTCATGGCATTGAGCTCTTGAGAAGTGTACTTCTTATTCACGTTATTGCTCATGAGCGAGATCCAATCCACAGAGCTGCGGCGATCAGGACCACGATACCGACAAGCCACATAAGCATGCCCTCAGTAACAGGGCCAATGCCGCCGAGGCCATAGCCGCCGGGATTCGGTGTTTCCTTAGCTGCCTTGATGAAAGCAATGATGTCTTTCTTCTCATCAGCAGACAGCTGACGATCAGAGAACTTGGGCATATTTTGAGGTCCGGTCAGCATGGCCTGGTAAATCTCCTGCTCGTTAGCGGGGTCCAGGTACGGTGCATACTTACCGGACGACAACGCACCGCCACGACCAGTGAAGTTGTGGCAGGACGCACAGTTCAAGCGGAACAGATCAGAGCCGCGAGCAATGTCAGCAGGATCAACCTCGCCATCGTAGTTCTTGCCGCGCAAGGACTCCATCGCAATGGTGCCGTCCTCATTGCGAACAATTTCAGGGCCGCCACCATTGGCATTCACATATGCTGCCAGTGCCAGGACTTGCTGCTCTGAGTAGCGAGGGGTCTTTCGCTGCGCCTGCGCTTCATTGCGAAGCATGGGCATACGACCAGAATGAACCTGGAAGTACACGGCACCTTCACCGACACCAATCAGAGAAGGACCGCGATCTTTAACACCCTGCAGGTTCTTGCCGTGGCATGTCACGCACGCGGCCTCGTACAGGTCTTTGCCTTCGGTGATCAGAGCTTGATCGTCCTGATTGGCGGTTGCGACCTGAGCATCAGGGGTAAGGGCGTTGGCCAACAAGCCAGCGCCGGTCAATGCCAGGACAAGGGTCAGCGCACCAGCGAGGATGCGCCGCATCTTGCGGCGGGCTTTGACCTTCTTCGCCGAGGGCACTGTCGAAGCAGTGTGCTCGGTGGTCTGTGGGTTGGTTTCCATCATTTCCCTTTTATCTTTGGTGAGTCCGACCAGAAAGGCTTATTGAATGAAGTAGATGGTGGCAAACAGGCCGATCCAGACAACGTCAACAAAGTGCCAGTAGTATGACACCACCATGGCTGCAGTTGCCTGAGCCGGGGTGAACTTGCCCTTTGCCACACGAAGCAGGACGACGACGAAGGCCAAAACGCCAGCCAAGACGTGTGCCGCGTGGAACCCGGTCGTGATGTAGAAGACAGAGCCATACACACTGCTCTGAATGGTCAGGCCATGTTCTACAAGGTGGTAATACTCATAGCCCTGGCCAACGAGGAACACCGTACCCATGAGGGCCGAAATCGCGTACCAGCGGCGGAGAGCGAAAACGTCACCGCGCTCTGCAGCGAAAACGCCCGCCTGTGCCGTAAACGATGAGGCCACCAGGATGATGGTAATCGTTAGTGCGTAAGGGACATTGAGGTGCGATGCACCGTAGTCCCACGTCTCGCCCTGCCCGTTTGCGCGCGACACGAAGTACATCGCGAACAGGCCAGCGAAGAACATCAATTCTTGAGACAGGAACACAATCGTGCCGACACTGACCATATTGGGTCGGTTCAGTGCCGCAACACGCTGTGGTGCTGTCATACCTGTGTTTCCAACTGCGCTCGTCACGTCTATCAGTATGACGGGTTCAGCGGGGGAAGTCATCTAGTGCCCCCGCCCCTGTGTCGGTTTATGGCTCTGCCAGCGGAAGGATTTCAGCTTCTACATATTTCAAAAAAATTTCGAGAACCCGTGGAACTTTTTTGCTGTTTCATCCGACGCACCGTTTTTGCAGGTCACCCACCCCGCTATCATTACCCCGTTTTACCCCCATACGGCGCGGCTCAATATTACCCGAGACGCAAGAACAATGCAGCATTTTTCACCCCCACAAACAAAGAGACACATATCACATTATATTGGCCATGTTTTGCGTCCGCTACAACTTTCGGTTGACCCCCGCTGAACTGGGCGTTTTCGGCACCCATCTTGCACTTCATTGAGTTCCCGCGTTTTATTGCGTCGCCCCTGGTTGCGTGCTTAATCACCTATATTCCACGTGGGATAATGTCAGTTTGCGCATCAGACCGCAGGCACTGGCAATACCCCCGAAGCTCGCTACGACGAAAGAAACGGTCCAGAGCAAACAACCCTGGACCGCCTCACATTGTGCACGTTACGGTTTAGTGCTTTTCCTTCGGCATGATGTACTGCAGGTTCAGCATAATGCCCGACCAGATCAAGATGACAGCGCCAAGCAGCAGCAACCAGTACGCCATGAAGGCGATGGCGTAACCCATGATGCCAATGCCAACACACATCACAAACGGCCAGATAGAGCCTGGGCTAAAAAAGCCGAGCATCCCAGCACCGTCTTCAATCTCTGCTTCCTCCCAGTCCTGGGGAAGAATATCAATGCGACGCTCCGTGAAGTGGAAGTAGGCACCCAGCATAAGTGTGAGTCCTGCAGCCAGAGCCAGACCAGTCGCACCTGCCCACTCAAGTCCCTGAACACTTCCGGTGTCAGAAACATTGCGGGTGGCCACGATGTAGATCACGGCCATTATGCCCATGAACACCGTCAGCCCATAGAAGATTTTGGCGGAAGACTTCATGTGTTATTCCCTTCTACTGAGCAGACTTGTTGAGGTCAACAGTGTTGGTGGAGTTGCGGGTATCCTCGCGACCAGACAAGAACGGACTGGTTGAGGTTGCGTAAGGAGCCTCACCGATCGATTTCAGTGCCTCGGCGTTCGATGCCTTGGGGTTGCTGTTACGGAACTCCATGTACTGCTTAAACTTTTCGGGCGAAACCACCCGGAGTTCAAAGTTCATCATGGCGTGGTAGGTACCGCACATCTCAGCACAACGTCCCACAAAGGCACCTTCCTTTTCAATCTTTTCAACCTGGAAGGTGCGCTGAGACTTGTTGGCCTCAGGGTGCGGGAATGCGTCGCGCTTGAACAGGAACTCAGGAACCCAGAAGGAGTGAACCACGTCGGCTCCTGCGAGATCGAACTCAATGGGGGTCTGGGATGGAAGCACCAGAACCGGAACTTCATCAGTGGTGCCCAATGTCTCGATCTTGTCAAAGTGCAGGTAGGACATGTCCGACTTGGATTTACCGTGGATCGGACCAGCGGCATGCTCACCGTGCGATGCCTCGCCATGGGATTCGCGAGTACTGTCAGCAAATTCGGCGCTGTGATCCGCAGCCTTCTGGCGCTCTTCATCACGGCCGTTGTACAGCGAACCGGTTGGCGACAGATCCTCAGCAACCTCGCCATATCCAAACTTCCAGTTCCACTGGAAGGCGGTGACATCAACCTTCACCTTCGGGTCTTTATCCAAGGCGGTCACGCGGTCCTGCGTTTGGACGGTGAAGAAGAACAAGGTCATCACGATCAGGATCGGGACGATGGTCAGCACCAGCTCCAGCGGAACGTTGTACCCGGTTTGTCGGGGGAATTCACCTTTACCGTTCTTCTCGGCGCGCTTTGCGGAGTACCTAAAAAGAGACCACAGCATGAGGCCCCACATGATTGCGCCAATAATCCAGGCAGCAACCCAGACCCACACCCAGAAATTGCCCATCGCGGTAGCCTCTGGGGTGATGCCTTCCGGCCAGCCCATGCGCAAAAAGTGACCAACTGGGCCGCCGGGTGCCGCGACATCACAGCCAGTAAGCGCGAGGCTGCCAGCGCCGAGTACGCCTGCGAGGGTCGCGTTGCGCATGAAACCACGCTTGTTTCGCTGTTTCACGTGTGTCTGCCTTCCTGTCCACACAAACTTTTTCTAACTTCGCAGCGTATCGCATTCTGATGTGCTTTCCACCTCGTTTGATGCCACGCAGCTGATACAGCGAGGATTTTACTGCATGTGACAAGGTCAGCCCCAACACCACCCCTTACCTAATGTTGTCTAACTCACAATACATCATCCTTAGGGTTACCCTCAAAAGTGTAGTATTTACAGCACTGCTGTTTGGTGCGTCACGCGACAATGCTCAAGCACCAGCGCTGTATCTTTGTTCAACGGGGGTATCAACACTCCCCCACGCTGCTTATCGACGTCGCGCCTCCCGCGTCCGTATAACGTATGGTTCTGCAGTTTTGGGGTCAGCACCACTACACTGCTTAGAGTATTGGCAACTGAGATCGAAGGATTACGCTCTATGTGTGGCCTTTTAGGCATGCTTACGGCACATCACAACGCCGTGGACTTTGTTCCCGCAATTGAACGCGCGCTGCCCTGCATGCGCCACCGCGGCCCAGACGAGGCCGGATCATGGCATGACACAGACGCGGTGTTTGGCTTCAATCGCCTCTCCATTATCGATATTGCACATTCCCACCAGCCACTTCAGTGGGGTCCAGAAGGCGAGCCGGATCGCTACGCCATGACCTTCAACGGCGAAATCTACAACTACGTTGAGCTGCGTAAAGAGCTGCAGGATTTGGGCTACACCTTCAACACCTCGGGCGACGGCGAACCAATTCTTGTGGGATACCACCATTGGGGCAAAGATGTGGTGAAACACCTGCGAGGTATGTTCGGTATCGCCATTTGGGATACCAAGGAAAAGCAGCTTTTTCTCGCCCGCGACCCATTTGGCATCAAACCGCTGTACTACGCCACCACAGATAAAGGTACCGTTTTCGCCAGCGAGAAAAAATGCATCCTTGAGATGGCACCAGAGCTGGGTCTAGATCTCAGCGTTGACTACCGAGCCGTTGAGCACTACGTGGATCTGCAGTATGTGCCAGAACCAGAATCTTTGCATACCCATATCCGCAGGCTTGAGTCAGGATGTATCGGGACGGTGACCCAGGAGGGCGTCGTTAAGCAGGAGCGGTACTTCAAACCGCAGTTCAATGTGCGGGGCGTCGTTAAGGGCGAAGAGCAGGTGCTGTTCGACCGCATCGCACGGGCGCTGGAAGACTCCGTGGAAAAGCACATGCGTGCCGACGTGACTGTTGGATCGTTCCTGTCCGGCGGCATCGATTCAACGGCTATTGCGGCGTTGGCGAAGCGTCACAACCCGAATCTTCTCACCTTCACCACCGGTTTTGAGCGCGAGGGCTACTCCGAAGTTGATGTAGCGGCGGAATCCGCAGCAGCCATCGGAGTGGAACACATCGTCAAGATTGTCTCCCCGGAGGAATACGCCGATGCTATCCCCAAGATTATGTGGTACCTGGATGATCCAGTGGCGGACCCCTCGCTGGTTCCGCTCTACTTTGTGGCTGCGGAAGCCCGGAAGCACGTCAAAGTAGTGCTGTCCGGTGAAGGTGCCGACGAACTCTTCGGCGGCTACACCATATATAAGGAACCACTGTCACTCGCGCCCTTCGAGAAGATCCCCTCTCCCCTGCTCAAAGGACTCCGCAAGCTCAGTACCGTGCTGCCCGACGGTGTGAAAGGCAAATCCCTACTCCAACGCGGCACCACCCCCATGGAAGAGCGCTACTACGGCAACGCGCGCTCCTTCAGCTGGGAGCAGCTCAAGCGCGTCATGCCCGGTGCGAAACCGGAGTGGGATCACCGTGATGTCACCGCTTCCATCTACGCGCATTCCCGCGATATGGACCCGGTCGCCAGGATGCAGCACTTGGACCTGTTCACGTGGATGCGGGGCGACATTCTGGTTAAGGCCGATAAGATGACCATGGCGAACTCCCTGGAACTGCGTGTTCCGTTCCTGGATCGGGAAGTGTTTGCCGTGGCGGAGACAATCCCCCACGGGTTAAAGATCACCGAGGGGACCACCAAATACGCGCTGCGCCGCGCCATGGAACAGATTGTTCCCGCCCATGTGCTTAATCGCCGGAAACTGGGCTTCCCGGTTCCCATGCGGCATTGGTTGGCGGGCGACGAGTTGTATGGCTGGGCGCAGGACACCATTAACGCCTCACAGACCGAGGACTATTTTGACAAACAGGCTCTTCTGCAGATGCTGAAGGAGCACCGCGACGGCGTATCGGACCATTCTCGCCGCTTGTGGACAGTCCTGGCATTCATGGTGTGGCACGGGATTTTCGTGGAAAAGCGCATTGTGCCCAATATTGAGGAACGCGAGTACCCCGTGGAGCTGTAGTCTCACTGCGCTGTTGCATCGATTCATTGCACAACCTAAAACAATCAAGAAAGATTTGCCCTGTTTTGATGCCTAACGCGTCATTACAATCGCCCACATGTCACAAGTATTGATTGTTCATGCACACCCGGAGCCTGAGTCGTTCTGCACCGCTCAGGCTCACACTATTGAGCGGGCGCTGAAGGACGCCGGTCATACCGTGGATTTCATCGACCTGTACGCCGAGGACTGGGATCCGGTTGTCAATGTCAACGACGTTGAAAATCCGACCCGCCCATTCAAGCCGCAGGAAGCGACCTTGCAGGCGATCAAAGACGGCACCCTGAACCCGGAAATTGCCCGGCATTTGGAGCTCGTTCTTGGGGCTGACATGCTGATCTTGTCGTTCCCCTTCTGGTGGTTCTCCATGCCTGCCATCACAAAGGGCTGGATTGATCGCGTGTGGGTCATGGGCGGAGTGTTCGGTGGGGACTATGGAATGCTCGACGAGGCTGCGCTGTACGGCAAGAAAGCACTGGTAGCAACGACCACTGGCGGACCCGAAGAGTTCTACAAACCAGACGAAATGACCGACGACATGCATTCATTCTTGTCCCATATTCACCATGGGATATTTCGGTTTGTGGGCTATTCCACACAGGAACCCATCATCACCTATGCCCCGGCACACCTCCCCCAGGAAGAACGCGAAAAAGCCTTAGAGCATGTCTATGACACTGCTCTAAGGCTTAATCCTGAACCTTCGTCTTAGTTGAAGGAATCCCCGCAGGCGCAGGAGCCGGCTGCGTTGGGATTGTCGATAGTGAAGCCCTGGGACTCAATGGTGTCCTGGAAGTCAATCCGGGCACCTGCGAGGTAGGGCACACTCATCTTGTCCACGACAAGGCGCACACCACCGACGACATCAACCTTGTCGCCATCGATCTCGCGGTCGTCGAAAAACAGCTGGTAACGCAGTCCTGCGCAGCCACCAGGCTGCACAGCGATGCGCAGTGCTAGATCCTCACGGCCTTCCTGCTCCAACAATGCCTTAGCTTTGGCCGCGGCAGCATCAGTGAGGATCACACCAGTATTGGTTGAGGGAGCGGTCATTAGTGAACTCCTTTTTTGTAAAAGATTGCGTCGTGCACCACGGTACTCCGCAATAAGCGATGATGCACAGATTATTGTATTCAACAGCGTTCTTATGAGGGTTATTCCCCTGCCCCCAGCATCAACCCCTGTTTGGGTGTTTCTGCCTTAACACCCGTCGTGCCTACCATATCTTGTAGCCTTGAATACGTGAAACTTCCTTGGCAGAAAACTGATTCTTCGTCAGCAGCTGAGCCTGTTGAATTAGCTGCAGATGCGCCCGCAGAAACGCAGCCCACTCGCAAGGGATATACCCCAAAGAAGGGCCGCCCCACGACCAAACGGGCAGATGCTGAGCGTGAGCGGGGGGTTCGCCGCTCCCCCGCGAAACCCCCAGAGACGCCGAAGGAGGCGCGCGAGCGTCGTAAAGCGTTGAAAGAATCCATGTCAAAGGAGGAGTACCGGGAGTTCAAACGTAAGGAACGCGAGCAGCAAACGGCGCAGCGCCGCAAGGTTCAGGAAGCAATGGATCGCGGCGAAGAGAAGTACCTGCTGGCGCGTGACCGCGGCGATGAGCGTCGTTTTGTGCGCGATTGGGTGGATTCCCGACGCCACATGAACAACATGATCATGCCGGTGGCTTTGGGTCTTTTGGTTGTGATGTTTATCGCCCAGAATTACCCACAAACCTCGGCGGTCATGTCCACCTTCGTCATGGTGGTGATGCTGTCATTCGCCGTGGAGGGGCTGATCATTGGTCGCGGTGCCAACAAAGCCGTGCGGAACAAGTTCCCCACCTCTACCGAACCGGGCATCTCACTGGGCTTTTATGCGTATTCACGTGCCACTCAGCTGCGTCGACTCCGCAGCCCGAAGCCGCGAGTCAACATCGGCGACAAGGTGTAGCACGTGCGCACATTGGTGCTGGGCGGGGCGCGCTCGGGGAAGTCGGTGTTTGCTGAAGAACTCTGCGCAGATGAGGATGTCTGCTACGTCGCCACTGCGCGCCCCTGGCCTGGCGACACGGATTTTTCCCAGCGCATCGCTGAGCATGTGAAACGCCGTCCCACACACTGGACAACGGAGGACCGGATCGATGCCGCAACGGTCCTCGCCAACCCACCATGCCGCACCGTCCTTGTGGATGATCTGGGAACATGGCTCACCCACACGCTTGACGACGCCCAGGCGTGGGACGCCCCACGCGGCACCATCACCCCGCAAGTTCAGCGCCTCATTGCGGCAGTTGACAGCTTCCCTATTAGTAACAACCTCATTCTGGTCAGCCCCGAAGTAGGAATGGGCGTGATCCCAGAGCACCGGTCCGGCCGCCTTTTCCGCGACGAAATCGGTGCACTCAACGGCACACTGGCAGCACTCTGCGAGCGTGTGACGCTGGTCGTGGCTGGCATACCTCTCACATTGAAACCCTAAAGGAGACACTCCATGGTTCCCGCCGAACTATTCGCCAAAGTTGAAGCCCCCAACGCGGAGGTGGAGCAGCAGGCACGCGACCGCCAACTCACGCTGACAAAGCCAGCGGGTTCCCTTGGGCGGCTCGAGGACTTAGGCGTGTGGATCTCCGCATGCCAAGGACAATGCCCACCGCATTCCATTGACAACCCCCGCATCGTCGTGTTCGCGGGTGACCATGGAGTGGCGCAGCACGGGGTGTCTGCCTACCCCTCCGAAGTCTCTCTGCAAATGGCTGCCAACATTCAGGCAGGCGGGGCGGCCATCAACGTACTCGGCCGGGCGGCCGGGGCCTCCGTGCGGGTCGTTGACGTCTCCCTTGACCACGATGTGTGGGGTGATGAGCGAGTCTCCCGCAGCTGCGGTTCCATCGACCGTGAAGACGCCATGGACGACGACCAGGTCATCCGCTCACTGCAGATCGGACAGCGCGTCGCCGACCAGGAAGTTGACTCGGGCGTGGACCTCCTCATCGCTGGCGACCTAGGAATCGGCAATACAACGCCCGCCGCCGCCCTCATCGGAGCCATGACCAGCACCGAGCCCGTCGTTGTGGTTGGCCGCGGGACCGGCATCGATGACGAAGGCTGGAAACGCAAGGTCACCGCCGTCCGCGATGCCATGTACCGCGTGCGTGCCATCAAACACGACCCCATCGCCGTCCTCAAAGCCATCTCCTCCCCCGACCTCGCGGCTATGGCGGGTTTCCTGGCACAAGCCGCCGTGCGCCGCACCCCCGTACTTCTCGACGGCGTGGTGGTCACCTCCGCCGCCCTCATGGCCAATAAACTCGCCCCCGGCGCGCGCAAATGGTGGGTTGCGGGACACAAAGGCGCAGAACCAGCTCACATCCTGGCGCTGAATTCACTCCACCTGGACCCCCTCCTCGACTTTGGTATGAGGCTCGGCGAAGGCTCTGGGGCGGCCGCAGCACTTCCCCTAGTGAAAGCCGCGACTGACATCATGACCGACATGGCCACCTTTGAATCCGCCGGAGTTTCCGAGAAGGACTAGCGTTATTGTGTCCGGCAAAGCAGGGTTCTCTGACAACGAGCCAGGTAACGCCCATGGATTCGCTCCCTGGGAAGGCATCAACACCGCCTTCAGCTGGCTGACCATCCTGCCGTTCCCGGGGGCCGCCACCTTTGACCGCACCACCGGGGCGCGGGCAATGGCTGCATTGCCCCTAGTTGGCGTGTTCTTAGGGGTGTGCACCTACGCACTCGCTATGGTTGCCGATGCCCTGAGCATCAGCCCTCTCCTCACCGCTGTGCTCATCGTCGTTCTGTGGGAAACCCTGACACGCATGATGCACCTCGACGGACTTGCTGATGTCGGCGATGCTCTGGGCTCTTTCCAATCCGGCGAACAAGCACAAAAAATTCTTGCTGACCGCTACACCGGCGCGCTTGGCATGGGAACGGTCCTGCTGACACTACTCACCCAAGTAGCCGCCATACATGCTCTGCTTACCACCTCGGCGCTCCTTACTGTCGCCGCGCTGCCCGCCATTGGACGCTGCGCCGCTATGATCACGTGCGCACGAGGGTTCACAGCCTTCTCCCCCACCGGTTTTGGCGCCTTGGTCATCGGCACGATCCGCTGGTGGTGGATTGGCGTGTGGGCGTTGATGCTGGCAGCTGCGCTGTACTACGAGGTGTGGATACTCGGCATTACCGCCCTAGTGGGAGCGCTTCTGTTCAACCTGCTCGTCGCGGCGCATTTTCGGCGGCGTTTCGGCGGACTTAATGGTGACTGCATCGGTGCCAGCATTGAACTTTGCACCGCCTTCTCTGCGGCATTAGTTGCCGTGTTGCTGTGAAGAACACGGCTTATCCTAGGTCAGCAACCATCTACACCAGCGTGTGCATCCACCCATGAGTGTCATCAATGGTGCCGCGCTGGATTCCGGTAAGGGTTTCGCGAAGCTGCATGGTGATCTCGCCGGACACGCCGCCACCAATAGTGAAGTCGCCGTGGTTGGATTTCACCTTGCCAACGGGAGTGATCACGGCGGCGGTGCCGCAGGCGAAGGTTTCGCTCATGGCACCGGAAAGGGCGTCGTCACGCCAGGATTCGGTGCTCACAAGCTCCTCGGAAACGGAATACCCCAGGTCTTGGGCGACTTGAAGGAGGGATGCGCGGGTGACCCCAGGAAGCAGTGAACCAGACAGGCGTGGGGTGACCACCCGGGCGTCGTTACCCGTGCCGTAGACGAAGAAAAGGTTCATGCCGCCCATCTCTTCCACGTAGGTTCGTTCGATGGCATCGAGCCAGACCACCTGGTCGCAGCCTTTTTCGGTGGCTTGTGCCTGTGCGACAAGGGAGGCGGCGTAGTTGCCCGCGAATTTGGCGGCACCAGTGCCACCGGGGCAGGCACGGACGTAGTCTTCGGAAAGCCACACGGAGACGGGGTTGATGCCGCCTTTGAAGTAGGCACCTGCGGGCGAAGCGACGAGCATGAAGGTGTAGGAGTTGGCGGGCCGGACGCCGAGGCTGGGTTCGGTGGCGATCATGAAGGGGCGTAGGTAGAGGGATTCTTCTCCACCTGCGGCGGGCACCCAGTCTTGGTCGATGTCCACAAGCATGCGGAGTGATTCGATGAACAGTTCCGTGGGGAGTTTCGGCATGGCCATGCGCTCAGCGGAACGCTGCATGCGTTCGGCGTTGGCTTCTGGACGGAAGGTTTTTATGCTCCCGTCGGGCTGCCGGTAGGCTTTCAGTCCCTCGAAGATTGCTTGCCCGTAGTGCAGGACGGAGGCGACGGGGTCAAGGGAGATGGGGGCGTAAGGGACGACAGCGGCGTTGTGCCAGCCTTTGTCCTCAGTCCAGTCGATAGTGACCATGTGGTCGGTGCGGTAGTGCCCGAATCCAGGGTTTGCCAGAATCTCGGCGAGGCGTTCCGGCGAGGTGGGGTTGCTGGTGCGTTCTACGTTAAAAACCAAATCTGTCATGTACATCAAGGTACACCCAGCGGTGTTGTGTGGTCGGGTGGGTCGCTACTGTTGAGGTGACTATTCCTTGATTGTTTGTGTGGAGGTTAGCCCTACATGTCTTCTGAATTCTCGTTGCCTCACCGCGGTGTTGTACCTGAGTTGTCCTTGTCTGCGGAGATGCCGCAGGATGCGGAGGCGCTGGTTGTCCCCGTGTTTCAGGGCGAGGACGGTCTTGATCTTCCTGAGTCGGAGTTTTTTGATGGTGCGACAGTGCGGGCTGCCCTGGACATGCTTGGTGCTACTGGTGCCGCCGAGGAGGTAACCAAGGTTCCCGCTAGTACCGGCCCAATTGTCGCTGTGGGTGTAGGCAAACGTGACGATGTGGACGCGGAGAAGCTTCGCCGCGCCGCCGGTGTTGCCGCACGCTCACTCACGGGTTTAAAGGTTGTGGCTACAACGCTGGGGGAACTCGGCTTGGCCGCTGCCTTGGAGGGCATCGCTCTCGGCGCATACACCTACCGTGGGCTGAAAACCGCCGATGTTCCTGAGGATCAGCAACCGGTGAAGAAGGTGGTGTTCCTCGGCAAGGACCAGGCGCTTTTCGACGCCGCCGTCATCACCGCTGAGGCCGTCGCCTTTGCCCGCGACCTGGTGAACGCGCCGTCGTCACACCTGTTCCCCGAGTCCTACGCCGCCATCGCCACATCAGCCGCCGAGGACAATGGCCTCACCGTGGAGGTGCTTGACGACGCCGCGCTTGCCGAGCAGGGCTTCGGCGGCATTGTGGCCGTGGGTCAGGGTTCCACACGCGGCCCGCGCCTCGTACGCATCAGCTACACCCCCGAGCAACTGGACGATGCACCCACCGTTGCACTCGTAGGCAAGGGCGTCACCTTTGACACGGGTGGCGTGTCCATCAAACCGGCGGCCAACATGGACCAGATGATTTCCGATATGGGTGGCTCCGCAGCTGTCCTTGCCACCATCATCGCCGCAGCTCGGTTGAAGCTCAATGTCAAGGTGACCGCCACCATCCCCATGGCAGAGAACATGCCCGGCGGCAATTCTTACCGCCCGGGCGATGTGATCACGCATTACGGGGGCACAACCTCCGAAATCCTGAACACTGATGCAGAAGGCCGCCTCATCCTTGCCGATGCCATCGCACGCGCAAGTGAGGATAACCCCGACTACCTGATCGAAACCGCCACCCTCACTGGTGCACAAATGGTGGCGTTAGGGCTGCGCACGGCCGGTGTAATGGGTTCCGATGCCTTCCGTGACCGTGTTGCAGAAACCGGCCGGAGCGTCGGTGAACAGGCGTGGGCCATGCCTATTCCCGAGGAAATGTCCACCGCCATGTCCTCTCCCGTCGCCGACCTGCGCAACGCGGATCCATCCCGTTGGGGTGGCATGCTGTCGGCTGGGTACTACCTGGGAAACTTCGTTGGTGAGGGCATCGAGTGGGTGCACATCGACATCGCCGGGCCGTCCTTTAACACGGGTGGTGCCCACGGCTACACACCCGCGCGAGCCACCGGCGCACCCGTGCGTACACTGATCGCCGTGCTGGAAGGTATCGCAGGAGAGTAGACTCCGTGTTTATGGTTGTTCGCCGCGCTCGAATCGGGCGCGGCGTTCTGCTTGTTCTTGGCGTTTACGGATGATGCGGTCTCGTTCCAATTTTTCGCGCATGCGCTGTGGGTATCCGGTCTCTTCAACGTCGTAGACGGGTACCCCCACTTCACGGGTAACAGCATCGATCCCCTTGGGGCCACCGATCGGGCGTCGAATAAAGTCCCCATGTTCATCAACTAGGACGACACTCATCTCGTTGATCAACGTCTCAGGTTCCACGAAAGCCTCAACAAAAGCACGTCCGCGAACCCAGTTCTGCAGGTCAGCACAGTCTGCCTGGCGGATGGTGTCTCCAGGTGCGCGCGGCGGACGAATGCCCGGTTTCGACTTCCTACGACCAAATAAGTTGAACACAATCCACTATTGTAGGGGGAGTCCTGTTCGCCAAAAGCACCTCAAGGTCACATAAGCCGAAGCGAACCGGTAGTCTCAGAGTATTAACACTGTTATACCTACACGACTTGATCAAGGAGTCTGAACACAATGGCGTTCTCTGTAGAGATGCCCGAACTGGGCGAATCCGTCACCGAGGGCACAATCACCCGTTGGCTAAAGCAAGTCGGCGACACAGTAGAAGTTGACGAACCGCTACTTGAGGTCTCCACAGATAAAGTCGATACGGAAATTCCCTCTCCAGCGGCGGGCGTCCTGCTCAAAGTCCTGCATGATGAAGACGACACCGTCGACGTCGGAGCCGTCATCGCAGAAATTGGTGACGCAAACGAAGCCTCAACCCCTGCAGCACCGGCGGCCGAACAAAAAGTTGAGGTTGCGGCCAAGGTAGAGGCTTCTGCATCTGTTGCTGCAAGTGCCTCCAGCACAAGCTCATCCAGCGCCGGCGCGGCTACTGATGTGGTCATGCCCGAACTCGGCGAATCCGTCACCGAAGGCACCATCACCCGCTGGCTCAAACAGGTCGGAGACACCGTCGAGGTGGACGAAGCCCTCCTAGAAGTCTCCACCGACAAAGTCGACACCGAGGTCCCCTCCCCCGTAGCAGGCACCATCGTCGAAATCCTGCACAACGAAGACGACACCGTTGACGTCGGAGCCGTCATCGTCCGCATCGGCGACCCCAACGCAGCACCCGCAGCAGCACCAACAACACCAGAACCAACACCCGTTGCGGAAGAGAAGGTTGACGTGGCAGCACAAACATCCAGCGCCGGCGCGGCTACTGATGTGGTCATGCCCGAACTCGGCGAATCCGTCACCGAAGGCACCATCACCCGCTGGCTCAAACAGGTCGGAGACACCGTCGAGGTGGACGAAGCCCTCCTAGAAGTCTCCACCGACAAAGTCGACACCGAGGTCCCCTCCCCCGTAGCAGGCACCATCGTCGAAATCCTGCACAACGAAGACGACACCGTTGACGTCGGAGCCGTCATCGTCCGCATCGGCGACCCCAACGCAGCACCCGCAGCGCCGACACCCGCACCAGCGGCTCCGGTAGCCGAGGAAAAGGTTGAGGTTGCTCCCAAGGTAGAAGCACCGAAGTCCGTTGCTACTCCTCCAGCAGCGCAAGCCAAGGTAAACAGCAATGACGATGTCCCGTACGTGACGCCGCTGGTCCGCAAGCTCGCCGACAAGCACGGTGTCGATTTGCGTACCGTCACCGGCACAGGTGTTGGCGGGCGTATCCGCAAGCAGGATGTTCTGGCAGCCGCAGGCCAAGGTGCCGCTGAATCGGCACCAGCCGCAGCCGAGGCACCTGCAGCAGCTCCCGCAACCGCTGCTTCTGCCGTGTCCACCAAGCGCGTTGACCCGGCCAAGGCAGCCCTGCGCGGCACCACGCAGCGCGTGAACCGCATCCGCGAGATCACCGCAAAGAAGACGCTGGAATCCCTGCACACCGCAGCCCAGCTGACTCAGCTGCATGAAGTGGACATGACTAATGTTGCTGAGCTGCGCAAGGCCAACAAGGCAGCCTTCCAGGCCAAGTATGGCGTGAACCTCACCTACCTGCCGTTCTTCGCCAAGGCCGCCATTGAGGCGCTGGTGTCTCACCCGAACGTGAACGCCTCCTACAACGCCGAGAAGAAGGAAATGACCTATCACTCGCAGGTCAACCTCGGCATTGCCGTGGACACCCCGGCTGGTCTGCTTTCCCCAGTCATCCACAATGCCCAGGACATGACCCTGCCGGAGCTGGCTCAGGCCATCACAGACATCGCTGACCGTGCACGCAACAACAAGTTGAAGCCAGCTGACCTCAGCGGCGGCACGTTCACCATCACCAACATTGGTTCCGAAGGCGCCCTGAGCGACACCCCGATTCTGGTTCCGCCGCAGGCAGCCATCATGGGTACCGGCGCTATTGTGAAGCGCCCAGTTGTGATCTCGGAGCATGGTGTGGATGCCATCGCCGTACGCCAGATGGTGTACCTGCCGCTGACCTACGATCACCAGATCGTTGATGGCGCGGACGCTGGCCGGTTCCTGACCACCATTCGGGATCGCCTTGAGACCGCCAACTTCGAAGGTGACTTGGGTCTGTAATACAGCAGCTCTGTAGTCATCCACACTATCCCCCGTTCCATGCGGAATTGGGGGATAGTTTTGTTTTATAGCCACCAGTACCGTTTGCCAGGTATAATATTGCGCTGATAATTTTCTGTTTCTTTCCTGTAAATTGGGCTATCTAATCTGTTAGATTGGTAACAACAACTGTCATCGCACCTGCAAGGATTCTGTATGCCTCATTCCCAGCACACCACTGCATCGTCCCTGGAAGGGGACCTCGTGTGGTGTCGGCAGATGCAGGTTTCCCAAGACGAATTCCGCAGTTTCGCCACCCACCTCAGCACGGCAGTTGACAAGGTAAAAGAGGCAAGTTCCCATGTAGACAACGAGCTCGCCGTCATTGATTGGTGCATCACGCAGAATATCGACCGGGCTCACACACTGATCTCGCAGATAAGCTCCTATGCTGCCGAGCGATTCGATATTGGCGGCACGGCGTCATTTATCGCACCGGATTTTGGGGCGACACCACAGGCATGGTTACAGAAAATCTGCTATTGGCTGGACAACGGTGCCTACGAGGATATTTCTCAAGAACTTTCTCGCCTGCCTGTAGAAGAGTTCGCCCAGTGGGAGCTTCGCGCTGTCAGTGTTTTAGAAGAAGTCGGCACATGCACCATCCCGATTTTCGGATCGGCCAGGAGAACGCTAATTGCCCACATTCAGACGCGAGTGTACGAAGCACTCATCTCTGGCTGCGCGCAACTGGCCAGGCTTTATTATGCACGGGTCAATGAGCCTCATCTACATATCGCCAGCTGGCATCGACGCATGGACCATGAACTGCGCTCGATGCTTCTGGAACGCCAAAGCCAGGTGCCTGAGTGCGATCCGTCGGGACACGCTGACGCCCACACCAACAACGCACCGCATTATCACCCCATTGCGTCTGTCGGTTCCCTGACGCTCAGTGCCATCAGCGGACAGCGCACCGGATTACATGGCGAACCCGACCATCGGTGGAACCTCACTTTTAACGCAACGGAACCAAGTGTGTGCAACTGGGGATTGTTCCTAAACTTTGACCACACCGGTGGTTTTGCTACCACAGACGTGAAGACGGTGCAGTTTGCTGTGCTTGACTTGTTGCGTCGCATACCTGCTGGCCGGGTGATCGTTGATGCATTTGACCCGGAACAGCTGGGGGATTCTCTGTCGTTTCTCTTCG
Source organism: Corynebacterium durum (assembly GCF_030408675.1). Lineage (NCBI taxonomy): Bacteria > Bacillati > Actinomycetota > Actinomycetes > Mycobacteriales > Corynebacteriaceae > Corynebacterium > Corynebacterium durum. The sequence continues at coordinate 1,962,100 of NZ_CP047200.1, forward strand.
GATTGGGTCCTGAAGGCGAGCGTATTTATGGCGACACGGTGCGAACAAACACCAAGCACCTGGAGCAATTGCTGACACAGGTAGAACAGCACATCGCTGTGGTGACTCAGCGGTGTCTGCAGGGACAGCATCACACCATCACCGAGTACAACAAAGCAGCTCCTGAAGCCGCTGAGCCGTACCGGCTGTTGTTGCTTTTCGATTTTCCAAGCGGACTCACCGAGGAACTAACGCGACGCGTGTCCCGCATTGCAGCGGTCGGGCGCCGCGCGGGGGTGTTCGTCATCGTGGTCTCAGCACAACGGCCTGAACTGCTTGAAACGTTGCCGTGGCTTCCCCGCAACGGCACGCCGGTGTATTCCGCGCCAGAAGGTGAGCTACCTCCACACACAATGGACTCGATGGGTCTGGAACACGATGTGCTGTTGGAGTGGACATTCCGACCTGGCACCGCTCCCACTGGCCAGCAGCTTGAGGTATTGCTTCGCGGCATCCGCACGCAGCTGCAAGACTCCCAACCTGCCGACCATGCTCCCGTGTCGCTTGCGGATATCGACGCCGCGCGCCTCGTCACTGCTGATACGCATCATCAGGTTGCTCTCCCTGTGGGCACGGCAGTGCAGACAGGAGTGCCCCTCCTTGCCGAGGTAACCCGCAAGGTTGCTGCTAACGTCGTGGTGGCGGACGTCGATAATCTGCATACCTTGACTGCGATGCTCACCAGCCTGGTGCTGAACAAGGTGGACACGCATCTGATTAACTTCATCTCGGCTAATGCGGAGTGGGAGCAACTTCTTGAGCCTTTAGAGGAACATGGACTGACGGTACAACGTGCCATCACGCTGGATTCCACCGTAGAGTCGTTTCTGAAGGAAGCCCGTGCTCGTGCGGCGGAGGGACGTGATTACGCACCGCAGTTCCTAGTCCTGGCGGGGGTACATCGGGCGAAGCGACTTGATCCAGCAAACCGCGCGACGACTGTATCTGACATGTTGCATGAATTGCTGGCCATTGGGCCTGCCGTGGGCGTTCATACAATCATGACTGCCGACGGGCTAGCTTCCGCCCAAAGCCGCGTGCAGGAATGTGATTGGCATGAGTTCGGGTTACAGGTGCTTGAAGCATCACGTACGAACGACAACCAGCTCCTCTTTGAGGATCACGTTCATGCCTTCACCCAACAAGTTCACGGGTTTGCACCCAGCGAACCCGCCGATATAGAGCGCCTGATCAACACCGTGATGATCCACTCCGGGAGGAAATAACAATGAACTCACCACGCACAGTTCACGATGCGGCACGAACGGAAGGGCTGATCAAATGGGTGACCGCCATTGCGATTGTCATTGGAGTGGTCGGGGCGTTCATCGTGTGGCTGAACAACCTGGAGTATCACCCAGCGTCTTCCCCGGCAGGGCAGGCAGAAACCACGTCCAAGGCAGAAACATCGGAAGCAACCACAACTGCCTCTCAATCGACCACAGCCACATCTGACTCCACAAAGGTGTCCCCCGTTCCCGCTAGCACGCAGAAGGCACAGTTGGTGGACACACCGTCGGAGAACATTTCCTGCGAGCTTCATGACACGTACGTGGGGTGTTCTATTCGCGACCGTTCCTACAGCTCCCACGGATTAGAGGACTGTAACTCCGAGCTTTATTCGATCGCCTTGTATGACAGTTCATCGTCGCCAAGCACTGTGTGCGGCGAACGCTACCTGGGCAGCCCTGGAGATCACGTGCAGCGGCTTGATTACGGGGACCAAGCACAGTGGGGCGATTTTGCCTGCAAGGCCCAACCAACAGGTATGACCTGTTGGCAGCAAAGCACGGGCAAGGGGTTTGTGCTAAACAAGGCCGCGCATAACTCACTGTAGGATGCGCGTAAAATTATTTGCATGACTGCACCCCGTGCCCCTTTTACCGCCCCTGATCAGCCAATTCGCGATATCTCCACTCCCCTAGAGGTCTATAACCTGGGCACGGTGGATTATGTGGAGATGTGGGATCGGCAGGCGGAGTTGGCTGCGCAGCGCGCGGACGGTCTTATCAACGATCAGCTGCTGTTCCTTGAACACCCCAACACCTACACGGCTGGCAAACGAACGCAACCCGAGGATCGCCCCACCAACGGCCTGCCGGTGGTGGATGTAGATCGCGGTGGCCGGATCACCTGGCACGGCCCCGGACAACTGGTGTGCTATCCAATCATCAAGCTCGCTGAGCCGGTGGACGTGGTGGATTATGTGCGCCGCGTGGAGGAAGCCATCATCCAGGTGGTACGTGACCTGGGGCTTCAAGATGCGGGGCGTGTCGACGGCCGTTCGGGCGTCTGGATTCCAGGCAATGATACCCGCCCAGAACGCAAGGTCGGTGCCCTGGGCATTCGAGTAACCCGAGGCGTTACCATGCACGGCCTAGCCTTGAACTGCAATAACACGCTGGAGTTTTACCAGCATATTGTGCCCTGCGGCATCGCTGATGCCGGGGTGACCACCCTGAGTGCAGAGCTGGGGCGCGACGTCGATACGCAAGAAATGGTCGCGCCGCTGGCCGCAGCGTTGGGCGCGGCCTTCTCGGGTGAACTGACGGTCGCGGATCATTCTTTTACACGCCGCGAGCAGCCATAAGACCGTTGATATGCGCCAGCCGTTCCTGATGGTCATTGGGGTGGTAGGCGCCTAGAGTGACGTCGTCGGCGATGGTACCGTCGACGAGGATAAGTACGCGGTCGGCGTGCGCCGCCACCACTGGATCGTGCGTGACCAGCGCAATTGTGGTGCCCTCGTGGTTAATGTCGTGGAAAATGTCCAAGATTGTTGCCGAGGTCGCGGAGTTGAGCGCGCCGGTGGGTTCGTCGCCAAAGAGGATCTTTGGCTTGTTGATCAGCGCCCGGCAGATCCCCACCCGCTGAAGCTGCCCACCGGAGGCTTCAGTGATGGCTCGATCAGCCAGGTCGGCGATGCCGACGCGCTCCATGAGTTCCCGCCCGCGCTCCACAATCGTCTGGCGCGGTTCTTGTTTGGCTAGGAACCCAGGAAGCACGACGTTATCTAGCACACTGAGCGAGCTCAGCAGGTGCGGTTGTTGGAACACAAAGCCGAAAGTGACAAGCCTGAGTTGTGCGAGCTCGGCTTCGCTGAGGTCGGTGAGTTCACGGTCGTCGATACTCACGGTGCCACTGGTGGGCCTATCAAGTCCGCTGAGCGCATGCAACAGCGTCGATTTGCCGGACCCGGACGGCCCCATGATGGCCACGAACTCTTCGTCGTTGATGCTGACGTCGATATGGTCGAGAACTCGGATCTGGTAATCCTTGGTGACCTGGTGCGCGTTAAGCATGGCTGATACCTCGTATCTTTCGGGTTGGAAGAACAATGGCAGTGGCGATGACCAGCGCCAACACAAGTGGAATGAGAACCCACGCCAGGAGCATGTCGGGCAAGAGCTCTACGGCCGGGGCGCCCATGCGGCCGAGGCCGAGTTTGAATAGGCTGTTGCCCAGGGTGTTCACAAGCACCACGCCGACGATGATGCCTGCGAGTCCGACAGTGCCGAAGCGCGTGAGATAGTGCCCCACGAGTCCTCGACTGGTGGCTCCGATGGCGCGGAGGCTAGCAATGTCGTCGTGTTCACGCGCCAGGATGAGAATGAGGAATAGCGTAGTGACCAGGAAAATCAACCCCACTGCGGCGATGGCTGCGAGCAGCGCGATCACACCCAGTTGTGAGGATGCCGCACCGAAAATCTGCTGGCTCACGTCGCTGACATTGTTCACTTTGGCCTCTGGGTAAGTATTCGTGAGCTGCTCGGTTTTCGCATGCACGTCCACACCAGACGCGAGCTGCAGGTACACAACCTCCCAGACTGCGGGTGCGGAGTCCTCGAAGACGGCTTTCGCGGTGCGCCCGCCATTGGTCACATCCTGATAGATGCCGCTCACGCGGAGCTGTTTCTCGCCGCCAGGTGTGCGCATGGTGATGGTGTGCCCGAGGTCCGCATTGACCTCCTGCGCCTGGTTGTAGGACAAGGCGATCTCGTCGGGGGCGGTAGGGGCGTGCCCACTGGTGTAGGACAGTGGGAAAACAGTATGGTCACCACGTTCAACGACGATGGTTTCCCACCCGTCGGCTTTCTTAATGTCATAGCGATTGGAAGTGAGCCGCACCACGTTGGTCACGTCGGGGTCGGATTCTGCGTCCTTGGTGACTTTTTCGGGGTTGATGGTGTTATCGCGGATGTCGATGCGCACGTCCGCCGCGCCAATGCCCACATAGGTGGCAAAACGCTGATCCGCGAAGGTGGAGGCAAGGGTGGTGGGCAGAATCATCAGGAAAGTGCTCAGCGCCACCACAGTCAGTAGCAGCAGGTTCGCGGGCCGCAGCGCTGCCGTCAGTCCGGTCCATTGATGAACGGGGAGGAAGCGGGAACGGGTCAAGCGGAATCGGCGCCCGCTTCTCGACGCCCGCGTCTGCTCCTGCAGCACCTGAACTGCGGAAATACGGTCCATGCGACGCAGCAACAGCCAGCACAAGCCAATGAGCAGCAGCGGCACAATGAAAGCCGCGAGCAGAGGTGCCCACAAGTTGGTCGGCGGCGTGCCCAAATACAGCAACACGGGTTTAAGGCTGGTGTGTGTCATGGGGATGGCCAACAGCAACCCCACAACGGTACCGACGCCCGCCAACGCGGCGTATTTAATCAGGTACAGGCGTTTCATCGCCCGCGACGGGGCACCGATGGCTTTCAGCACTCCGATTTCTTTGAGGTCATTTTCAATCGCCGCGAGGAAGGCAAAGCGCACCGACAGGGCAGCCACCACAACCAGGAGGCTAGCAATCACGATAGCCAGTGCTGCTACCAGCAGAGTACTCAGGGCATTCATGAGGCGGAAGATGGTGGAATCCACCACGATGCCGCGGTTCGGGAGGTGCGCGTCTCTGTAAGCGTGCTGGAATGCGCCGCGATCCGCGCCCTTGGCGAGCTTGAATTCAATAAAGTACTCAGGGTTATTCAGATGCTGATTAACCACCGAGAAATCATCCGGGTGCACCACCATGCGTTTGGAGGTCACCAAGGAGGGGTTCATCTGAGCATCACGCAGAAACGAGGTGACCACAAAATCCTTTTTCACCCCTTCCGCAAGCTGCACCGTCACCGTGTCCCCGAGCTTCAACGTGCCTTGTTCTTGGTAGATCACCGGCATGGCTATCTCACCAGGGCCTGGTTGGACCCGGTTGTAGTGCTCATCCAGCAGGAGGTCAAAGCGCTCTGGGGAGGTCACAAACGCTGGTTCCAGCACAGAATCGGCCTGTGACTGTCCCGCAAGCCACATTTGGGCACCCGGAACCGGGAGTGTCCGCATAAGGTGCATGTCTTCCACCTCTGAGCGCTCGGCGGCCCAGGTTTTGAGCGCCTCCGATTCGGCTCGGTTGGCTTCTAAGTCACCGATGTACATCTGAACCACATCGGGTGGCGACGCCGATTTCCACAGCACATCCACCGCGCCCATTGTCTGCACAACAAGGGAAACACCAGTAATCACCAGCGCTGATGCCAGCGTCATGAGCAGCGTCAGCGTGATAGATACCCCCTTAGATCGGCGAACATCGCCGACGAGCATCTTCCACAGCATTGTTCTTTAGCCTTTCTCAGCGATTGTGTTGGCTTGGGTTCTATTGACGCTGGTTGCGTGCATTGAGGCAGCAATAGCACCCGGCTCGCACCCCAGCAAGCGTTCCGCCGCCGTGACAACCTGTACCAACTGCTCCCCCGCATCCCACTCGGGGAAAAGCCCGTGATCAGGCAACATGAATCCGGCTGTGAGGATGATCCGACAATCCCCCACTGGGTCTGGTGTAGAGAACACGCCTTGATCCACGCCCTCCTGCACTGCGCTTGCCAACAATGGGGCGAGGGCGACGATCGCGCGGGTCATCGTGAGTACATGAAAGTCAGTATTCTCCACGTGATGCAGCTGCTCAATCATCTCAGCCTCCTCCCCCTGGACCCGTGCTGATGCTACGATTTCAGCAAATTTTTCAAGGGGATGGGCATCGGATGATGCTGCTGCCTCGGCTTTTTGACGCATGACATTAGTTGTGCGCGCAATAAGTTGGCGCATGATGTCTTCTTTGCCGCTGAAATGATGATAGAGCGTTCCCTTCGCAATACCGGCCCGATTCAAAATGTCCTCCACCGTTGTGGCGGCAAACCCACGTTCCACAAAAAGCCGCTGCGCCTGGTCAAGAATCAGGTTTTTCCGTTCCTCTGCGGGAAGACCACGCATGGTAAGTTTCCTCTTTTCGCACTCTTCGCATGCTCGCTGTGTGGCTACTGCTTGGTTGCTGTGTGGCTGCCAGTTGGCTTCTAAACGCCGCTAGCAAGCATGGCCTACTTTTCTTACTAGACCGACGGTCCGTCTATATGAGCCAGGCTAGCAATAGCTTTGGAAAGGAAACAATAGGAAGTAAAGGCTTGAACGATAAATGAAACCACGATCACTAGGGGATCGTGGGATTGTTATGATGTTTGCACACCGTCAGGGCCGAAGACGGGCGCTTTTGTCCAGTTAGGACTGGAGCGCTGTGCTGAGGTTTTACTGTAGTGACATCGTGCGGGTTCAGCCCTGCAAAATGTGCTTATGTTCAGGCACGAAAACACCCCTTTTTACGACCTGAGGATAAGCAGATTTTCACGCTTGTCATGTAGGTCTATCGCCAGGTACGCAAACAAGGCGTTTCCGTACCTGGCGATAGACTTTCTTCTATGCAAAGGTTTGCGCTAACGGTGTTCAAGACTGTTGGCGACGCCGCGATCTATGAAATGCACACCCAGCTCGACCCGATGCGTACGCTTCATAGACCTCAATACCCCCACTGGTAGTTCATCGCCAACCATCCAGATCGGGGAAAGGGAAACCTCGTCGCATACCGTGCATACCGCGCGGACCACCATGATCAGCGCAATCTCGGCGAGCACCGCCGCGACCACCTTTAAAGCCGCCACCGCGACCACGTCCACGACCAGGGCGACCCCCAAATGGTCCATGCGCATCATCAGCATCGTGACCCACCACCTCTTCAAGGTGATCAGTCACCCGCTGGAGCAGATCAAGAAATTGCTTCTGCTCCTCGTCACTCAATACGTCAAGCGGGTCAACCTGCGGACGTTTTTCCATTTCCTGCGCGCGTTCTTTGCCGGCCTCAGTGATGCTAACCAGCCGCGCGCGGGCATCATTGGGGTCGGCGTCACGGGTAATCAGGCCTGCGGATTCGAGTTTACCCAGTACTTCCCCGAGAGATTGCGGTCGAACACCCAGGATGTAGGCGAGTTCGCGCTGAGCGATGGGACTACGCATAGCTAGGAGCGCAAGCACCCTCCCCTGCCCCTGGAATGTGTGGGGTCCGTGACCACCCCGACCGAATGGAGGTTTGTCGGGGCCGAATTCTGCACGCCTAAGCAACATCCCCAGGTGGAAGATGCGTTGACCGAGAGTGAGGTCGGCACGCGGATCGGTGTCGTTACCAAAAGAGCCATTCATGATTGAAACTTCCTTTCACTCGTTTTTATGAAGGCACCTTCAATTATTGCCAAGGTACCTGATCAATGTCAACAGGTGCCTTCATATCCGTCATCATGGTTGGTCTTCGAACACATTCCTGTTGTGGGGTAGGGTTATCGGCGTGACTGTTGCACCTGAAGGACGTAAGCTGCTTCGCATTGAGGCTCGGAACTCCGAAACACCGATTGAGAGCAAGCCGCGCTGGATTCGCACAACCGCCAAGACCGGTCCCGAATTCAGGGACATGAAAAAGCGAGTTGCAGGCGCGTCACTGCATACCGTCTGCCAGGAAGCCGGGTGTCCCAACCTGCATGAATGCTGGGAATCCAGGGAAGCCACCTTCCTGATCGGCGGTTCGCAATGCTCACGTCGATGCGATTTTTGCCAGATTAGCTCCGGCCGCCCGGACCCGCTTGACCGCGACGAACCCCGCCGCGTCGCCGAGTCAGTGCGCGAAATGGGCTTAAATTACGCGACCATCACCGGCGTGACTCGCGACGATCTCGACGACGAAGGCGCGTGGCTCTACGCCGAAGTGGTTCGCCAAATCCATGCCCTCAACCCCAATACAGGGGTGGAAAACCTCGTCCCAGATTTTTCGGGCAAACCCGATTTGCTGGAGATCGTCTTCGAATCTCGTCCCGAGGTGTTTGCCCACAACATCGAGACGGTACCGCGTATCTTCAAGCGCATTCGCCCAGCATTCCGCTACGACCGCTCTCTTGACGTGATCCGCCAGGCCAGGGACTACGGACTGGTCACCAAATCCAACCTGATTTTGGGTATGGGCGAAACCTACGACGAAATCCAGGCGACCATGCAGGATCTTCGCGACGCTGGTTGTGACATTCTGACCATCACGCAGTACCTGCGCCCCGGCCCGCTCTACCACCCCATCGAACGATGGGTGAAGCCAGAGGAATTCCTTGAGCATTCTGACGCTGCGAAAGAAATGGGCTTTTCTGGCGTGATGTCAGGGCCATTGGTGCGGTCCTCGTATCGCGCAGGACGTCTATACGCACAGACCATCAAGGCACGCGGCCAGGACCTTCCAGAGAACCTGAAGCATCTGGCGGAAACCACCGAGGGCAGCACGGCACAGGAGGCGTCGTCACTGCTTGAGCGTTACGGTGCTTCGCAGGACACCCCGGTGGTCAGCCGTTAAGCATATGGCCTATCCTTAGTGTCATGGCAGATGCACAGAAGCAGGCCGCCAAGGCCGCCGAAAAAGAAGCACGATCAGCGAAATGGGCTCAGCGCAAGCAGGCGTTTGCCCAGCTGTGGCAGGCTTTTAACATTCAGCGCAAGCAGGATAAGCAGCTCATTCCGCTGATGCTCTTGGCGTTGATTGGCATCGCGGCGGCTTTTTTCCTCATCGGTTTGATCTTCCATATGCAGTGGCTACTGCTGCCCATCGGCATCGCGTTTGGCATCGTGGCCGCCTTGTTCATTTTCACCCGACGCTTGGAACGTTCGGTCTATGAACGGGCATCGGACCAGCCCGGAGCCGCTGGCTGGGCACTGGAGAACATGCGCAACGGCGTGGGCATGGTGTGGAAAACCAAGACTGCTGTAGCCGCCACTACGCATATGGATGCGGTGCATCGCGTCGTGGGCCTGTGCGGAATTGTTTTGGTTGGCGAAGGTGAACCGCGTCGCGTCCGCCCGCTGATCGCCCAGCAGAAGAAGCGCCTCGACCGCATTTCAGGCGGCGTGCCCATTTACGAGATGATGGCGGGCGAAGGCGAAGACCAGGTTCCCATCAGCAAGCTGCAACGTGAGCTCATGAAGCTCCCCCGCAATATGAAGAAGGACGATGTCTACGCTTTGGCGGCACGTCTGGAATCAGCAGATAAGCTCAGCAGCCAGACCGCTAACATGCCGAAGGGGCCCATGCCCAAGAATGTGAGTACGGGCGGGATGAACCGCCGGGCTCGTCGGGCCGCCGAGCGCAACAAACGCGGTTAGAATCCATATAAATCCATAAATCCCACACAATCAAACATTTTCATTTCTGTTGTCCCACATTTTCAGAAAAAATGCAGGACAACTACTAGTAATGTGATGCTTTGAACATCGAAGATGGTTGTGATTATGTCCGTTTCTCGGAAAAATAGACAGTGTGCATCTGTTAGTTGAAAACCAACTTTTTACACTACTTTTAATTATGACAATCGGCCTTTTGGTAGGCCGCATTCAGATCGGGGGGTTTCGGCTTGGTGTGGCTGCCGTCCTTTTTGTCGGCTTAGGTTTGGCCACCATTGAACCGGACATCGCACTGCCCGCCATCGTGTTCATCATGGGTTTGTCCCTGTTCGTGTACACGATTGGCCTGGAAGCCGGACCTGACTTCTTCTCCTCTATGCGCACCACAGGTCTGCGACTGAATGCCCTGGCTATCGGCATGATCGTTGCGACAATGGCGGTGGGTGTTGGACTCCTCAAGTTTTTGGGTATCGACGCCGCGTCAGGTGCCGGCGTATTCACTGGCGCTATGACCAACACCCCTGCTATGGCCGCCGTGGTGGATACCTTGACCAACATGGCGTCGACACCAGAGGAAGTAGTGGCAGCTGAATCAATGCCAGTGGTAGCATATTCGCTGACCTACCCACTGGGTGTGCTGGGCGTGATCCTATCGGTGGCGGTGCTGTCGAAAGTATTCCGCATTGATAATGACCAGGAAGCCCGCGATGCTGGTGTGGCGATACAACAACTGGTCACGCGCCGCATTGAGGTCACGCGCCGCGACCTGCCAACGGTGACGAGTCTCCCCCACAGCCTAGAACTAGATGTAATTGTGTCCCGCATTGAGCATCGTGGCACACTCTATATCCCGGAACCCGGCGATACAGCGCTGGTAGGCGACATTATTTCCGTGGTGGGAACCGAAGAGGAGGTGCAGCGCGCCGAAGAACTCATCGGTGAGGGGCTGCCCGGCGACCCAACCCACGATGATGGCCTGGATTTCCGCCGCATTTTTGTGTCTTCCCCAGAGATGGTGGGTGTACCGCTCGCCCAGCTGCGTTCACGCCTGGACGGCATGCTGGTCACACGTGTTCGACGCGGCGATGCCGACATGGTGGCCACCCCCGACACCGTGCTCCAGCTTGGGGATCGCGTTCGTGTTGTTGCGGAGCACGATCGCCTTGACCGCGCCACACGACTGTTCGGCGATTCCTACAAACGCATCTCCGATTTCAACCTGCTCCCCCTGCTGGCGGGCCTTGCCTTGGGCGTGGTCGTCGGCATGATCCCGATTCCCCTGCCCGGCGGTACCGCCCTGAAGCTGGGCAACGCGGGCGGTCCGCTGCTTGTCGCCCTGATCCTTGGCGCTAAAGGACGCACCGGCCCGATTGTGTGGCAGGTACCGTACGGCGCCAACCTTGCCTTACGACAATTCGGCATCACCGTCTTTCTGGCAGGTATTGGCACCACAGCGGGCGCTGGCTTTGGCAAAGCACTGCAGGATCCGGCGTCACTCACCATTATCGGAACTGGTGCGGTGCTGACCTTCCTGGTCAGCCTGCTCACTCTGATTGTGGGCCACAAGCTCATGAAGATTCCGTTTGGCCAGGTCTCCGGCATGATTGCGGGCATGCAAACCCATCCGGCGGTGCTGAGTTATGTATCGGATCAGACCAAAAACGAGCTGCCCAGCATGGGATACACCACCGTCTATCCCCTCTCCATGGTCACCAAGATTATTTGCGCGCAGGTACTGCTATTCCTGCTGCTCTGACCCCTCTGATTAGCCAAATACGACGGCCGTGCCGGTGGCGCGATCATGCAAGCCCCGGCCATCCGAATCAACAATCACGGCGGGGAAAATAAACAACGTGAGCAGTGAGCGGACGAACGCGCGGATAAAGCCGACACGGGCGTCCGGGACGTCGATACGCGCAACCCCCATACCCAGCACCGCCTGACCTGGGGTGCGGGCAAGGAACGTCACCGACAGCGTCCCAAGGATGAGGAAAACGATGAAGTTGATGGTGGAAATACCGCCCAGTTGGTCGGTGAAACGATGTACGATAGTGGCAGCAAACAGGCAGATAAACCAGTCAAAAGTGATACCGCCCACGCGACGCATCACGGAGGCTAACGCACCGGCACCGGCCTGCGGGAGTCCGAGTTTCTCCCCGGGCCAACGGCCAGGCGCGGAGGGATCGTCGTTCTCCCCGGGGATGTTGGGGCCGTCAAGCCAGCTTTGCTTGTTGTTCGCCATGACAACAACTTAACCATTATGGCATTCGTTGACGAAAATGAGGTGTATAGCACTTAATTATGGTCGATTGATAGAAAATCTGTAAACTCTTTTATAGTCTCGACGAACCCCGACACACGTCCCTCAAGGAGTCCCCACCGTGGCTTTTAACACCACCGAAGACGTCATTAAATACATCAAGGACGAAGGCATCGAGTTTCTCGACGTCCGCTTCACTGACGTCCCCGGGCAAGAACAACACTTCAGTATCCCGGCCAGTGAATTCACCGAAGACGTGGCCGAGGAAGGCTTAGCATTCGACGGTTCCTCCATCGTCGGATTCACCTCCATCGACGAATCCGATATGAACCTCCTGCCGGACGTGACAACCGCCATGGTGGACCCCTTCCGCAAAGCAAAAACCCTCAACATGAAGTTCTTCGTTCACGACCCCTTCACCCGTGAACCCTTCTCCCGCGACCCCCGCAACGTCGCCCGCAAAGCGGAAGAATACCTGGCAGCAACCGGCATCGCCGACACCTGCTTCTTCGGTGCCGAAGCCGAGTTCTACCTCTTTGACTCCATCAGCTACTCCACCGATGTCAACGCGGCCTTCTACGAGATCGGTTCCGACCGTGGCTGGTGGAGCCGAGGCGATGCCACCAACCTTGATGGCAGCCCCAACCTCGGCTACAAGACTCGACTCAAAGGCGGCTACTTCCCCACCGCGCCTTACGACGCCGTGGTGGACCTGCGCGACGACATGACCCTCAACCTGATCAACTCAGGTTTCCAGATCGAACGCTTCCACCACGAAGTGGGTACCGGCGGGCAGCAGGAAATCAACTACCGGTTCAACACCATGCTCCACGCCGCCGACGACCTGCAAACCTTCAAATACATCATCAAAAACACGGCAGTTCAACACGGCAAAACCGTCACCTTCATGCCCAAACCCATCGCAGGCGACAACGGGTCCGGCATGCACGCCCACCAAAGCCTCTGGAAAGACGGCACACCCCTCTTCCACGACGAATCCGGCTACGCCGGGCTTTCCGACATGGCGCGCTACTACATCGGTGGCATTCTGCACCACGCCGGTGCCGTGATGGCGTTCACCAACCCCACGCTCAACTCCTACCACCGCCTGGTGCCCGGATACGAAGCGCCCATCAACCTGGTGTACTCCCAGCGCAACCGCTCCGCAGCTGTGCGTATCCCCATCACCGGCTCCAACCCCAAGGCAAAGCGCATCGAATTCCGCGCCCCCGACCCTTCAGGCAACCCCTACCTGGGCTTCGCTGCCATGATGCTCGCCGGACTCGACGGCATCAAAAACCGCATCGAACCTCACGCACCCGTGGACAAAGACCTCTACGAACTCCCACCGGAGGAAGCCGCCTCCATCCCACAGGCACCCACCTCACTGGAAGCCTCCCTCGCTGCGCTGGAAGAGGACCACGACTTCCTCACCGACGGCGACGTGTTCACAGAAGACCTGATTGAGACCTACATCAAACTCAAGCACGACAACGAAATTGATCCCGTGCGCCTGCGGCCCACCCCACAGGAATTTGAGATGTACTACGATTGCTAAGGTTTGCAGGACTTGTGCATAACTGACGTGCACTAATGCGAAAATAATCCCCCGATGGCCCTGGATGGGCCTCGGGGGATTATTTTCACCACAAACAGACCGGGCCGCCACTTCTCGACATATCGTTTGACACTTGAGGCCGCCGATATAACGGACAGTTCCCCTTACTGGATATGGGAGCTCGAATGGAATGGCCTGAGGATTGTCTCCAAAAAAACGGTGAAATATAAAAACTGATGCTTTTTGAGCCGGGCCGCAAGTTAAGCCCGTGACACACGAACGATCGTGCTGATTCACGAGCGGGGCGCAGTGTTGACGCAATCTTCTTACATGATACCAAGCGAGCAGCAACCCCAGCCCCCTAGGACTACACCTCATTTTTCCCACTCTGGACGAAGTTTGGGTGACACGTGGATAGATTTTATGCACATATTACTAATATGTGACACCTATCACTGCTTCGCCCGTCGCCCTGACACCCCTCCCCGTCCGAGGTATTGAGACATCACCCCGGCGGAACTTGCGTGACATTTTGATGTCACGTCACTAATCATTCGAATGCTTTTGTCATTGCACGTCATCAGAGCAAAAAGCCCACACCACAGGCCATAGCAGACGATATCACTTGGCTGCACTACGCCTTTTCATCACCCAGCTAAAAGCACAGCTGCCACATTAAAATTTTGTCATGAAAATGGCATGAACACTGATTCTGTTTGCTGCAGCTAAGTTACTGTGTCCTATCAGACACAAAATCATTCTGTGAAAGGTCTATAATTTAGTCTATTGCGCCACATTTTGCGCTCACATCGCCCATATCTGTCAGTCTACAGGTATGGTGGTCTCCGTACCTAAACATGCACCTAAGCATGCCCGAACAACCCAAGAGTCAGGCACGCTTGTAAGGAAACGGAGACTTTTTCGATGCATCTGCAACCAAGAGAGCAGGAAAAGCTGATGGTGGTGGTCGCTGCGGATGTGGCGCGGCGTCGACAAGCTCGGGGGCTGAAACTGAACTACCCGGAAGCTGTGGCAATTCTTACTTATGAGCTGCTGGAGGGGGCGCGGGACGGGCGCAGTGTCGCCGAGCTGATGAACTGGGGCAGCACGATTCTCAGTACCGACGATGTCATGGAAGGCGTCGCCGAGATGATTCCCGATGTGCAGGTAGAGGCCACTTTTCCTGATGGCACCAAGCTTGTCACCGTCCACAACCCAATCCGATAGGACGCGCCATGAAACCAGGACAATACTTACTCGCAACCACCCCTATTGTGTGCAACGAGGGAAGAGAAGCCATTACCCTCACGGTAGTTAATCGCGGCGATCGCCCAATTCAAGTTGGATCACATTTCCATTTCGCAGAAACCAATTCCGCGCTGGACTTTGACCGGGATGCCGCTTTGGGCAAGCGTCTTGATATTCCCGCAGGCACAGCCGTTCGGTTCGAGCCCGGCGATGCTGCCACGGTACAGCTCATCGACTTTGGGGGCACCCGGGAGATTTATGGCTTCCGAGGCAAAGTCAACGGCACCATCAACGGATAAGTAGAGGCAGAGTAATGAGTTTTGAACTGAATAGGAAGCAATACACCGCCCTGTATGGGCCTACCATCGGAGATTCGGTGAGGCTGGCGGACACGGAGCTGTTCGCGACCGTCGAAAAGGACCTCACTGTGCCCGGCGAGGAAGCACTGTTCGGCGGCGGAAAAGTCATCCGAGCCGGCATGGGCCAGGACGGCGAACGGCAAAGGCACGAGGACGTGCCAGACGTGGTGATCACCAATGTGCTGATCATTGATTACACCGGAATTTACAAGGCTGACCTGGCCATTCGTGACGCGCACATTTACCGCATCGGCAAGGCCGGCAATCCGAAAACCATGGACGGCGTGACCATCCCCATCGGCGTGTCCACCGACGTCATTGCCGGTGAGGGCAAAATCCTCACCGCCGGTGGGATTGACACGCACATTCACTTCATCAGCCCAGACCAGATCAACACCGCCCTGACCTCTGGGATCACCACCATGATCGGCGGCGGCACCGGCCCTTCGGAATCCACGAAAGCCACCACCCTCACCCCCGGCGCGTGGAATATCGCCGCCATGCTGCGTTCCTTTGAGGCGTTTCCCATGAACTTTGGCCTGCTGGGCAAGGGGCACGGAACCTCCACCGCCGCCCTGGGCGAGCAGATTGAGGCCGGAGCGATCGGCCTGAAGGTGCACGAGGACTGGGGTGCCACGCCCGCCTCGATTGATACCTCGCTGAAGGTCGCCGACCAGTATGACGTGCAGGTAGCAATCCACACCGATACCCTGAACGAGGCCGGTTTTGTGGACAGCACCAAGGCAGCTATCGACGGCCGCGTCATCCACACTTTCCACACCGAAGGCGCAGGTGGTGGCCACGCACCGGACATCATGGAGCTTGCCAGCGAACCGTACGTGCTGCCCGCATCCACCAACCCCACGCTCCCCTACACGCGCAATACCATCGAAGAGCATCTGGACATGCTCATGGTGTGCCATCACCTGAACGCCGACATTCCTGAGGACGTGGCTTTCGCGGATTCCCGCATCCGTCCAGAAACCATCGCCGCAGAGGACGTACTGCATGACCTGGGCATCTTCTCGATTACCTCCTCGGATTCACAGGCGATGGGCCGGGTGGGTGAAGTGATTCTCCGCACCTGGCAGCTGGCCGACGCAATGAAGCGGCAACGCGGTGCCCTCTCCGAAGATGTCGCCATCATGGGCGATAACTTCCGTATCCGCCGTTACATCGCCAAGTACACCATCAATCCGGCCATTGCACAGGGCATTTCCGACTATGTTGGCAGCATTGAGGAAGGCAAGTTTGCGGACCTGGTGCTGTGGGAACCCCAGTTCTTCGGGGTCAAACCAAGCCTGATCATTAAGGGCGGCCAAGTGGTGTCCACCGTGATGGGCGACCCGAACGCCTCGATTCCCACCCCGCAGCCTGCGCTGTACCGCCCCTCTTTCGGAGCATATGGCACTGCCGTTGGTCCCAATTCCATCACCTTCATGTCCCGCGCCGCCGTGGATGCTGGAGTGCCGGAAAACCTGGGCCTCAACAAGGAGATACGGGTATGCCACGGAATCCGTACTCTGCGCAAATCAGACCTGAAGCTCAACGGCGAAACCCCTGACATTTCCGTTGACCCGCAAACCTACGACGTCCGCGTTGATGGGGAGCTGATCAGCAGTAACCCCAACGATTCCCTGCCCATGGCGCAACGCTACTTCCTCTTCTAAACAAAGGCACCACCATGATTGTCACTGAAATTCTCGGAAACACCCACGAGGTGACGGGCCGCAGCTTGATCGGCGAGAGGCACGTTGAAAAAATCGTTCTTCCCAGCGCCGATCTGGTCAAACGCATTCAGCGTGTGACCACCGACCACGGCACCGAGCTTGGTCTGCGTCTGCCCGCAGACTCCCCTGACCTGCGTGATGGCGACATTCTGGCGGTTGAGGAGGGAAACGCCATTGTGGTGTCGGTCCTGCCCACGGACGTGCTGGTCATCACGCCAACGTCCATTATGCAGATGGGTTTTGTGGCGCACAGCCTGGGAAACCGCCATCTGCAAGCGCAGTTTTTCGATGCTGACAGTGACTACCACGCAGAGGTCATGGTGGTGCAGTACGACCACACCGTGGAGGAGTTTCTGACCCACCATGCGGTCCCCTATTCCCGCGAAGAACGCGTCATGCCCGTCCCCTTCCGCCACGCAGAGCACACCCACTAAACCCATGACACCTTCACTGCTTGCTGCCATGCAGCTCACCGATTCCGCCCTTCCTACCGGCGCATTTAGCCATTCGTTGGGGTTTGAAAGCTACATCGAGGCCGGCATCATCCACGACGAAGCCAGCTTCGCAGCCTGGTTGCACATGTTCTGCACCCAGCAACTCACCTTCACCGACGCCTTGGCCATCCGCCTGGTCTACGCCGCTACTGACTTCGCCGAGGTTACCCGTATCGACGCCGCGCTCACCGCCCAGGCGCTCCCCCACGAGATACGACAGGCAGGCGTGACCATGGGACAACGCCTTCTGACCATCGCCGCTGAATCCTACGACAGTCCTTGGCTTGCGGCATACCAGCGTGCGGTAGCGGACCACCTGGTGTATGCGCATCCGGCCAGCGTATGGGCGGTCGTCGCAAAGCACATGGGTGTAGAGGCGGATGATGCGGTGGCACACCACGTGTACGCGACGGTGATTTCGCTGACGCAAAACGCCGTGCGCGGGGTGCCGCTGGGGCAGCAAGCCGGGCAGCGTGTGATCCGGCAGGCCCAGGACTGGGTGCAGCACGCGGTGGAGGCATCAAAGCAACTAGATGAATCCGACCTCGGTGCCATCGCCCCTGGTCTGGAGATTGCGCAGATGCGTCACGAGCAGCAGCGCGCACGGCTTTTTATGAGTTAAGAAAGAGGTTCATAACCACATGAGCGAACAGCATACGGATCCAGTCATCGTTGGCATCGGCGGGCCAGTTGGCTCCGGGAAAACCCAGCTCATTGAGCGCATTACCCGGGCAATGAGCAGCGAGATTTCTATGGCTGCCATCACCAACGACATTTACACCATTGAGGACGCAAAAATCCTTGCCCGTAATTCCGTGCTGCCCACCGACCGGATCATCGGCATTGAAACAGGCGGCTGCCCGCACACCGCCATCCGCGAAGACACCTCCATGAACGATGCCGCCATCACGGAACTCAAAGAACGCTTCCCTGACCTACAGCTCATTTTCGTGGAATCCGGCGGCGATAATCTCTCCGCCACCTTCAGCCCGGAACTGGTGGATTTTTCCATCTACGTCATTGACGTCGCACAGGGCGAGAAAATTCCCCGCAAGGCAGGCATGGGCATGATCAAATCGGATTTGTTCATTATCAACAAAACCGACCTGGCGCCGCACGTGCACGCGGATCTTGCCGTGATGACCGAGGACTCCAAGGCGTTCCGCAAAGACAAACCGTTCGCCCTGACCAACCTGATGACCGACGAGGGCCTGGATAAGGTGTTGGAGTGGATTCGCCGAGATGTCCTGCTCATGGACCTGGCATGACTGCTGAACAACCGACGGGCGAACTGTCGCTGAGGATTGAGCGCCGCCGTGATGCGAATGGTGGCGACGGTTCCAGCGTGGCCACCTCGCAGTTTCACCGGGGCGCGCTGCGGGTACTTCGTCCCTACTACGCCGATGACTCTGGGCAGGCCACCTACACCGTCATTAACCCTGGTGGGGCCTATTTCGGTGGTGACACCTACCAGCTGACCCTTGACGTCGCTGATAATGCCGCGTTGCGCGTAACCACACAATCCGCGACCAAGGTGTACAAAACCCCACAGGGGCCAGCGCACCAGACGATGCACATCACCCTAGGCGAGAGCGCCCGGCTGGACTATGTTCCTGACCAGCTCATTGTCTATGAAAATGGGTCGTACCGTCAGGACACCACGGTGGACATGCAGCCGAGTTCCAGCCTGACCATGTCGGAGATCATCACTCCCGGCTGGTCACCATCAGGGGAGACGTTCACCTACACGGAACTGCGGATGCGCACGGAAATCAGGGTGTGTTCGGAACTATTCGCGATTGACCAATTGCGCATCCTCCCGGCGGAGGAAAGTGTCACCGGCATCGGCTTTATGGAGGGTTTCACCCACATTGGCCAGCTGATTTTCGTGTCCCGCATGGTAGCTCAACCCGCTGTGGCCGATGCGCTGGCCGAGCTAGTGCGCACGTCAGACACACATTCCGGGCTCACCCACGCAGGCCGTCCGCTGCCACTCATTGACGACGCCCCGGTGTGCCTGGTCATCCGTTCGCTCGCCCATTCCACCGAGGCCATCGCCCGCCTCCACGAACAAGCAACTGACATAGTTAAGGACGCATGATGTCTATACTCCGGGGCATTTCTCAAATCTTTTTCATTGACAACCCAGTGACCGGGGCCGTGATCCTCATCGCGCTGGCCTGCGCCGATCCGCGGTTGGCGCTGTTGACCGCGCTCGGGTCAGCCACCCAAACCGTCGGCGCGTGGGCACTGAGGTACCAGGACCAGGCCGACCACGGTTTGATGGGCTACAACGGTGCGTTAGTCGGGGCGTCGACAGCCCTTTATGTTGGGTTCACACCAACCTCAGTGGCATTAACGGTGGTGGGGTCACTGGCTTGCATCATTGTGCACATTGCGCTGCAGCACGTGAGTGAACGGCCGCCACTCAAGCGTTTCGCCCTCCCTGTGTCCACCGCTCCGTTTTGTGCCGTATCCAGCCTGATGTTCGGGACCCTGGGACACCTCATCGACCCGGCACCGCTCAGCTCTGCGGAAGGCACCGCAGGCTTCGGCTTGGGCATAGACAACAGCTTCTCCGAAATAGTGCTTGCCGACGGCGTGATCACCGGCGCCGTCATCATCGCCGCGCTGTTCATTGGTTCCTGGCGGATTGGTGCCTGGGCAGTGGGCGGTTCCGTGGTGTCCACCCTGCTTTCCGGTCTTGCGGAACATGGCTTTTCCGAAACCTCCACCGGCCTGCACACATACTCGGCGGTGCTGGTAGCCATCGCCATTGGCGCGGTGTTCTGGCAGGATCGGCACCTATCTATGCGACTCGTTGGTGCGGGCGTGGGAATTGTGTTGGCCATGAGCATCAACCAGCTCTTCACGTTCACGCTCCTGCCGATTTTCACCTGGCCGTTCCTGTTCGCGATGTGGCTGGTGCTTATTGCTGGTGGGTTTGTTCCTGCTCGGGTTATTAAGGACGCACCTGTGGAGGCCGCAGTAGGCGCGTGAGGTGGGTGGTTAAGCGCAGCGACAGGCTTGTCATACTTTACGTATACTTGAAGTATGACAAGCCTGTCTGGAATCACAACGACAACGATCAAGTTACCTAGCGATACACGAGATCGGCTAAAAGCCCTCGCAGCCGAACGGCGTGAGACCATTGGGTCCACTGTGGAATATCTTCTTGAAGAACGGTTACGCCTTCACAGATTTGAACAATTAGCTGCAGATATTGCCGCTACCCCAGCGGATGAGATGCAAGCATGGCGCATTGATGCTGATATGTGGTTGTCAACGGAGTTGATTGATGACTAACGCATCGCCTGCAGTACATACGGGTCAAATAGTGTGGGTAAATCTCAGCCCTACGGCGGGAAAAGAACAAGCTGGACATCGCCCTGCAGTGGTGGTATCCAGCACATTGTTCCTTCAGGTGGTCACAGATCTAGTGACTGTCATCCCAGTGACCAGCACAAACCGGGGATGGGCAAACCATGTCCCCGTCCCCATATTAGGACCAGATTCCGTTGCCATGACCGAACAGATTCGCACCATTTCGCGGTCACGCATTACAAAATACGGCCCATGTGTTGATGAGGAGTCTTTTGCCACCATGAAAATGTGGATTCGGGACTTCCTCACCTAATCCGCTGCTACCCCAGCACGTCAGGCCAGTTGTGCAACCTGCCGCCGCGATACAACAGGGGTCGTCCACCGTCGTGCCAGCCACATTCGCGGACGGCGACGGTGATAATGATGTGGTCGCCACCCACGTAACGGTCGCGCACGTCACCGAGGAACCACGCGGCGGCATCACCGACAAAGGGGATGTCCTGTTCGCCGCGCCGCACAATGTTGATGCCCGCGAAACGGTCATCAACATGGCGGGCGAACTGCACCGCCACATCGGTGTGGCCCGCCGCCAGCACGGAAATACCGATGGGCGCGCCCTCAACAAGGTGCTGGTGGGACTTGGATTTGCGGTCAATGCTCACTAGCACCATTGGGGGGTCCAGCGACAGGGAGGTAAAGGCGCTGACTGTCAACCCAAAGTCTTCACCACCGTCACGGGTGGTCACGACCGTCACACCGGAGGGAAAATTGGCGACGGTTTCGCGATAGTGGGTGCTAGTTGGTTGGCTCATGAACGTCCTACTTCTTCACCACGGGCTTTGGCGAGTTCCCAACGTAGTTGAGACTCGGAGGGTGATTGTACAGGGATGAAGGCAGCTTCACGGAAACGCCGGGATGCTGGGGAACTCTTGGCGTAACCCGCCCCGCCCGCGACGCGCACCTCAATGCCGGATGCGGCGACGGCGGCGGAGGCGGCGTCGAGACGCAGTTCCAGCAGCTCAACGGGGGTAACAGACTGGCCGGACCCCACGCGGGTGATGATGTTTTCCTGACGCGCGGCAATATCGTCAAGGTCGGTAGCCACCGCAGCCACATCGTCGGCAAAGGTGACGTTAACACCGGTCAAGCGTGACGACGCCGCGGCTACCGCCGCCTCCCCCACGCCCAGGCACTCGGCAATCTGCAGGACAACGAAAGTGGGGCGCACACCGAGGATGAAGTTTTCAAAATCGTGGGTGAGCACTGCGGATTCGGGAACAAACAGGTCGTCGAGCGTAACCCAGGCGGATGCGGTGGCGTTTAGTCCGAGCAGCCCGAAGGGGGTGCCAAAGGTGACCCCGTCCGCATTACCCTCGGCGACGAAGAGGATGCGCTCACCGTCGTCGGTGTGTGCGGCGGTGACAAACACGGCGTCGTCATACAGGTTGGAAGCCCAGTTGAGTTTGCCGTTGACGCGGTAGCCGCCGTCAACACGGGTGGCGGTGAGTTCGATGTCGCCGCAACCTGCGAATTCTTTGAAGGCAGCCGCCATTCCCGTGACCCCGGGGCGTTCCCCGGCCTCCAGTTGCTTGGCCAAAGTCTGCGCGTCCTCTGCGTCTGCTGCCCGCAGATATTCCAGGGTCATGCGGTGGGCCCAGGTGGTGAATCCCACGGAGAGGTCGTTGCGGGAGAGTTCGCGAATGAGACGTGCAGTGGTGAGCAGGTCGGCGTCGAGAAGCCCAGCATCGCCCAGCAGTGGAAGGATGTAGCGCGCGTCTACCTCGCCTTTATCCACAGCGGATGCGGTGGCGGCTACCTGGTCCAAAAGCGCGGGGTCAACGCCGAGTGGTGCGAGGGTGATGGGTTGGGTGGCGGTGGTCATGGCGGTTGCCTCCTGGCGTTTCGGGTGGGTTAAACGAGTTCCGAGGTGAGCTTTGCGGGACGGGTGTAGGTGTTCACCACGGGCGACCACTTAATGGCATCTTTCTGGATCTGGTCGAGGGTATCGCGGTCTGCGTCACCTTCAAGGGCAATTTTGACGCGCACGTCAGAGACACCGGGGCGCTTGTCCTCGCTGAGGTCGCCGACGCCCCAGGTCGGAGAAATATCGATGTCGCCCTCAATGTCAATCTCAATCTTGGTCAGGGTCACGCCACGGTGAGTAGCAATGGCCTGAATACCCACGGAAATGCAGGCCGCGAGGGCAGCCTGGGCAACCTCGGTGGGGTTGGGGGCGGTATCGTCACCCAACAGCGCGGGCGGCTCGGACACCAGCACCGGCTCCAGCTCGCGCACCTTGGTGTAGTTGCGGAACTGGCCGTCGGCTTCAGTGTGGGTGCGTACGGTGCGCTTGCCACCCTCGGGGTTGTCGATGTTCTTCTGCGCGAGTGCGTTCAGTGCATCCTTGTCGATGGGCTGCAGCGGTTCGCCTGGCTTGTGGTTCGGGGTCAGATCGCTCATCTTTATGCTCCTTTTACATCATGATTTTATGGCCGGAGATTCCTAGGGAACTCTGGATTACCTGACCGACCCTAACATAGATCATCCCAAAATGTGAACCACTCAGTCTACAGACCGTTCTATATCGCGACTTAGAACAATTGCGACACATAATGTCTATTTATCACTGTTTTTTCTTTAAGTTTTTACCCAACCACACCCGCCATCGCGCCGGATAGACAGAGACTCATTACGTAAACTAAAGTCAACTGCCAACCATTGCAGAGACTAAGTAGTCTATTTTTTATAGACAGCACCCACGCAGCACCCACGAGGTTCCATGACCCCCAATCACCCGCACCCACCCCTCACCAGGCGCGCGTTCCTCCGTGCATCAGCCGCCGCAGTCGCAGGGGTGTCGTTAGCGGGCATGGCTTCCTCCTGCGGGTCCACCTCCCCCACCATAGATGGCCCAGACTCCGTTCTGGATGTCACCATCGGCTATGTCCCCATCGCCTGTGCCGCCCCGCTTGTGCTTGCCAGCGCCCAGAAACTGTTTGACCAGCACGGGGTCAACGTCGCATTGCGTAAATATGCGGGGTGGGCGGACCTGTGGAGCGCCTACTCCACCGGCGAGTTGAATGTGGCGCACATGCTCGCCCCCATGCCGCTAGCCATTAATGCGGGTGCCGCCAATGGCCAGCGCCCCACCGAGGTGGCCTTCACGCAAAACACCAATGGCCAGGCCATTACGCTGGCAGAAAAACACGTGGGCCGGGCACAGTCGGCGAAAGATTTTGCAGGAATGGTCATTGGCATCCCGTTTGAGTTTTCCGTGCACGCCCTACTGCTGCGTGATTTCCTTGTTGCCGGTGGGGTAGATCCGGTGCGTGACCTGGAACTTCGACTCCTGCGCCCTGCGGACATGATCGCGCAACTGCAGGTGGGTGGGATTGACGGATTCATTGGCCCAGAACCGTTCAACCAGCGTGCGGTCACCACTGGCGCAGGCCGCATTTTCACATTGACCAAGGAACTCTGGGCGGGGCATCCGTGCTGCAGCATAGCCATGTCCAAGGAATGGCGTACCGCCCACCCGGAGAAAGCCCGCGCGATCACGGCGGCGCTGACGCAGGCATCTCAGATGGCCAATGACCCAGCCCAGAAAGACCAGGTGGCGGAGATTCTCTCTCGGGAGAAATACCTAAACCAGAAGAGAGAACTCTTCCTGCCCACACTGGCAGGCACCTACCAGAACTGGGAAGGCGAGGAAAAGACGGACCATGAGCGCATATCGTTCGGCAATCCCACCAACCCCACGGCGATTATCTGGATGGCCACGCAACTTGCCCGCTGGAACTTGGGAGGAGACACACTCACCATGGATGATCCCACCCTGATTCATCTTGCTGATTCCGTCCTTCCCGATGACGTGCCACGCGGCGGCGACCCAGTGACCATTAACGGCCGCGTTTTTGACGCACATACTCCCACCGTTGGATACGAGGTATACACACGATGACTCTTTCCACGCAGACCAGGCAGACCCACAACCCCATCGACACATCCGATACCACCGCTACACCATCAACAACGAGCGAGGCACCTGCGAACCGGGTGCATCGGGGCGTCGATACGCGTATCCAGGCCGTGATCATTGGCGTTGTCCTAGCAGCGGTGAGCATCGGCGTGTGGCAACTTGCTGTGACCGCAGGCTGGCTCAGCGACCTCGCCCCCACCCCGGCGCGCACGTTCAGCCGTGGGGTGGAGATCCTGTCGGACCCGTTCTACCGGGACGGACCCGGCAGCGTCGGTATTTTCTGGCACGTGATCACCAGCCTAAGGCGCGTAATCACTGGTTTTTTCATCGCTACCGTTGTAGCCATTCCCCTGGGGTTTGTGCTGGGCCGCAGCACTGCCCTGCGCTGGGCAGTGGACCCATTGATGCAGGTGCTGCGGCCTGTGTCGCCACTGGCGTGGTTGCCGCTGGGCCTGGCACTGCTGAGCAACGCGGAGCACACTGCAATTTTTGTGATTGTTCTGTCCGCGCTCTGGCCGACGCTGATCAACACTATCGACGCGGTACGTAACGTCAACCCCACCTACATCAACCTGACCGCCACCCTGGGTACCCCGATGTGGGCGCGCATCATCTACATGTGGTTTCCTGCTGCCCTGCCCGGCATTGTCACGGGCCTGCGCATCTCCTTGTCTACCTCGTGGTTGGTGATCATCGCTGCGGAAATGCTCGTCGGGGGCCAAGGCATCGGATTTTTCGTGTGGAACCAATGGAACCGCCTGGACATTGACGCCATTGTGGTGGCCATCGTCTTAATCGGCGTCACCGGCCTGATCCTGGATCACCTTGTTGCCGCCCTGCAGAAAGTTGTGCGTTATGACTAGCCCGCATGTGGAACTGAAGGAAATCACCAAATCCTACGGCTCCACCACCATCATTGCCCCCACCACTATCACCATTGAGGAAGGCCAGTTCGTCTCTATCCTCGGCCCTTCTGGCTGCGGCAAATCGACCATCCTTTCCATGGTGGCGGGCCTGAGTTTCCCCACCACCGGAAGCGTTTTTGCCTCCGGGTCACCCATCACCGGACCGGGACCGGATCGCGGCATGGTGTTCCAGCACCACGCACTCCTGCCGTGGATGACTGCCAAAGGCAACATCGAATTCGGCCTGAAATCCGCACGGCCACACTACAGCCGCACCGAACGCTCCGACATCGCCGACACCTATCTTGAGCAGGTGGGACTCACCCACGCCGCGTCACGACGCCCCGCCCGACTTTCCGGCGGCATGCAACAACGCGTCGGCATCGCCCGGGCCTTCGCCATTGACCCGGAAATACTGCTTCTCGACGAGCCCTTCGGGGCGCTCGATGCGTTGACGCGCCGGGAGCTGCAACTCCAGCTTCTTCATGTGTGGGAATCATCCCGACGCACGGTGATCATGGTGACTCACGATGTGGACGAGGCAATTGTGCTGTCCGACCGTATTCTGGTCATGTCCCACGGGCCGGAATCCACGGTGATAGCAGACGTTGCGGTGGATGTGCCGCACCCTCGGCACGACACAGACGCAGACTCCGCCGTGGAGCTGCGCCACCAGCTGCTTGACCTGCTGGAACACTAGTCTTCGGGGTCCAGCAGAAAATCCACCACGGCGCGGGGATTGTCCAGAAACTCCCGCGTGGCCTGGACAATCGTGGCCTGATCGTACGTGACGGGGGCTAGGCCATCGGCGGTAATTTCCAGAATGGTTGCGTCCGGCACGGCCAACAGAATCGGCGAGTGTGTGGCAATAATGAACTGCGACCCCTCTTCCGCCATCCGCGTGATACGCACCAGCAATTCCATGAGCCGGAATGGCGACAGCCCAGCTTCCGGTTCGTCGAGAATATACAGACCCTTTTTGGTGAACCTCTCGTCCATGATGTGCATCACCGATTCCCCATGAGAGCGGTGATGCAGGTTCAGCCGGTCCTCCGGGGGAAGCGTCGCATCGAATTCGTAGTAGGCGGTGGCCACGTTGTAATAGGATTCCGCCCGCAAAAAGAACCCCCACGTGGGGTTTTTCGCCCGGACGACCGTGAGCCAGTGATGGAGTTCCGATTCCGTATTCATGGTGGAAAACGTGACCTGCCGCGTCCCGCCTTCCGCATTAAATCCACTCCCCACAGCAATGGCCTCCACCAGGGTGGATTTGCCTGACCCGTTCTCCCCCACCACAAAGGTGACTGGCGTGGTGAGGTTCATACGTGGAACGGCCAGCAGGTGTCGCACCACGGGAAGCTCATTAATGTAGCTTGTGGTGCCAATCTCATCGAGTTTGATCCCGGTAATAAACATGATCAGCGTGATGTGGGGTCAGTGTCTGTGTCGCAAGCATCCAGGTAATGCAGTAAAGCCATGATACCGGTGACCTTAATCCTCGTCGCATAGCAAGCACATTTTTAAACCCCACTCCACGGATGGGTCGTGGAGTGGGGTCGTTTTCATCACGCAAGTTAGGAGGTTAAGGGTCGTATTCAGGTCTCCCTTCGTCGGGGGTTTCAGGGGCGTCGTCACGGTTATGAGCAGCGCCGGGGCGTCTCGCCCCCTTTACTTCGAGTCGTCGCGGAAGCCACCGAACGGGCCGTGGCCACCCTCACCGATCTCAATGGCCATTTCTTCGCCACCAAAGACATCTGCGTTGAATGCTTTCAACACAGCATCTTTATCCTTGGATGTGATCTTGCCATCGGTGACAGCCTTATCGAGGCGAGAGGTGAGGTCCTCACGGGTCTTGGTGCTATCGTTAACGTTTCCGTCACCGCCGTCACTGAATTCAATGGCTATTTCTTCACCACCAAGCACGCCTGCGTCGAATGCTTTCAACACAGCATCTTTGTCCTTGGATGTGATCTTGCCATCGGTGACAGCCTTATCGAGACGGGAACCCAAATCCTCGCGAGCCTTGGTGCTATCCAGGGCAACGCTGGCATCGTCGTGGTGAACGCTTTGACTGGACGTGGTGCTCTTAGCATCAGTCGAACTGTTCTGTGCCCACGCCATCGCAGCCCCCGTTCCTAAGAGGGCAGCGGACAAACCGCCGACGATTGCTACTTTGGCTGGGGTTGGAAGAGCGCGCATCGTATATTCTCCTTTGGTATCGGGGGCGCTGGTCTCATGTGGCTTGGATGAGAGTGTTTCCCTCGTAGCCACTGAAACCTAAGGTAAGAGCCAAAGCTTGGGAATCGATGCCACAAACCTTGGAGTTACCTGTCAATAAAGCATGTCTCCTACATATGCCAAAAGCGCAGCCCATGGGCTGCGCTTGGGGATGATAGGTATTCTTATTTGCTAGTTTGCGGCAGGCGGATTACCGGTGCCTCGGCCTCCTTGGTTCTTGTGATTTCGAGCGTCAAATTGACTGCTAAGGTTGTCTCCCAGTTCCCGGAGCGCCGAGAGAAAATCCTGGACGGCAGGCTCGCTCTGGAGTCGGCGAAATGTATCTTCGACGTTGGAGCCAAAGTTGTTGGCGCTGAACCGGGGGCCGGATGTGCTGGTGCCGTAGGTGTTCTCCGCGTCGGAGGCGCTGCGGGCAGAGGAACTGCTGGTGGACTCGCCGACCTCCACGATGACCTGATCGCCTTCAAACTGGAGGACCGCGCTGTCGGGGGCACCGAGTTCCTGGGCGGCTTCGATAAAATCGGCAAGGTCGCCGAGGGTGACATTGGTGAGGCTGAACGTGAGCTTGTATGACATACCTTTAACGCTAGTGCGATATTGGCGACACGTCACCCCCTATCAGGGTTCTCCCTGACCCCGCCCTACCCCTCCCTGATATCCACGCACCGGCAGCGATAACTCAACCTAATAACAGTTCCTATACTGCACCAATAACATGGCGGGCCGCTCCGCTTGAATTACATTCGTGAAAGTATGCGAAAAGTTCCCGGCCCATGATGTCTATTTTTTCACGTTTAAAACCTAGGCACGCCCCTTTACGCTAGGCAGCATGACCATCATTAATCATGTGACCAATCAACCTGTCAGCAGCGCAGATACTGCGGCAGCCGGGGCGTCGATAAGCGTCGCGGACACCATCACCGAATACCTAGAACGAGCTGACTGGCGTGTCAATGCCAACGCTAACCAGGACTATTCGCTGGGTGGCATGATGCTGAACACGTCCGGGAAGGTTGTGGCCAACTACTGGCTGAACGAGGTTTTCTCCCCTGAGGCCGGGCAGGCGCACCGGAACGGTGACATCCACATCCACGACCTGGACATGCTCGCCGGATACTGTGCGGGGTGGTCACTGCGGCAACTTCTAGAACAGGGATTCGGCGGTGTACCCGGCGCGATCTCCTCCGGGCCACCGAAACACCTCTCCTCTGCCCTGGGGCAGATGGTGAACTTCCTGGGCACCTTACAAAACGAATGGGCGGGTGCGCAGGCTTTTTCCTCCTTTGACACCTACCTAGCGCCTTTTGTCAGGCTCGATAACCTGGACTACAGCCACGTCAGGCAGTGCATGCAGGAGTTTATTTTCAATCTCAATGTGCCCAGCCGGTGGGGAACGCAAACCCCCTTTACCAACCTCACCTTCGACTGGACCTGCCCTGCTGACATTGCGGAAGACTATCCCTTCATCGGCGGCGACGTGTGCGATTTCCGCTACGGGGACCTCGCGGAAGAAATGGCGCTGATCAACCGGGCCTTCATCGACGTGATGGCGGAAGGCGATGCTGATGGACGCGTGTTCACCTTCCCCATCCCTACCTACAACATCACCCGTGACTTCGACTGGGACAGCCCCAACGCCCACGCCCTGTTCGACATGACCGCGCGCTACGGGCTGCCCTACTTCCAGAACTTCATCAACTCCGACCTGAATCCCGGCGACATTCGGTCCATGTGCTGCCGCCTCCAGCTTGACCTGCGCGAACTGCTCAAACGCGGCAATGGGCTCTTCGGCTCCGCCGAACAGACCGGGTCCATCGGGGTGGTCACCCTCAACTGCGCCCGCCTCGGGCACCTGTACAAGGGCGACGAGGCGGCGCTACTGGAGGCGGTGACTAGGTTCGTGCGGCTCGGCGTGGACACCCTCGAACGCAAGCGCCGCTACATCACGAAACTCCTTGAGGCTGGGCTGTTCCCCTACACTCAGCGCTGGCTGCCCAGCCTTGACAACCACTTCTCCACCATTGGAGTCAACGGCTGCAATGAAATGATCCGCAATTTCACCAGCGACACCGAGGACATCACCACCCCGGCGGGTCACGCGCAGGTGGCGCGACTTCTCGACCACATCAACACCCTGCTCGTTGAAGCCCAGGAAGCCACCGGGCACCTGTACAACCTCGAAGCCACCCCCGCCGAAGGTGCTACCTACCGGTTCGCCCGGGAAGACATCGCCCGCTACCCCGGAATCATCCACGCCGGAACCGCCGACGAGCCTTATTACACCAACTCCACCCAACTCCCCGTCGCCCACACCCCCGACCCCTTTGACGCGCTGGCCAAACAAGACGACCTGCAGACCAAATACACCGGCGGTACCGTCCTCCATTTGTATATGGGGGCCGCCATGAGCAACGGCGACGCCTGCGCTGCTCTCGTCCGACGCGCGCTCACCCACTACCGACTCCCCTACATCACCATTACCCCCACCTTCTCCATCTGCCCCAACCACGGCTACCTCTCCGGCGACCATCCGCACTGCCCGCGCTGCTGTGCTGACACTGAGGTGTGGACCCGCGTCATGGGCTACTTCCGGCCCGTCGCCAGCTTCAACACCGGCAAAAAAGGAGAATTCCATGAACGCACCTACTTCCGCGAACCCAGCCGGGTGTGATGTTGAGCTGCCCGTCGCCGGAATCATCCCCTTCTCCGCCACCGACTGGCCCGGCAAACTCACCTGCACCATCTTCACTCAAGGCTGCATGTGGACCTGCACCTACTGCCACAACCCCACGCTGCAACCCATCACCCCGGGCGAGCACGCCTTCACTGCAGTAGTGGACCTGCTTGGCCAGCGGCGCGGGCTTATCGACGCCCTGGTCATCAGCGGTGGCGAACCCACACTCCACCACGGGCTTGGGAACGCCATCGCCGCCACCCATCGCATCGGATTCCCTGTGGGCCTCCACACCTGTGGGTACGCGCCGGGGCGGCTGGACGTGTTGTTAGAACGCGAAGAGACCCGCCCTGATTGGGTGGGTCTAGACATCAAAGCACTCCCCAGCGACATGCTCGCCGTCACCGGGTGCTCCCCGCGCGCCGCGACTGGGAGCTGGCAATCCCTCCGATTGCTTGCCGACGCCCGCGATCGCCTAGGCCTTGACCTGCAGGTACGCACCACCATCTGGCCGGATTCCATTCTTGAACACCACCTCGACGATGTGCGCGCCGCCGTAGCAGGTTATGGGTGCGAGTTGGTGGTGCAATATGCCCGGGGCGTCAACGAGCGCGGGGAATATTACGCAAACCTGTTTTAGCGGGCGCCGAGAGCGTTGAAAAGATTCAGGTTAAGCAGGAATGCGTCGGTGGCTTCGGCGAGGAGACGTTCGCGGTCCGCGGCGTCGATAGGCAGTGCATCGAGAGCGGCGCGGTAGTTGTCCTTGTAGGGCTTGGTCTTGGGGATTTCGGCGAAGCGGTAGAAGGTGACACACTCGTCGGAAACGCCGTAATGGCGCTGCATCATGCGGCCGATAACCTGGCCGCCAGACAGGTCACCCAGGTAGCGCACGTAGTGGTGCGCAAGCAGGCGAGCCACATCCTTGGTCTCTTCGATGTCATTGAGGCGTGCAATGTACTCGGCTGTGGCGGGCAGCGGGGTCACGGTGGTGCGCCATTCGGTGGAGCCGTGGAGATGGTCGAGATCATGCTCCAGGGCGTTCACTCGTTCCAGGGCGGGGTCAACAATTCCAGATGCCAGCGGGTGGTCAGCAACGGCGCGGGCGGCGTCTTCCAGCGCGGAGTAGAACAGCCAGGATTGCTCTTGCAGCGCGATGAAGTCGGCAACACTGAGTTTGCCTGCAAGCAGATCATCCATGAACACGGAGTGTTCGGCTTTGTCGTGGGCTTCAGCTGTGGAGGTTTTGAGCGCTGCGGACAGGGACTCACGGGTATCAGTGGCTGTAGTCATGGTTTTTCCTTCTCGTGTGACTCAATATGAGGAGCCATAACGGTGCACCATTCCCGCGTCTGGCTTGCACCTTTTATTTAACTAAGGGTACCCATACCTACACATCAATCTTAGGAATGATTCCTGCTAACCAACCGGCTAGAACCTGGATACACCCCTCGCCTAGCCATCAAGGTTCGAAGGTTTTCTCGCCCCAGAACACCTCATCAACCACCTGGCGGGCACGGCGTGTAACTTTCAGATAGTTTTCCAAAAACTCCTGGTATTCCGTAGGATCCCAGCCAGCAGCACCCGCCACCTGAGCCAAATGCGGACCCGGCGGTGGCAGCTGATCCGTACGCTTACCGCGTACCAACACCAACGCATTGCGCGCATCCGTGGCCGTCAACCACGCGGTCCGTAAAATCTGTACCTTCTCCGGGTCAACGAGCTTGTGGTATTCAATCACGTCCAGACATTCCAGCGTGGACGTGTTGTGCAGTTCCGGCACCTCATGGGCGTGCAAGAGAATCAGCAGCTGCACTGTCCATTCAATATCCGTCAAAGCGCCGCGCCCAAGTTTGGTGTGGGTGTTACGGTCCGCGCCGCGAGGCAGCCTTTCGTTATCCACTCGGGCCTTCATCCGTCGCACTTCGCGCACCAGCTCTGGGGAGGCACCATCGGCCGGGTAGCGGAACGAATCAATCGCTGCGAGGAACTTCAGCCCCACGTCCTTATCGCCAGCGATGTGTGTGGCACGCAGCAGCGCCTGAATTTCCCAGGTCTCACCCCACTTTTCGTAGTAACGAACATACGAGTCGATAGTGCGCACCACGGCACCCGAACGGCCTTCCGGGCGCAAGCCCAAATCCACCTCCAACGGCGGATCACCACTGGGTTTGGAAAGCCTGCGACGCATCCTGTCGCACACACCAATCGACCAGCGCACGGCCTCATTGTCGTCCACGCCTGGCGCGGGTTCGCACACAAACATCACGTCCGCGTCGGAGCCGTAGCCCAGCTCAGCGCCGCCGAGGCGGCCCATGCCGATTACGGCGATGCGCGCCGGAGCTTCCTGCATCGCTCCCTCTGCGCTTCCTTCACGCCCACTCTCCACAGAGGCGCGTATCTCCGCAGCCAGAGCGGCCTCCAGCACGGCATCCCACACAAAGGAGAGACTGCGGCACACCTGCTGCACATCCATCATGTCGAGTAGGTCAGCGGCGGCAACACGGGCGAGTTCAGCGCGACGAAGGGACCGCGCCACGGTGATGGCACGGTCGGGGTCTTTATGCCGGGAGACGCTGGCGCACAGGGAGGAGGACACGGTGGTGGGCGATGCGTCCAAGAGTTTCGGGCCGCGCGCGCCATCACCCAGGAGCTTCACAGAGTCGGGGGTGGCGATGATCAGGTCGGACACGTAGGGGGAATTCCCCAGGATTTTCATCAGGCGCTGCCCCACCACGCCCTCATCGCGCAGCATGCGAAGGAACCATTGGCGGTCATTCGCGGCGTCGGAAAGCTTGCGGTAGTTGAGCAGACCGGCATCGGGATCGGCAGTCTGGGAAAGCCATTCCATGAGGGTGGGCAGCAGCATCGCCTGGATGCGGGCTTTGCGGGTGGTCCCAGAGGCCAAGGCGATCAGGTGCTCGTAGGCGCGGTCCGGGTAGTAGTAGCCCAGCGCAGCGAGCTGGCGTTTTGCCGATTCGGCGGAAAGACGCAGCGTTTCCACCGGCAGGTTGACCACGGAGTTCAGCAGTGGCCGGAAGAAGAGCTTGGCGTGAAGCTGCGCAACTTGGCGGCGGACTTTGCGGTATTCGCTGGCCAGCGCCTCTGCGGAGGTGCCGTCGCCAACACCCATGATCCCGGCGGTGCGGGCCAGCCAGCGGAGACTGGTTTTGTCGTCCTCGGTGGGCATGGTGTGGGTGCGACGGACGCGTTGCAGCTGCAGGCGATGCTCCAGGAGTCGGAGGAATTCGTAGGCGTCTATCAGGGTGGAGCCGTCTTCGCGACCGACATACCCTGCAGCGATGAGGGCGTGCAATGCGGCAACGGTGGAGCACACGCGGAGGGATTCGTCGCTGCGCCCATGCACCATTTGCAGCAGCTGCACCGCAAATTCCACGTCGCGGAGGGAGCCGCGCCCGAGTTTCAGTTCACGTTCCAGCAGTTCAGTGGGCACGTTATCAATCACGCGTCGGCGCATTGACTGCACGTCTTCCACAAAACTGTCGCGCTGGCTCGCGGTCCACACCATGGGGGTAAGCGCATCAACGTACGCTTCCCCAAGCTCCAGCGATCCTGTCATGGGGCGGGCTTTGAGCAGTGCCTGGAATTCCCAGGTGTGGGCCCATCGCTTGTAATAGGCCACATGGGATTCCAGGGTGCGCACCAGCGCGCCCTGTTTGCCTTCGGGACGCAGCGCCGCATCCACCTCGAAGAAGCATTTGCAGCCGATGCGGATCAGCTCACCGGCCACGCGGGTGGCTTTGGTGTCGGCGGGTTCGGCAACAAAAATAACATCCACGTCGGAAATGTAGTTGAGTTCCTGAGCACCACATTTGCCCATGGCGAGCACCGCCATCTGACATTCATAGTCTTTTTCCCCCCACACCACCGCGACGGCAACGGCTAGCGCGGCGGTGAGCGCGGCGTCGGCAAGCGCGGTCAACATTCCCGTGACCTGGTCGAACGGCACCAGGGGCTGGCCGGGGCGGCGCGGGGATTCCGGGTATGTTCCAGCGAGATCGTGCGCGGCGATGCGCATCAACAGCGTGCGATAGGTGCACTTCAGGGCCTTTTCCGCATCAGCACCAGTCAGCCCGGCACGGTAGGTCCCGGGAGTGGTGAGGGTCGCGCTTGCCGACGCATCCAGCGGCATGGCCTGCACACACTCCAGCAACTCGCGCATCATCTCGGCGGGAGTGGGCATCGGCTGCGCCAACAGCCGCCACAACCCCGGGTTCGCAGCCAGGTGATCCCCCATCGCCGTGGACGCCCCCACAAGGGACAACAGCCGCACACGAAACGCCACGTCAGAGCGGATAGCGGCATCAAAATCCGCGTATTCTTTACCGTCAGCATAGTCACCACTTGTCAGCTGGTCACGCAGACGGATCAACGTATTCAGCGCAAGATCCGGGTCGCCAGCCCCCGACAGCGCCCACAACAACTCCACCGACTGGCTATTAAGCCAACCAAGCTCCTCCAGGTCCGCCTTGGCTGTAGGGCTATTGAACCCCAATCCCCCCAACGTGGGCATGGGTCTGCGGGTGGTTCGTGACGTGGGCATGCTGCACATTTCCTGCGCTCTTTCCCGGTAGTTTCCCAGTAGTTTTCTAGTAGTCCAGTGTGGTGCGCAGCTCCCAAGAGGAGATTTGCGCCTGATAGTCGTGCCACTCCCGCCACTTATTGCGCAGGAAATACTCAAACACGTGCTCACCCAGGGTGTCGGCAACCAGTTCGGAGCCCTCCATCAACCGCAGCGCATGGTCCAGGCTGCCCGGCAAATCCTGGTACCCCAAGGCGAGGCGTTCGCGCCGGGTGAGCTTGGAAATGTCCTCTTCAGCAGGCTCGGTGAGCTCATAGCCTTCCCGGACACCTTTCAGCCCGGCGGCAAGAATCACTGCATAAGCCAGGTAGGGGTTGCAGGCGGAGTCAGGGCTGCGCACCTCAACGCGCCGGGAAGATCCCTTACCCAGGCGGTAGGTGGGCACACGCACCAGCGCCGAACTGTTGGACACTCCCCACGTGGCGGCGCGGGGCGCCTCGTTGCCGAACATGATGCGTTTGTAGGAATTCACCCATTGGTTGGTGATCGCCGTGAACTCGGGGGCATGCCGCAAAATACCGGCGATGAACTGCCGCGCCGTGGTGGACAGGCTGAACTCATCATCGGGATCGTGGAAGGCGTTGCTATCGCCCTCGAACAGGGAAATATGGGTGTGCATGGCGCTGCCTGCGTAGCCTGCAAAGGGTTTGGGCATGAATGTGGCCCGCACCCCGTTTTTCAACGCCACCTTTTTGATCAGATAGCGGAAGGTCATGATGTTATCGGCCATGGTCAGGGCGTCAGCAAAGCGCAGGTCTATCTCCTGCTGGCCGGGGGCGGTTTCGTGGTGGCTGAACTCAACGGAAATGCCCATGTCTTCTAGCGCGGAGATGGCATCAAAGCGGAAATGCGGGGCCTTGTCCGTCACCGCTTGATCAAAGTAGCCGCCATTATCCGTAGGCGTTGGGGGCTGCCCCTGGGTGTTAATCGAATCTACCAGGAAAAACTCGATCTCAGGATGGACGTAGCAGGTGAAACCATCGCTCGCGGCCGAGGCCAACTGTCTGCGCAGCACCTGGCGGGGGTCAGCAAAGGAGGGCTGTCCGTCCGGCATGGTGATGTCGCAAAACATGCGGGCAATGCTGCGGTCCGTGCCGTTTTGCTCAAAGGGCATCAACTGGAACGTTGATGGATCAGGAAGCGCAATAGTATCGGACTCGGATATGCGCGAAAAACTCTCAATAGCCGAGCCGTCGAACCCAATGCCCTCCCCGAAGGCGTTTTCCAGCTCAGCAGGCACCACCGCCACCGACTTTAAATAACCCAGAATGTCGGTGAACCACAGCCGTACAAAACGGATGTCACGTTCCTCGACGGTACGAAGCACAAATTCCTGTTGGCTGTTCATTCTTACAAATCTACCGCGCGCACCCGACTCGCCGTGGACACACGGTTGGTGACAGGTAAAAAATAGTGACACACTTTAACCATGAATTCAGACACCGGCTCCACCCCCGCCACGCCCCCGACTCCAGCAACCCCCACCAAACCCGTGCGCATTTCCGACCTGCTGTCGTGGAAAGCCGAGGGCTCAAAATGGGCGATGCTTACCGCCTACGATTACTCCACCGCTCAGGCGATGTCCCAAGCAGATATTCCGGTTCTTCTGGTTGGGGACTCCGCCGCGAACGTCATCTACGGTTACAAGACCACCACGGAAGTATCGCTGGACGAAATGATTCCGCTGGCCCGGGGCGTCGTCAGGGGCGCCGGAAAGGCACTGGTGGTGGCAGACCTCCCATTTGGTACTTATGAGGCAT
Organism: Corynebacterium durum; assembly: GCF_030408675.1. Lineage (NCBI taxonomy): Bacteria > Bacillati > Actinomycetota > Actinomycetes > Mycobacteriales > Corynebacteriaceae > Corynebacterium > Corynebacterium durum. Next base: position 1,998,778 of record NZ_CP047200.1, read on the forward strand.
CCGACGAGCAGGCGGTACTGAGCGCCGCCCGGATGATGCGGGAATCCGGTGCCCACGCCGTCAAAATAGAAGGTGGTGTGCGCATTGCCCCCCGCATTCGCGCGCTGGTGGACGCAGGCATTCCCGTGATGGCGCACATTGGGTTCACCCCGCAATCGGTGCACAGCCTCTCCGGATTTAAGGTCCAAGGCCGCGCGGGCGGCGCTGATGCCCTGCGTGCCGACGCCCGCGCCGTCGCCGAAGCGGGTGCCTTCGCCGTGGTCCTGGAGATGGTGCCCGCCGACCTCGCCGCAGAAGTGACGCGCGACCTACCCATTCCCACCATCGGCATCGGCGCCGGCCGGGAGACAGACGCCCAGGTGCTGGTGTGGCAGGACATGGTGGAGCTGCCCGCCGGTGGCTTCGCGCCTAAGTTTGTCCGCCGATTCGGTGCCATTGGTGCCGCGCTTACCGACGCCGCGCGGGACTACCGCGACGCCGTAGCCAGTGGGGACTTTCCCGGCGAGGAGCACGCCTACTAAGTGCGGGGCGGGGTGGGTGTTACACCCGTGTTATCCACCCCATGACAGGCGCTCAGCAATAGAATTGCACCCGAAATATTATTCCTGGTAGCGTAGCCACAACTGATCTTTTTCTCAAAAAATATTTCTCTAAAAAACAGGATTATTTAAGTGGACATTTGTCGAATCGTCAGCTACCTCAGGACTCATCTCTGGGACGACGACGAGCCGACCCTTAGTCGCATCGCCCAGGAACACGGATACAGCGCCTTCCACCTATCGCGCGAATTTAAAAACCAGGCCGGGTACAGCATCCGTGAGTGCATTGAAGCACTACGCATCCAGCGCGGCATCGAACAGATCATGGACCACGGGATGAGCGTCACGGACAGCGCCCTCGCCGCGGGCTACAGCAGCCTTGGTACCTTCTCTAACACGTTCAAAAAACACACCGGTGTGACGGCACGTGACTACCCCAAGGAAGCGTCAAAAGCGCAGGCAGTTTTACAGAAAATTGCCAACCGGGATGGCCTGCTGGTGCATCGCCAAAGCAAAGTGACCACCAACAACACGCTGTCCGTCTCTACGCATTACCCCGATGGCTACAGCTCCAATGTCACCTGCGTGGGTCTGTTCCCCACGGCCATCCCCAAGGGCATGCCCGTGGTCGGGGCTGCGCTTGTTGGTCGCACCTCCTGCACCTTCACCAACATCCCGCCCGGCGAGTATTACTTGCTGGCTTGTGAACTCCGCTACAGCGCCAACCCCGCCCGCGCGCTGCGCGATAACCTGCGCCAGCGCGTGGAACGCAAACTCGCCTTCCCGAACGACTCCGGTGCCACATTCGCGCTGGACATGCGGCCACCCGCGCCGCAGGACCCGCCCATCACCATGAACTTCCCAATCCTGACGATGCGGCACCTGCTGAAAAACCGCAATTCATAATAAGCGGCGCGGCACGGCGTTCAATAGCCTTGGGAGCATGGGAACATTCAATATTTACCTCATGCTACCTGGTACAACACGTGAAGCCTTCGACTTCTACGAAGCACTCTTCGGCGGGCAGCGCACTGCCTTGTTCACCTTTGCGGACATGGCCGCCATGGGCTTGCCCGCCGAAGACGAGCAAGCCGATCTGATTGCCCACACAGCCCTCGAACTACCCAACATGACACTGATGGGCAGCGACAGCACCAGCCCCATCACCCCTTCCACCAACCAATCCCCCGTACTGCTGCACCACTTCACCGACACACGCGAGGATGCCGACCGCATCTTTGCCGCCCTCGCCGAGGGTGGCACCATCATCCGCCCGATTGTCGACGCCCCGTACGGCTACTACGACGGCAGCTGCATCGACCGCTTCGGCATCGCCTGGAACATCATGTACGAACACGAAACATAGACCCAGGTAGGCTGGGAAGGCATGTCAGAGTACTTAGGTGACCTTTTAGCAGACGCAGCGCAACGAAGCAGAGACGTCTTCCACGACGTGCTTTCCCAAGTGACACCCGAGCAAGCCAACTGGCGGCCCGCCCAGAATGCCAACTCCATCGCCTGGCTGGCGTGGCACACCGCCCGTGAGCAGGACCTACAGATCGCGGCGCTCGCGGGAACCCCCGAGGTCTGGACCTCACAGGGCTGGGTGGACCGTTTCAACCTTGACCTGCCGCGCAACTCAATGGGCTACAGCCACACCCCCGAGGAGGCCGCCCGCGTGCACGTCACCGACCTGTCCTTGCTGCTCGGATACCTGGACCAGGCCACCGAGGCGACCATCGCCTACGTTCGCAGCCTCACCCCCGATGTGCTCAACGATGTCATTGATACGCACTGGACCCCACACGTCACCCGTGGTGTGCGGGTGGTCAGCATCATTGATGACGCCGCCCAGCACGCCGGGCAAGCCGCCTACATTCACGGAATGCTGGGATAGCCACAAAACCGCCCCTGCCTGCAGAAAAACTGGTAAACAGGGGTTATGAACACGGATGCGCACACTGAGATTGAAGTCAAATTCGCCGCCACCCCAGAGACTGAACCGCCGGAGCTTGCTGGCGCAATCGAGGGGGTGGTGTCCGAATCCTCGGATATTCACTTCCTTTCGGCTGTCTACTTTGACACCGAGGACCTTCGGCTTACCCGCAACAAAATAACCTTGCGCCGCCGGACAGGTGGAAAAGACGCAGGCTGGCACCTGAAATTACCGAAGCAGGGGACGCACCGCATGGAGCTCCAGGCTGATCTTGGCCCCGATGCCGCCACCGATGTTCCACCGCCGGACCTGCTCGGACCGGTCAGATCCCTGGTCCGTGACCTGCCGCTCGCCCCCGTCGCGCAGGTGGATAACGAGCGCCACGAAACCGTGCTGCACGATGCGGACGGTACCGCCATCGCGGAATTCTGCGACGATCACGTCACCGCCTGGTCCCTCCTCCCCCACGGTGAGCGCACCAGCTGGCGGGAATGGGAAGTGGAGGTGGGCTCGGCCTACACCGACGACGCGCAACGGATTCTGGAGGCAGCGACCAGCGCGATCGTCGATAAGGGGGCGGTGGCTGCCGATAGCCCCTCGAAGCTTGCGACGGCGCTCGGGGATTCCATCGCCAACGCCCCCACCCCGCCGACAGTGAAGAAACTCAAAAAGGGTTCCCCAGCTGCGGCGGTGTTGCAGGCACTGGCCGCCAACCGAGACCGGCTGGTGGCGATGGACCCGGCCGTGCGCCGCGACGACTGGGATTCGGTGCACCAGATGCGCGTAGCCACCCGCGAGCTCCGCAGCCACATGCGCACTTTCGACGGCATCATCACCAACGAGAACTACACGCACCTGGGCAGCGAACTTAAGCACCTCGCTGGGGTTCTCGGAGTCGCCCGCGATGCGGAAGTAGTCGGAGAACGCCTTACTGCACTCGCCCCGCTTGTCGACGCCCCGACCCACACGCGCATCACCAGTAGCATGTCCGATGCCTACCGCACCGCCCATTCCGATGCCGTGACGTTCCTGAATTCCCCACGTTACTTTGCCCTACTGGCAGACCTCGACAATCTTCTCGCCTCCCCCACCGTCACCAGTGGAAAAGGCGGTGCAGCGCGGAAAATCCTGCTCCAGCACCTGGGCAGTGCCTACGAGCTGCTGCTCAACCGTCACACAAAAGCCATCGCTGAGTGGTCCGACACCGACCTACCGTTGGAACAACGGGAAAGGAACATCCACAATGTGCGCAAAGCAGCCAAACGGCTGCGTTACTCCGCCGAAGCCGCAGGCCAAACCACAGGATTAAATACCAAGAAACTCTACTTGGCCTGCAAAAACCTACAGACCGTATTGGGCGATTTCCAAGACCACGTGACCACCCGCGACGTGGTACTACGCCTTGCTAAGGACGCGCGTGCCCATGGTGAGGATACGTTCAGCTACGGCGTGCTCTACCAGCACGAACAACGCGCTAGCGAGGACGCCCTCATGGGCTACGAGGACGGCTTCGCCGCAGTCCGCACAGCCTACAAGAAACTGATGAAGAAAAAGTAGACCTAAAAGTTAGGCTTTGTCGTAGTCGTCTTTGCCCGCTTCGTCATACTCGTCGGCCTGGCGAGTGCGTTCCGCTGCCAGGGCGAGGGCGTCGCGTGCCTCTGCTTCGGTGGCGTAAGGCCCCATGCGGTCCGTCCAGTTTCCGGCTTTGCCTTGACTGACCACCCCGGTCGCGAGGTCAAAGTACCACTGGTTGTCAGTATCTGACATGGTTGCTCTCCTGTCTGTGGGCGTTACGGTTGTACGTTAGGATGGGGTCGCTCGTGATGTCCACGTTAACCACCCCTGCCGTTCACGCTACAGTGAACGCAGTAAACATGTCGTCTTTTGGCTTACACACTAGGAGCTTGTTTTCGCGATGACCATTTCCCCGCAGCAACCTGGTGATCACTCGGATTCGTCTTCGGCAGGCTCCGCAAAGGGTTCCGCAGAAGGCTCAGTGTGTGATCGGGTGAAAGCTGGCCATACCGCCATTTTCGGTTCGGAACCCACGCTGGTGGCCAGCGCCCCCACCACGTGGTCGCTATTGGGTGAGCATGTCGACGTGGTGGGGGGCATCGTGCTTGTTGCATCAAGCGACCTGCGGGTGGGTATCGCGGCATCGCCACGCAGCGATAACAACATCAGTGTGAGCGTGAACGGCGCAAAACCCAACCATATTGCCATGGGTGACGTGAGCGATTTCGCGTTCTCTGTGCTGGACGCGCGGGACAAAACGGAGAGCGTACCCTCGCCGCATGGTTCGTGGCCGGAGCGCCTGGGCGGCGTGGTATGGTCGTTGATTTTCCGACAGCTGCTGCCGCGGGACACGCCAGGGTTTAACATCGCGGTGGAGTCGGAAGCACCCGTTGACTGGGGATTGGGCGTGCATGCCGCCGCCGAGGTCGCCTTTGCGTCGGCGCTGGTAGTGGACGATGAAAACCGTGGTGACTACCCACTGCGCGTCCGTGTCGCCGAAGCATGCTTCCAATCGGCCGCTATTTTCTCCGCGACCCCCGCCCTGCGGGCGCGCTACACCGTCGCATTACGGAGTATGGACGGGCAGATTTCCGTGGTGGACTACAAGGATGAGTCGGTTACGCACACGCCGCACATTGCGAGCCGGAACACTGTGGTGTTTGCGGTCAATACACCACATAATCCGGGCGGGCAGATACCCGAGGAAATGGCCCGCCGCCTTGACTTCATTGATAAGGCCACCCGCGCGTTTGGTGTGGAGTCGCTGCGGCACCTGCCCGATGCCGCCCCCCGCGTACGTGACTGGCTGGAAGCTGTACATAAAGTGCACGGTCCTAGTGGGGTACCCAGCTTGCAGGAAGCGACCCGCTGGCTGGAGTTTTTCGAGGCCGAGACCCGACGCGCACAGTCGATGGTACCGCTGCTACGTTCCCGTAACGTGGCGGAATTATCCGATATTGTGGCGGCCTCACAACGCGCCCTGAATGATGATTACTCCGTCAGTGGTACCGATTCAGCGTTAGCTCAGCTGTGCCGGAGTCGGGGCGCGGTGACGGCCCGCAGCGCCCACGCAGGGGTGAGCAACGCCGTGATCGCGGTGGTGGAGGCCACCCACGCGAGGAATTTCGCCGCCGACCTAGTAGACGACGGCCTAGAGGTCATCGAGCTGCGACCCGGAACAGCGGCCTAAGCAGCTTACACGTTGTTGGGCGAATGAGTCAGCCTCTAAGCCGGATTCTGTCCTCCCCGCCATGCAGCGACGGGAAGTGGTGAACATCCATCTGGACCGGCCATTACTGGCGGCCTCAAGCAGCGTACCCGCAGACTGGGCGAGCAGCCTATGTCCGCGCAGGCATACCGCAGCTGGTACGCCCTCTTGCCTTGCTCCCGGTGGGGTTTACCGAGCCGCGCCAGTCGCCTGACGCGCTGGTGCGCTTTTACCGCACCGTTTCACCCTTACCTCCTCGCGCAGGCGGGAGGCGGTTTGTTTTCTGTGGCACTATCCCGCAGGTCACCCTGGGTTGCTGTTAGCAACCACCGTGCTCTGTGGAGTCCGGACTTTCCTCGACGCCACGTCAAACGCATAGTCACATACATGATCAATGCTGATACGTGTGCCGCGTCCACCCGACTGGCTCATTCGCACGGCATTACTTTACAGGTGAGAGGTGTCGTTGACCAGCCGAACTACTGTGGGGCCATCGGCATAGAACTCCGCAATGGAGATCGACGCGAGATCCAGGTGTAGGCAGTGGAACAGTGAAGGCCCAGCGCCAAGAGCCATGCGCAGTAGCGCCTTGATGGGTGTGACATGGGAAACCACCAGCACGGTTTTACCCGCGTAGTCCTTGCATAGTTCGTCTTTCACGGCACTGATGCGCTGGTAGGCAGCATCAAGGGATTCGCCACCGGGAGGGACGATGCTGGTATCGGATAGCCAGGCACTGTGCGCCTCTGGGTTGGCCTCATGTGCTTGCGCAAAGGTAAGGCCGTCCCACTCACCGAAATCCAATTCGATCAGGCCATCAACACTGGCCACGGGCAGACCTAACGCATCACCGCACGCCCGCGCCGTCTCCATGGTTCGAGTCAGCGGCGAAGCCACGATCGCATCAATGCCACCCCGCGCTGCTAATCGACGCGCCGCGCCTGCCGCCTGCTGCGTCCCCAGTTGCGTCAGTGGAGGGTTGCTGCGCCCGGAATACTGTCGGGCCGCAGACATCTCGGTTTGTCCGTGCCGCAGCAGGATCAGCCGGGTCGGCTCCGTGGTGGCACCGTTCCACGAGGTGGGACAGGTGGTATGCGTTTTGCCGTCGGTTCCTTCCTCCGCTTCGTCCTCACCGCCAGCAACAATCCCAATCGGCGCCCCCGCCGCGCCCGCATCCATGGCCTGGTTGGCCAGGGCGTCGGCCTCGGAGTTTTCGGCGCGGGGAATCCAGGTGTAGCTGATGGCATCGAAATCCCGCGCAATGGCCTGGGCTTTCAGCGCGAGTTCCTTCATGTCGGGGTGCTTGATTTTCCAGCGCCCACTCATCTGCTCGACAACGAGTTTGGAGTCCATGAGCACCTCCACCTCGGTGGCCCCGAGGTCGCGGGCAGCTTCCAATCCGTTAAGCAGAGCGCGGTATTCGGCGACGTTGTTGGTAGCAGTGCCCACGTAATCGGCGATGCTGGTCAGCACCGTGCCAGAAGCATCGTAAAGCACAGTCCCGGAGCCTGCGATGCCGGGGTTGCCGCGGCTGCCGCCGTCGGCTTTGATCTGCACTTTCATTGGGCATCTCCCGCCGTGGTGCGCACCAGATAGGTGCCGCAATCGGGGCAGCGGGGAACGTCATCGGCGGGCGCGTTGCGGATCTGACTCACCGATGTCGGCGGCAGCACAATGAAGCAGCCCCCGCAGGCGCGGCCGTTAAAGGCGGCGGCCCCAACCCCGTACACGTCAACCTGGTCGTCGTAGTCGGCGAGTGTCGCGGCGTCGAAAAGCGCGCGGAGCTCGCTGATGCGTTCGGCACGGTTGTCGGTGGGGACGGTGATGCGATCAAGCGCATCACTGAGTTCCGCCACTCGAGCCTTGTGACGTTCCGCCGTCGCGCGCAGGGCGTGCAGCTCATCGTGGCATTCCTTCAGCTCACCGCGCAGGTCGTCGAGGCGACGGTAAGTGGTGGACAAGTCATGTTGCAGGTCGCGGCGCTGTTCCACATCAACGGCGGCACCCAGGCCAGCCTTGTTGGCTTTTTCGCGCTGCCGCAGCTTGGACATGTCGGCTTCGATGCGGCGAATATCCACCTCAATGTCGGAAATATTGACCTGGGAGGTGCCTAGTACTGAGCGGGCGTCGGCTAGTTCCTTGGTTAGCCTGTCGCGTTTCTGTTGTTCCTCAGAGACGACCGGGGAATCCCCGGCGCGTTCCAGGGTGGCCAGTTCCAGCAGGCTGCGTTGGAGTTCGAAGGCGAGTTTCATGATCGTGTGCTTTCTGTGTGGGTGGGGTGTGCTGAGATGGTCCAGGGGTCGGTGCGGATGTTCAGAACCTCCACCTCCACGGAGGCTTCGCGGGCGACCAGTTCGGCAGCCTGCTCACACCAGGGGAATTCGCTGGCCCAGTGCGCAGTATCAATGATCGCCGGTCCGCCGTCGCGCAGCGCCTCATCAACCGGGTGGTGGCGCAAATCCGAGGTCACAAACACGTCCGCACCCAGGGCCTTCGCCGCCGCCAGGTGACTGTCCCCCGCGCCCGAAGACACGGCCACGCGCTGCACCATGCGCTCCGGGTCACCCGCTGCACGAACACCCCACTTTGTGGCAGGCAGGCGGTCGGCCACGCGCTGCACAAAATCAGCGAGCCTCATTGGCTCCGGCAAGTCCCCGATACGCCCCAGGCCACAGGCGGTGGAAAGATCCTCTGTGGATTCCAGCTCCACCACGTCAAACGCCACCTCCTCATACGGGTGGGCCTCTCGCAACGCCACCATGATCGCATGACGACGTCCCGTTGGCGCCACGAATTCCACCCTGGTTTCCGTTCCTGTGAACACACTGCCCACCTGACCCAGCGTGGGATTCGCGCCATCAACCGGGCGGAATTGCCCCTGCCCGGACCACTCGAACGCGCATTCCCGGTAATCCCCAATTGCACCGGCCCCGGCGGCGAACACGGCCGCTTTCACCTCATCGATATGATCCAGCGGGACCATCACACCCCACTTATCCACGGTGGACGTGTTCTTGGGTTCCAGCGGACGCTCCGGCGTGACTCCCAGCAGCTCCGCAAGCCGATCATTCACCCCCGGGCGGGCCGAATCCGCGTTCGTATGCGCCGCCATCAACGCCACCCCATGACGAATCAGCGTATGGATAATCCTCCCCTTCGGAGTGTCCGCAGCCACCGTGTGCGTACCAAAAAGCAACAACGGGTGATGCACCACCAGCATCTGTGCCCCCGCCTCCACGGCGCGCTCCGCCACTTCCTGGGTGCAATCCAGCGCAAACACCACCTTATGCACCCGATCCGCCGGATCCCCGCAGATAAGGCCGACCTTATCCCAACTTTCCGCAAGGTGCGGAGGATACGCCTCCTCCACAATGGCACGAATGTCAGCCACCGTCGTCATACAACTCACTCCTTCACAACCTGCCTGTATTCTTCCAACAAGTGCTGCACCGCGTCCATGTCACGCACAGCCAAACGCCAAAAACCCTGGTCCAGGCCCGGGAATGTATCGCAGCGCCGCACCGCGACGCCCCTGTCCAACAACCGCAGCCGCGCCGACTCCGGGTCCAGGGTGGGCGGCCGCACCAGCACAAACGGTGCCGACGACCCCGCCACAACCCGAAACCCCTCGTCTTCCAGGTACCTGACCATCGCGGCGCGCTCCCTGGCCACATCACCCGCTATCTGCTCTGCGGCAGCAGGACCCCGGCGCATCACCTCAGCGATGGCGCGCAGCTGCACACTTCCCAATGGCCAATGCGGACGCCCAGCAGACAGTCGCGCCAGCACCTCGGGCTGCGCCAGCACATACCCACACCGAAGACCCGCCAACGCCCACGTCTTGGTCAAACTACGCAGCACAATTAGCTGGGGATTATCCACCACGCGAGCCGCTAGGGAATGCTCTTCCCCCGCCACATCCATGAATGCCTCATCCACCACCAGATGCGGAACATCCCAGGTGAGCAGGCGCGCCGGGTCGTGCAACACGCCGGTGGGGTTGGTGGGATTACCCACCACGGCCATATCGACGCCGTTGGGGAGACTGGCTGAGAGGGTAAACGGGGCGTCGAGAAGCAAGCGCACCACCGGCACCCCAGCTGCGCGCAGGGCGTACTCCGGTTCGGTGAAGCTTGGGTGCACCGCCAGGGCCGAACCGCCCGCGGGAACCAAGCGCGGCAGCAGCGAAAACCCCTCCGCAGCGCCCGCCAACAGCAACACGTGCGAGGCCGGAATGCCATGAAAATCGGCCACGGCCTGCCGGGCCTGCTGCTCCGTCTGTGCTGAAGGGTAGCTGGCTATATTGCTCAGTTCCTCCGTCAAGGCCTCCAACAACCAGGGCGGGGGCTCGGTCCCTCGCACGTTCACCGCAAAATCAAGGTGTGCGTTTGCGGCGTCAACATCGCCATGGAACCGCAGAAACTCGTCCGACACATCACAGCCATTCACCTGCAACAGTGTACGTCTGCCACACTAAAACACGTGAAAACTCTCCTCTTAGACGTTGACGGAACCCTCATTGACTCCTACCCAGGCATCATCACCAGCTTTGTTCATGCCCTTGACCAGGGAGGGCATCCCCGCCCCTCCGAGGACTTCCTGCGCAGCGTGCCCGGCCCACCGCTGGAAGTAACCCTCAACCGGCTCGGCCTGACGCCCGAGGACAACCGCGCCACTCTCCGCCGCTACATGGAGCATTACGACACCACGGGTTGGGCCATGAGTGCGCCCTATCCTGGTATCCGTGACCTGCTAGTGAGTTTGAAGGACCAGGGATTCCAGCTCTGCACCGCCACCTCAAAATCCCAGCCCATCACCGAGAAAATACTCGAACACCACAAACTCGCAGAGCTTTTCACGTTTATCGGTGCCGCGACAGGTCCAGATGGTGGTAGGCGAAGCAAACGCGACGTGATCGCGCACGTTCTGGACAATGTGGGGCTGGACGAGGGCTCAGATATTCTCATGATTGGCGACCGCATCCACGACATCACCGGCGCTGCCGAATTTAACATCCCCACCGTGGCCGTTACCTGGGGATACGGCAATGCTGAGGAACATCAGCACGCCCACCGCGTCGCCGACACCCCCGCAGAACTCGAAAGGATCATCCATGACTGGGCACACTGAAAGCCTCTACATCGTCTTCGTCTGCACGGGAAACATCTGCCGCTCCCCCATGGCTGATGTCATCTTCCGCGACGCGCTTGACGACGCCCACCTCACCGACGATGTCCTCGTACGTTCCTGCGGTATTGGTGGCTGGCATGTTGGCCAGTCCGCTGACCGGCGCGCCATCGCGGAACTTCAAGCTTCTGGACACGACGGCACACAGCACCGAGCCGCCCAGCTTGGCCCCGAACACGACGATGCCGACCTCTTTGTGGCCCTGGACAACGGGCACATTCACGACCTTGTGCGCCACGGAATTCCCTCCGAAAAAATCCGCCTGCTCCGCTCCTTCGACCCATCCTCTCCCCGTGGTGCCGACGTTGACGACCCCTACTACAGCAATGCTGCCGCCTTCACCGAAGTGCGCACACAAATCGACGCCGCCATGCCTGGGATGATCGACTGGGTCAAGGAAAGGCTGGAACATTCCTCTAAGCGGTGAGGGGTTCGGGGACTGCAGTGGTTTTATGCGGATGGGCGGGCAGTGTGATGGATCATGGGCTACGCAGAGCATTGAACAACGTTAGTGCAAACGGTTGCATAAAAGTATGCTTATCCCCAGGTCGCAAAACGGGGTGTTTTCGTGCTTGAGCATAAGCACATTGTGCAGGGTCGACCGTAACTACGGTAAAACCCCAGGTCAAGGGCCGTCTGGGCGTGCACTTCCGTAGACCACAACCCCGACAGTTCTCAGTAGCCCAACACCACCACACGCACCCTTTTCACAGGCATCCTAGAATAAGGAATCGTGAACAGTGCGCGCCCTCATCCCAGCACCCAGCGCAGCGTGTGGAAAACATTTTTGAAGCCTGGTTGGGTGTTCACCGCTGCGGCGGTGCTGATCTTCGCCTATTTTGCCTTCACGGTGCTAGCACCGTGGCAACTGCACAAGAACGAGGCGAAAACGGAACGCAATCACAACATTGAGGCTGCGTTTGAGACGGACCCGGTGCCGTTGTCAGAGATTTTCACTAAGCGGGGCGAGGTCGCTGACAGCAAGGAATGGCGTCGTGTGAGCATGACCGGTCATTACCTGCCGGAGTCTGAAGTGCTGTTACGTTTGCGTCCAGTCAACTCGTCACCTGCTTTTCAGGCGCTGACCCCATTTCGCCTGAACAGTGGTGAGATCATGCTGGTGAATCGTGGCTTTGTACCAGCCAATCAGGACAACGTGCCAGACATCCCAGCGGCCCCGTCCGAGGAGGTCACCATCGTGGGGTATGCCCGCTTGGACGAGCCGCCACCATCCCATGAGCCGCTGACAGATCAGGGTCGGTTGCAAGTGTCGGGCATCAATTCCCAGCAGATCGCTGACCTCACCCATCTTGAACTGGGGAAAGATTACGTCCAACTAAGTGATGGGCAGCCAGGTACATTATCGGCCATCCCATTGCCACAACTGGACTCGGGTCCGCACCTGTCCTATGGCATCCAGTGGATTGCATTTGGCATCATGGCCCCACTCGGGTTGGGGTATTTCGTGTGGGCGGAGATGCGCGAGCGCCGACGCGAACAAGAAGAGCAACAAGCACTACAAGAACAGCAACAAACGCCACTCGAACAGCAGGACGAGAAAGACCAGCAAGAACCCGAGTCGCCAGCAGAGGCGAAGCTCCGTAGCAGGTATGGCGGCGCCCGAGTTGATCACTACAGTAAGATTGCTAGGAGGAACGAGGAACGTTTTTAGCTTTTCTTATCAACTAGCATTGAGTTCATGACAACTTTCATTAACGCCTACTCCACGGTTGTCCAAGAGATCCCCTGGACTGGTCCAGGGGCTACTTATTTTAAGTACCGATCCACCGTGACCGGCACTAACCAGGAGATTTCTGATTTCCAGGATCACTTGAATGGCTTTCTAGGCTACGCCATCGATTTTTGGATCACGCAGGGTATTGAGTACAACGCGTTTATCCACAGCATCTCCCAGCACATCAGGGAGACGCGTAGCCAGTACGTGTTTGAGCGGGATGCGTCGTTCGAGCCTGAAGATCTGAAGGATTTCAAAGAGTGGGCACGGGCGACGAACTCGATCTTTTTCCTCAACGACGGCGGTATTTACAACGCCGACGGCGTGAATTTGCTCGACCCGAACACCAAAAAATTCGCCCCGATTCACCCCTTGTCCAAGTCTAGGAGTGAACGTATCCGCACCGATTTGGGGAAGAAGGGCATGTCGGTGCCACAGTCGTTGCCGCCGGTGCGCTCAGAGATGGAGGTGCAGTTGCGGTCCACCCAGGAGGTGGCTAGCCGCTTCCGCGCTTTGGTGATTGTTGCTCATTTGGCAGCGGCGGTGCTGGATGGGGATAAGAACACGGCGAAGAATATTTACACAGTGATGAGTAATTCGCCCTACGATTTCACCCCCACTGAGCTGGCGTTTATTGATACGGTGGCAAAGGAGTCGCAGAAGAAGTTCGGCAAGTACGGCAAGTCAACCCAGGAAGCTGCGGTGCAGTTAGTGTGGCGGTGGGAGTCCGCGACAGTGCTGGGATGGGTGCTCGGCAAAGTGAGTATGGACCCCATGGTATTGGAACCCGCCAACGTTGATCGCCTGACAACGCTGGAGGAAAACCCCGACGAGTTGTATGACATTCACCGCTTGATTGACACGTTCCACATTTGCGACGGCTACGAAAGCACCTACTCACAGCGCTGGTACGCCGTGGACCAGGACGTCAACCCAGAGAACTCACCACCTGTGTTTGAAAACGTGCACTGTAGCATCCTGCTGGAGCGCCATCACGCATTCTCGTGGCTGCATCACCCCTTGAGCACCTGGGATGACGTGGATTTAAACACGTAGGCCATGGCCCCGACCGCCAGCTGCGTCCATCGCGATAGTCGCACGGCCTCCCGGACGGTTTGCACCGTAGGCGCTGGCCCCTCGCCCAGATAGGGCCGCTTTTCGACGCCGTGTGCATACGCCGTCGGCCCGCCCAACCGCACCCCGAGCGCGGCAGCGGCCGTCGCCTCCACTGGCCCGGCGTTGGGGCTAGGGTGCGACGGGGCGTCGTCACGCCACGCCCGCAGCGCCGCAGCACCTCGACCGTGAAGAGCGGCGAAACCAGTATGGACTGTTGCGGTAAGCCTGGCCGGAACCCAGGCCATGGCGTCGTCGAGCTTCGCGGCGGCCCAGCCGAAATTGCGGTACCGTTCGTTGCGGTACCCCACCATCGCATCCAAGGTGTTGACGCAGCGATGTGCCACCACACCCGGCGCGCCCGCCACCGCTGCCCACACCAGCGGCGCAATGGCGGCGTCCGACGTGTTCTCCGCGACGGATTCGACGGCGGCGCGAGCCATGCCGGGAGCGTCGAGAAGCTCGGGGTCGCGGGAGCACAGCCACGGAACCCAGCCGCGGGCCGCATCCTCATCGCCGGATTCCAGCGCCTGCGCCATCCGCATGCCGGTACGCTCCAGGCTCGTACCCCCCAGCGCCGCCCACAGCGCCACCGCAGTAGCTAGCCGTGGTGCCCGCTTGGCGACGCCCGCTGCCACCAGGGTCGGTGGCAGCACACAGACCGCCGCGAACACTGCTCCCGCGACTTTGTTGTCGCGGTACAAACGGCGCTCCCACCACAGCGCGTACTGACCGAACAGCGCCACCGGATGGTAGCGCTGGGGGTCTTTAATCAGTCGATCAGCCAGAATGCCCGCTGCAATTCCACTAGCATGGTCCATACCGACAGACTAGTCTGAAATGCCAAAAGCCGAGGACAGGAAACTGATGACCTGCTCACGGGAGTTGTGGGCGGCACGACCGTTGGCATCGGCATCACCACCCACAGCAATGCGATGCCCATGGTCCTTGATCACTGTTGTCGCGGGCAACCCTGAGAAGCAGAAAGGGTATCCGCTGGCGTGACCGGCTGCTGGATATTCAACGCAGAACACCTCAATGTTGTGCTCGCGGGCAGCTTTTTCCAGGTTGGTAGACATACCGACGCTGTCCCACACGGCATCATCGGTGCCTGCAGTGAGCAGAAGCGGACCGGTCATGCCACTAAGATCAAGCGGCGTGGCTTTGGCGTGGGCATGCTGGTAAAAGTCCCACAGCTTCGCCGGATGGCCAGTCACTGCGGACTTCATAAAGGCGGAAAAACCGGGCCGATCACAGTGCACGTCACTGGGGGAATGTGCCACCACAGGTCCAATGAGATCGGGATGGGTGCTTGCCAGGTGAATGGCATCGGCGCAGCTCCTGCCCTGCGCCACCAGCGCGAGCGGCAGCTCTGAGTCAACACGCTCGTGCTCGTGGATCTCTGCTGCGAGTTCAGGAAGACGATCCGCCGGGATTTCCGGGCAGTAGAAGACCGTGAACCCATGATGCGCGAGGGCGGCGGCACTAGCAGAGGCGGTGGCTGGTGGGGTGTCAACAAGCAGCAAGACCCCGGGTGCCCGGTGATTGGGGCTGAACCCGGAGCAACCTTTCGGCGCTGCGCATTCCTCCACCTCACGGGCGATTGTGCGCTGCACCAACGCACCCCAGCCTTCCTCTTCCGAGCGGGCTTTCACGTGGATGTGCACTGACGCCAAGCCGTTCAGTTCGAACGCACCCGCTTCCCCATCATTCGTGCCGATGCTGTCGGGACGCATTGTCCACAGCAGTCCACAGTGATGCGGTGGCGACCATAGCGCGCTTTCAGGAAACGATGTCGCAACATCCACCACACCATGCTCATCAGCATGAAACACCTGCTCATTCGACCAGGGTTGTTTCTCTGCGTCTACCGCAGAGACGTGGATGCGCACCCGTTCGCCTGGCTGCGCGTCCTGAACTCGAATCACCAACGGGGAATTAATCCCACTAATTGATCTCACAACCAGTTCCATGGAGTTCGATGCTAGTCCCCTCACTTGGCCAGTAGCTCACCTTTAGTGGAGCGACCACGTAACACAAATGCGGTCCCGCCAAGAATCACCAACAATGACAACAACACAAGCCCTACTATCGACGCACCCGTATTCGCTGCATACGACCTGTCCACTGTCTCGGTCGAGGTGGCGATGTCCGTATCCGCAAGCGAAGCAGTCAACTCCGATGACGTGACAGGAGTCACTTTAATCGAGGGTTCGGTTGACTCATGATGAGGTACTAACACATCAAATGCCCACGGAATCAACTGCACTGCGGCCAAAAGCGAATGGTACCACGTACCCCGTCTGACCTGCGATATTGCAGCTGACCCCGTTGGTGCTGTCGGGCGTACAGACGATACCGCAGGAGCTGATACATCCACGCCATTGACGTAAATCACCGGGTCCGGCAGTGACGAGGCAAACTGCACACGATACGCAGCACCCCGCACCGGATTATCAATCACCACCGTCAGTGCCCCCGCCAGCGACCACACAGACACCCGCTCCCCCGCCGCGCCCGCAAAATACGTCTCACCTGCGGAATCCGCCAGGAAAACACGCTGCGCACACCCCAGTTGCTGGGCATGAAGGTCGCCACCTGGCTGGCAGCGTGTCGACGCCGCGTCTTCCCACGTCCCACGGTCATACGCTGCACCTGCGTCACGACGCCGCACCTCAACAAAACCCTGGTCAGCCTTGCTAGACTCCACCACGATCCGACCCGAACGGGACTGCCTTGCCGAGGCAATCACATCCCAGCGACCATTCGGTTGCTGATGTGCCGCCTCAACGATATCTGCCGGTGGGATTGTTGGGATGGCTTGGTTGACGTGGTTGGCGGCAAGTTCTTTTCGAAGGTCAAATGCTCGACCTCCCCACCGCACCAGTGCAGAATCGTTGGCATTCTTGACAGCTACCGGAACTTCGACCGAGCCCAAAATGTCTGCCGACGGAGTGGAAACATCGATGAAAGTACAGGTCACAGCTGTAGATGCTTGCGTTGATATACACCGCACATTCGGCTGATCCTGCTGCACCATGCGGACGGGCTCCAACCAGTCAGGAAGGCTAATCGTGACATTATCGCCCGGAATGAGCTGCGTACCTGCGGGAACAACCCAATCAAACCGGACCGCCGGCATCTTCCCCTCTGCCGACGGCACGACTGTAACGCTCGTTCCAAACTCGCCGCTCCTGTCGCCTCGCGTTGCGCCTGCCTGCGCCTGCGCTGGAAATGGGCGACAAGACAGGGCTACCAAGGCAAACACAACACACAGGACGGCGACTCTACGCACCAGCATGGTGTGGCGTATTGAATCGAATGCCTGCATGCGTGTTTTCTCCTTATCCTTTGAGGATGCCCTACCGCTCACTCACACGTGCGGACGCTGCTAACACCCGGCAAGCTTCAGTAGAACAACCACTACAAAGGTTAAGGTTTTACCAGGTTTTTTCTTAATTTATTTTAAGCTTTACCCCCGGTTTTTATTAAAATGCCTGGAAAATGCCACCCCCTGCCAGGCTGGCGCTGAGGGCATTTTTCTTAGGTTTCTAGCGGACGTGGGGATTACTTTAGGAATCTTGTGAAGTGTGTATACGCTCCGGTCGGGAGTGCTGGATGTTGTCAGGCTTGGCGGGTATACGCGCTGTGCAGGGGCGGGCAGTTTGACAGAGCACGCTGGCTACGCGGCTGGCGACGATCCACCAAACTGCCAAAAACCCAGGAAAAGTGGCAGTTTGATAGAGCGCGGCGAACGGGAAAGCCTTGAACACCGTTAGTGCAAACTTTTGCATAAAGATAGGTCTACTGCTGGGTGCGGAAACACCCTGTTTTCGTACCTAGCAGTGGACCTACATGACAAGCGTGAAAATATGCTTATCCCCAAGCCGCACAACACTCCATTTTCGTGCTTGACCATAAGCATATTTTGCGAGGCTGAGCATTTCCGCACCTGACGGTTTGCCCCCCCTCCCAACACAAAAGCCCCTCACAATGAGGGGCTTTTGTGTTACACAGATCTTGTGCGCCCTGACGGGTTCGAACCGCCGACCTGCTGGGTGTAAACCAGCTGCTCTTCCAGCTGAGCTAAAGGCGCGTGCGCTGCAGCGATATGCATCATGCAATCAATAATGCTGCGACTCGAAAGATACTAACACATTTCCAAAACTCTACAAATCAGCAGTTCACAGTACCCAAAAGCCAACCAGCCCAAGGCCGAAGCGCAACACCTAGCTGCGTTTCGCCGCACCGCGCTGCACGAGGCATGATCCCTGCCAGGACCCGAGGCGTTCCGCTTTGGTTTGTACTAGGCCGGCGAGCTGTGCGGATTCAGATACCACGCCTGGAGCAAGTTCACCTTTGGTGCCAGCGGCGGGCGAAAGTAGCCAGATACGCCCGTGGTCGGCGAGGGGGCGTACAGCGTCGACAAGTTCATCAACGAGGTCACCGTCGTCGTCACGCCACCACAGGAGGACGACATCACAGAGTTCGTAGGAATCTTCATCAAGGAGGTCGGCACCGATAGCGTCTTCGACTGCTTCGCTGATTGCACTATCGCAGTCATCATCCCAGCCAACTTCCTGTACCGTGTGACCAGCTTTGATGCCGAGTGTTTTTGCGTAATCCTGGACGCCGTTTTTGGTTGCGCCCGGAATGTCCACCACTGTTTCAATCCTCCTGAGTATCTAGCGACGTGGTTTTGCAGCACATTTGCGCCTCCCCACTGTTCCATTGTAGAAAAGATAGTTTCCCATTGACAGTACCGTTATGACCTGAATTGTAGGTACGGACATGGATTTTTTTTCAAATCTTCAGCACCACCACCCTACCCCATTTGGGGTTAATTGCTGACTTTTGCCCACACCCACGGACACCCCAGCACCCCGGAGGGAAATGTGCGGCTAGGGTGCCGGATGCTTATTGACGCCCCGCCTCCCTCACCGCAGATGAGACACTCTACGCTCACGCTGCACCCCCTTATGTCCGCCCAAAACAACGCTTTGTGAGAGGAAAAATAAGCATTAAAACCTCTGTGCCCGTATTGTGTTGTATAGACCAGTGCGGCTTTCCATCAACCTGGAAAAGACGCATCGACAGGAATATTCCTACAGGAGGATTTAGGATGGCTGACCAAAAACTGGGTGGCTCGCCAAACGATGACAGCAATTTCGCGCTCATTCGTGACGGCGTTGCGTCGTACCTTAACGACGTTGATCCGGAGGAGACCGCCGAGTGGATGGAATCCCTTGACGGGCTGCTTGCCGAAGCAACACCGGATCGCGCCCGCTTCTTAATGTTGCGCATGCTTGAGCGTGCTACTGCCAAGCGTGTCGCATTGCCGCCTTTGACCTCCACCGACTATGTGAACACCATTCCTACGTCTATGGAACCCGATTTCCCGGGCGATGAGGAACTGGAAAAGCGCTACCGCCGGTGGATGCGATGGAACGCGGCCATCATGGTGCACCGCGCGCAGCGCCCCGAAATTGGCGTTGGTGGACACATCTCCACCTATGCGTCCTCTGCGCCGTTGTATGAAGTCGGCTTTAACCACTTTTTCCGCGGCAAGGACCACCCAGGTGGCGGCGACCAGGTGTTTTTCCAGGGTCACGCCTCACCCGGCATGTACGCCCGCGCATTCCTAGAGGGCCGACTCACGGAAGACGACCTTGATGGCTTCCGCCAGGAAGTATCCCGCCCGCAGGGCGGTATGCCGTCTTATCCGCACCCCCACGGCATGCCCGAATTCTGGGAGTTCCCCACCGTGTCTATGGGACTCGGTCCTATGGATGCCATTTACCAGGCCCGGTTTAACCGCTACCTGCACAACCGTGGCATCAAGGACACCTCTCAGCAGCACGTGTGGGCGTTCCTTGGCGACGGCGAAATGGATGAGCCGGAATCCCGCGGCCTAATCCAGATGGCTGCCCTGCACAACCTGGACAACCTGACGTTTGTGATCAACTGCAACCTGCAGCGCCTTGACGGCCCGGTGCGTGGCAACACCAAGATCATTCAGGAATTGGAGTCCTTCTTCCGCGGAGCAGGCTGGTCTGTGATCAAGGTCGTCTGGGGCCGCGAATGGGATGAGCTGTTCGAAAAGGACAAGGACGGCGCCCTGGTCAACTTGATGAACACCACGCATGATGGTGATTTCCAGACCTTCCGCGCCAACGACGGTGCCTACGTGCGCGAGTTCTTCTTCAACCGCGACGAGAAGACAAAGAAGCTCGTCGAGGACATGACCGACGAGGAAATTTGGAAGCTCAAGCGCGGTGGCCACGATTACCGCAAGATCTACGCCGCTTTCAAGCGTGCAATGGAGACCAAAGACCGCCCCACCGTCATTTTGGCCCACACCATTAAGGGCTACGGCTTGGGCCACAACTTTGAGGGCCGCAATGCAACCCACCAGATGAAGAAGCTCACCCTGGAGGACTTGAAGCACTTCCGTGACCGTCAGGGAATTCCGATCAGCGATGCTGAACTCGAGAAAGATCCTTACCTCCCGCCGTATTACAACCCCGGCCCCGACTCGCCGGAAATCAAGTACATGCTGGAGCGTCGCAAAGAGCTTGGCGGTTTCCTCCCAGAGCGCCGGACCAACTACGAGCCCCTCACCGTGCCGGACGTAGGCACCATGAAACCGCTGCTCAAGGGGTCTGGCAAGCAGAAGGTGGCTACCACCATGGCCGTGGTACGTACCTTCAAAGAACTCATGCGGGACAAGGAACTATCAAAGCGCCTCGTACCGATCATTCCTGACGAAGCTCGCACGTTCGGTATGGACTCCTGGTTCCCCACGTTGAAGATCTACAACCCGCACGGCCAGAACTACACGCCGGTAGATAATGACTTGATGCTGTCCTACCGCGAAGCCGTCGATGGACAGATCATGCATGAAGGCATCAATGAGGCTGGTTCTGTGGCATCGTTCATCGCCGCTGGTACCTCCTACGCCACCCAGGGCGTCGCCATGATCCCGCTGTACATCTTCTACTCCATGTTCGGTTTCCAGCGCACTGGTGATTCCATCTGGGCAGCAGGTGACCAGATGACACGCGGTTTCCTTTTGGGCGCAACAGCCGGACGCACGACGCTCACAGGCGAAGGCTTGCAGCACATGGATGGACATTCCCCTCTCCTCGCAGGCACCAACCCCGCCGTGGTGTCCTACGACCCCGCATTTGCCTACGAGGTCGCACACCTCATCCGCGAGGGCATTGACCGCATGTATGGACCTGGTCGTGGCGAGAACGTGATGTACTACCTCACCATCTACAACGAGCCCACGCCTCAGCCCGCACAACCGGAGAACCTGGATGTTGAAGGTCTGCACAAGGGCATCTACCTGTACTCGCCCGCAGAGAGCGGCGGACACCAGGCATCCATCCTTGCCTCCGGTATTGGCATGCAGGCAGCACTGCAGGCACGCGATATACTTGCCGAGGAGTACGGCGTTCACGCCAACATCTTCTCCGTGACATCGTGGAATGAGCTCGCCCGCGACGGTCAGCGTCACGATTTGGCGCAGCTCCGCGAACCTGCGGCACAGATTGCCGAACCGTTCGTCGCCCAGAAACTTTCTGGAGTTTCCGGTCCGTTTGTGGCTGTGTCTGACTTTGCTACTGCGTTGCCAGAGCAGATCCGCAAGTGGGTTCCAGGCGACTACACCACTCTTGGTGCAGACGGTTTCGGTTTCTCCGACACCCGCCCCGCCGCACGCCGCTACTTCAACATCGACGCCGAATCGGTCGTTGTAGCTGTGCTGTCCGCCCTGGCCCGCGAGGGCAAACTTGATATTTCAGTGGCTGACGACGCCGCGAAGAAGTACAAGCTCACCGACCCAACCTCTGTATAAGAATCAGGGTTTTATTCCCCCTTTCCCACCGGAAAGGGGGATTTTTTATGAATCTGGGTAGATTTATTACTATGACGTCTCCGGTTCCATTTCAAGACAAAAGAGAATACGCCCAGGCACAACTCACCCAGGCTGTGGGCGATGGTCGACTGGACCTTGGCCGATTTTCTGACCTTGTGGGCACAGTGTGGGAAACCGACGATATTGCCACCATTGACCGCATTACCCGTGAAGTAGCTGTGGTGCCGAACTCGTCGGTGGAACAAACTGTGCAGACAGCACCTGCTACTCCGCCGACAGACATACCAACACGACTGGTAGCCATCTTTGGCACCCATAAACGGAAGGGTAGATTCCGCCTGCCCGGCATGGCGCAAGCATTGTGCATATTTGGCGATGTGACGCTGGATTTGAGTGAAGCTTCGCTCACCGCACCCGAAACGCTTGTGGACGTGACGTGCATATTCGGCACGATTAAGGTGATTGTTCCCCCAGGTGTGATGGTGGAATCCCAGGTGGCTTCGGTGTTCGGTGAGGATAAAGTAACTATCTCCGAAACGACCATCCCCAATGGTCCGCGCATCACACTGCGCGGTGCGAATATCTTTGGCACGGTGAAAGCCAAGAATCCCGGCAAGTCATGGTTTACTAAGTTTTATGGGTGAACAGCATAAAGCCACCGAGCAGGGACCAAATGCTGCGGTGGCTCAAATTATTGCTAAAGCTGCGGGCGTCGAGGCGGAGGATATTGGCCCTGAGAAACGCCTCGTCGAAGATCTAGGGATTGACTCGCTCACAGCTATCACGCTTGCGGTGCAGCTTGAGCAGAGCACGAAAGTGCGCATTGAGGAGTCCGACGCGCAGATGTTCCGCACTGTTGACGATATCTACGCTTTCCTCAGCTCACGCCCCTAGAGACACGCTTTAGAAACGGCGTACTGTCGCGGTGAAGCCTTGCTCGTAGGCGAACTTGGCCAGCGCATGCTCCAATTCTTCCAGCTCGGCAGGGTGCGCCGACAGGGTTTGACGGCAGGACACAGTACCTGGGTTGGAGCGGGAGCGACGCCACTGGGTGAACCATTCGGCGCTGAGAGCGTCAATGGCGGCGTAGTCGCGGGTATCTTCAGAGGGCGCGGGGCTGGGCAAATACTCCACAAACAACTGCTCAACATCCAGGCGGAAGCGCTTAGGCATGTCGGAGATGTCAATGATTCCCCAGACGAGGTTCGGGGTACGCGGTGTCAAAGTTTGTTGGGTCACGGTGGTCCTCAAAGAGTAAAGGCAGCACTGACACACCATTTTTGCGCATTGCTCATACAAGTACCCCTCTGGATAAGGTACTTATATAACACAGCCAAAAACACAGTGGTGTGTAAGACGAGGTTCGTCTTCCCCAACGGCCTCGCGGTACTGCACAGTTTCCAGCACAACACGCCCCCAAGGCAACCCTCAACCTCTACTTGACACCCCCATTTATTAAACCTCAACTTTAGATTGAGGCCCCGACTTAACCCTCGTTCATGCGCCTCCAGATCGCATCATTCGTCTCAGACCACAATGGTTTTGCCCACGTCCCAAAAGCATAATCCGTGAGCACCGCCATAGCGCGCATGCTAGGCCGATGAACCCACAAAAAAGTCCCTGACTGCCCAAAATGGCCAATCGTGTCCGGGGGTAATAGGGTGCCTGTCCAATGCTCCCTCGACGCCCCCTTCGAGCCTTTTACCTCAAAGCCCAGGCCCCATGGACAGGGCTTAAACATGCCATAACCAGGGACAATACCGGAAAGATCCGGAAACTGAACACTGGCAGCATCGGCAACGGTCTGGGCGTCGAGAAGCGTGGGCTGTAATACCTCAGCGACAAAAAGAAGCAGGTCATGAACGGTAGAGGTGGCGCCGTGCCCCGCCGAGCCGTAAAGGTTCGTGTCGCGCATGCCCAGCGGATCAAAGACGGCTTCTCGCAGGTAATCGGGGAAATCGATGCCGGATTCCTCGCCAATGGCGTCAGCAAGAATCTCAAAGCCGGCCGAAGAATAGATCCGCCTCTCCCCCGGCGCGCGTTCAGGCTCGCGGGAGGCAAACCCCACCCCGCTGGCGTGCGCGAGCAAGTGCCGAACAGTCGACCCCGCAGGCCCCAACGGCGTATCCAGATCAAACACGCCTTCTTCAACCGCGACCAACACCCCATAGGCGACAATCGGCTTGGTCACGGACGCCAGCTCAAACACGCGGTGAACATCACCCGTCGTTGACGTGTTAGCCCCGTTCACCACACCCGCCGCAACATTATGCGCAGGCCATTGCTGCAATGCATCAAGTTCATTCATGGTTACATGCTAATCGCTGCTAGATTGCGGTTTACCAACAACCCGAAAGGTAGCACCATGCCTTCTCGCCGAGTTATAAGCGTGTGCATCTGCGCCCTCCTTCTGCCAGTTACCGCCATCACCGTGCCCACCGCCGCCAATGCCCAGAGTCGCGGGGCAGTTCAAGACACCCGACCACTTCACACATTTGTGGACAACACTCCCTTCGACCTGAGTGATGCCACATGGTTCGCCTATGACACTCGCGACAGCTTCGGTCGTGATATTAGCGCAACAGCTACTCTTTTCCGTGCGACACGCCCGTGGGATAACACCAGCGAAAGACCTGTGGTGATTATCACACCCTTTACCCAGGGTGGCGACGACCCCTGCGCCTTCTCCCATACCATCACCCAGGGCACCCACATTGACCCCACCAATCCCGGCGAAAGTGCCGTGGCGTCCCAGTACTACGCCATCCACTCCATGCTCGAACAAGGCTGGGATGTGGTGGTGCCGGACCACCCGGGCCTGGGCACCCCCGACCAGCACTCTTACATGGACAACGTCGCCTCTGGGCAGGCGCTTCTCGACGCCGCGACTGCGGGACTTTCCCTCCTCGACAGACCCCACGCTCCCATCGCCCTCACTGGGCATTCCCAAGGCGCAGGGGCCAGCGCCTGGGCGGCCGAAAACGCACCGCACTACGCCCCGAAGCTCAACATCAAAGCTGCGGCGCTATCCGCGCCGCCCTACAACCTCCCCCACCTGGCACAGGACGTAGACGGGAAACAAGAAGTGGGCATGCTCTTCATGGCCGTGAACACGCTCTCCCGGCAGTACCCTGCAGTCCAAGCCGAGATAGATCGCGTGTTCACCCCAGAGGGCAAGGCCCTGCTCGCTAAGGCTGACACGATGTGTGTGCCCGCCATGTTCGCCGTAATTGGCAAACACAACACTCGGGACCTCACCACCACCGGCGAATCAGTCTTCGACCTGGTCAATCGTCTCCCCGACGTGCAAAAAGAAATACAACGGCAGCGCATCGGGTTGCGGGCTCCTCAGGTCCCAGTGCTCATGATCTATCACCAGTCCGACCCTCTCGTCTCATGGGAAGACAGCCGCGCTCTCGGGGAAAACTGGCAGCGCGAGGGCGGGACTGTGCGGTTTGTGGACTATCCCCGCAACCCCGTGGCTGACACCCTAAAATCAGCACATAGCGAAACCGCACTCACGCCAGTCCCTGACATCGTGGCGTTCTTTAAACAGGAATTTCATTAAGACTACGCACCACCGTGACATGGCCGCCGCCACCAGGATCCGGGTTGGGCACCACATCCTCGGGATCAATCAGGTAGGCGGTATAGCCATTCAGAGACAACCGCCGAATAACCTCCATTAGCATCCGGTACGCCACCGGATTCAGCGAATGCACGCGGCTGACATCAATGGCCACGCTGGGTTCCTCCGCGACGGTACTCACAATTTCACGGATAAGCCGCTCAGCGCCAGCAAAACGAATATCGCCCTGCAGCTCCACAACCCGGATGCCACCCGTCACCCTATTGGACCGGACAACCGCCTGAGACACCGGCGGCATCTCCATCAGATGCAAATCCATGTCCTCCGAAATCCGCTCAAACAGTGCGATACCACGAACGCTGTTGCCGTGGGCGTCGAGACGCGGTGAAAACGTGGCCAGCCCCACCTGACTAGGCAGGACGCCAATCAAGCCTCCAGCCACACCGCTCTTTGCTGGGATGCCCACCTGGGTGGCTCAGTCCCCAGCGGAGTCATACATGCCGCAGGTAGACATGACAGTCACCACCTGACGAATCACCTCCGGCGGCACAACCTGCTCTCCCGTCACCGGATTCAACCCCTGATTAGCCAACGTCACCGCCATGACAGCCAAATCCCGGGCAGACACCAATAACGCGCACTGCTTGGTGTACCCCTCCACCACGGCAATCGGATTCTCTTGCACAATATCGTAGCTACGCAGCATATAGGCGATGGCAATATTACGGTACGCGTGGTCCATCTCCGAGGTGTACACCGCCTCATCCACCTCAAGCCTACGGCCAGCAAAAGCCGACAACCCAGACATCACGCGCTCAAAACGCTCCTCCGGGGTCGAGTCTGGCCTACCCACCAGCGAATGTATCGTAATCGCGCCAGCATTAATCATCGGATTGCGAGGTTGGCCCGTATTCCCCTCCAACGACAACTCGTTAAACGCCTCACCCGACGGCTCCACATCTACCTTGAAAAGCATGTCATCAAAACCACGATCCGCCAACGCGAGCGCATACACAAAAGGCTTAGAGATGGACTGGATAGAAAACTGATGGTCAACATCGCCCACCCCATACACCTGACCATCCAGAGTGGCGAACACAGCGGCCAGACGATCCGGGTCAGCGGTTGCCAGCTGTGGAATATAGCTGGCAAGCTCCCCGGACTGATCCAACCGCACCGTCTCAAGGACTTCTTCAAGATAATCAGGAATAGGCGATTTCATGCACTCTGTGTATCACACCGCCAGGATGCGTTGTGGCAGGTTGGGTTGGGCGCTTCTACTGCCCTACCGCACCGCTTCTACTGTGCCGCTGGTTTCATGCGCTCACAGACCATGCCAGCAAAAACAACAAGCGGCACAATCATGAGCAGCGCGTTACTTCCCCACCAGAATGGCTCAAAATCGCCATAGAACGCCCAAAAAGATATCGCCATAAAACCCGCACAGAACGTTAACGTCAACCCAAGCACCAGCACGATATCGCCTGCCACGACATTACGCTTTATCAAAAATGCACCAACAAAGACCGTCAAGGCAGCAGCAACATCCAGCGGGAAGAAAGACCAGTTCCAGGCCTGGATGACTTGGTTACTGTAATCGCGAAAGCGCATGCTTTCGGGAAATACATCCGTGATGACCAGGCACCAATAGAGGAGCAATCCGGCGTCAACCACAACAAGCAAAGACTTAGAAAAACTTTTCATCGGTGCGCCCTTCCTGTGACGTTCTCTAGGCGTTATACAGAAAGATACTATCGTGGGGCGTGAGTAAGGACTGGGGATTTTGAAGCAAGAACAGCTGAAAACCCAGTCACCCACATCTACGACACCAGCGCCGGTTCTTTCTTGGGTGCGGCGAAAGTGTCCGTTTCCAGGATGCCCTCGCGCTTGGACACAACCAGCGGAATGAGTGCCTGACCGGTGACGTTCACGGCTGTGCGCCCCATATCCACAATCGGCTCCACTGCCAGCAATAAGCCGACGCCTTCCAGCGGAAGCCCCAGGGTGGACAGCGTGAGTGTGAGCATCACGGTCGCACCGGTGGTGCCGGCCGTCGCTGCGGAACCAATCACAGAGACAAACACAATGAGCAGGTAGTCGGTGATGTTCAAGTCAACACCGTAGAACTGCGCCACGAAAATCGCCGCCACCGCCGGGTAGACGGCAGCGCAGCCATCCATTTTGGTGGTGGCACCCAGCGGCACAGCAAAGGACGCATAGGAGCGTGGCACGCCGAGTTCCTTCTCTGCGGTCTGCTCGGTCACCGGCATCACACCCATGGAGGAACGGGTAACAAATCCCAGGGAAGTGACGGGCCATATTTTGCGGAAGAATTGCGTAATGCTCAGGCCGTTAAATTTCAGCACCAGCGGGTAGATCACGCCGATGACCAGCGCCAAGCCGATGTAGATGGCGATGACAAACTTGCCCAGGCTCCCCAGTGATCCCCACCCGTATTCGGCCACGGCATGGGCGATGAGAGCTGCGGTACCGATCGGCGCGAGTCGGATAATCCACCACAGCACCTTCTGGATAATCGCCAGGAAGGATTCAGCAAACGCCAGCACCGGATCGGCGGGCTTACCTACCTTGATCGCTGCGATACCAAAGGCAATGGACATGAGCAGTAGCTGAAGAACGTTAAAGCTCGGGGTCGCGGCCAGCGCACCCTCTGAGGACTCCTTCAGGCTGACACTCAGGCCCAGAATGTTGTCGGGAACCAATCCCTGCAGGAAGGCCCACCACGAGCCGACGGTGGAGGGTGCCTTGGCCGCCGCGGCGTCGACACCCGCGCCCACTCCCGGGTTAATGATCAAGCCGACAACGATGCCGGCAGAAACGGATGCCAGCGCGGTAATGGCGAACCAGAGGAGGGTTTGCCAGGCGAGGCGGGCGGCGTTGGTGACTTGGCGCAGATTGGCGATGGAGGTAACAACGGCGGTGACCACCAGCGGGGGAACCAGCAGTTTGAGCAGGCTCACGTAGGCCGAACCAACCTCATCAACACCAACCGCAAGCCAGCTACCTTCGCCGAGATTGCGCGCCACCAACCCCAGCACCAAACCAACAATCAGGCCATAAATGACCTGCGCACCAAAACTACGCAGCTTCATTGCGTTCCTTCTTTCACGTATTTTTTATTCAACGAGCGAAGCATACATAGAAAGATCGGTACATACAAAATAGACTACCCAGTCTAGGGTTGTTTTCCTTTCCCCGCTTTTCGATGCCGCCGGGCTTGCTCCTGCTCGATAACCGTCGGCAGCACCCACCCCCGCCAATACGCCAGAATGGCAAAACCCGCACCTAAGGTTGTGGCAGCGATCATGCCCACGGCATCGTGACCTGCGGCGTGAAAACCCACCATGATCGCTGAACTGAAAATCGCCGGGGTGGCGTACAGCGTATTACCGCCGAAAATTGATGGAATGCTTCCCGTCGCGATGTCGCGAATCATGCCACCGCCCACCGCCGTTAACATGCCCATAAACATCGCCGATGCCCACGGCATGCCGTAGGTGAGCGCCTTCGTGGTGCCGGTTACCGCCCATACGCCCAAAATAATCGCATCCCCATGCACCCGAAACAGCTCCCAGGCGCGCCCTTTCAAATGGATCACCATGGCCAACAACCCACCCAAAATAGCCATGCCCATATACATCGGCTCC
This sequence comes from Corynebacterium durum, assembly GCF_030408675.1. Classification (NCBI taxonomy): domain Bacteria; kingdom Bacillati; phylum Actinomycetota; class Actinomycetes; order Mycobacteriales; family Corynebacteriaceae; genus Corynebacterium; species Corynebacterium durum. Next base: position 2,027,650 of record NZ_CP047200.1, read on the forward strand.
GCAATGGCGGCGGGAGTGCCACGCTGCATCAACGTGTCGCGAAGCATGCCCCCACCCAGCGCCGAAAACAACGCCAAAAAGGCAAAACCAATAATGTCGAAATTGCGCTGTCGGGCTATCGATCCCCCAATCGCGCCATTCAACACAACACCAATCAAATCCAACGTCTGATACAACGCCAGGATTGTGGGATCAACAGTGGCCATACCAGCAATCCGACCACGACACCACGGTGCTGCACAAGACAGGTACACCCAGAGTTCACGCAGGGTTCTAGTACTGCCCGTGCACCAGCGTCCTCCTGCGGTACACCCACTGCTGCACGGACGTACTAGACAAAGCCAGCAACGCCAGGATATTCAGCGGCAATGTGTCTTTGAACAGCACATACTGGATATCGGAAGGGTTGGTACTGATCAAGTGCCTATCGCTAAACACTTCCAGCAACACAAACGCCATGAGAATCAGCCGCGTGCGGTTACTGCCCTTCCAGGTGAACCAGCATCCCACGAGCAACACCGCGTTGGGAATCGCTGCAACCACGGCAGCCCATGCCCATGGGAACGGCATCGTTCCTTCGAAAAAACCGACCGCCGATACCACGTCATTGCGAAAGCTGAACAACGCCAACAACACGACGCACGCAACACCTGCAGTCAAGGTAACCGGCCGATGCAGGACAGGGACGTAATTATCATCCACGGCATCCGGGTCAATTTTCACCGGGCCACCCGGCTCTTTGCGCGAATAACCGTACGCGGCGCGCTCCACGCCCTCTGGAATAACAAGATTTGGCGAAAGCGCCACGGCGTCGAGGTCCACAATCGGCAAATGACCGTCCGTGGCCACACGGTCCCCACCACCATTACGCGAGTGATAACCAGTGGAGAAATTCTCCACTATAGTCACCTTTGCCTCCGGGTTAGCATGTTGCAGGGAATGCACAATGTAATCACGTTCAATATCAATATTTGCGTCGATTTTGTGCGTCACCTGCAGCGTAAACAGTGACAACCCCACCGAACGGTCGTAGGTGCCAGCCGCAATCCAATCCACACGCTTACCACCAGGCAAAAGCCAGCCATCCGGGCAGCGCCACAACCGTACATGGTGGCGCTGGGAGGCGTTATCCTCCACCTCTTGTTGATAGGCCAAGCATTGAACACGGCCAAACACCAACAACGGACTCACCGGTGCCGCAGGGTAACTACGACGAAACAGCGAACTGACAATAATTCCCCACGACGATGTGAATGTCACATCGTCAGCGAGCGTCCATCCCGCCTTTGTCATGGCCTGATGAACTTCCTTCGCGGTGCCGTCAAACGCCAAGTTAATGGGATCACCCAACAAACCATCCGAGGTGCGGGCGCGCCCAATGAAATAGCCCGGCACATAAATCTGCGTCAGCATCATATGCACGCGCGGAAGCACCAAATACGCAGTAACGACCCAAAACGGAATCAGCAACAAAAGGTGCTGCCAGTCAATCCGCCATGATGCGGTAAGCAGAAGCAACGCCAGCCACCCGGCAAGCAGAGTGGCAATAAGGAAAAAAGCGGCGTTAAGAATAATCGACGCCCGTGGTCTACGCACCTGGTCTTCACGAACCTTCGGCGACACATGAATATACTGCGGTTTGGTCCTCCAGTTCCGGCGAAATCTGACCATGCCCGCCAGTCTAACGATGCGACGAGGTTGGGTACGGTAGGTCACATGAGCAACCGTCGCAGAAACACATCCCAGACCGCCACATTTGTGCGCATTGGCGGCCAAGAAGCAGGCGGCCTGCTCCTTGGAGCCAAAGGCGCGGGTGCCGCAGCTGGCTCCTGGATTCTTTTGGTTGCGCTGCTGGTGGCGTGCCTATTTTTCAACTGGCTGGCCATCCTGCCCGTACTCATCCTTATCGGCGGCGCAATCATCGCGGCAGGCCGACACACGTGGGCTAGCATCCTGACCATCATGCTTCTAGCCCTTCTCGGGTTCAGTAGCGGCCTGTTCTTCTGGTGGTCTTATTATGTGCGTATCGACGCCGCACGCACCAACGAACCCACGCCCGTCGCCGCCGATTGGAATCTGGTCAGCCTTGCAATCTTTGGGGCATGCCTCGCAGGCATGTATGGCATTGGCGTCTGGGGGCGCCGCAGAAAGCAGCAGCACAACCGCGTATAGAAATAATGCTTTCATTAGGTCGCACATTCGCGTATAGTTGAGGTATCAACATAATAAGGTGCTACCTAAACGATGTGACGCCGGTGGTGGAGGCGCTGCATGGGTTTTCGGGGCGTCGTCACGCGCGCGAGAGGCAACAATGAAGCGAATCAGGGCAATTCTGGCAACCGCACTACTGGGGCTCGGGGGAATAATGACTGCACCCGCAGTGCAGGCGCTGACCATCACACATACGGAAGAGAAAATCGATCTTGGTGCGGCACCGCTCCCCAACACCACAACACTGGGCACCACCGTTAACGGTGCCGGAACACCCATCGGAGTGGTGGTCAGTGGCGGCGCGGGTGGCGTACTCAACATCATCGACCTAAAAACTAGGGCTAACATAGCCAGCCACGTGCTTGACGACTCCGCACGAGACGCCGGTGAAGAAGTCCACGCCTGGGGGTATGTGACGCTTTCCAACGGGCACGTTATGATCGCGACCAGCAACGCAGGGCTTTATGATGTTGACCCGCAGAACTACCAGGTGAAGAAACTGTCTTCTGACGATCAGCCTGGGTACAAAACCAACAAAATCAAAGAAAACGGGAAGTTCTTCTGGGACATCACCAAAGACGACAACGACAAGGTTTACATCGCGAGCTTCAGCAACAATACGGGCGCGGGCGGCCGCGTATTCACCTACGACGGCAAAGCAACCGGCGACAAATGGGGCGACCTCCTTGGGCAAATCTCCCCAGACCAAACCACCGCACGCAGCGTTGCCTACGACAATGGCACCCTCTACATCGGGATGGGACAAACCCGGCCCGAAATCATCGCCGTGAACACCAAAAACCCCAGCGAGAAGCGCACCGTTCCGCTTGAAAATAGTGCCGTTAATGGGGCGCACGAAATCCTCTACCTCGAAGCGCTTGACGGTCGGCTGTACTCCACGGTGGATAGCAAAGACGCATGCAATAGCACCGGGACCTGCGTGATTGATGCAGCAACCGGGAAGGTGAGCGACACGCTCCAGACCTGGAGCAGCCGGACAATCAAACGTGCAGGAGAAAAATCCAAGGTCTACTACATCTACAACTCTGGAAGCAAAGGCGGCATACTCCGCGAATACGACCCCGGCACCAAGTCCACCAAGGATCTGAACCCCAACGGTCAACTTGCGCCTAGGCTCGGGCGCAACAGCTGGGCCACCGACAATGTTCTGCTCACCAACGACATGAACAGCGGTGCCATGACGGTGTACGACTCTGGAAATGTGAGCAACGTCCCCGCAGGCACCCTCAAGGGCAGTGAACGCGGAATTCAAACCCTGACTACCGGCCCAGACGGCAACATTTACGGTGGGTTCTACATGAGCGGAACCCAGATGCTGAAAATCACCACCAGCGGCACTCCCAAGGCCGAGCTGCTTAACGACATGCCTACTGGCCAAGTCGAGGGCTTTGCCAACGTGGGAAACAAGCTCGTGGCAGGCATCTACCCTAGTGCCCGGCTCAGCGTCTTCGATCCTGGGAGCGGTCAGTGGACTGTGCAAGATAAGGCAGTTGATTCAGCTCTTCCCGAAGGCACACGTGAACAAGACAGGCCCTACACCATGACCGCCATCGACAATAACCGCGTCGCTGTCGGCACAGTGCCTAATAAAGACAAAGTTGGCGGGGCATTGGTTATCTTTAATCCACAAACTGGAGCATTTGAAGACAACCCCATTGTCATGAATGACAGCGGACCCGCCGAACTCCGCAACCTTTCCCCCGTGTCCATGGCCTACCGTGACGACAAACTCTACGTGGGAACCTCCATTCGTGGCGGCCTTGGCGTCCAACCAAAAGCCTCCGAAGCAAAGCTTTTCGTCTACAACGTGAAAAGCAAGCAGATCGAAAAAGTAGCCACCATCCCCGGAACCCCCACCGCTATCAACGCTCTCACCTTCGACGACAGTGGCAAACTCTATGGCGTTGCAGGAAAACACATCCATGAGTTCAATCCCACCACTTTGGAAAGTGTACGAAGCTCTGACGACGTAATAACGCCAGATGCCAACCGCAGCCAGTTGCACTACAAAGACGGGATTCTCTACACCGCGACCGGAAACAAAGTTCTAGCCGTCAACGCGGGTGACTTTAAGGATCGGGCCGAACTAGTGTCAACGGATCCGAATAAGGAAGCAAACCCTGACTCACTGACATTGGACAAGGATGGCAACCTCTACTACTCCAAGCGACCAAACATTTACAAGATCACAGTAACTAAGTAGGTTGCACCTCCTCCTTGGGCAGTTGGTGCCCCTGGTGAATGCACATCACGACGCCGCTCACAGGTCGATTAGTCGTACGACCTGGTGATGTGCATTCACCAGGGGCACTAGCTGTTGGGAGGGCATCACTGTAGGTTTTATCGGAAATATCGGGTTTATCGGGCGACAAGCTATTTATCGGAAATATCGACTTTATCGAAGCGCGGGCGGTATCCTGCAGGCATGGACGACGTACGTAGGAACCCATTCCGCCCAGCTTTTGGCATCGCACCACGCGTATGGGCAGGCCGATCCACGATCATGGACACATACGCAGCATCGCTCCATTCCTTCGCCGGCAATCAAGCACGGACATTAGTGATCAGCGGACTTCGAGGAATTGGCAAAACCGCGCTAGTCAATGAGCTGGAAGAGCTCGCCCGCCAGCAAGGATGGGTTACTCTCCGTGCACACTCCACCGACAAAGATCCCATCGCCACGCTTGTTGAAAGTACAATCCCCACGGTCATTCATGAGCAATCTCCACCTGCAAAACGCACAATCACTGGCGCGACCATCGCAGGCATTGGCGCAATACAAACCACTGTGAATGACGATCCCCGTCCTACCCCAACGCTGAACAGCCAACTACGGAAACTCGCTGGACTACTGCAGCCACACGGGACAGGAATAGTGATCTCTATTGATGAGGTCCAACACGCCAATCCTGACGACCTAGCTATCATTGCGACGGCCTACCAGGACCTCATCAGGGACGGCATCGACATCAGCTTTATTGTGGCCGGGCTCAGTCACGGCGTCGATAATCTGCTGCAGCACCCCGGAACAACCTTCATCAGGCGTGGCGTGAGAGTCGAACTACAGCCATTAAGTTTTGACGAGGCGCGTGACCTGCTCATCACAACCGCTGATGAATCCGCCGTAACAATGGACCCGGCCGCCGCCGCTAACGCAGCCAACTTCGCCCAGGGGCATCCCTACCTTGTGCAGCTCATCGGCTCCTTATCTTGGGCAAAAGCCCGCAGCGCACACGCCACGCAGATACGTGACGAACACATTGAAGAGACGAAGGCAACAGCAATCAACTCGCTTGGCTTGCAGGTACACCAACCGGAACTCACATACTTAACCCAGTCCGAAACACGCTTTGTTGAGGCAATGGCCGAAGCCATGGGCGAAAACAACCACGCTGACATCGCCGACATTGCACGCATCCTAGGTAAGCCTGTGACGTCAATGTCGGATGTGCGCTCCAGGCTCCTCCGCAAAGAAGTCATTGACGCGTCAGGGCGCGGAGAAGTGCGGTTTCGGCTCCCCTACTTCAAGGAATACCTACGCCTGCCGGACAGCAGTTATCCGTTTAAGCAGATGCCCTGAGCTGGGATGTGAGGAAAACGAGGCGTCGATACGCGGGGGTTCCATGTATGATCATGTCTGGAAAAGTGAGCGACAGAAAGCGGTTGAGGTGCAGTTTCGTAACTTGCTAAAAAAAGGCATCAACTTCACTCTTGTTGGTGTTGTCGGCGCGATTTTCGACTACGGGACGCGGTTCATCCTGCTGCATTTCGGTGTTCCGGCGTTTATCGCTCGCGGGTCCAGCTACATCGTGGGCAGCACCGTAGCCTACTATCTCAACAGCTTTTTCACCTTCAAGGGTGACCGTTCCGCTGCGGAGAAGACTCGGGCCACCATCTCCTACATTGTGTGCTTCTGTACCGCCGTGTTCGTGGATATGATTGTGCGACACACCATGGCCGATGTGCCGCAAGTACTGACTATCTCCTGGGTGATCTCCCAAGCTGCGGCAACAATCCTGAACTTCAGCATCCAAAACCTGTGGGTGTTCCGGGCTGCGAATACGGACGGTAAACAAGCGGAGCCTCGGAATACAGAAGAGACCGAACGTACACACTAGGCCGCAGGAGCGTTACCAGGATTGCGCTATCGCGATTGCGCCAGATCCTCTGCAGAACGGTTAGTGATATTTGCCAACACATTGAAAATGTTGTGCGTTATGCGCGTTGACACCGCCGATTGTGCATTGCCACCATAGTGAATGCCATAAATAGTTCCCCGTTCATCCAGCACTGACGAACCTGAATTGCCATAGTAGGTGTCCGTGTCGTGGTAGAACAAGCCGCGTTCCTCGCTGAAGATTCGACCGTGACCAACCCACATCGTGTTCTTCTCTTTATCCACCGGATAGCCGATAATCGTGGTTGACTTTCCATAGAGGGATTCATTGTCGGCGGACTTCATGCCAAACCAACCAGCCTTATTGCCCAAAGGCTGATCCAACTTCGCCACAGCCCAATCGCGTTCAATGTCCTGTTCAGAACGCTTATTCTCATCCATCCACACTTGGGTGACATTGGCGGTGCCGAACGGTTTAGAATCGCCGTTCTGACCTGGGCTGAACGTCATGTCCGTGAACTTATCACTCAAACAATGCCCTGACGTGACAACAGAATCAGGACCAATCAACGAACCAGTGCAGGACACGCGTTTCCCCGATTCCAGGGTAAACGTGAGAGTACCGACCCACCGGTAGGGGTATTGAGTGGCGTCCTTCACCTCATAGCGATCATCCGTGCCAATGACATCTTCATTATTTTCCTGATCACCGAAATTCGGGCGAGTCTCAGAATAACCCGGATCAACCAGCAAATCAGGTGCGCTCAACGGGTTTTCTCGATCCTGCTTACCATTCACCATTTTGTAACCAATGGGGGTGATGAGCTGACGAGTCTGCGGTGCAGCCTCTGCGACAGGGGCAGTGACTGTTGAAATAGGGGTCACAGCAGAAACAAAAAGCGCAAGCGTGCCGACACACGACAACATACATCGGAGAGTCTTATTTTTCACGTTCCTATCTTAGATCGGCAAAACTACAAAGTGAACAATTATGAAAATTTTTACATAAATGCAGGTCACCACAAGAACATGCACAAAGTATCATAATCGATAATTGTTTAGGTTGGCGACTTAGGTAGCAAAATGCGTATCGACGCCGCGATGGAACGCATTTCAGGAAAAGTTACTGTGGCGGCAAGGTATTTGTCAGGTGTGGGGGTATTGTGAGGTTTGTTGTGTGGAGTGGGGTGGGACTAAGAACGCACCTCATGGATACGAAATGGGGACGAATTAAACGGCCCCAGACGCGCGCGGATATATGTGAAGGCGGGTTGAGGAATCGCGACATGAGCCTCCCCCAATCGTTGATGCAGAAGCCAGCGATAAGAAAAGCCAACAGACACTGTTGCGTTGGGAATGCCCGAGTTGGGTTGCTGGAATCTGCTTGTCGGAAGCGTGATTGTACTACGTCCCCAGGATGTGTGGGCTACGTCCTCATCAATCCGCACATACGGCCGTGTAAAAACAGAATGAAACGGCCACGCAATAACCGACGGGCGGAGATCGCAGGTGATCGGCGTGACTGGTGTGTCAGTGCTGTGCTGTTCAGAAGGCTTGTTAGGGGTAGTCATTGGCTGCGCCGATTCCGAGCAAGCATCCCCTCGGGTTACCAACACCGATAAGAAAGCACACGCCGCCGCCCCAGACGATAACGTTTGTATGTGTTGTCCAAATAACAGCGACCACGCAATAAGTGCCGCAGCAAGCCCAACGAAAATCCAGGTCCATATGGTTGGCTCATGTGAAGCAAAGCCGCTTGCGTGACGAACCTCGATGATTGTGCCAAGCACCAAATCCAAAGCACCCACTGCGAACAGGATGACAACAAGTACGCTGCTTCCTTGTTTAGCCATATGCAAACTCGCCCACGCCATGAGCGCTGCACCTGCGGCGACTAGGACGATGGAAAACCTGGGCATACATTTATTCAACCCCACACCTATCCATCATAGGAACCGTCCGACGGAAAACAGATGCGTGGGGCCTGGGTAAGCCATCAACGCATTGCCGCTATGCGGTGTTAATCATGCGTTGTATCAGCGCTACCATGAGATCCTTTTCCTGCGGACTACTCATGGCGACCATCAAGGTCATTGCTGCTAATGCATTGTTGGACACCCTTGCCGTGCCGTCGGCTTGATACAACGCTGCGTTACGATCCAGAAACTCTACAAAAAGCGCCGCTGCGCTTCGTTTATTCCCGTCTGCAAGTGGGTGATCCTTCACCACAAGATACAGCAGATTAGCAGCTTTCTCCTCCAGGGTGGGGTACAAATCTTGTCCAGCAAAACTCTGATAGATCGTTGCCACTACCGATTGCAGTCCATCGTCGTTCTCTACGCCGAGTAGTGTGTCGTCGGGGAATTCCTCGCGCAAACGAGCGATGATTGCCTGAGCGTCCTCATGCCCAAGCTCCCAAAGTGGCGATCGCCCCTCAGATTGCTGGGTAATAACTCCGTCGTCGTAGTCTCTAAGAAGCCGCAAACTTGGGAGATAGTAAGTTAACACTTCCCCAAGTCCAACCTCACTTTCAAGACGGTTTTGATTGACGCTGCATTTCTGCACCAGGCGTTCCCGCAAAAGTTTAGCCGCCCAGATACGAAACTGCGTGATCGTGATCGAGTTGACCCGATAGCCCACAGAGATGATGGCGTCAAGGTTGTAGTGTGTGACCAGCCGATTGACCTGCCTCTTACCTTCTTGACGAACCTGTCGGAAATCCCGACAGGTTGTCTCTTTTTCCAGCTCTCCCTCAGCATAGATGTGCCCCAGCTGCTCAACGATGTTCGTGCGAGATGTCTCAAACAACGCTGCCATCTGCCGCTGGCTCAGCCACACCGTCTCACTTTCCACACGTACATCGATACCTGCCTGACCCTCAACAGGCCGATAGATGATGATCGACTTCTCCGTCTCTTTTTCACTCATAGCGCCATAGTGGCACAATACAAATAGAAAAGAAATGATTTTAAACGTCTAATTCGATTACCTGTTTTATTTGGAGTAAAACTTTATTTTCACTAAAAGAAAAAGCGAAAAAGCTATCGCAAAGCTAAAAATAGCACCGCCCAGACCCCACCCAGCATCACCCCACGGAAGCCAGAGACACCACATGGGCGCACTAACAGCAGTGGCGGGGCGTCGATAAGCAGAAACAAAAACAACCCCATGGCTTCTGCCTGGGGCTTCCTGCTCCCCCAACTGGACTCGAACCAGTAACCCTTCGATTAACAGTCGAATGCTCTGCCAATTGAGCTATGGGGGAATGTGTTGCTAGCAACGAGAAGTAACTATATTCCGGAAGCGAAGACAAGGCAAATCAGCAGGTCACAGCGGATGAAGCGGGCGGATAGGGGTAGGTTGTGAATCATGCGCCACAATGTGCTTAAATGTTTTCGGGCCTATAGCTCAGTCGGTTAGAGCCGCGGACTCATAATCCGTTGGTCGCGGGTTCGAGCCCCGCTGGGCCCACCACAGTATGCGCATGAAGCACCCCATCAATCTTCTTATGACTGGTGGGGATGTTTTATGTGAGCAACCCACACGATAGTTGTGTGGGACCTTGGGGGCCTATGTGCGCCCCACACAACTCACCGGACAACCTGTCAAGCGCTAGACGACGGCCCTACCGACTCACCGCCGCCGGAAGTTGCCATTGGAGTGGCGGGAAATATGTACTACTGGTGAGCATTCAGGCAAAATCTTCAAGCAGCAAGGTGGGTGTTAACACACAGCACGATAAGACAAGGAGACACATCCCTAGAGCTTGTGAATGAGCACATAAACAAAGATTACCAAAATCACTTAATACAAGTAAGATAATTTCGTTGACGCTTTATCGTTCTACGTGGCAAAACTAACAACATAAAGAGCGTCAGCCGGTAGCATGAATCTGCCTTCATTAGTAGGATAAATTTTGTTTCTTTCCTCTAACTGTATGAACATGGAGATACATAATGCGCAATTTAACGTACTACGTAGCCACAAGCCTCGATGGGAAAATCGCCAGTCCACAGGGTGATTGGGCAGACTTCCTGAGCGAAGGCGACCACATGAACGTCATCCTCACCGAGTTTGGTGACGCAATTCCAACTCACGTACATGCCCAGATAGGGACATCACCCTCCAATACCCTCTTTGACACCGTCATCATGGGATGGAACACCTACACGCCTGCGCTTGACGTTGGCATTACGAGCCCTTATCAGCATCTTCGTCAGATTGTTGTGTCACATAAATCACATGATCTACCAGCTGATCTGGAGCTAACCCACGACCCAGTCACCACAGTTAAAGATTTAAAGGATCAACCCGGTAAAGACATCTGGTTGGCGGGTGGAGGATTGTTGGCCAGCTCCCTTCTTCCACTTATTGATCGATTGATTCTTAAAATCAATCCGGTTGTTTTTGCAGCAGGTATCCCCCTGTTCGCAGGTGCAGACTATATGCCAACACAATTCGCTTTGACAGAACTCCGCACTTTTTCATCCGGCGTAGTCATTGCCGAATACTCTCGACAGAACTAGTTTGCCCAAAATCTGCGACGCAGGTTCAGAGCGTCGCCGATTTTGCAGCAACTTTACACACATCAATGTCGGCCATAAAAGACGCTATGCGTCGTTATCTTTGAGCCGCTTAACTATACTAGCTGGATCTTCAATTTCGCTAGTATTAATGTAAAGATTAGCAGAATCAACATCGTTTGATTTTAAGGGGAGAAACTCTCGCGAAAGTCACTGGTACTGCATGCGCATTTACCATTTTCAAAAATCGCCACAGGAGCATTTATCTCCGTAGCAGAATGTCCCCACACGTCAATCCGATCACTCCGCTACCTCTACTTTTCACTTCACAACGCGGTATATTTAACATCGCTAGATAATTGCCGCTAGATAGTTGCCGCAGACTTTCAAACACACTAAAGCGTTCAAAGATAAAACCTGCTCATGACCCCCACACCAGACGTACCAGCGACCTCAAATCCCGATCCCACCGACCTCACCCTGTCTGAAGAACACCGCAAGGAGCTAATCGGCTGGGCCGCACGCTGCGTCGCACGCCTGCTTCCGATCTTTCACCAGCACCGTCCTGCTGACCAACGCCTTGATGAAGCTCTTGCCGCCGTCGAAAAGTTCCAAGACAACACGTTTTCGGTTGGTCAGATGCGCACCCTCGCGTTCGGTTGCCACGCCGCAGCACGCGATTGCACAAACGCCCAGGCTAAAGCTGTTGCACGGGCTTGCGGTCAGGCGATTGCCATTGCGCACATGGGTGGTCACGCCCGCAATCTTGCGCGGTACACGCGCCAGGCATTGGCCGATCCGTCGGAGGAGTTGGCCTGGCAGCGCGAACAGCTTCCCTCTCACCTGCAGGACTACGTCTACCGCACTTAAACCGCTTATCGACGCCCCGCACAGTGCCGTGCATTTCGGTAAAGTAGCGGGTGCTAGGTTACGCGTTAGGAAGCGAAAGAAGTCCCATGATCCAATTTGTTGTAGGTGCTGCCGCTGGTTATGTGCTGGGCACGAAGGCAGGCCGGAGGCGTTTTGAGCAGATCAAGAAGGGCTACAACTTGGCGGTGCACTCGAAAGCTTCCCAGGCAGCGTTACAGGCTACTCGCAAGGCGATTGCCAATAAGTTGGATCCGCAGCCACGCATGAAGGAAGTAAAGAATTTGAACCGTGGGGACGGTTCAACGGTGCTGGAACCGGATGAGGACTAGCCCGTCACATCCTCCTCATACAGCACTTACCCCTTAAACGCCCGGTCAAGAAGCTCCCGGCGCGCGGCTTCCAATGCCACGAGGTCGGCAAACAGGGAGTTGTAGGTGGCTTCGTCGTCGGAGGGCCGCATGCGCTGGAGTTGACCTTTGAGCTGGGCGATGTGGTTGCCCACACGGACTTCCTGAAGCCGAGAGAGCACACTGTCGGCGTAACGCGGGAGATCCTCAAGTTCGCAGTGAATGTCTTCCACGGCTAGTTCGGAGACCAGGGAGCGCCCCACAAGGTCGGGTAGTTCACCGGCCACGCTGCTAATCCAGTCGACACCTTCGTTGGCGTTGTCGCACCCTCCAGCGGCGGCGATGGCGACACGCACGGCGTTGTAGGCGGGATGCGTGAAGCAATCATCGGCGAGTCCGTCAAAGTAGGAGCCCGCGATGTCGGGGTACTGTAGCGCGATTTTCAGGCTTTCGCGCTCGGGCCAGAGCCGAGGATTACGGCGGTCGGGCAGCACAAGAGTCGCATCAGGATTCACGCCAGTACCGCCAGCGCCCATACCGCCACCCGCGCTAGCAGCACTATCGAAACGCCGGGCACGACGTGGTTGCTGTTGCGTACGCGGGCGTCGAGAAGCGGTGCGAACCTGGGCGAGGACCTCGGCGGGGTCGGCCCACCCAATCCATCCGGCGAGCTGGCGGGCGTACTCGTTGCGGAGGGTCTGGTCGTGGATGTCAGCGACGATGGGCACGGCGCGGCGCAGCGCCTGGAGGCGACCCTCCACGGAGTCGAGGGGGAAGTCGGCGATCATGGCGCGAACAACAAATTCGAACATGGGCACGCGTCGAGCGACGAGGTCGCGGACGGCGGCATCGCCATGCGCAAGACGCAGGTCGCAGGGGTCCATGCCTGCGGGGGCGACGGACACGTAGGACTGGCCGGTGAACTGCTGATCGCCGTCAAAGGCGCGCATGGCGGCTTTCTGACCAGCCTCGTCACCGTCGAAGGTGTAGATGAGTTCGCCGCGGAAGTAGTTGTCGTCGAGCATGAGCCTGCGCAGAAGTTGCAGGTGCTCCTCACCGAAGGCGGTTCCACAGGCGGCGACAGCGGTGGTCACCCCGGCGGCATGCATGGCCATGACGTCGGTGTACCCCTCCACCACCACAGCCTGATGACCAGCGGCGATGTCCTTTTTGGCGCGGTCCAGCCCGAACAGCACTTTCGACTTTTTATACAGCAGCGTATCGGGCGTGTTCATGTATTTGCCCATGTTGTCGTCATCGAAAAGCTTTCGCGCGCCGAACCCAATCACATCACCCGCGAGATTTTTGATGGGCCACAGCAGACGCCGATGAAACTGGTCGATGGGCCCGCGACGACCCATTTTTGCCAACCCCGCCGCATTAAGTTCCTCGTAGCTGAATCCCTTACGCAGCAGGTGTTTGGTCAGAGTGTCCCACCCCTCGGGCGCATAACCGCAACCGAACTGGTGTGCATGATCGGCCGAAAAACCACGCTCGGTGAGGAAGTTCCGCGCAGCCTCAGCCCCCGGGGTTTCCAGCTGCGCACGGAAAAACTCGTGGGCGGCCTTATTCGCGGCAACCAGCCGCTTCCTGGTTCCGGGTTCCTCCCTGCGGCCCGGTCCCCCACCTTCATAGTTAATGCGGTAGCCAATCTTCTCGGCGCAAATCTCCACCGCCTCTGGGAAGGAAATATGCTCCATTTTCATCAAAAAACTGAACACATCGCCGCCCTCCCCGGAGGAGAAGCAGTGAAAGTAGCCACGGTTGGGCCGCACATGAAATGATGGTGTCTTCTCGTCCTTAAACGGGGACAGCCCCTTCAACGAATCCACGCCAGCGGGCTTGAGCTGCACATACTCACCCACGATGTCTTCGATCGGGGTGCGTTCGCGAATCGCAGCAATATCGCTTTCGGGGATGCGTCCTTTGGCCATGTTCCCTACCTTAGTGCTCGCATGAAAAGATGTTCCACATGAAGAAAAAAACGCTGGCCGCGCAGGTGATCGGCCTCCTCTGCGCCGCCATCGCTGTGTGGACCGGGATCAACGTTTCCAACGATTCCGGGGACTCCACCGCTTCCTCCACGTCCGCAGCCTCGAACGCCGCGCGCTTATCGACGTCCTCCACATCAGCGTCCCCTTCCAGCTCCCGCGCTTCGGGGGGTTCTGGTTCTGGGAAGTCTGGCGGTTCTGGGAGTGGGGGTTCTGGGAGCGCCGGCCTTCCGAGTTGCCCACTTAATTCCCTGCCCACCGAAGCCGACGAGGTAGCCCACGATATCCTCGCGGGCGGCCCCTTCGATCACCCCGACGAAGACGGCAGTCATTTTGGCAACTACCAGCGCATACTCCCCCGCAAGAACAGCAACTTCTACCGCGAATACACGGTGGAAACCCCGGGCGTCGGCCACCGAGGCGCGCGTCGCATTGTGGTGGGCGGCGGCAGCGACACCGACCCGGACGTGTGGTACTACACCGACGACCACTACGAAAGCTTCTGCGAAATCCCCGATGCGGAAAAGTGACTATTCCTTTATCACCAGAATCTGATCAATTGCGGCGCGACCACTTATGTAGTTGTTAATGCGGTCCTGGCTTGGGTATCCGAGGGCGATGCCCGCTACCAGCGCTTCTTCATCAGGAACTCCCATGATTGGCCGCACCACCTGCGGATACTTGACAATTTCATACGCTGGAATTGACCCAATCCCCTTGTTTGCCGCGCTGAATAACAACGACTGCGAAAACGCGCCAAGATCATACAGCGACCAGGGAATAATCTGATTCGGGATGGTCAGGTACACCAGGGCGGCGGCATTGAAGAGACGCCGCTGCGCCAACGCGAAATCGGGCAGATCATCGCCCATATAGCTCTGAATGTCTTGCATGAGCGCGGCCATATTATGTTGCGGGCCTGTTCCCCATTCCGAGCGGCTGCGCACCGGAAGTTCCGATGCTCCAGGCTCCTCATTGCTAGACAGTTCCGCATGTTGACGCTTGATGGCAGCCAGCGTCTCTCCGGTTGCGATGTATACCTTCCACGGTTGCGAGTTTGCCCACGACGGCGTGCGCTGTGCCTGTCGCACAATATCCATGAGCACATCTTTGCTGATAGGTTCAGTCGTGAAATCCCTGGCTGAGCGGCGCTTTGCGATTACCTCATCGAAGTCCATGGTTTCCTTCCTGCGGTTATTGTATGTACATACATATTGTAGCTAGATACGCACATGCGCGCACCTCGCCTCAATCCACCAGCTTCAGCCACACCACTCTGGCGATAATCACAACAAGCCAGAACCGCACACGACAAAGCGCACCACTGAAGCAACAAACGGTGCGCCTATGGGCCGTCCTGCAAAATGTGCTTATGCTCAAGCTCAAAAACACCCCGTTTTGCGACCTGAAGATAAGCAAACTTTTACCCCTGCCATATAGGTCCATCCCCAGGTACACAAACACCCCATTTTCGAACCCAGCGGTAGACCTACTTCTGCGCAAACGTTTGCACTAACGCTGTTCAAGGCTGCCACAAACGCCGCGCTCTACCAAACTGCACGTTTAACCAAGAAAAAGCGGCAGTTTGATAGACCACAAGGAGTCAACACCCAGCCGCGCTCTATCAAACTGCCCACCCCTGCAAAGTTTGTATACCGTCAAGCCCGAAAACACCCCTTTTCGGACCGGAGCGTATACAAACTACACAATCCTCTTCCCCACCTGCATAAACGCCTCCCGAATATGTGCGCCATCCAACCCTGGACATTCCCCAGACTCAGACTCAGACACCTCACTCAAAAGCCTCTCTACCTCTGCCCCGAACGCCTCACTAGCGAAATCAAGCAATTCCTGTCCCTTATCGGTGATCACGGCGAAGACGCCCCGGCCGTCGTGGGGGCAGGTGTCCCGCAGGGACAGTCCTTTTGCCTCCAACCTCCCCAAAAGCCTGGTCACAGAGCTTTGATTGAGTCCGACTTTCGCAGCGAGGTCGTTGACTCGCAGTTCGCGCGTCGGGGATTCCGCCAGGTACATCAGCGCCCAGTATTCAGTCAGGCCCACGCCGTGGTGCGTGGTGAGCCATTTGCCCAGGCGGGCGTCGATAAGCGAGGCGAATACCGACACCTCGGCCCATTTCTTCTCCATCACCGACTACTCGTGCGCCGGCTCGCCGGTCATTTGATGGTCGGCGTGGTTCAGTGATTCGAACACCAATCGGGTGAGGTGGCCGTCGTCAACGCGGTAGATGACGCTACGCCCCACCCGGCGCGTCTGCACCAGGCCACCGAGCCGCAGCTTGGCCAAATGCTGGCTGACCACGGTGCGCGCCACACCAGTGACCTCCACCAGTTCAGTGACGTTGCGTTCCCGTTCCGACAGCAGCCACAGAATGTGCAGGCGCGTTGGCTCTGCAAGAAGTTTCAGCGTGCCAGTGGCGGAGTCGAAAATCCCAGATTCCGCATCAATATCATGGACGAACGATGGTTCGGTGGACTGGGGCTGGGCGCTCATAATGTAAAACTATACATCCTTATCTACATGCACCGACGGCCACACATTCGCCGCCGCGATCAGGGCGAACCCAGCGATCAGCGCCAGCAGCAACGACGTCCACCCCAACCCAAGCGCCGCACCACACCATCCTGCCAGCGGATATGTGAGCATGTAGCACGCGTGCGAGAGGGAAAACTGCGCGGCGAACACTGATCCAAGTTCCTCGTCAGCCACGTTGCGGCGAATCACCTGTCCCATCGGGGTCGCGAGTGCAGACATCGACATCCCCAGCACAAACCACAGTGAGATGAACACGGGCCAGGTGGGCGCGGCGTCGATAAGCAGGAAAAGCCCCAGCAAACCCGCAACGGCGCCGCCCGCGCCGCCGAACAGCGTCACATGCAAACGCAGGTGCGGAATAAGCAGCGCCATCACAATCGACCCAGCCCCGCACGCACCGAGCAGCACCGCCACATCAGATTCGGAACGCCCCAGCTGCCCGCGCACCAGCACCACCGTGTTCACCAGCACCAGCGCCGTCGGCGCAGCCAGCGCAAGATTCAACGCCAGCACCCCACGCAGCTCTGGGAGGCGCAGCATCGTCACCATGCCTTCCCGCACACGTCGCGACACACTTTCCCGCTTATCGACGCCCAGACTCCCCGAGCCTGCAACCATCGTCGCCGACCCCACGAAGCCCACCGCCGCAACGGCAAATACCTGGCCACGGGACGCAAACGACAACAGCATCGCGGCCAACACGGGACTCAAAATCTGCTCAAGATCATAAGCAATGCGCGACAAAGACAAGGCCGAGGTGTACTCGTTTTGGTTATTAATGATGCGCGGAATCAGCGCCTGGAACGTGGGAGTAAACGTCGCGGCAGCCATCTGCAGAACCGCCACCGCCACGTACACCTGCGCCTCCGAGGTGATAAACGGCAAACTACACCCCACCGCTATGCGAATGATGTCGCTGCCCACCAGCACAGCCTTCACCGGGAAGCGAGCAAAAAATGCCGACAACCACGGGCCCGCACACACATAAATCAGAATCTTGATCGTGAGCGCCATCGACACCACCGCGCCCGCGCGGTCGCCCGCTATATCGAAGGCGAGAAGCCCAAGGCCAACGTTTAATAGGCCCGTTGCCGTCAACGCCAACACGTGGGCGGTGAAAAGGCGCCTGTAGATGGAGTTTTTCAGCGGGGTGAGAAGGGTAGTTTTTGTTTCTTGCGAGGTGTGCGTCTGGGTACTTGGTGTGTGTGATTGTGGCGTGTGCGTGGTCATCTGCGCCTCGGTTTCGCGGCCCGTGCGTTTCATGCGGTTTATATTGCTTATGTGCGTAAGTGTGCACTTATGTGATGATTGTAGGCTTACCTTCAATGTCACACAAGGGGCGGGCGCATGGCAGGGGTGCATACTACGTGCTGGGGTTTCGCGATAATTGCAACACACCCTGCGAAGTGTGCTTATACTCAAGCACGACAACGGGGTGTTTTGCGGCTTGGAGATAAGCACACTTCACGATTGTCATCTAGGTCCACCGCGAGGCACGAAAACAGGGCGTTTCCGTACCTGGCAGTAGACCTTTTTCTATGCAAATCTTTGCACTAACGTTGTTCAATGCCCGCCCTGCAAAATGTGCTTACGCCCAAGCCCAAAAACACCCCGTTTTGCGGCTTGAAGATAAGCATATTTCACGCAACCCCAGCAGCAGTCTTCCCCGCTCACCCCAGCAGCAGGTCGCCGCAGTCGCGGGCGAGCCGTTCGAGGCGGGATTCCGTCATGGAGGCGATTTGGTCGATGATCACGCGCTGGCGCTGAGCATCGGTGTCGGCGGAGATGTACCAGTCGCTAAACATGGGGTCGAGCGAACCCGGCGCGCCAAGCGTGAGGTAGTCGTAGACTCGGTAAATGCGGTCGCGTTGCCGGTCTTGGCGTTTTTGATGGAGCGGGTTGTCCATGACGTAGAGAACGGCAATTGTCTTGAGCAGTTGCACCTCGGCGGCAGCCTCAGCCGGAACAACCAAACCACCTCCACCGGCGGCTTTGGTCGCTGCGATGGTTCCGCCGACGTAGCGTCCAACAAGCTCGGACGTCATGGTTTTCAGCGCGGCGAGTGAACGGAAACTGCCGTCGTAGTCGGCGGCGGCCGCAACAACGGGAAGTTGGCGGAGTCGTCCTGCGGCTTCGACGAGCAGGTCGGCAGAACCGCCGAAGGCGCGTTGCCCTTTTTCGGCGAGCGCGGCGAGTTCGACAAGATCCCACAGCACACTGAGGCTGACGCGCCCAGAAAGTATGCCGTCTTCGACGTCGTGGACGGAGTACGCAATGTCGTCGGAGGCATCCATGACCTGGGCTTCCACGCTGACACCCGCAGGCATCGAAGAACCATCCAGTATCCAATCAAGTATGTGCTGGTCTTCAACATAAGCCCCGTATTTCGTGCGCTCCACCCCATCGGAACCAACTTTCGGCCAGGGGTATTTGCTGGCTGCTCGGAGCGCGGCACGGGTGAGGTTGAGCCCGAAGGATTCGTCCTCGTCGGAGATGATTTTGGGTTCGAGGCGGCTGAGTATTCGCAGGGTTTGGGCGTTGCCTTCGAAGCCGCCGCATTGGTCGGCAAGCATGTTCAGGGCTACTTCCCCGTTGTGCCCGTAGGGCGGGTGCCCGATGTCGTGGCTGAGTGCCGCGAGTTCGGCGAGGTCGGGGTCAACCCCGATGCCGCTGCCAATGCCACGCGCAATTTGGGCGACTTCGAGGGAGTGCGTGAGTCGTGTTCGGGGGGTGTCGCCGTCGCGGGGACCTACGACCTGGGTTTTGTCGGCGAGGCGTCGTAAAGCGGCGGAGTGGAGGACGCGGGCGCGGTCGCGGTTGAAGGCTCCCCGGCCGTCGGGGTTGTCGTATTGGCTTTGTTTGAGTGGTTCGGGGTAGCGTCGCTCCACGTCTTTGTCCGTGTAGTGGCGCATTTACGTGTCCTTTCTGCGGAGCGCGTCGTGGCGGGCTTTTCGGGAGGGCCGGAGGGTTTCGGCGATGGTTCGGAGTTGGTTTTCCGCCCATTCAGCCCACCGCACATTGATGAGTCTGAGGTCAAGGACGACCAGGCCGGAGCATTCGTGCAGGACTGTCCATAGCCATCGCTTGCCTATTTTACGGGTCGGCGCGTAAGGGGTCGGCGAGGGCCGCGCGTCCAGGCCCAGGCGACGGGCGATGCTGGTGGCGCGGAGGCTGTGGTTGGGGTCGGTAATCACCAGCACCCGCCCCGAGTTGTGTTGGGCCACCGCGCTTATCGACGCCCAGCTGTCCGAGCCCTCCTCCACCGCAACGATGGCGTCCTCCCGCACGCCGCGTTCTATCAGGTAGCGCTTCCCGACGGCCGCCTCAGTAAACGCATCACCAGGGAGTTTCCCGCCGCAGGTGAATACTCTCTGCCCTGGTTGCCAGATTTCTGCCGCATGGTCGAGGCGCGCCGCAAATTGCCGCGACGGGACGCCGTTGTATTGTGCCGTGCCGAGGATGAGCAGGGCGTCGATAAGCGAGGGATCGTTGCGGACACGGCGGGCGGAGTAGCCGAGGACGCGCGCGGGGTAGCTGAGCACCACGAGCAGGAGAATCTTCATGCTAACAACGATATAATGTGGCAGTTATGAACCGACTTCGTCTTGTCGCTGTCAGTGCCCTCATCGCGTGCGCGCCGCTTGCCGCTGGGCCGTGGATCGCTGAACCGGTGGCGGTCGCGCAGGCCCCCGCCACCTACACGGACGTGGTGACCGACAACGCCGGAGTGCTGAGCGAAGCGGAGAAGGGCAAGCTAGTCGAGGCAATCCAGGACGTGCAGCGGAAAGAACAGCGCAAAATCTATGTGGTGTTCACCGAGGATTTCGGGGGTCTGTCTGGCGAGGAATGGGCCAAGCAGGCGAAACAGCGCAACGACGGCCGCAACGTGCTGGTGTACGGCGTGGCGGTGAAGAGTCGGGACTACGGCTTGGCTTACGGCGCGGACTGGGACAGCGATGCCGACGACATGAAGAAAGCCGCCTACAACAAGCTCGTGGAATCGGACTACTACGGGTCGGCAATGGCGCTGGTGGACGCGTCGAGTACGTCATCTGGCTCTAATGCCGCGTGGCTCGGCGGCGGGGCTGCTGCCGTAGTGGCAACCGGTGCTGGGCTAGCAGCGTATTCCCGGCGCAAGCGCACCAGGCAAACCGCCTCAATGACAGCTGATGCGCGGGCCATCAACCCGAAAGATACTGGTAGTTTGACGGCGCTGCCGATTGACGTGCTGGAAAAGCTCTCGCAGGAGGAGCTGGTGTCCACGGATGAGTCGATACGCAAGGCCCGCGCCGAACTCGACCTGGCCACCGCCGAATTCGGAGCGGAACGCACCCGCAGCTTCGTGCGCGCACTCAACCACTCCACCACTACCCTGCAACGCGCCTTCGGCATCCGCGCACAACTCGACGACACCATCCCCGAATCCGAGGAGGAGCGGCGCGCCATGTTGGTGGACATTGTGTCCAGCTGCGGGCAGGCCGACGACGCTCTGGATGCCGAGGCTGAGAACTTTGCTACACTCCGCGACGTGCTGATCAACGCCGACAGCAACCTGGCCAAGCTCACCCAGACCATGGTTGACCTGCGCGGACGACTCCCCCAGGCCGAACAAACCTTGGATCGTCTGCGGGGCGAGCACCCGGCGAGCATGCTCACCAGCATCGCCGACAACACCCAGTTGGCTTCGGAGCATTTGGAACACGCCGACACCGCGCTGAACGACGCACGCGCACTCACCGCCCAGCCTGCGGGCCAGCAAGGCGGACTTGTTGAAGCCCTCCAAGCTGCCGAAAAATCCACCCACGAAGCCGACAAACTGCTGGCGGGCATCGAACACGCGGAAGAAAACATCCGCATGGCGCAGTCCAACCTGTCCGCGCTGGTCACGGAGGTGGAGCAGGAAATTGCAGAGGCTGGGTCGTTGCGAGCGCGCGGGCAGGAACACGGCACCCAGGCCGACTGGGCATCACTCGACGATGCCGTTACCGCAGCCCAGGCCGCATTATCGACGGCGCGGGATAAAGGTGGGGACGATCCGCTTGGAGCCTACACCGCTCTTGCCGATGCGGATGCCGTGCTGGACGTAGAGTTGGATAAGGTGCGTGAATCCTCCGCTGACCAGGAGCGACGTTTGCAGATCCTGGACAATGCCATGGCCGCAGCGCAATCCCGTATTACCGCTGCTGAGGACCTGATTTCCACGCGCGGGCGGGTTATTGGATCGGCGGCGCGCACCCAGCTTGCCGAGGCACAACGACGCTTCGCTTCCGCGCAGAATCAGCGCACGCGTGATACTGGTGCTGCTGTGGCTGATGCTCAGGCAGCCTCCCAGGCTGCGCAAAACGCCCTGAACTACGCGGAAAACGACATCCGCGACTACCAGAATCGCCAACGCGGTAATGGTTCCGGCTCCGGTGGGACTGGGTCGTTTATTGCGGGCATGGTGGTTAATGAGATTCTGAACGGCGGCCACCGTGGCTACGGCGGCGGGTTCGGAGGGGGATTCGGCGGATTTGGGGGCGGGTTTGGCGGAGGCTTCGGTGGGGGTGGCGGTTTTGGTGGCGGCGGCGGCTTTGGTGGCGGCGGCGGCTTTGGTGGAAGCGGTGGCAGCGGAGGTGGGTTTACTGGTGGGAAGTTTTAGGGGGTGAGCTAAAACAATCAAGAGGTTTTCTCACCAACATGCAGGTTAGACGACCTCACTATTAGCGAACTTCCCAGTTGATAGTGAATAGTTCATTGGTAGATTGTTCTGCTTCGAGGGCTTGTGCGGCATTGTCGAGGTAGGTGTCTGATTCATCGCGGAGTTTGTCGCGCTCGCGGCGGTACTCGTCGTCGGCCTCCTCAGCTCGGCGTTTCCACTGGCGTGCTTCGCGGGTGAGTTTGAGTTGTTCGGCGGTACTGGAGGCTTTGCGTGCAGCCTTGGTAGCGGTGGATTCTTTGGCGTGGAAGTCTCGAATCTTCGCATCAAACGTAGCTTTAAGGTCGAGACGCGCAGCCTCAATGAGGGCTTCTTGTTGCAGGTAGAAGGTAGCGTTACGATCTTGCACATCTATGGCAATGTGACTTCGTAGAGCATCAATCGCTTCGCTGAAACCGTCGGTACTCACAGCTTCTGGCACCACGTCAATACAAGTGAGGTCAAAAAGGTCACGGATCTGCTCGTGATCCATGGGCGTGCCGTCTTCAAAGAAACCCGCAAGCAACAAGTAGGTCTCACGTAGGTTCTGGTTACCAGCTTGCATGGTAAACGTGGCTTCGTGAACAGTGAGCCGACCACTCTTCTTGCGTAGTCGCTTCGAGACGGCAGTGGCACGCACTGAGTCCTTGATCTGGAATGTGAGTCGAGCTGGGGGCGTCTTGTGCATTTTCGCAGAGCTGATCACCCATTGGCACAAGTCGCTGGCATACCGGTACTGGTGGGCACCTTTGCGTGGTTCAGCCTTGAAAAAATACTCCCCAATGGCGATGCCCGGTATGGGAGGCTGAGTGAGCGTGAACTGTGTAGCGGTGTCGTTGAAGGTAGCTAAGTCGGCTAGCTCGTAGCGCGTGAGGGCAATGAGAAGCCGCTCGAAGGCGTTGAGAACCACGCCAGTTTGGGCGTCATAGGACTTGAGTTTGTCGCGGACCTTCGGGTCTAGGTTGTCGAAGACCTTCTTCCGGGTTCCTTTCATCTCACGCGTAATCTGCGCCGCATAGCGCGCCTCAAGCTCGGTAAACGCGGCATCAATCTGCTCGGCGGTAGTACATCGATCCAGGATCGCGGCAATGTTCTTTTCAAAATCCAGACCGTCTTCGATCTGTCCCAGAACCTCATCAGAGGATCCAAAAACAGAAGTAAACAACTGGAATTTCTCAGTGAGAAGCTGTAGGATGCGCTCTTCAGCCAGGTTGCCTTTGTTGGAAAAATTCACGACGACGACATTGTGCTTCTGCCCAAACCGATGGACACGCCCTATGCGCTGCTCCACGCGTTGAGGATTCCACGGCAGATCGTAGTTGACCAGCATGGAACAGAACTGAAGGTTGATGCCTTCTGCGGCCGCTTCGGTGGCAATCATGAGTCGCCCACGCTGACGGAACTCATCAACTAAAGCTTTGCGCCGGTCAGCTGCAGGGATACCGGTGACGATGTCGCCACCTTTGTTTTCCTCCAGCCATTCCCGATAGATCGCGTTGGCTTCAGCAGAGTCATTGGTGCCGTTGAATAGCACCAGCCCCTCACCCCAACCCGCGTCACACAGGGATTGGGCGAGGTAGTTCTGGGTGACAGTCGAGTCGGTGAAAATAATCGCCTTCTCAGGTGCGCCTATCTCGCGCAGTTTCGCAAAGCCTTGCTCAAGAGCATCAACAAGCTTGACGGCTTTCTGATTGACGGTGATTGAGCGCGCCAGCGCAGCATAGTCACGAAGTTCCTGCACCTCAGCCAGCATCTCAGCGCGCTCACCACCCTCTACAACCTCCGTCGAAGCGAGTGTGTTGTCAGCTTCCTCGCGCTCCTCACTGGTCAAATCGCGATCTGCAATGAACGCACCTGCGTCGTTACGGCGTTTACCACTGCGGGTCTCGGCCTCTAGACGGTTCGCAATGCTCTCTAACGTGGAAGCCACCGCATAAGAAGACGAACCAAGACGTTTACGAAGAATGAGGGCAGACAGATGACGTTGAGACTTTGCGAACGCCCACAGAAACGGCCGCTGCAAGTAGGAATTGATGAACTCATAGAGCTGGACCTCATCCTCACTGGGTGTGAAGGCAATGGTCAGTGGCATTCGAGTGGTAAAGCGAATGTACTTATTTGCATCTTTACGCAGTGTTCGCTTCGCAATCCGCGCAACCCTAGCTGCCAGGTCATCATTGCCCACCCCCTCGGGGTTGTTGATGTAGCGTTCTTTGAATGTCTCCAGGGAGCGGAAATAGTCGGGGGCAAACACACTCACAAGTCCGAAAAGTTCCTCAAGGCGGTTTTGCAACGGAGTGGCTGTGAGCATAACGGTTTTTGTAGCAACACGACAGATTCTTGCAATGTTTGCGGCAATTTTCGCCTGCCCTGTCCAGTAGGAGCGCAGCCGGTGTGCCTCATCACACACCACCAAATCCCATGGGCGCGTGAGATTAAGGTGTTGAGAATTGGCAAACTCATAAGAACAGATGAGGATTTGCTCGTGTGCACCCGAGCTGGTGAGTTCATCAAGACTCCCACGTTCGAGCAAAGACGCGGGAAGAGCGAATTTCTCGTTGAGTTCCTGCCTCCACTGCTGGCGCAAAGACGACGGTGCGATGATTAAAATACGGCGTTTGCGTTCAGCCCAATACTGACTGATCACAATGCCGGCCTCAATAGTTTTCCCAAGGCCTACCTCGTCAGCCAAAATCACCCCGGAAGTAAACGGGGTCTGTAAAGCAAATAAAGCGGCGTCAACCTGGTGAGGCTTGGGTTCCACCTGCGCATCAAATAACAACCCAGCTAGGCGGCCAACGTGGTCGGAAGCGTAGGAACGTTCAAGTTCATGAGCGTAGAACTTGGCCTGATAATCGCTGAGCAAACCAGCATTCACCTCCACGTTTTAGATACCCCACTGTTCGGGCGCGCTGACTTTGTAGTCCACACCAATGGCTTGAAAATGCTTGATTGCAGCTTCGATTTTCGCGTTTTCACTTGGGCGGCGTTTGTTCGAATCTAGGCTGCTCTTGGTTTCACGGATCAGGTAGAGGTGTTCGGTTCCGTCTTCGATCTTGATGATCGCCCAATCCGGGTTGTAGTCACCCACCGGGGTGGGGATACGGAACTTGTCGGGCAGTTTCATAAACAGTTTGATATCTTCCCGCCCATCCAGGTACTGAGCGAACTGCCGCTCCACTGCGGAGTCCAACACGAGGTAGTCGAAGTCGGTTTTCTCCGTGTGCGTGACCTTGTAGAGCTGATCGATGAATCTGTCTTTTTCTTCCAAGCCATCAGCCTGCAACTCGCGCAACTCATAGATGGAGCCTCCGATAGCTTCGTACTGGATTCCGTCAATGAGAACTTGGGCGAGTTCAGTCTCAATACAGGAGGAGACCATTTTGATGAAGTCGTTCGGGTTGCCCAAAAACTCCGATAGTTTCCCACTGCCTAGCAGGATGTCGATGATCGTCTTGCGAGTCAGGGATGTTGCTTCTTGGAGTTGGTTGACGATATCCGGCAACGGGTAAGAATCAGTGAGCTGGTGGTCACGGGTTCCCAGGACAGAGCCTTTCGCGCCACCACGGGTGATCTCCACGCCGGTACGTGTGAGCTGGATTCGGATCGGATCGACGCGCGGTGCATGCTGGATACGGTTCACACAATTCGCTACTAGAACATCACGGTCAAAGCAAACCCGGTAGGTAGTGCGCTGGGTTATCTTTTCCCAGAACGCTTCAAACTCAGGTGTGGCATACACCTGCTTGTTGAAGGTACGGGCTACGCGCTTGCGTTTAGGTTTGACCACGGCCTCAATCTTGCAGCTATCAACAATCTTAATTATGTCATCCTCATAGCCTGCATACTGAACAGGTAAACCAACGGTGAAACCAAGTTGCTCAGGAACCCAGGTGCCCATGACTTCACCGGAATCGTTGATATAGCCACGCTCACGCAAGCACTCCCAGATCTCACCTGAACGCCGCGAACCCAGCCTAGATTCCTGACCGTCTTCCATGATAGGCAGGTGGGCAAACTCAGTATGGCGCACGAACCCAATCGCCACACCCGCCTGCTTGTACTCATCTTGCAGTGCAGCAGCAAACGCTTGATATGATTCGTTGGCCACCACCGTCAGTTGTGCAAGCCCACGGTCTGAGACCCGCTCACCATCTTGGTTGACGGGCAGGCGCAGACCACGTCCGATCGTTTGGCGGCGTTCAGTGACTGAGGTCATGTCACGCAACGTGCAGATCTGGAACACGTTTGGGTTATCCCACCCCTCACGCAGAGCAGAATGGGAAAAGATGAACCGAACCGGCTCATCCATGCTCAACAGCCTGGCTTTATCCCGCATGATCAACTCGTAGGCGTCGTCATCAGCCTTCGTCTTACCCGACGAATCCTTAAACTTCATCGGTGCCCCCTTACCTTTGACCTTCATCTGAGCAAAATAACCAGACCGCACTTGAAGCGGGTCACGAGACAAGAATCGCTCAGCATCAGGGAACTTCGCCAACTCCTCCCGGTAGAGCTCATCAAACCAGGCGACAAAATCCCCATTTGCATCAAAATTATTCAATCCAGTACCCAGGTAAGAAGCAACCTTGTCGATAAAGAAAAGAGAAAGAACTTTAATGCCGCAGGCATGAACTTGAAGTTCTTTGCGGATATGCTCGCGGATTGTCTCCCGAATCATCTCCCTGAAGACAGCATCCTGGTTGGAGCCGATCTCTTCACCAACACGCAAGATCCCGTAGTTTGAGAGTTCGATCTGCTCAGGTTGCACACTGATTTCATTAATGCGCCAGTTGCCTTCATAGGCAGGGTTTCCGCCTGAGACGCGCTCCAGATCGTCCCCTTGTGAGACCTTCACCTTGCGCTTGGCATAGGAGCCGTCCTTCTTTCGGCATACCAACTCCAATTTCGCACTAAAAGATGGTTCCCTGCGCACCTCCAACAGTTTCACATACGGCTTAGCGGCGCTACCAAGTTCCTGAGCGTCAGAAACCACGATGGTTTTAACTAGACCTAAGTTGTGAGCATCCAAAGGGTCGAGGCGATACACCACATTACGAGTGGTGCGGTGAGTCGCTGAGTAACGCAACGTACACAACGGGTCCAAGTCTGCAACCGCTGATTGTGCAAGCAGAGACTCCATGTTCTGAGGCTCATCCATGATGACAATCGGACGCGTTGCACGAAGATAGTCCAGTGGACGTAAGCCTGCAAGCTTATCTCGACTCTGGTGCATGATGCGCGTGTTCTTATCCCCACGCAGGGAATCAATCGTCATCACCAAGAATTGCAAGCTCGTGGCAACGGCAAAGTCACGCACCTCTTCAGCCCGCTCACCCGAATACACTGTGGCATCCATGTTGATTTCTGGGTACAAGTGTCGGAAGTGCTCGCGCATCAAGTTGATAGAGGTTTTTACACCTTCACGGATCGCAACTGACGGCACCAAGATAATAAACTTGGTGAACCGGTAACGCTTTACCAACTCGAATGCAGTACGCAGGTAGACGTAGGTTTTGCCGGTACCAGTTTCCATTTCAATGTCGAACTGCAGCCCATCAACCAACTCGTCCGTGACCTCCAGACCATTGCGGTCTTGGACACGGCGGAGATTAGACAAGATCGTGTCCTCATCCAACACCAGATTATTTCCTACAGCGCCGATTTCGGTCGCAATGTCAAACTCGCGTTGACCGGAAAATTCATACTGATCGATCAAAGACGGCTGAGCAGGAAGCAGCCTGAACGAAGTCACTAACTGATCCGCATCCACTGGCTGGCTATCGAAGAGATCAGTGACTGCTTCAATCGCTGACGTCTGATAGGGCTGGTGGGGATCAAACTGAAAACGCATCGAAACCTATACCCCCTTACGCGGTCCACAAGTCCACGCCGTGAGTACGACATTCTTGTACTAGGTTTGTCTTTAGCTCGTCGTCGCCCTGGAAGGCATCTTCTAGGATGACAAGGCGTTCAGGTTCGAGAACGACAAGCGCTCGCAGCTGCTCGAGTGTGGGCTTAGTGTGTTCATCGAGGTAAGCCATAACTAAGCCGTCCAAAACATTGAAGACATGTAAGCCAGCCACGTCCACGCCCGTGACCTGTTCCGTGAGGGAAAAACCAAGTTTCAGCAGAATCTCAGTTAGCAAGGCCTCTGGGCGAGCATGGTCGTCGGCCGACTCGTGCATCTGCGTAAACAAATCAGAAAGTTCATCTGCGTCCAAAGAAGAGTCAGCACGCCACTTGGTGAAATTCGTATCCACCAGCTTGTAGGCACGGAAACCCACATCCAAAGCCTTTGAGCATCCATCCAGCTTCGTTGCTTCTTCCTGAAGAATCTTGGTTCCAGCACGTCGAATGCGCTCACGGGAAATATCCGCGATTGTTTCAAATCCCTGCTCGCGCGCCACAGACCCTGCCGGAGTTGGCTCCGGCAATTGAACAGATATACAGCGCCGATTGCCGCCGTCTTCAGAATTAAGCTGCATGATAGCGTCGGCGGTGGTGCCGGAGCCAGCGAAGAAGTCGAGGACAAGATTGTCATTATTGGGGGAAGTCAGCACTTGCAATAATCGTTTGATCAGACGTGTCGGCTTAGGTGTCTCAAAAATCGCTGTTGTATGGAACAATGCTCGAATCTCTTTTCGAGCTTCATCATTATGACCGGCAAACTCATGCGTCCACCAGGTACTGGGAACAGTCCCCTGCTGCACTTCGCTTAAGTATCTCTTTAATTGCGGTGCTCCAGTACCATTCTTACCCCAGTAGATACGTTTTTCATCGATATAGCGTCGGAGAGTTTCTTCAGAGAACGCCCAACATCGTCCAGTTGGCGGGTTATAAATTTCACCCGTATTGGGGTTAGTTATCGGGAAGTCATTTGCAGCGTT
This sequence comes from Corynebacterium durum, assembly GCF_030408675.1. Taxonomy (NCBI): domain Bacteria; kingdom Bacillati; phylum Actinomycetota; class Actinomycetes; order Mycobacteriales; family Corynebacteriaceae; genus Corynebacterium; species Corynebacterium durum. The sequence continues at coordinate 2,056,850 of NZ_CP047200.1, forward strand.
ATATGTGCGCACTGAGAGATTATCCGTACGGTAGGGCCCTCGACCATCTCCATCATTATGCTTGTAAGGCTTATTATTCTCAGCCGTGCGCGGAAATAAACCACGCACAAATGCGTCTGACCGGCTGAATAAAATAATAAAATCATGCATGTCTGAGAAGCGTTTCGCATCATTGGCTGGAGCATATTTCTTCTGCCAACAAATGTTTGCATAGAACATATCGGACGAAAAAACTTCTTCCATCATCATGAGTAGTCGAGGCAACTCATCATCATCGATACTGACAGCAATAACCCCATCCTCCCGCAGTAAATTCCTCGCCAACTTAAGCCGCGGATACATCATGTTAAGCCAGTTCGAGTGGAAGCGGCCTACCGACTCGGTGTTGGTGGAGAGTTTGCCATCGCCGTCACGCTGGCCAGTGATGTCCAAATAGGTGCCAATCGGGTCAGCATAGTCGTCTTCGTAGACGAAGTCATTGCCTGTGTTATACGGCGGATCAATATAAATCATCTTGATCTTGCCGTAGTAATGCTTCTGAAGGATCTTCAGGACTTCCAAATTGTCCCCCTCAATGACCACGTTCTGCGTGTTCTCCCAGTCCACGGAGTTTTCATGGTCAGGCGCGAGTGTTGCGGTGGTAGGAGTCTGGGCTGCCGTGATCGCTTGCGATTTACCTGGCCAGAACAAGCCAAAACGCTCACCCCCCGCAGCGTCTTCACCGAGGAGCGTTTGCAGAGCAGCAACGTCAATTTTGCCATCGGCAATCACTTCAGGAAAAAGTGAGGCAAGCTTCTGCGCAACTTCACTCTGGAAGTTAGGTGAGGTAGCGGGCACTTCGTTCATTTGATCACTCATTATCTTCAATTCTGTTTGGATTACTGGCTAGGATTGGAACGTTTTCTAGGCGTGGAGAATTGTCAGTTAGGGAGATACCTCCCGCAGGCCAGCCCTATTATCATAACCTCAAAGATGCCTTTTGAAGGAAGATTGCCACTAGTTCTCACCGACGTCCCCACGCGTGTAGACCTCGTCAACAGTAATCTCCCCTACCCCCTCATCTCCATCTGCGGCATATCCACCAATACACAGCACCAGGTCAAAAACACCACGTCAATCAGCGGCAACCCCTCCCCCTCTGGCAGCTGCACTAAAGAAACACACAGTTCCCTAGCACCAGGCTCAACAACCCCCACCTCCACATCGCCACGCATAATCACCCTCCCCTTGCGCCACGGCGACACCCGCCGCAGCTCATAGCTCCGCCCTGCGCAGTCCCCCACCAGCGTGGATACCGTGAGACCGGGCTGGGTGAGGGTGAATACTTCTCCGCCAGACGTGGTACCACGGCACCGGAAGCGCACGGTGCGGGTGAGACGTTCGATGAGCAGGCTTTCCTCGTCGCCGATATAGATCACGTCGGAAAGCACGTGCGCGAGCTGCGTCCCGCCATCCCCCGCACCAACACCATCAGCCCCAACACCACCCAAACCAGAATCCCCCACACCGGAATCACCACCGCAACCCTGTGCACCTGCGGCGGCGGTCGCGGCGTCGAGAAGCGTGTTTCCGCGCCACACCAACTGCTGAGAGTCCATTTAGATGAAGAAGTACCAGATGATAAACGGGGTCATGGCGGCCAGGGTCATGGTGAGAACCCAGGTGGTGCTCACCAGTTTTTCCTCCAGCGTGAGGCGCGCGATCCAGGCGACAAAGGCGGCTTCGACGGGCGTGAGCTGGGCGTCGGGCTCCATTTCTACGATCACGTGCCGTACGCCGTGGTTGGCACCGCTGAACTGGCCGAGTTTGGTGCCGTCTTGGTCCTCGATAACCCAGTCGGATTTGGCCTCGTTTACCATGCGCAGGGAGCGCTGCCCCAGGTCAAGCATGATTTCGTCGGAGCGGCTGAAGCGCTGCTTGTTGGGGTGCGCGCTAAACGACGCCCCATTCGGCCGGTCCGCTTTCGCCCCACCCTTGCCGTTAAACACCAGGTCAATTTTCTCCGGCGAGTCGCCCTCAAGGGTGGCGAATTGCACGTCGGGTGAGGCGGAGGTGTCGTACACGAAGGTGGCGATGACCTGCCCCTCCGGGTCGCCCAGGTGCAGTTTCATGGACGTGACTTTGCCTTGGGAGTCACGGGCACCCCACACAAGGTTCTCCATTGCGACAATTCCCCTTCTTTTCTTGCAGCCGGTTCTTTAGCAGCCGATCAGGCGTTGCGCGAGGTAAGCCTGCAGCTCCGACAGCGAAATACGTTCCTGTGCCATAGTATCGCGCTCGCGTACAGTCACGGCATTGTCTTCGAGGGTGTCAAAGTCCACAGTCACACAGAATGGGGTGCCGATCTCATCCTGACGACGGTACCTACGCCCAATCGCCCCCGACGTGTCATAGTCAACACTCCAGAATTGCCGCAACTCCGCCGCCACTTTCTCCGCCACCGGCGTCAGCGTTTCCTTCTTGCTCAGCGGCAGCACCGCCACCTTCACCGGGGCCAGGCGGCGATCCAGCTTCAGGACCACACGCTTATCGACGCCCCCCTTCGCATTCGGCGCTTCATCCTCATGGTAGGCATCCACCAGGAACGCCATCAGGGAGCGACCCAGGCCCGCAGCCGGTTCAATCACATATGGAATCCAGCGCTCATTGGAATCCTGATCAAAATACGACAAATCCTCGCCCGACCCCTTCGCGTGGGTGGACAAATCAAAATCGGTGCGGTTAGCGATACCCTCCAGCTCACCCCACTGGCCATTAGCAAAATGGAAGGCATACTCAATATCCACAGTGCGCTTGGAGTAGTGGGACAGCTTCTCCTGCGGGTGCTCGTACAAACGCAGATTATCCGGGTTAATCCCCAAATCCACGTACCAGTTGAAGCGCTGGTCAATCCAGTACTGGTGCCACTCCTCATCCGTGCCGGGCTTGACGAAAAACTCCATTTCCATCTGCTCAAACTCACGGGTGCGGAAAATGAAGTTACCCGGCGTGATCTCGTTGCGGAAGGACTTGCCAATCTGCGCAATGCCAAACGGCGGTTTCATGCGAGCTGTGGTCATCACGTTCTTGAAGTTGACGAAAATACCCTGCGCAGTCTCTGGGCGGAGATAATGCAGGCCCTCCTCATCATCCACTGGGCCGAGGAAGGTTTTCAACATGCCGGAAAACTCTTTCGGCTCCGTCCAGTTGCCTGGCTGTCCCGTCTCAGGGTCGTTGATGTCCGCAAGGCCATTTGCTGGCGGGTGGCCGTGCTTCTCCTCATATGCCTCCAGCAAATGATCCGCGCGGTACCGCTTGTGCGTGTGCAGCGATTCCACCAGCGGGTCCGTGAACACCTCCAAGTGGCCGGAACTCACCCACACCTGGCGAGGCAAAATCACCGAAGAATCAAGGCCAACCACATCCGCCCGCGACGTGACCATGGCACGCCACCACTGCTTCTTGATGTTCTCCTTCAACTCCACACCGAGCGGGCCGTAGTCCCAGGCCGAACGGGTGCCACCATAGATCTCACCACAGGGGTAGACCAAACCACGCCGTTTACACAGGTTCACCACGGTCTCAATCACGGATTGGTTAGCCACGAGACTTAAACTCCTCAAACAAAATCTTGCGCTGCTCTTGCGTTACTCTTGCGGTGATGCTCGGCACCTTGACGAGCACATACCTCTGCACAAGTGTAGCCCACCAGCCCGAGAGGCAATTGCGCAGGTCCACGGGTAAGAAACGTCACAGTTCACTTGGGGCGTTCCTTAAACCTTTCCATTAATTTTTTTTAATGGATATGATGCTACATAAAGTGCAGATACTGAGGTGCTGGCCTGCACATGCTGTGCGCCCTGAAGAGTTGGTTATTTATCGTGGTGAGAAGGATCTGGAATGGTTACTAAGAGCGAAACGGCAGTACCCAAGCTCGGTGCACGCAACACCCGGCAACGAACCGCAGTGGTCAGCGTCCTTCGCGACATGGACTACTTCGCCTCAGCCAAAAAAATCCACGAAGAACTCACCCGGCGCGATTACAAAGTCGGCCTGACCACCGTGTACCGCACACTACAATCCCTGTCCGACATTGATGCCGTAGACGTGCTGCACATGTCCAGTGGGGAATCCCTCTACCGCGCATGCGCCACGGAAACCCACCACCATCACCTTGTGTGCACCGAATGCGGGCGCACCGTGGAAATCGACGGCGGCCCTGTCGAACGCTGGGCCCGCGAAGTAGCCCACAAGCACGGATTCACCCTCACCGGGCACACCGCCGAGGTGTTTGGGCTCTGCAATGAATGCCGACCGGTGGAGGGGTAGGTTGTTGCTTTTGGGGTTTGGGCGGGTACTCCTGGCCTGTGTTTTACCGTAATTACACCGTTCGGGTGGGGATTGGTGTAATTATGATCTGCCCCTGCTGGAAAACCCCAGTTCACAGAAGTAGCACAGAACATAACTACACCGTTTTCGTGAGAAAGGTGTAAAAATGTTCTGCCCTGCAAAGTGTGCTTATGCCCAAGCACGAAAACCGGCGATTTTTGAGCTTGAGCATAAGCAAACTTTCACCCTTGTCATATAGGTCCATCGCCAGGCTCGAAAACGGGGTGTTTCCGTACCTGCCGGTGGACCTACTTGCACGCAAACATTTGCACTAACGTTGTTCAAGAACCGTGGCAGCGCCGTGCTCTATCAAACTGCACGTTTGACCAGGCAAATGCGGAAGTTTGATAGAGCATCACCAACCACACAACCGCCGTGCTCCACCAAAATGCCGCCACCCCGTGAAATTCCCATACACCCAAGCCCAAAAACACCCCATTGCCGCACCTGACGGTATACAAACTTTGCACAACCCAAACGGCTATCCCACTATCCCAGCGCCACCCCGAAGAGGTTGCCCAGCCCATAGGTAATCCCCGCAGCCCCCAGGCCAATCGCGAGTTGTCGCAGCGCCCGGAGTCCAGGCGAGGTGCCCGACAGCACGCCCACGATACCGCCAGTGCACATCAGCGCAATGCCAACGAGCATGCAGGCAAGCACAGCGGCCACCATGGGGCTGGCACCAAAAATGAAGGGCAGGATGGGAATCAGCGCCCCAGAGGCAAAGAAGAGGAAACTGGACAGCGCTGCTGACCAGCCACTTCCCACAACCTCAGCGTTTGCGTGGGGGGCCGCCCCCACCGGCGCACCACCTGAAACACCCCCCAAGCCCGAACCAACACCCGAGCCCCGCACGCTGGATAGCACCTTTCGAGCATGTGCTTCGGCGGCGTCGGGATCCATGCCGCGGGCGCGGTACACCAGGGCGAGTTCGTTGGCGTTGATGTCCAGCTTGGGCAGCGCCCCGTCGGTGTCGGGGCTGGGCGCGGAGGCTTCAAGGAGTTCCCTTTGGGAGCACACGGACACGTATTCGCCAGCACCCATGGACAGCGCCCCCGCGAGCAGCCCGGAAATGCCGGTGAGCAGCACATAGCTGGTGTCTACACCCGATCCGACCACGCCGAGCACCAGTGCCAGGTTGGATACCAGGCCGTCGTTGGCACCGAACACGGCAGCGCGGAAATTGCCGGACATTTTCTCCCGGCTTTTCGCGGCGAGTCCGCGCACCACTTCGGCGTGGATGCGCTCGTCGGCGGTCATCTGGTCTGTAGCGTCGTCGTCTTTTTCGTAGGGGGTGCGTGCCTCGGCGGATTGCATCAGGGCCAGGGTGAACACGGAGCCGAATCGTTTGGCCAAGAACCCCATGAGCAGGGTGGAGTAGTCGGGCCTGCGCGGCATGCCCACGTGGTCGCCAAGGAGGGTTCGCCAATGTTCTTCGTGGCGGGCCTCGGCCTCGGCGATGCCCAGCAGAATTTCGCGTTCCTCACCCTGCTTTTTCAGAGCGAGTTCACGGTAGACGGCAGCTTCGGCGCGTTCGTTGGCCAGGTAGCGCTGCCAGCGTTTGATTTGCTTGCGGGTTGGTGCGGTCGGCGTTGCTGCGGAAGATGCTGTCATCTATTTCACCCCGCCGAATCGGCGGTCGCGCCGCGCGTATTCCAACACTGCGGCGTAGAGGTCGTCAGGGGTGAAGTCGGGGAAGAGTTTGTCCTGGTACACCATTTCGGCGTAGGCCGATTGCCAGAGCAGGAAGTTGGAGGTGCGTTTCTCGCCGGAGGGGCGCAGGAACAGGTCAACGTCGGGCATGTCGGGCTCGTCGAGAAAATCAGCGAAGTTTTTTTCGTTGATGTCCTCGGGCCGGAGTTTCCCCTCGGCGGCGAGGGCGGCGATGCTGCGGGCGGCGTCGACAATTTCGGCGCGGCCACCATAGTTGACGCACATGGCGAGCGTCATGGCGGTGTTGTCTTTGGTGAGTTCCTCGGCGGTCTCCAGCTCACGGATCACGCTGCGCCACAGGCGCGGGCGACGCCCCACCCAGCGGATACGCACGCCTTTGTCGTGCAGGCCGTCGCGTTGGCGCCGCAGCACGTCGCGGTTGAACCCCATGAGGAAGCGCACCTCCCCCACGCTGCGCCGCCAGTTTTCCGTGGAGAAGGCGTAGGCGGAGAGATAAGGGATGCCGAGTTCGAGGCAGGCGTCGACAATGCTGAGCAGCACCGCCTCGCCGCGTTTGTGTCCTTCCGTGCGCGGCAGCCCGCGTTCCTGCGCCCACCGGCCGTTGCCGTCCATGACCAGGGCGACGTGCGTGGGCAGAAACTCGTCGGGCACCGCAGGGGTGGTTGAGAAGACAGTCACCCCCCTATTGTGCCACCACCGTCGACAAAATCCAGAGCCTGCACTTTACGCTCCATGTGCCATTGCACATGCGCCCGGGTCATCTGGTGTACGTGATGTGACACGTCATCGAAAAAACCATCGCCCGCGCTTATCGACGCCTCCCGCGCGGCGTCCACAGCCCGCCACTGGTTGTGCGCCAACCACCACATCACCCGCAGCGCCTCCGGGGGCGGGGTGGCGGATCCCGGCGGACGGCATTCCGTGCACACCGCTCCCCCGGCCTCCGGGTGGAAAGCGCGATGCGGGCCGGGTGTGCCGCACTGCGCGCAGTTGAACAGGCTGGGTGCCCAGCCAGCGTGGTCCATGGCTTGCAGTAAGAAAGCGTCCAATACCAGGGTGGGGTCTGGGTGCTGTTGGATGCGGCGGAGGGTGGTGAGCAGGGCGTCGTAAAGAAATGGATCTTCGCCGTTTTCCGCAACGGCCAGGCGTTCGGCGGCCTCTAGGGCGGCGCAGGCGGTGGTGTAGCGCGGATAATCCTCAATGATGCCGGCCCCGAAATAGGAGACGGTATCGGCGGCGGTGATGTTCGCAAGCGCGCGACCTGGGTAGAGCAACACATCCAGCTCCACAAACAACTGCACGCGGGAACCAAACCTGCTTTTGGAACGCCGAACCCCCTTTGCCACGCCGCGCACCAGACCGTGGCCGCGGGTGAGCAGCACAACAATGCGGTCGGCCTCTGCGAAATCGTAGGAGCGCACCACCACGGCGCGTTCCCGGTAATTCTCCCTAGCCACTTAGAAACCCAGACGTCCCAACGCCTTCGGGTCGGACTGCCAGTTTTTCAGCACCTTAATGCGCAGATCCAGGTAAATGTTCTGGTTCAGAAGCTTAATAATCTCCAGGCGGGCGCGGTGCACGATGCCGCTGAGCCGACGGCCGTCTTTACCCGCAATGATGTTCTTCTGGCCGGGGCGCTCCACGTACAGCACCGCATGCACATTCAGCACACCCTCGCGGTCCTGGTCAGGCAGCACCTCGTCAATCTCCACCGCCACCGAGTGCGGCAGCTCGTGCTTCAGGCCCGACAGTGCGGCCTCGCGGATCAGTTCCGCCATGCGGGTATTCACATCGTCATCCGTGACGTGATCATCCGGGTAGAACTTCGGTCCCTCCGGCAGTAGCGACACAATCACATCCAGCAGCACATCCACCTGTTCCCCGCTCACCGCAGAGACCGGAACCACCTCGCATTCCCCGCCCAGGAGTTCATGCACCGCCATCAGCTGCTCCGCCACCCGATCACGCGACACTTTATCCACCTTGGTCACCACGCCCAGCAGCGTGGTCTTGGGAGCGACCCGGCGCACGGCCTCCACAATCCAGCGGTCGCCGGGGCCGATCTTCTCATCAGCGGGAACCGTCACCCCAATCACGTCCACATCGGCGTAGGTGTCTTTGACCACCTCGTTCAAGCGTTCACCCAGCAGCGTGCGGGGACGGTGCAGGCCGGGGGTGTCCACCACAATCACCTGCGCATCCTCGCGGTGCACAATGCCCCGGATGGGGTGGCGGGTGGTTTCCGGCTGGTCGGCCGTGATGGCGATCTTCTGCCCCACCAGCGCATTTGTCAGCGTTGACTTGCCGGTGTTGGGGCGGCCAACAAAACTGACAAAACCTGACCTGAAACCCTCCGGGGTGTCAGAAAACATGGGGACTCCTTTAGTGTTCGAGTGGATCGGCGGGCTGCTGGACGTCGATAAGCACTGAGGTTACCCGCATACGGCCGCGACGGTCACGCTGGCCCTCCGCGGTCAAGCGCAGGCCCGAATGCTCCACCGTCACCCCCGGCAGCGGAACCCTGCCCAGGGCATACGCCAACAGACCACCGACGGTGTCCACCTGATCCAGGGTTTCGTCGCTGAACACCAGATCCTCATTCAGCGTCTCATCCACCAGATCGTGCAGGTCATCCAAGCTTAAGCGCGAGACCACGCGGAAAGTTCGGGGGCTGATCTGCTCAATCGGGGCGACCTCCGCATCGTCGTACTCGTCGGCGATCTCACCAACGATTTCCTCCAAAATATCCTCAATGGAAATAAGCCCAGCGATGCCGCCGTACTCATCCACCAGCATCGCAATGTGGAAACGCTCACGCTGCATCTGCTCCAGCAGATCATCAAGCTTCTTCGAATCCGGCACAAACGTCGCGGGCCGCATCACCTCCGACACAGACACCCCACGACCCGCATCCGTCTTGTGATACGTCTTTTGCACCACATCCTTCAAATACACCACCCCCACAATGTCATCCACATTCTCCCCCACCACCGGAATGCGGGAATGCCCCGAGCGCACACACAACGCCGTGGCCTGGCCAGCGGTTTTATCCGCCTCAATCCACACCATCTCCGGGCGCGGCACCATCACCGAGCGCGCCGTCGTGTCACTCAAATCAAGGATTGACTGGATCATCCGGCGCTCATCCACCTCCACCACGCCGCGCTCCTGGGCAAAATCCACCATCTCCAGCAACGCCACCTCAGAGGTGTACGGGCCACCCTGAAACGGCTCGCCCGGGACCAACTTATTACCCACCCACACCAGGGCATTCGCCGCCGGACCCAACAGCCACGCCACTGTGGACAACGCCAACGCTGAATTCCTGGCCACAACATACGGGTTCCGGCGGGCCAGCGTGCGCGAGGAAATGCCGATAATCGTGTACATCACCAGCGTCACCCCCGCGATCGCCGCCACCATTGCCCACAGCCTGGACGAAATCAACTGCAGGGCCAACGCGCCCGTCAACACCGCCGCCGTCACATCCAACAAGCGACTAAGCAGCACCAACAAGTTAATGTGCTCCGACTTGCGGTCCAACACCGCCAGCAGGCGCTGCGCGCCCGGCACATTTTCCTTCGCGTCCTCCTCCACCTGGGCGCGGGAAATCATGGCCACGGCTGTCTCCACGGCATTCAACACGCCAGCGGACAACAGCGCGGCCACGGCGCCAACGCCCATCACAAAGGATTCCATCTAGTGCCCGTCAGCTCCTGGGGCGTCGGTGCCTGGATTGGTCTTCGAGTCTTCTTGCATGTCCCGGTCCAGCTGCTCGCGCTCCGCCGCAGTTGGAAACGCGCCCGGATTCATCGGCTTCGGCTGATACACCACCCCGCGCGCGGCAAGATCGTCATACCAGTCCGCCAGAATCTCATTCTGCAGAGAAAACATCTCCTTCTCCTCGGCGGGAGTGATGTGATCGTAGCCCAGCAGATGCAAACAGCCGTGCACCGTCAACAGCGCCAACTCGTGGCCCAGGCCATGGCCCGCCTTTCGGGCCTGCCTGTTCGCAAAATCAGGGCACAGCACAATATCGCCCAGCATTGACGGCCCCGGATCTGGCGCATCGGGACGCCCCGACCCGGGTGCCAACTCATCCATGGGGAAACTCATCACATCCGTCGGCCCCTCCAAATCCAACCAACGAACATGCAGATCCGCGATGGTATCCAAATCCACAATGTGAATGGACAACTCCGCATCCGGGTGCACATCCATGCACTTTAAGGCAAAGGACGCCACATCAACCAGAGCTTCCTCGTTCACGCCCACATCGGCGGAATCCTCCAAAACCTCAGCCTCTCGCTCGCTGGGTGTATAGGAATACCCGGACTCGTTAAACACCTCAATGCTCATTAGCGCTCCTCCCGCTGGACTCGTTTGCCCTGTTCAGCCCGCTCCTGCTTAGCAATCTGGGCCGTCTCATAATCGTCGTAGGCATCCACAATCGCGCTGACCAGCTGGTGGCGCACCACGTCATCGCTGCCCAGCCCCGAGAAATGCACATCATCCACGCCGCGCAGAATATGACGCACCAGCCGCAGCCCGGACTTCTGCCCACCCGGCAAATCCACCTGAGTAATATCGCCCGTGACCACCATCTTTGAGCCGAAACCCAGTCGCGTCAAAAACATCTTCATCTGAGCCGGGGTGGTGTTTTGCGCCTCATCCAGGATCACAAACGCATCATTGAGCGTCCGCCCACGCATGTACGCCAGCGGCGCCACCTCGACAATCCCGGCCTCCATCAGCTTCGGAATCATCTCTGGCTCCACCATGTCCCGCAACGCATCATGCAGCGGCCGCAAATACGGGTCAATCTTCTCATTCAACGTGCCCGGAAGAAAGCCCAGCTTCTCCCCCGCCTCCACCGCCGGGCGGGTCAGAATAATGCGGCTGACCTGCTTGGCGTGCAGCGCCTGCACGGCTTTAGCCATGGCCAAATACGTTTTACCAGTACCCGCAGGACCCAGACCAAACACAATGGTGTTCTGGTCAATGGCATCCACGTATTCTTTCTGGCCCAGAGTTTTCGGGCGGATCGCCTTGCCGCGCCGGGTAATGATGTTCTCCGCCAGCGCCTTTGAGACTGACAAAGGTGCCTCCACCGTCACAATAGCCACGGCCTGCTTCACCGATTCGGGGCTGATCACGTGCCCTCGCCGGGCTATGGCCTGCAGCTCGTCCAGCACCTTGCGGGCGCGCGCAATCTCATGCGTCGGACCGGTCAGGGTCACGGCGGTGCCGCGCACGAAAATATCCGCAGCCAGCTGGTTTTCCAACACTTTTAAATTGTCATCATGCGTGCCCAACACGGTTTGCGCCACTGCTGGCTCCAGCTTGTAGGTCTGGGTCATGATGTCCGACTTGCTATAAATGGCCAAGAAAATACCTCCGCAGCTACTCTACCAGCGCCCCGAGCACACCCCTAAGGCCGCCAACGCCACCATCGCCGCACTCGCCGTGCGCAACACCTCCTGCCCGAGCAGCACCGCCCGCGCCCCCGCCTGGGTGAACTCCGCCACCTCGTCCGGGGCAAGCCCGCCCTCCGGTCCGATCACAAACAGCACCTGCGGGCAGGTGGAAAAATCGATGCTGCTAAACGACGCCGCGGCATCCTCATGCAGCAGCAACGCCAGGCCGCCGTCGGCCACAACCTCACGAATCAGGGCCGCGATACCTGCGGTGTCCTGCACGTCCCGCACCTCGGGAACCCAGCTGCGTCGCGACTGCTTCGCCGCCGACACCGCCATCGCACGCCATTTAGCCACGCCCTTCTCGCGCTTCGCCCCCTGCCACTTGGCCACGCACCGCGATGCCTGCCACGGCACAATCACATCCGCCCCGGCCTGAGTGGCCAAATCCACCGCCAACTCCGAACGCTCCGACTTCGGCAACGCCTGCACCACAATCGCCTGCGGCGTGGGTTGTGGCACCTGCGTCCGCTTCTCGACGTCCCCCACAAGACGATCCTTGCCACTGACGGCGGTGACCAGCACCTCGGCGGTGGTGCCGCGGCCGTCGACAAGCATGATGCGCTCGCCAACGCGCAAGCGGGTAACCGTCACCGCGTGGCGTGCCTCCGGGCCGGTCAGCTCTATCTGCGTGCCGTCGGAGGGAATTGGGGCGTCGAAAAGAAAAACCGGAAGCGACATGCTACCTGCGGAACCTGTTGCGCAGGCGGGAGAACAGATTCTCCTGCTCCGCAGCCGCCAGGCGCACCTCAGACGTTTCTTCGCGGTGCGTGCGCAGCTGCTCCAGAAGCTTGCGGGACTCCGAATCCAGATCCTTCGGAACCGTCACCTCAACATGCGCAATCACATCGCCCGTGCCATCGGCGCGCAGCTTCGGCATACCCGCGCCCGGCAGGTGAATCTGATCCGAGGGCTGTGAACCCGGCGCGACATGCACCGTCAACTGCTCGCCGCTCAAAGCCTCTACTTCAATATCAGTACCCAGGGCGGCGTCCACCATGGGGACGGTGAGCGTCATGTGCAGATCATCACCATCGCGGCGGAACACCGGGTGGGGTTCCATGGACACCTCAACGTACAGGTCGCCAGCGGGGCCGCCACCAGCACCAACCTCGCCTTGACCCGCCATGCGGATGCGCATGCCGTCGTTGATACCGGCGGGAACATTCACCACCAGATCGCGGCGCGCCCGCATGCGACCGTCACCGCCGCACTTGTGGCAAGGGTCGGTGATGCGCTCCCCGAAGCCCTGGCACGTGGGACAGGGCCGGGAGGTCATGACATTACCTAGGAAGGAACGCTGCATTTCCTGGATTTCGCCGGTGCCCTGGCAGCTGGCACACGGGACGGGCTTGGCTTTCGACTCCGAGCCGGTGCCCGAACAGTGATCGCACAGGACGGCGGTATCCACCGTGATGTCCTTCTTCACGCCGCTATACGCCTCACCGAGGGTGATGGTGGTGCGAAGCAGGGCGTCGTTACCCGGCTGGACGCGGGAACGCGGGCCGCGGCCACCCGCAGCAGCCCCGAAGAACGCCTCGAAAATGTCGCCCAGGCCGCCGCCGAAACCACCGAAACCGCCGCCCGGGGCCGCAGCCTGCTCCAACGGGTCGCCGCCCATGTCCACGATGCGTCGCTTCTCAGGGTCAAGCAGAACTTCCTGCGCAATCGAAATTTCCCGGAATTTCGTCGCGGCTTCCTCCGTGCCATTCACATCCGGGTGGTACTTGCGGGCCAGCGAGCGGTACGCCTTTTTAATCTCAGCGTCCGAAGCCGAACGGTCAACTCCGAGAATGCCGTAATAGTCACGAGCCACAGTGAAAACAAACTTCCTTTTATTTTGTTGGTTCTTAAAATAACGTCACCACAGTGTACTGCACGGGAGTGGTTTACTGCCCAGCGAGTACCCGGCTGACATAGTGTGCAACAGCTGACACCTTAGACATTGTTCCCAAATAGTCCATGTACGTGGGGCCCACCACACCCAGCCCGCCGAACGTGGCCCCCGTCGCACCGTAGCCAGTGGTGACAATCGAGGTGGTGTACAAATCCTCGTCCTCGTTCTCCTCGCCGATGCTCACCTGCACCTCACCCAAATCCCGGGCAGTAGACAGCAGTTTCAGCACCACCACCTGCTCTTCCAGGGCCTCCAGGACCGCAGGGAGATCCCCGCTCATGCGGCTCAGATTCGACGCCCCCGCCAAAATCAAGCGATCACTCGGGGCCTCCACCAGCGTTTCAATGAGCACTGTCGATGAGCGAATCACGGCATCCCGAATATCCTCCGGGGCGTTGCTGGCGAGATCCGCCAAAGACACACTCGCGTCCGACAGGGTTTTACCCACCAGCGCCTGATTCAGCACCTCCTTCAACCGGGCAGCCTGCTCCATTGACACCGCGGCTCCCAGCTCCACGTTGCGCTGCTCCACCCGGCCTATGTCCGTGATCAACACAAGCAAAAGCCTGAGTTCGGAAATAGTGACCACCTCGCAATGCCGCACCCGCGACACCTTCAACGTGGGCAACTGCACCACCGCCGCCTGGCGAGTCAGCTGGCTCAGTAACTGTACCGAACGGCGCAGCACGTCCTCCACGTCCACGCCCTCGTTCAAGAACCTAGAAATAGCAGCGTGCTCCGCCTGGGATAGGGGCTTTACCTCGTTGATGGAATCCACAAACAGGCGGTACCCCTTCTGCGTGGGAATCCGACCCGAACTGGCGTGCTGCTGCTCGATATAGCCCTCCGACTCCAGCGCAGCCATATCATTACGGATTGTCGCCGAACTCACGCCGAGGCTGTGGCGATCTACCAACGTCTTCGACCCCACCGGCTCCTGCGAGGCAATATAGTCCGCCACAATCGCACGCAAAACCTCATGGCGACGACGCTGCGTAGCACTAGACATAGCAGGCACTCCTTGCGGTTTGTTGGGTACTTGGGTGGTGCTGGCTTTTTAGTAGGTGTTGGTTCTGGTTGCGGGTCTGGGTTTGGGTTTGGTTCTGGCGACAGTCTACCGAGTCACACCCTCTAGTATGCCAACCAAGCGTCCCCTAACCTACAGACATGGATAACGTATCGCAGACACTGTTCTACCCGCTACTCGGCCGCGCCCTGGCCTCCCGCCAATGGCCCGACCTCTTCCCCGACCCCTGGGCGCGGCAAGCCGAAGAAATAGCCCGCAAAGAAGGAACCACTGCGAAAGCGATGGAGGGATTCCCCACCATCATCTACGGGCTGAGACACCGCATCAGCGTGCTAGAAATTACCCGCTACCTCGACGAACACCCCGGTGCCGCCGTGGTGAACATCGGCTGCGGCCTGGACAGCCTCGCCCAAGACCTAGGCGGCTACGACTGCACCATCTACAACCTCGACTTCCCCGACGTCATAGACATGCGGGCGCGGTGGATCCCCCGCGCTGAGAACGAAAAAGAACTCCCCTACTCCGCCACCGACTTGGAATGGATTGACCACGTTGATGCCAGCCGTGGGGTCATTGCCGTCGCTGCAGGCGTGTTCTTCTACCTCGACATAGACGACGTTCGCGCCCTAGTTACCGCCATGGCCGAACGTTTCCCCGGCGGCCGCCTCACCTACGACGCCGAAAGCCCATCCATGACCGAACGCAGCGAACGCATGGTTGCTAAAAACGGCACCCCCACGCCCATGCCATTCAAGCTCAAAGACCCCTACACGCCCCGCACCTGGAGCGACAACATTGCCGACGTCCACGTCACCTTCAACTTCCTCGACTACTTCCCACGCAGCCTCCGGCGACAACTCCCCCTCTTCACATTCCGTTTCGGCATGTTCATGATCAAACTTGTGCGCGGAATGTACCAGGTGACTATTGACTTTAAGGGTTAGGTTGGGGAGAAAAGCAGGTGAGGGTGGCTTTCCAGAAACGGGTGTTGAACAACATTTGCACAGAAGCTTACCAATCCTCAAGCTCAAAAACGCCATTTTTCACGCCTGAACATGGGTTAGCTTTACGCGGTCCAATCTTTCCCGCATTTAATCGCTAACGTGGCTTGGTCTTGATCTTCTGACTTCCAAGCGACCGCAGAGTGCCGTCCAAGAAATTATTATTTCGTGTCTTTGCCACGCAGAGCCAAGAACCGTTGTGCTCGATTCCTTCGGTTTTTAGCATATCTTGCCATTTGTCTTTATTGGCATCCATATAATCAGCAGCCTTTGCATCACACGATAGGTTTACACCATCACCTCCAGACTGGCTATACACAACTTCCCCAGTATGCGGCTCATTACAGCCAACAACCTGGTCTGCACGATCAGGATTAAAGCAACTCCGCAACCCAGGTAAGTGACGAAGATCCGCGACCCACTTACCCTCTACCGACTCTTCCAATGAGTAAGGAAAGCTAACCTTACATCCGCTAGAGATTGGTTCGTAAGAAATTCCTGGCGAAAGGGTATCAACTGCAACATTCCCGCCCATGTAATTTACCAACACATCCGACCCGCAACTGGAAACGCTTGAGATTACTTCACCATCATGTTGCGTATCACATGGCACAGCTGTTTCCGATGACGATAGACATTTTTGACCCGATCCGTCGCTTGTTTTTTGCGACCCTTCAATCTGCGGAACATTTGCAACTGAAGAAGTATCCATAGTTTGTGATGACAAAATATTATCCCGGGAATCCCTATTACTATCATTAATGATAGTAATAGGGATAGAAATTCCAAAAATTGTAAATGAACACAAAGTCAAAGGAAGTAAGCTCACTCCTAGTTTTTTTATTTTTTCCCAACTTAAAAACCCACCCACATCACTTCCTTTAGAATTTTCTATCTCATTCTTTTCGGCGCTCATCATCACTCAAGAACCGCATCATAGACGACTGCTGTAACTGGCTCATATCCGCAATTCCTCACACCTTCATCTAGGTAAAACTGCAGGAAGACAACATTCTTACCATCAACATCCAGCTCTACTTCTGTGACCTCATCAAACCCAACGCGGGTTATCTCACCAAACTGTTTCTTGTTATCAGTGGAACGAATAAGCACCGTTTGATCAATGCCTTTAGATTCATTTCGCTGCCCGACCTTGAACTTTAACTTCGAATAATTCTTCCCAAGATTAAATCGTAAAACTGCTGGATCATAAGACGACCCCCTAGTGAATCCAACATCTTTAGGAACAGTACACGACCTCAGATCGACACCAAATCCAGTTATCCCCGACTGGTCTGCAACGTTATAATTTCCATCTTTCCACTCACCTTGTTTGTCTGAAAAATCGCCTGCAGTAAGCTTCTTTCCAGAGGGCAAAGGAGCAACAGTGTCCGTAGAACTTACCACGCTAGCACTACCACCACTTTCCTTTACACTTGTCGTAGTAGGAGAAGTTGTCGTAGTAGTGGTGGTTGATGTAGATGTGACCACATCGCTAGTTGTTACAGATGTGGACTCTGCAGCATTATTTCCCCCATTTGAACTGCACCCTGTTACAAGCACAAGAGCCGACGCTAGTACCAACACACAGATAGATGAACGCTTCATGCACAACCCCTTACCAAAGAAATATAGATACCTCCTTTAAATATAAAATCCCAATCCCGCCTTGCCGGCAATACCTTTGTCTGCTACTTGCCCCCGCCACAAGAAGAATCGGTTCTTTCCTACACAACTTTCCACAGGATATTGGCCAGAAAATATAAGAGCATCGCCTACCCCCATTTGTAGCACCATACGTCATAATGATCCGAAAAAATGATTACAGTATCATTATTGCTATAATTGATAAAAATTGCTGACTTGTCATCATGGCAAGCACTCTACATTTTCGATTAATATTCAACATTCAACTGACAACTTTCAACCAGATCATCAATAACAAGGCGGCGTGATCATAGTGAAAACTCCAACGCAGTGCGAGGCATCTTGACAGACCACAATCACGTAGATCGTTAAAACAGTGCCTCCATCAACGCGCCAGAAAATCCGAGAAACGCAAGTTTAATAGGTCGCAGCACCGTTTGGATCATTGAACACCGTTAGTGCAAACGTTTGCATAGAAAAAGGTCTATCGCTGGGTACGGAAACACCCTGGTTTCGTACCTGGCAGTGGACCTATATGACAATCATGGAAAATGTGCTTATCACCAAGCCGAAAGACACCCCATTTTCGTGCTTGAGCATAAGCACACTTGACGAGGTCGATCATAACTACACCGTTTCCCACCCGAACAATGTAATTTCAGCAAAAACCCAGTTCAGAAGACATACCGCACCCCTAGCAACCATTGAGCAACGTTCACACGAACTGAGCAGACCGCAGCTTCAGGAGCTTACCCTGCAAAAACGCTACCAATCCCCCCTATTCCTCCTCAGCAATCAACACATCAGCAATAATCCCGTCGGCGAGGAGGCGGCCGGATTCGGTGAGGTAGACGCGGTCGTCGTCAAGCGTGAGCAAGCCTCGGTCCTGGTAGTGCCGCAGCGCCAGCTCGGCACCCTCGCCAAACAAAGAACGCGCAATCCCTTCACGCAACCTCAACCCCAGCATCACTTTCTCCACGTGCCTGTCGTGGGGGCTTAGGTGTTCTTCTTCGGCAATGGGCAACGCCCCCGCCGTGCAGTGTTGGGTGTAGCGGGCGGGGTGTTTGACGTTGAAGAAGCGTCGGTCGCCGAGGTGGGAGTGGGCGCCGGGGCCTGCACCCCACCAGTCGTGGTCACGCCAATAGCCAAGGTTGTGGCGGCATTCACCGTCGGGGCGCGCCCAGTTGGAGACTTCGTACCAATCGAAACCGGCGACGCTGAGCACCCCATCAATCAGTGCGTAGCGGCTGGCCAGGACGTCTTCATCGGTCACCTGTAGTTCCCCGCGCCGAACTTTGCGGGCCATGGCTGTGCCGTCTTCCACGATTAAGGAGTACGCGGATACGTGGTCTACTTCAGCGGCGAGCACGGCTTCGAGGGTGGCACGCACGTCGTCGTCGGTTTCGCCGGGGGTTCCGTAGATCATGTCAAGGTTGACGTGCTCGAATCCGGCGGCGCGTGCTTCTTTCGCGGCCTCCACGGGCCGCCCTGGGGTGTGGCGGCGTTCCAGTACCTGCAGGACACGGCTGGATGCGGATTGCATGCCCAGCGACACCCGCGTGTAGCCCGCCTCCAGCAGCCCCTCAAAGAATTCGGGAGAGGTGGATTCTGGGTTGGATTCGGTTGTCACTTCCGCACCCGGCGTGATGCCGAAACTCTTGCGCACGTATCCCAGCACTTGTGCAAGCCCCGAAGCTCCGAGCATGGAGGGCGTGCCCCCGCCAACAAACACGGTATCGGCGGGCTGCAACGCCCCGCCGAGGCTTTCCGCAGCTAGCTCCAGCTCAATGTCCAGGGCATTGAGGTAGGAGTCCACACTCGCAGAGGAACCCAGTTCGCCGGGGGTGTAGGTGTTGAAGTCGCAGTACCCACAGCGTGACGCGCAGAACGGGACGTGAATGTACACCCCGAAGGGATTGCTCATGAGGCGTATCCGCCGCGCCTGCCGCTTGCTGCCTGGGCGCGTTTGGCCGCTACCTTGGCCACCACGGCGTCGATACGCGCGCGCTCTAACAGGAACGCGGGAGGGTTCGAACCGCGCATGGTGCGAACGTAGGTGGGGTGTTTGCGGGCTACAGTTTCCAGCCAAGCATAGGCGGCGGATTCCACCAGCTGCTTGGACTGCGTGTACAGCAGCGGAAGGGACAGCACGTCCAGGTCGTCGGCGGCCAGGGCGGTGCATTCCAGCACCCATTCCACGATGTGGTGGCAGTGCGCAATCACCAGGTCCGTGCGCGCGCACAGCGCTGTGGTGAATTCCCGCACGATCACTGGGGTTTCGCCGAGCGGGAATTTGTCGGTCAGCGTGCGGTCGGTGATCAACGTGGGTTTTTCGGTGCGCTTTTCGACGTCGTGCAACCCCCACGGTGCACGCACGCTCACCGTTCCCGAGCGAATGCCGGAGGTCAGGGCGTGGCGCACGCCTGTGAGTTCCGCGACCACGCGGCGGGAGTCGTCTCGCGCTTCGGTGAGGATCACCTCGATTTCCATGAGGCAGTCTTCCACAAGCTCCGCATCCCAGTCGGCGATGGCCTCGGCGAGGTTTTCTACGTATTGCGCCACCTCGTCACCAATGTTGTACACCTCTTGGGTGAGTTCACGGTGGCGGAGCAGGGCATCGTCGGCCAGGTTCAACGGGCTGCTCCTTTACTCTTGCGTGCTTGTGCTGCCGCGCGGGCGCACCATGGTGTTGAGATATTAACGGAGATTCACCTTAAAACACATTCAGCACATTCGGTGTGTGCCGCGCCGGATACGCGACACACGCCGCAACGTGGGTACCAAATGGGGGGTTGTTTCCTACCGCTTATAAATCTGGTCGATCTCTTTTTTGAAGCGGCGAACCACCACGTTACGCTTGATTTTCATGGTCGGGGTGAGTTCGTTTTCCTCCTCCGACAGGTCGCGATCCAGGATGTAGAACCTCTTGATCGACTCGGAATGCGACACCAGCGAGTTGGCGTCGTTGATGGCATCCTGGATCTCCGCGCGCAGTGTCGGGTTCACTGCCAACTCGCTGACCGTGCGGGATTCGGGAATGTTGTGGGTGAGCTTCCACCGCTTCAGCGCGGCCTCGTCCAGTGCAATCAGCACACCCACATAGGGTTTGCCGTCGCCCACCACCAGGGCTTGGCTGATCAGGGGGTGGCTGCGCAGGCGATCCTCCAAGGGACCGGGGGACACGTTCTTTCCTCCGGCGGTGACAATCAAATCCTTCTTCCGGCCGGTGATCACGATATGCCCGGAATCCAGTAGTTCGCCCAGGTCACCGGTGTTGAACCAGCCTTCCTGGTCGATGTTTTCGGCCGTGGCCTCCGAGTTGTTCCAATACCCGTCGAACAGTGTCTCACCCCTGAGCAGGATCTCGCCGTCGTCGTTAATGCGGGCAGACATACCGCCCACTGGACGGCCGACCGAGCCGATCACGTTGTCATCAAAGTTCACGGCGGCCGCAGCGGTGGTTTCCGTCAGGCCGTAGCCCTCGTACACTGTGACACCCATGCCCCGGAAAAAATGCAGCAAATCCGGGCTCATGGCCGACCCGCCGGAAATGCAGTACTTCACCGACGCGCCCATAGCCGCCCGGATCTTTGAGTACACCAGCTTGTCAAACATGGCGTGCTTCATCCGTAGCGCCCGCGACGGCCCTTCTGGGGTGTCCAGCGCCCGGGAATAATCCTGCGCCACGCGCTCGGCCTGGGCGAACGCCGCTGCCCGCAGGGGTCCGTTATCCTGCGCGTTCGCCGCCGCGCCGTTGCGGACCTTCTCAAACACGCGCGGCACACCCAGGATCATGTTCGGGCGGGCGCGTTGAAACTCCACGCTCAGGGACGAGAAATCAGACCAGTGCGACTGGGTCGCCCCGCCAATTGCCACCGCCAACGACACCGCCCGAGAGAGCACATGCGCCAGCGGCAGGAATGTGAGCACCCGCGTACCCGGAACTGCGATGGCACCAATCGGGTGCGTGAGCAGCGCCCGCACCTGCGCCAGCCAGTTATGGTGCGTGAGCCGGCAGCCCTTTGGGCGGCCGGTGGTCCCCGAGGTATACACCAGGGATGCCAGGTCGCTGGAGTCCGTGGCGTCGATACGCGCGCGCACCTCATCGTCGCTGATGCCGCGGCCTTCGAACTTGAGGGTCGGGATCGCCGAGGCGTTAATCTCCAGCACGCGCCGCAGCTTCGACGACGACCCCTTCAACGGCGGGCGGCCTTCCGTATCCAGCTCCAGGCGCTTGACCATGTCCGTGTGCTCCGGGGTCTCCGTCACCGCGAACACCGCGCCCGAATCCTCAATAATCCACTCCACCTGGCTCAGTGACGACGACCCGTAAATCGGCACCGTCACAGCCCCCGCCGCCCAAATGGCGAAATCCAACAGCGACCACTCGTAACGCGTCTCGCTGAGCAACGCCACGCGGTCGCCCTGCGTCACGCCATTAGCAATCAGGCCCTTAGCCACCTCAAAAACCTCGTCCACGAATTCCTGAGCAGTCACATTCACCCACTCGAAATTTTGCGGGCGGGTAAATAGCACGCCATACGGGCGCGCCGCCGCTGTGGCCAGCAACGCCGTCACACACGACTCCTTCGGGCCAATCGTGTACTCCGCCGGAGTGCTGTACTCGCCTGTATGGACGGACGTCATGAGGTTCCTTTCATCAAATTCATACACACAACACACTGTCATGCTTTTATGCAGCCTGACAAGCAGCATGAACCATGCTATCGCGCGCCGCAAAGCACAAGGTGGCAATATATACAGGTGTGACCTATACCGATGCCTCCGCCGCCCTTGCCGCCCTCGCCGACACCTACGGAATTGCCACCTCATACTGGTCGGCAGATGGAGACCACATCACCGTTAGCGACGATACTCTCCTGAAAACCCTGAGAGCTCTCGACGTACACGTTGATCCCACGGAAGAAAGCTGTCGCGCAGCCATCCAACACTTCCACGACGAGGCATTCGCTAGGCCCCTGCCCCCCTGCGTTGTGGCCATCCAGGGCGACGCCCACCACATCAACGTTCACGTTCACGACGGCGCCACCGCCGACGTCACCCTCACCCTCGAAGACGGCAGCCAACGCTCCATACAACAGGTAGAAAACTGGGCAGAACCCCGCACCATCGACGGCATCACCTGGGGCGAAGCCACCTTTGTTTTGCCCGAAGACCTGCCGCTCGGCTGGCACACACTCCACCTGCACTCGGTGGACGGGGGCAGTGAAGGCACGGACGGTGATGCGGGTGATGCGGCGGGCGCCGATAATCAAGGTGTCGAACCCCTGACCGCCAGATGCGACGTGGTGATCACCCCGCGTAGGCTCTCCACCGCCGACCGGTACGTTGAACACCCCGTGGGCGGCGTCATGGCGCAACTGTATTCCGTGCGCAGCGAGGAGTCCTGGGGCATCGGCGACTTCCACGACCTCGCGGAACTTGCGCGCATCACCGCCGAACACGCACACGCCGACTTCCTGCTGATCAACCCCCTCCACGCCGCAGAACCCTTCCCACCCATCGAAAACTCCCCCTACCTTCCCACCACCCGGCGATTCATCAACCCCCTCTACATTCACGTCGAAAGCATCCCCGAATACGCCGACCTGGACAGCGAAACACACGGCCGCATCGACTCCCTCGCAGCGCCGCTGAAAGATGCCAACCACAGCCCCGACTACATCCGACGCGACCCCATCTACTCGGCGAAACTCTACGCACTCCGCCAGATTCACGCCATACCCCGCAGCCCCGAACGCGACGCCGCCTACCAGGACTATCTCGCCCACGAAGGCCACGGACTCGACGACTTCGCGCGCTGGTGCGCCGCCCAAGAAAACCGCGATGACGACACCACCATCGACTTCTACCGCTGGCTCCAATGGATCTGCGACCAGCAATTCCACGCTGCCAGCGCCGCCGCCCACGACGCAGGCATGAGCATCGGCATCATGGCCGACCTCGCGGTTGGTGTTCACCCGGGAGGTGCCGACGCCACCAACCTCACAGGCGTCCTCGCCCCCGAGGCGTCGGTAGGCGCACCCGCCGACGGCTACAACCAAAACGGGCAAGACTGGTCCCAACCCCCATGGCACCCCCGCAAACTCGCCGAAGCCGGATACCGACCCTGGCGCGACATGCTCCGTACCGTCCTCCGGCACTCCGGCGGCATCCGCGTCGACCACATCCTCGGCCTCTTCCGACTCTGGTGGATCCCCCGCGGACAATCCCCCCTCACCGGCACCTACGTCCACTACGACTACAACGCGCTCGTCGGCATCCTCGCGCTCGAAGCCGAACGCGCCGGGGCCGTTGTAATCGGCGAAGACCTAGGAACTTTCGAACAATGGGTCCAAGACGTCCTCGCCGCCCGCGGCATCATGGGCACCTCCATCCTCTGGTTCGAACGCTCCCCGTCCGTAGACGGACCCCGCCACCAGGGCGAATACCGACCCCTTGCCCTCTCCTCCGTGACCACCCACGACCTCCCGCCCACCGCCGGATACCTCTACGGCGAACACATCGCCCTCCGCGACCGGCTCGGGCTACTCACCCGCGACACCGAAACCGAAAACTCCGAGGACCTGGCCTGGCAAAACCGAATACTTGCGCGCATCGGCGAATACGGGCTGTTTTCCGGCACTGCACTGGACGGCCACGATTTCGACGGCGCGGCACGCGACGACCGCGGCGACATCACCGACCTCCTCGTGGCCATGCACCGCTACATCGCTGGAACACCTTCCGCGCTCACCTGTGCCTCCCTCGTGGACATGGTTGGCGACATCAAAGCACAAAACCAGCCCGGCACCACCCATGACCTCTACCCCAACTGGTGCATCCCGCTTTGCGACGCCACGAACACCCCCATCCTCATCCACGATCTGCCCGCATTGCCTTTGTTCAGGGCGGTTGCCGAGGCTTCTAGGAGGAGGTGAGCGCGGGGGTTCTGGGGGTGGCGTGAAGGTTGTATACCGCCCTTCTGAACGTCCCTCGCCTTGGGATTTACCGTAATTGCACCGTTTTCCGTCCAAGTGGTGTAGTTACGGTCGACCCTGCGTAATGTGCTTATGCTCAAGCACGAAAACACCCCGTTTTGCGACCTGAGGATAAGCATACTTTTATGCAACCGTTTGCACTAACGTTGTTCAATGCTTCACGCGCCCCCTCTGCCTACCCCGGCTAACAAGGTCCACCGCCAGGTACGGAAACACCCCTTTTTCCAGCCTAGCGATAGACCTACCTTACATAAACGCCATTCAGGGCTAGAAGAACTGGCCCGCAGCCCAGGAAATGATGACGAGCGCAAGCAAACCAAAGAGGGCAAGCTTCACACGTGACTGGGGATACTTGTTGTTCCGCATGAGGTTAGGGTATCACTAGCACCTAAAGCCACTCTCACAACATCAAAGCGGTGCACAACATGATCAAGCCAGTCGCGCAGGAAACGGCAGCAGGAATGGTACAACCCCCTACCTAGGCTCCTCGTTAATCACGATCCGCGAACCGCCTGGCCGAACACCGGCTGGGCGGTCTCGCTGTGCAGCACCTTCACTGACCTCGCGGCCCCTATGAACTACGGGCCGCCGGAGGAGTTCTTGGCCGTTGAAGAACCGGTAGGTGCGGGCACCCGCAATGTCGATAACCCTGAGCAGCGCAAAAGCCAGAAAAAGGCAGAGCGGAACGGTGCCGCCGAGCACCGCGATTACCTGGATCCACATGGGCGCGGAGGTGAGTTGCTGCCCAACAAGGTCAAGGTAGCGGGTGATCGTCGACATCATAAGTAAAACTTTACAGCGCCCCGCCGAGGCCACGTCGCCTGAGCAAGGGTGCCACGTCCTTCGCGCGCCCGCGCAACGATTCAAAAGCTGCCGCATAATCAGAAGCCCCGCCCCGGGAGAGCACCAGGTCACGGAAGCGCTGCCCCGCAGCCCGCGCGGCCTCGCCACTGGCCCCCGGTCCGGCCGCGCCGGTTTCTGTGAACCAGTCAAAACCGTCAGCGTCGAGGGCTTCCGCCCAAAGGTAAGAGTAGTATCCGGCGGAGTAGCCGCCGCCGAAGATGTGGTTGAAGTAGGTGGATTGGTAGCGGGGTTTCAGGTGTTCAACCACGAGTCCGGCGTCCTGCAACGCGGCTTCTTCAAATGCATGCACGTCGCTCACACCGGCGGCATCCTCGCTGCTCAGGGAATGCCACGCCATGTCGATGATGGCGGCGGCGAGGTACTCGGACGTCGCAAAGCCTTGGCCGAATTGGCGGGAGGCGGTGATGGCGTCGATAAGTTCGGACGGGAGGGGTTCCCCGGTGTCGATGTGGCGGGCATAGTTGCGAAGAACCGCTGGGTCGAGCGCCCAGTTTTCGTTGATTTGGGAGGGGAATTCCACGTAGTCGCGGGGCACGTTGGTGCCAGAGAAGGTGGGGTACCGCACGTCGGACAGCAGGCCGTGGAGTGCGTGCCCAAACTCGTGGAACATGGTGGTCACTTCGTCGAGGGTGAGCAGCGCGGGGCTGCCGTCGGTGGGTTTGGTCACGCCCATGACGTTGATGATCACCGGCCGCAGCCCCAGCAGCCGCGACTGCTCCACAAACCCGGACATCCAGGCGCCGCCGCGTTTCGACGGCCGCGCGTAGTAGTCCGTCAGGAACAGCCCGATGCCGGTGCCGTCTGCTTCCTTCACCTCCCAGACGTCTACATCCGGCGCATATCCCGCCAGGTCAGGGCGAGGTTCCACGCGGATGCCGTAAAGGCGCTCAGCCGCGTAGAACACGCCGTCGCGCAGCACGCGATCCAGCGGGAAGTAGCGGCGCAGCTCCTCGGCATCGAGGGAGTAGTCACGCTCCCTGAGTTTCGACTCCCAGTAGGGCCAGTCCGCGCCGTCCACCTTTTCCTCAGCGGTCGTGTCCGCGAGCTCGGCGATCAGCTTGTACTCCCCCGCCGCATTAGCTGCGGCGGCCGGGGCCAAGTCACGCAACAGGGTGCGGGCGGCGTCGGCACTACCAGCGGTTTCCTCTTCGATCACGTAATCGGCGTGGCTGGGGTAGCCCAGCATCTCCGCGCGGCGGGCCCGCAGCCGCACCATCTCCAACAGCACCGGAACATTACTACCCGTCCCGCGCTTCTGCGACGCCTCATACAGCGCCATGCGTGCCGATGCCCGCTCCAACACCGCCTGATCAGCCTGCACCGTCGGCAAATCCAGTGGGACCACATAGCCGGCCCGGCCCAGCGCGGTGGCTGCGGCGGCAGCGGCTTGCCTGCGGGAGGCGTCGAAACCGGCGAGTTCTCCCTCTGACAGGTCCACTGCCAGGGCGTTCGTCTCGGAGAGGAGATTCTTGCTGAACTCGTCGCTCAGCACAGACAAGCGCTGGTTGATGGAGATAAGCTCCGCCTTAGCATCAGTGGAAAGGTCCGCACCGCGGCGTCGAAAAGCGCGAAGCAGGTACGCATGCAGACGGGAACTTTCCTCGTCGCCGGGCGGGGGCGTGACAGCCTGGATGCGGGCGTACAGGTCCGCGTTCTGGTAGACGGAATCGCTGTGAGCTGCAAGTTTCGGCGTGATATCGGTGGCAACGGCATCCAGAGCCTCCGACGCGTCCGTGCCGTACAGGTTAGCGAACACCGCGTGCACCCGACCCAGCGCCTGGCCCGACCGCTCCAGCGCCTCCACCGTGTTTTCCCAGGTAGCGGGCTCGGGATTCGTGGCGATGGCGGCAATCTCGGCGGTATGCTCGGCGATGGCGGCATCGAAAGCGGGGATGAAATGCTCGTCGCGAATATCAGCGAACCGCGGAAGCTGATACGGCAAGTCGGACGGCACAAGCAGCGGATTAGCGTTCATGCGTACCAGTCTGCCACCCCGATTGTTAGCCTAAACACATGACCCCTCCACGCATCGTGCCCTACTGCACCATCCCCGGTTTGTTCCACGACGCTACCGCCAGGGGCGAGGACGGTGAGCTGCACATATACGTGCCTTCGGGCGCTGTTCCTGTTGACGGGCTCCCCGTCCTCGCCTTCATCCACGGCGGACGCTTTGAAGAAGGCTCCCCCGCCGACATCGACGGCACGGCGCTGGCACGCGAGGGGTTTGTGGTGGTGAGCATCGGCTACCGCCTAGGGCTGGCCGGGTTCGCCCAATTCCACGACGACAACCCCGCCCACTATCGAGGCATCGCCGACGTGCAACTCGCCCTCGAATGGCTGCAGCACAACATCGAAGGCCACGGCGGCGACCCCACCAACATCACCCTCATCGGGCAATCTGCAGGTGCCGCCATCGCCCTCTGGCTCGCCCGCCGCGACCACTACCGTGGCGCTTTTCGACGCCTCGTTGCACTCTCACCCAGCTTCCCTACCGGCGGATTTCCCTCCCGCAAGCGCACATTGCGTCTCCTTCTCGGAGCACCCATCACGCGGGATTCTTTGAGCCGGTTTGGGGATTGTGGCCGCGGAGCTGGACGAGGCAACCGGAGCGCTGCCCGTTTGCGGCGAGCCTACCGGCGTTTTCGCTCGGTGTACTTCGCAGGTCCGGCGCTCGGACCGTGGCCGTGGGACACCAGCGAACTCGCCGACGTGCCCATCTTGGTCACCAGCACACACGACGAATTCCACAACGAACCCATCACCTCCGCACTCGACCGCTGGAAACTCGGCGGGGTTGCCGCGTGGGCGCTGCGGGTGTGCGGAGTTGGGCGTGGGGTATCTGGTGCATCTGGGGCGAGGCAGTTTATCGCTGATACCATCATTCACTGCTGGGTGCGAGACATTACAGCCCATCACGCCGGCCAGGTGTGGCGTGGCGAACTCGTGGGAATGGGCGATGAGCCCGCCGTGCACTGCGATGACCTGCGATTATTGTTCGAGGGTGGCAGTGAGAGCGTTTTCCGCTCAGATGTTCTCGGCTTCGCCCGTTCGGGACGTGTGGATTGGCCAGAGAAAACGTGCAAGCAGTGGACGGTTGACGGCTAGGGTTCGGCTAGGGTTTGGCTGAACTGGGGGTTTACAGAAGGCGCTATCTCACAATGTACATGTTTTAAATTTCAGCGACTTTTTGCACCCACACGACGCACACCCTTGAAGGGCTATTTAAGGTGCACTGCGCTCGCATTTTGCTTACTCTAGTGTATATGAGTCGGAGTCCTAGTTCTGGATGGCAAACATCTCAAAAATCTCAAACATCTGTGGCGAAGCAGTTGGAGGATAATGCTCCCGCTTCGCAGCGTGTGGCACACCGTCATCCGCATGATTGGTATAAGCAGGCAGTGTTTTATGAGGTGCTGGTCCAGGCTTTTAAAGATTCCAACGGTGACGGCATTGGTGATTTTCAGGGTTTGACGGAAATGCTGGATTACCTGCAATGGCTGGGGGTGGATTGCGTCTGGTTGCCGCCAGTGTTTGATTCCCCGCTGCTGGATGGCGGCTATGACGTCCGGGATTTCACTAAGATTTTGCCGGACTACGGCATTGTGGATGATTTGCAGCACCTGGTGGCACAGGCTCATCAGCGGGGGATTCGGGTGATCATGGACTTGGTGATGAATCACACGAGTGATCAGCACCTGTGGTTTGAGCAGTCGCGACGCAACCCGCATGGCCCCTATGGGGATTACTACGTGTGGAGCGACACCCCAGAGTTGTATTCGGATGCGCGCATTATCTTCATTGATACCGAGGATTCAAACTGGAGTTATGACCCGGTTCGCGGGCAGTACTATTGGCATCGATTTTTCTCTCACCAGCCGGATTTGAATTACGAGAATCCCGCAGTGCAGGAGGAGATGCTGAATACGATGCGTTTCTGGCTGGATCTGGGACTCGACGGATTCCGGCTGGATGCCGTGCCGTATTTGTTTGAGGAAAACGGCACAAACTGCGAAAATCTTGCGCCAACACACGAGTTTTTGAAGCGTTGCCGCAGGCTGGTGGATCAGGAATACCCTGGTCGGGTGCTGCTCGCGGAGGCGAATCAGTGGCCGCATGATGTGGTGGAGTATTTCGGGGACGGTCCGATCGGCGATGAATGCCACATGGCGTTTCATTTCCCGTTGATGCCGCGACTGTTTATGTCGCTGAAGGAGGAGTCGGCGCAGTCGGTGATAGATATTTTGGCCAATACCCCGGCTATTCCTGAATCGGGCCAGTGGGGTATTTTCCTGCGCAATCACGATGAATTGACCTTGGAAATGGTCAACGATGTGGAGCGTGCATTCATGTATGAGCATTATGCGCAGAATCCGAGGATGCGTTCTAATGTGGGTATTCGCCGCAGGCTTGCTTCCCTCCTGAAGGGCGATTTGGCGCAGTTGCAGTTGCTTACTAATTTGCTGTTGAGCCTGCCAGGTTCTCCGGTGTTGTATTACGGGGACGAGATCGGCATGGGCGATAATATTTGGCTGCATGATCGCGATGGGGTGCGCACACCGATGCAGTGGTCTGACCAGCGTAATTCGGGTTTTTCGGATACGGACCCCGAGCAGCTTCCGCTACCGGTGATCACGAATTGCCAGTTTGGCCACCAGGCGGTGAATGTGGAGAATCAGTTGCGCAACCCCGGTTCACTGCTGCATTTCACGCGGAATTTGATTGCGGTGCGTAAAGAACACGCCACGTTTGGCATGGGGTCATTCCGGCCGGTTGCCAGCTCGAATCCCGCCATTTTCGCGTTTATCCGCCAGTATCGCGATGAGACGCTATTGTGTGTGAGCAATTTTGCCGCCACGCCGCAGCATACTGAGTTAGCATTGGAGGAGTTTGTGGGCCGCACCCCGGTGGAATTATTGGGCAATACGGCGTTTCATACAATTACGGAGTCGTGGACGTTGACATTGGCGCCGCGCGGATTTTATTGGATGTCACTACGATGAGCAACCTCGCTGAACAGCGCTTTTACGCGGCTAAATCGGAACCAATCACGGCGGTCACGCCCCTCACCCAGGCCCCGGTTGAGGGCGGCACCCTGATGATTGCTCGGGTGGAGCGCCCCTCCGGCAGCGATGTCTACCAGCTGCTTCTCGACGCCGCGGGCAACGACGTCCTGGCCACGCCCGCCGTCGCAACGCCACTTCTGCAGGCACTGGCAAAAGGGCAGCCCGCCGGTTTTGGCACCTTCCACCAGGTCACAGGAAAAATCCCCGAAGGAACACCCCGTCCCATGCCCGGCGAGCAGTCCAATACGTCCCTGATTGTGGGCGACGCGGTGGTGAAGTTTTTCCGTCGCCTGGAACCCGGCATGAACCCGGATGTGGAACTGCTGGTGGGGCTGAGCCGCGAGGGCTGTGAGCATATCGTCCCGGTGCGCGGCTGGGTGGGGTACGAGGATTATGTACTAGCCATCGCCCAGGATTACCTCACCGACGCGGAGGACGCCTGGGAGGTGGCCACCCGTGCCGACCACTTCACAGAGGAAGCCCGCGCGATCGGGCAGGCCACCCGCCGGGTGCACGAGGCACTGGCCACGGCGTTCCCCACGTCCAGCACCACCACCATCGCGGACACCCTGAATCAGCGTCTGGATTTGCATATACAGCGCTCACCGGCCGTGGCAACCTTCGAGGATCAGGCCCGATCCCTGTACGCGCAACTACCCAAGGATCCTATACCCACGCAACGGATTCACGGGGATCTGCATTTGGGTCAGATCCTGCGCACCAACGGTCGTTTCGTGCTCATTGATTTCGAGGGTGAACCCGCGATCCCGCTGGAACAGCGTCGCCAGCCGGACAGCACGCTGCGCGACGTGGCAGGGCTGGTGCGGTCCCTGGATTACGCGGGTCACGCCGACGCCATCCCAGCCCTGTTAGAGGGCTATGGACTGGCCAGCTCTACTCCCCTACTCGACGCGTTTGTGCTGGATAAGGCCCTGTATGAGGTGGCCTACGAGTCGAATAACCGCCCCGACTGGGTGCACATTCCACTACAAGCGGTCAAGCGCATCCTAGGCGAGTAGTGCCTCCCGCAGCGCTGTGTGGTCGATTTGCTCCCGCATCCAGGGGCTGAAGGCGAAGGGCGTGGCCTCGACCGCGCGCAGCACGTCGGCACCTGGCAGCCACTGCCAGGAATCGACCTCCTCGGGATTCGGCGCAATCTCACCAGCAACAACAGCCATGAACACTGGACACACTTCCCACTCCACGATGCCGGAGGAATCGGTGGCGCGGTAGCTGAAGTCCGGGAGGATCAGGCGGGCGTCGTCAAGCGCCGCCGGGCTGATGCCGAGTTCCTGGGACGCGCGGCGTCGTAACGCGGCTTCGGGAGTTTCGCCGGGGCCTGGGTGGCCACACATGCTGTTGGTCCACACGCCGGGCCACGTGGGTTTCGCCAGCGCACGGCGGGTCAGCAGCACCTGGCCATCGGGGCGGGTGAGGTAGCAGGAAAACGCGTAATGCAGTGGGGTGTTCGTGGTGTGCACGGTGGCTTTCGGGTGTGTGCCTGCTGGACGACCGTCGGGACCGATGAGGACAACTAGCTCAGTGTCGCTGGCGGGGGTGCGCATAAAACTCAGCTTAACCGACGTGACAGAATAGGACCCATGTCTGTTGTTGAGTCATCGTTGCTGCTCCGCAGGGACGCGTCCGTTGCGTTCCTCCAGCGGCGATTCGAACAACTCATCCACGACGTTGATCAGGTCAACGGGGACGCCGCCTGGGCCTGCGCCCTCGCCGAGAACATCGCCACCGGCGGCAAGCATGTGCGCTCCCTGCTGGTCCACGTGGGTGCGGACCGCCCCGCCCGCGTCGAAGCCACACCAGACATCGCCGTCGGCGCGGCCTTCGACCTGCTCCACGCCGCTTTCCTGGTCCTCGACGACGTGATCGACGCCGACGAGCAGCGCCGCGGCTCCCCCACCATCCACGCCGCCGCCCGACAACGCGCCACCGATTTGCACGGCCCCATCACACGTGACGACGCCGCGCACTACGGTACGTCCGTGGCCATCCTCGCCGGCACCGCAGCCATGAACGAAGCCTCCCGCATCATTATCGACGCCGGGGCACCCGCCGACACCACAGTGCAACTCATGCGCATCTTCCACACCGCCATCACCGATTCCGTCGTCGGGGAATTCATGGACATCCACCATTCCCTCCCCGGCGTGGACGCCTCAGACGACCTCATCCGCATGGCATCCCGGCTAAAAACCTCCTCCTACTCCTTTGAAACACCCCTGATCAGCGGCGCAATCCTCGCCGGGCGAGACTGGGCCGTTCCGCACCTGACACACCTGGGACGCACCATCGGCTCCGCCTACCAGCTCGCCGACGACATCCAATCCATCTTCGCCCCCAGCTCCATCACCGGCAAAGACCCCGCAGGCGACCTCATCCGGGGCCGCGCAACCCCGCTCATGGCGCTGGCGCAACACACCCAGCAATGGCCGGACATGGTCACCGCCATTACAAGCGGTGACCTCGACCACGCACGCACGCTTCTCCGCCACAGCGGCGCCGTGGACAAAGCCCACGCAGAAGCAGAAGGCTACATTGACGACGCCGCAGTCATCCTGAACACCGAGGGACTCTTCTCTCCCGATGCCCGCACCGCGCTCACCAACGTGGGCACCTACATACGCAGGAGCCTCGACGTTGCCCGATAACCCACTCCACGCCTACAACCACTACTCCCGGCGCGCCGCCTCAATTGTCATTCGTGAGTACTCCACCAGTTTTTCTCTAGCTAGCTGCCTACTTCGGGGTCGGGTCCGCCACGATATTTGCAACTTGTACGCCGTGGTGCGCATCGCCGACGAGATCGTGGACGGTGTGGCCGCCGCAGCCGGGCTGGACACCAATAGCATTGCCGCCGAGCTTGATGGGTTTGAGCAGCAGGTTTTTCGCGCCACCCGCACCGGTTTTTCCACGAACCCCGCCGTGCACGCATTTGCAAGCACAGTGCACCGCTGCCGCATCTTTGAAGAGCATATTCGGGCATTTTTCACCTCAATGCGCCGCGATCTTGACCCCACCGCCTACGACCAGGCCGCGCTGGATGATTACATTTGGGGTTCCGCCGAGGTCATTGGCCTGATGTGCCTGGCCATTTTCACTGCAGACCAGCCGCTGAGTCCCGCCGATCAGAAACGCTGTGAGGAGGGGGCGCGCCGCCTGGGGGCTGCGTTTCAGAAAATCAATTTCCTCCGCGATGTGGGTGACGACACGATAGCCTTGGGAAGGGATTACCTGAACGTCCAGGCAGAGGGCGAGCAGCGG